>JASGEM010000035.1:0-68034 GCA_049841235.1 Propionicimonas sp. | reverse complement strand
GGCCGGGGGGTGCGAGCCAAGGCCCGCCGAGCCCCGCGAAGCCGCCCGTCCGCAGCACCTGCCCGCGGCCGGTGGCCCGGCCGGGCCACCAGTACGGGTCGAGTTGCTGCAGTTCGGCGAAGTCGGAGAGCGTTTCGATGGAGAACCCCAGGGTGGCCGCGACAGCCGGCTCGGGCAGCGTCGGCAGTAGCCGGAGCGCTTCGAACCGCAGGCTGAGCGCGCCCGCCCGCCAGGCCGCGATCGAGGCGAGCCGGTGGGCATCCGGCACCGGAGCGGCAGCCAGGCCGGCGGCCAGGAAGTGACGGAAGAGGGCGGGGCTGCCGCCCCAGGCGGCGACGTTGGCGCCGGCGACGACGAGTTCGCCCTCAGGTAGCTGTGGCACCGGCGCGCCGGAGGGCTGGACTCCGGCGTTGACGAACTGGGCCGGCCGGCTGGCGGTCCTCATCGTCCGGCTCCGGGCCTTCCCTGTACCCAGCGCAGGTAGCCGGAATAGCGCTGGTGCAGGTACTTCAGGGCGGCGAGATCGTCGAAGTGGCGTCCGTAGAGCTTGCCGGCCGCGGCGATGCGGCGCAGCTGGGCTTCGATCGCCGTGATCCGCTGGCTGGTCTCGATGGCGCTCAGGCCGTCCAGGCCCCGGTCGAACTCGGCCAGCAGCGCACCGACCGGGTCATCCACGGCCAGGCCGAGGGCGTCGAACTGCCGGTTCGAGTCGGCGAACATGCTGGCCAGCCAACTCGTCAGGTCGCTGGCGAGTTCGGGTTCGGCGCCGATGTCGAAGCGGGGATGGCTGGGGTTGGGCAGCAGCTTGCCGCGCAACGCGAACGGCAGCACCGCGGCGACGTCCGCCAGCCCGACCTCGGTCTGGCCGCGGAACCAGGCGATCGCCTTGGCGTACAGGACGAGGCTCTGCAGGCTGCGCACAGAGAGGCTGTTCAGCGTCTGCGCACCCAGGTCGGCCTGCTGATCGGCGCCGCTGTTGGCCTCGATCACCTCGCTGACCCGGCCGCCGGCGGTGGTCACCGTGTCCTTGGTGCGGTACTCGAACTGGCGTCCGCCGTGCTGGACGAACTCGAAGTGGCTGAAGAAGAACTCCAGTCGGCGCCGGACCGGTGCCGGCATGGGGACCGCCCGGATCTCGGCGAGCATGGCGCTCTGCTCGGCGGGGGTGAAGATCAGTTCGGCGGGCACGTGCTCCTCGGGCTTCTCGCCCGCTTCGACCCTGGCCACCAGCTCGCTGAAGAACCGGCTGTTGAAGCCGAGCGCGGCCACGGTGACATCCATCCGGTCCTTGAGGGCCTGGATGACCGGGAAGGTGCCACCGCCGGCATCGTCATTGGCGGTGAAGAACCAGCTCTCCACCCCCTGGCCGGGGTCGGTCCGATGCAGCTGGTCGTGGCTCTCCACGTAGCCCTCGGCGACCATGGTGAGCAGTGCCGACTGGGTCTTGGTCGGGATCCGGTTGTACTCGTCCACGATCTTCACCGGACGGGTCAGCCACTCCCGCCAGGCGATGCCGATGTCGGCCAGCCGTCCGGCGTTCACCAGATCGCGGGGCAGCGGGATGCCGACCAGATCGCTGATGGTGAGCTGCGGCTGCCCCTGCTGGACGCCGCGGCGCACCTCCTCGGGGCTGGAGCCGGCCAGGACGCCCATCAGTACGGCGAGCGTGGTCTTGCCGCGTCCCGGACCACCGATCAGCAGGCACTTGCCGCCGACCGCGAAGGTGAGCAGCGGGATCAGCACATTGGAGGCGAACGAGGGGTCGCGCGGCAGGCTGAGCTCGGCACCCGCGTCCCCCAGTTGGTAGGTGAGCGGGGTGCCGTGGCTGAACTCGATGTCGTAGTAGGGCGAGATGACCGCGCGGTTGACCAGCCAGTAGTAGGCGCGGCGCAGCTTCTCGTCCAGGTCGGGCGCGGCGGGTTGCCCGGGCGGGGTGAACAGGTCGGCCGTGGTGCGCGGTTCGAGGGATGCCGGATCGCCGTGGGTCGTCGGCGAAGCGGAGAGCTTGTTCCAGCGGTCGGCCATGAGCGTCAGCCTAGGGCCGGAGTTTCGGGCGTTGTTCCAGCGGCAGGGCGAATCTCGTCCGTCGGGCGACCGCCTGCCCCACCAGTGCGGCGGCCGCGGCCAGCCGCTCGGCCGCGGTGCCACGGACTTCGGCCCAGGGGACAGGCCGGGTGGCCAGAACGTCGCGGAAGCGTTGCTGCATGGCGTGCCGGATGTGCTCGCCGTCCCGCGAGCCGTCGTCCACCCAGGGGATCTCGTCGCCGGTCAGCAGATAGAGATCCGGCTGGTGCGCGGCGGCGCGGGCGAGGATGGTCGGCGACGCTGTGCCCAGGTAGCGCTCGTACCACAGCGCGGTGGCGAGCACGTCGGTGTCGCAAACCAGCAGCGGGACGGGGGTGCGCCGCAGCGCGGCACTCTCCCAGGCCAGCTGGCGGTCGACGATCAGATCGAACTCGTCGGGTCGCCACGGCTCATCGAGCCCGCCGTCGCGGGTGAGGGTGTGCTCGCGTCCGTACTCGGGAACCCAGGCCGCACCGAAATGGGCAGCCAGTTCTTCGGCGAGCGTGGTGGAGCCGGTGGACTCGGCACCCAGGACGACAACCCGCGCGGCCAGCCCGGCGCGGGTGGCGGCGGAGAGCTCGTGCCAGTTCCCGGCCAGGTCGGCTCTGACCGCAGTGCCGGAAACGTGATTGCCGGAGCGTTCCGGATCAACCCGCACCCAGGCGGCACTCAGCCGTCGGGCGAGTTCGGCGCCGTACGGATCGGAGGTGAAGACCGCGTCCACCGGCTCGTCCAGCAGGGATCCGATCACCGCCATGTGCTGGTCCCAGATCGCGGGGGAGTCATAGTCGATCTCGGCCTCGTCCATGCCGCCGACCACGCGGGCGGTCGGGTGGTCCTCGCTGAGCCAGCCGATCCGGTCCTGCAGCGGGATCGACTCGACACCGGAGGCCAGCACCTCGACGGTGACCCGTTCGCAGGCCCGCAACGCGGTACGGATCAGGTGATGGTGCCCGGCATGCGGTGGATAGAACTTGCCCAGCACCAGCCCGTGGCGAAAGCGCTTGACCGGTCGTGGGCGGGGGTGAGCAGTGTCAGTGGACATCCAGCGGCTCCGGAGCGAGGGCGGCCGCGTTGCGGCGGCCGATGGCGCGCCAGCTGAGATAGCCGGTGATGGTGAGCACCGCGAAACCCGCGTACAGCACCGCGGTGAGGGTGAGGCCGGTTGTCAGGTAGAGCCAGACGTAGCCGATGTCGACGCCCAGCCAGACGAACCAGTTCTGGATCCACTTGCGATTGAGCATGTACTGCGCTGCCAGGCTGCCGGCGGTAGCAGCCGCATCCGGCACAGCGATGGCGGAATCGGTGAAGCTGGCCAGCACCCACGCCAGGATCGCGGCAGTGGCCAAGCCCGCGAGCACCAGGGGCAGCACAGCCTTGGCGGGCGCGGAGCCGATGTACCCCGAATCCTGCTCGACCCCCCGGGTCCACCGGAGCCAGCCGTGGATCGCCAGGACGGCGAACACCACCTGCAGGCCGGCGGTGGCATACAGCCCGTTGACCGCGAACAGCCCGAGGAACACCAGATTGTTGGCCAGCCCGATCGGGTAGGTCCAGACATTCCGCAGCACCGCCAGCACCACGCAGACGGCGCCCGTTCCAAACCCGAGCACCTCGGTCCAGTTCCCAATCAGCCAATCGAACACGCCCGACAGGGTAGGGCCTCCCGGATCTGCAAGCACTGCCATGAGATCTTCCGGGATGGGCCCGGCACCGCGCGCCCATGGGAGATCTTGACTGATTCGAACACACGTTCGAAGATGGTGGGGTGTCGGTACGCGTCGCTGAACCCGCCAGCAGGGAGCACCTGCTGCAGCAACTGCGTGCCAAGGCCCAACCCCGGATCCAGCAGGTGGTGGACATCCACCCGGCGCTGGCCGGGCTGCTGCCGGATGGCGGATTGCGTCCCGGGTGCGCCTATCAGGTGAGCGGGGGAGCGCTGCTGTTCGCCCTGCTGGCAGAGCCGTCCGCCTCGGGATCGTGGTGTTCGGTGGTGGGGATGCCGGAGTTCGGTGCCGAGGCCGCTCGCAGCGCCGGCGTCGCGCTGGAACGGCTCGCCCTGGTGCCGCGGCCGGGGGAGCGGTGTCTCTCGGTGGTGGCGGCGCTGACCGAGGTGATGGGCGTGGTGGCCGTCCGTCCACCCAGTCGGGTCAGCCCGGCCGAGGCCAACCGGCTGGCCGCCCGGCTGCGGGAGCGGGGCTGCGTCCTGCTGGCCTGCGGGGAGTGGCCACGGACCGAGGCATCCCTCTCGCTCGTCCGGGCGCAGTGGTCCGGGCTGGGCGAGGGGCACGGCTACCTGAGCAGACGCGAGGTCGAGGTCACGGCCCGCACCCGGCATGGCCTCGTCCGCACGGCCCGGTTGGTGCTACCCGACCGGCAGGGACGCGTGGCGGAGAGCTCCCGGCCTGCGGTCGAGGAACGCGTCCTGCGGGCGGTGGGGTGATGCCCGGCGCGGCGGCACCGACCAGGTGCCTGGTGCTCTGGTTCCCGGAATGGCCGGTGACGGCCTGGCGGCTGTCCACCGACGCGGCCGATGCGCCGGTGGCGATCGTCGAGGCGAACCAGGTGATCTCCTGCTCGACCGAGGCCCGCGCCGAGGGGGTCCGGCTCGGACAGCGGCGCCGGGAGGCCCAATCGCGGTGCCCGCAGTTGCAGGTGGTGCCCTCCGATCCGGGGCGGGACGAGCATGAGTTCGCACCCTTGCTGGAATTGGTCGAGCAGGCGGCACCCGGGGTGCAGGTGATCCGGCCGGGGCTGGCAGCGCTGCGGGCCCGCGGTCCGGCTCGCTACTACGGCGGCGAGCCACAGGCCGCCGCCGCGCTGCTGGCCGGTAGTCACGAGCTGGGCATCGGCGATGGCCGGGCGGGAGTGGCCGATGGGGTGTTCACCGCAGAGCAGGCGGCCCGCAGCGCCGACCCGATCCGGGTGGTGCCGGTGGGGGAGGCCGCCGGGTTCCTGGCTCCGTTGCCGATCACTCGGCTGGACGATCCGGAGCTGACCTCGCTGCTGCCCCGGCTGGGGATCCGCCAGCTCGGCGACTTCGCAGGAATGGACGTGGCCCAGGTGCGCGACAGGTTCGGCGAGCGCGGGGTGCGGCTGCACGCGCTGGCCGCCGGGGCGGATTCCCGTCCGGTGCAGCCGCGCATCCCGCCGCCGGAGCTGGCTCGCCAGATCGACTTCGAGCCGCCGCTGGAACTTGCCGAGCAGGTGGCGTTCAGCAGCCGGGCGACCGTGGACGAGTTCATCGCCGGGCTGGCGACGCTGAACCTGGTCTGCACCGAATTGCGGGTCACCCTGTTCGGCGAGCAGGGTGAGCGCTGCGAGCGGGTGTGGCTGCATCCTGCCTGTTTCGACGCGGCGGCGGTGATCGACCGGGTGCGCTGGCAGTTGCAGGCGTCCCGGCTCGGCAGCCCGGTGGTGCGGGTCCGGCTGGAACCTGTGGCGACCGACGCGGTCTCCCACCACGCCCCCGGATTGTTCGGCCCGGGCAGCGATGAGAAGGTGCACCATGCCCTGTCGCGGGTGCAGGCGATGCTGGGCCCGGAAGGCGTCGTCACCCCGACGATCGGCGGAGGCCGCTGGCTGGAGGAGCGGCAGGTGCTGGTCGCCTGGGGAGACCGGACGGTGCTACCCCAGCCCCTGGGCCGGCCCTGGCCGGGTAGCCTGCCCGACCCGCTGCCCGCCACCGTCTTCCCAGGCGGTCGCAAGGTGGATGTGCTGGACGCCGACGGCGTCCGGGTGCGGGTGGACGACCGGCTGCTGCTGACCGGCGAGCCCGCCCAGCTGGTGGTGGGCACCGCCCGGCTGCGGACGGCCGGCTGGGCCGGCCCCTGGCCGGTGGCCGAGCGGGGCTGGGATGCCGACCGGGCCCGGAGCGGCTGCCGCTTCCAGGTGGCCGACGACACCGGCGGCGCCTGGCTGCTGGTGCTCGACCCCGACGGTGGCTGGTGGGCTGAGGGCAGGTACGACTGATGGGTTATCACAACCCGCCGATCCCATGGCGGCAGCTGGAGAGGACGCTCTCGGGCCGTCCTCCCTCCGACCACCAGGATGCGCCGAATTCGGGGAAGCGCAAGCCCTACCAGCGTCCGCCGATCGTCCGGCCGACGGACGCGGTGCCCTACGCCGAGTTGCACGCCCACTCGTCCTTCTCCTTCCTGGACGGCGCCTCCAGTCCGGCCGAACTGGTCGAGGAGGCCGAACGTCTCGGCCTGCACGCCCTGGCGGTGACCGACCACGACGGCCTCTACGGGATCGTCCGGTTCGCCGAGGCCGCCGAGCAGACCGGCGTCAAGACGATCTTCGGCGCAGAGCTGTCGCTGGAGCTCCCCGCCCCGCAGTCCGGCGTCCCCGACCCGGTCGGCAGCCACCTGCTGGTGCTGGCGGCGGGGGAGGAGGGTTACCACCGGCTGGCCGGCGCGCTCACCCACGCCCAGCTCGCCGGCCGGGAGAAGGGACGTCCGTACTACGACCTGGATCTGCTGGCCGAACAGGCCGGCGGCCACTGGGCGGTGCTGACCGGCTGCCGCAAGGGAGCGGTGCGCCAGGCCCTGATGACCTCGGGCCGGCAGGCTGCGGCCCGGGAGCTGAACGAGTTGGTGGAAAGGTTCGGCCGGGTCTACGTCGAGCTCACCGACCACGGCTCTCCGCTGGACACCTTCCACAACGACGAACTGGCCGCGATCGCCGGGCAGGCCGGGCTGCCGGTGCTGGCCACCGGCAACGTCCACTACGCCACCCCCACCAAGCACCAGCTGGCCCAGGCAGTGGCAGCGATCCGGGCCAACCGCAGCATGGACGCCCTGGATGGCTGGCTGCCGGCCGCCGGAACCGCCTTCCTGCGCTCGGGGGCGGAGATGCGGGCCCGGTTCGCCCGCTACCCGGGCGCGGTGGAACGCACCGTGGAACTGGCCGACGAGCTGGCCTTCCCGCTGCGCCGGGCCAAGCCCGCGCTGCCCAAGCAGCACGTGGAGGACGGCCACACTCCGATGTCCTGGCTGCGCCACCTGGTCTGGGAGGGGGCGGCGGAGAAGTACGGCCACCCGCTGGACGAGGCGAAACGGCAGCGGATCGAGCACGAACTGGACGTGATCGAGGCCAAGGACTTCCCGGGCTACTTCCTGATCGTGCACAGCATCGTCGCCGAAGCCAGACGGCGCGGCATCCTGTGCCAGGGACGCGGCTCGGCGGCCAGTTCCGCGGTCTGCTACGTGCTCGGCATCACCGCGGTGGACGCCATCTTCTACGACCTGCCGTTCGAGCGCTTCATCTCCTCGCTGCGCGACGAGGAACCCGACATCGACGTGGACTTCGACTCCGAGCGCCGCGAGGAGATCATCCAGTGGGTCTTCGACACCTACGGCCGCGAACGCGCCGCGCAGGTCTGCAATGTCATCCAGTACCGCCCCAAGAACGCGGTTCGGGATGTCGCCAAGGCGCTCGGCTACGGCACCGGTCAGCAGGACGCCTTCGCCCGCCAGATCGAGCGCTGGGACGCCCTGGCCGAGGAGGGGGAGGACGACAGCGGCATCCCATCGCAGGTGCGGCAGCTGGCCGTCCAACTGCTCAAGGCGCCCCGGCACCTGGGGATCCATTCCGGCGGGATGGTGCTCACCGAGCGTCCGGTGGGGGAGGTGGTGCCGATCGAGCACGCCCGGATGGCGAAGCGGACGGTGATCCAGTGGGACAAGGACGACGCCGCCTGGATGGGGCTGGTGAAGTTCGACCTGCTCGGGCTGGGCATGCTGTCCGCCCTGCAGTACTGCTTCGACCTGATCAAGGCCTCTACAGATGAAGAGGTCAACCTCTCCAACCTGCCGAAGGAGGAGCAGGCGGTCTACGACATGCTCTGCCGGGCCGACTCGATCGGGGTGTTCCAGGTCGAATCCCGCGCCCAGATGGGCTTGCTGCCCCGGCTGCAACCGCGGGAGTTCTACGACCTGGTGATCGAGATCGCGCTGATCCGGCCGGGGCCGATCCAGGGCGGCGCGGTACACCCCTTCGTCCGCCGCAAACTGGAACAGGAGGAGGTCACCTACCCTCACCCCAAGCTGGAACCCGTCCTGAAGCGGACCCTGGGGGTGCCGATCTTCCAGGAACAGCTGATGCAGATGGCCATGGTGATCGGCGAATGCTCCGGGGAGGACGCCGACCTGCTGCGCCGCGCGATGGGCTCCAAGCGCGGTGTGGAACGGATCGAATCGGTCAAGGACAGGCTGTACGAAGGGATGGCACGCAATGGGCTGACCGGGGAGCCCGCCGACATCATCTACAAACAGATCGTGGCGTTCGCGAACTTCGGTTTCGCCGAATCTCACTCGCTCAGCTTCGCGCTGCTGGTCTACGCCAGTTCCTGGATCAAGCTGCACTACCCGGCGGCCTTCCTGGCCGGCCTGCTCCGCGCCCAGCCGATGGGCTTCTACTCGCCCGAGACGCTGACCGCGGACGCCCGCCGCCACGGCGTCCAGGTACGCCGTCCCGATCTGCTGCGTTCCGGAGTGCACCCCACCCTGGAGCCGGACTCCTCCGAGACGGGCATTACCGGATCGGATGCCTGCCTCGTGGACAACGACGGGACCAATCCCGAGTTCGATAGCTCCGCGCCGGACGAGAGCGCCGCCCATCGCAGGGATGGGAACTTCGTGGTCCGGCTCGGGCTGGCCGGCGTCCGGGGGATCGGAGAGGAGGTGGCGAAGAAGATCGTCGCCGAACGCGAGACGAACGGCGCCTACACCTCGATGGAGGAGCTGGCCCGCCGGGCAGGATTGACTGAGAAGCAGTTGTCGACGCTGGCCACCTCCGGAGCCCTGGAATGCCTGCGGCTGAGCCGGCGGCAGGCGGTGTGGCGGGCTGGCACGGCAGCGCTCGACCAGGCCGACACCCTGCCGGACACCATTGTCCCGCTGCAGCCTCCGCTGTTCGGCCCTCCGACCGCCTTCGAGGTGCTGGCCGACGACCTGTGGTCGACCAGCGTCTCCACCGACGACCACGTGATGAACCACCTGCGTCCCCGGCTGACGGCACGGGGCGTCCTCACTTCGGCCGAGATCCGCGGCGTCGAACCGGGTGGGAGGGTCGAGGTCGCCGGCCTGGTCACCCACCGGCAACGCCCTTCCACCGCCTCGGGCATCACCTTCGTCAACCTGGAGGACGAGCACGGTCTGATCAACGTGATCTGTTCTCCGGGGGTGTGGTCCCGCTACCGCCAGGTGGCGCGAGGCTCCTCGGCATTGATCATCCGCGGCAAGCTGGAACGTTCCCCGGAAGGCGTCACCAACCTGCTGGCCGACCGGATCGAACCCCTGCTGGTCGGTATCAAGCACAGCTCCCGCGATTTCCGCTGAAAGGCCGGGGATCGGTTGTCACAACCTGAGGATGCAGGACACTACTGGAGTGTGAGACGCGGATCATCGCCCGGTCGGGAAACCTCGGAGCAGGCTTTCGCCGCGCTGTTCGAGCGGACTTCCCACCGGGTGTACGGCTATGTGCGGCGCCATTGCGACGATACCGACTGCGACGACGTGGTCTCCGAGGTCTATCTGGTGGCGTGGCGCCGATTCGACGAGGTGCCGCCCGAACCGATGCCCTGGCTTCTGGCGACGGCCCGGCGGGTGCTGGCGAACCATTGGCGCAGCCGGGATCGGCACTCCCGGCTGGGCGCCGAGTTGCGTGCCGTCGCACAGCTCGCCACCCATCCCGATCCGGCCCGGATGGTGGCCGACCGGGACACCATGCTGGCCGCCCTGGCGAAGCTGGCGACCGATGACCGCGAACTCCTGCTGCTGATCGGTTGGGACGGCCTGGACGCCGTGGGCGCGGCCGAGGCGTTGGGGTGTTCACCGGTCGCGGCCCGGGCACGACTGAGCCGGGCTCGCCACCGACTGACCACCGCCCTCGCCGCCGCCGACACCGAGCCCGTGACCTCTGGAGGGAACTGACATGACCAACCATCTCGATGACCACGATGTGATGGAGACGCTGGCGGCGCTGCGGCCGGATTCCGGCGATCTCGGACGGGAGTGGCACCCTGGCCGCCGGCAGGCGATCCTGCGGCGGGTGCTCGACGACGTCGAGCCACGCCGGGTGAACAGGGGCGCGTCGCGGTGGATCGGCGCCGGTCTCGCCGTGGCTGCGGTGACCACCGCCGCCTTCCTGTTGTTGCCGGGCATGCTCGGCCCGGGCCGCCCGATCGAGGCGGCACCCGGGCAGAACCCCACCAAGCCGGTCACCGAACCGACCTGGGTGAGGATCGCCGACGGTCCGCTGTCGCCCCGCTACGAGGCCCGCGGTGCCTGGCTGGACGGACGCTACCTGCTGGTCAGCGGCCACACCGATCCCTGCGGCCCGGTCGAATCGAGCTGCACGGAGGACCGCGAGCTGCTCATCGACGGCGCGCTCTACGACCCGGCCACCGACAACTGGACGCCGACCGCGCCGGTGCCGCTGGTCGAGAACCTGAGCGAGCCGGTCGTGGTGGGGACCTCTGCCTACTTCCTGACCGGCAGGCACTACCTGGAGGCGGAGCAGCCGAGCATCTCCGAAGAGTTCCTGCCCGGGACGGAGCAGGTCCTGCTGCGCTATGACGCCGAGCGGGACACCTGGACCAGCCACCCGCTGCCGCGCCCGGGCGGGGGACGGCTGGTGGCGACCGACTCCGCTGTGATCGTCCTTTCCGGCAGCGATCAGGGTGCGCAGATCCGCGACCAGGTGTTCCGTCCGGACACCGCCACCTGGACGAACCTGCCGGACGACCCGCTCGGCCCGAGCCGTCTCCGCGAGGCCGTGTGGGTGGACGATCGACTCGTGCTGTCGGCACTCCCTCTGGAGGCCGGCACCGATGGATCGGCAGAACCCCTCGAACTGGCCGTGCTGGATTCCACCCTCACCACCTGGAGCCGGCTGGTTCCCGACGAACCCGCCTACGGCTGGGATCCGCTCGCCGTCGGCGAGCGCGTGATCTGGAAGGCCGACAGCACCCGCGCCGAGGTGGTCGACGACCGGCGCACCCGCGAGCTGCTCTCGGTGCTCAACCCGGCAACCGGCGAGGTGTCCACGCTCAGGGCCGCCTTCAAGGGCTACGACGGCTACCCGGCCGGAAGCATCGCCGGCATCTGGGTGGCCACTGCGGACAAGGTGGTGGTTGAGGGGGACCTGGTGAACCCCGCCACCGAGGAGTGGCTCGCCCTACCGCCCCTGGAGGCCTCCGAAGGCGTGGTCTGGACCACCTGGATCGGCGGGGAGAACTCCCTCCTGCTGTGGGGCGGCGACGTGCCGCGCAGCACCGCCGGCTACCTTCTACTGCTGCCCCCCGGCTGACCGGCCCCTCAGCCCCGGGCGGCGAGGATCGCGGCGCGCTGCGCTGCGGGCAGGTACTTCACCGCTTCCCGCAGGGTGAGGCCGGCGGCACGCGAGGCGCGGGGGAGCAGCCAGTCGCGCACCAGTTCGGGACGCAGTTTGCCGGTGTCGCGCAGCACCCAGCCGATCGCCTTGCGGATGAAGAACTCCTTCTCCTCCAGCATCAGGTCGGCGTAGCGCGCGAAGCGGTCGAAGTCGCCCCGTCCCTGGCGCAACGCGATCAGGTGGGCGAGTAGGGCGGAACGCCGGATCCAGAAGTCGGGATCGGTCGCCCAGCGGTCGAGGACCTCGCCGAGCGTCTCCTCGCGCTCGACCAGCGGCCCGACCACGCTGGCGGCCAGGTTGTCCACCAGCGCCCAGGTCCGCGATTCGCGCAGCAACTGCTCCAGCAGGTCGATGTCGTCACGGCGCAGCACGTCGACCTGCTGCTCCAACAGCTCGGCCGCGGCGGCGCGGCGTTCGTGCACTGGCTCGAACCACAACAACCGGGCGAGTTCGACCACATGATCGTGATCGAGCTCCAGCCTGCCGGTCACCTGTTTGACGACTGCCCTGACACCCGGCACCGACACCCCGTAATGGTCCAGCTCGCTCTTCAGATAGCGCCGCTCCTGAATCGCTCGCTCCGGAGCACCTCTCTGCTGCAACTGAGCGTCGATCTCTGCCGCCAACGCCAATTCGTCCGTCACGAGATCGATCCTGCCATCTGAATCGGCTGAGACCTCGCCGAACTTCCTGAAGTCGGGTCGTTGACTTTGAGGTTCGGGGCTCTTATATTTCATTCAGAACGAAAAGAAGGGTTCCCAATGGCGCGCACCAAGCTCCCCAAGGGAGGATCCGCGGTCTTGCAGGAACTGTGCCGCGGCGGTGAGCTCACCCGTCGTGAGCTCCAGGGCCTCCTGGATGTCAGCGGGCCCACCATCACGCGGACGGTCGCCCACCTGGATGAACTGGGCCTGATCGCCGCCTCGGTGGTGGGAGAGGGTGCGCTGGGTCGCCCGGCCGCGACGATCCGCCTCAGCCACGACGGACTCGGTGCCCTCGCGATCTCGCTCACCGCCACGCGGAGCCGCATCGCTCTGGCCTCACTCTCGGGGAATGTCGTCGAAGAGGTGGAGATCGATGCCACCGCTGGCGTCCCCTACGAGATCGCCGTCGAGCGGGTTCGGGAGGCATCCTCTCAACTGCTCACCCGCGCCCACGGCCGTTTCCGTGCCATGGTGGGTGCCGGTGTGAGCTTCGGCGGCGCCGCCAGCTTCGGCGAAGGACGCCTCACGACGCCGAGCGGCTTCCCGGAGTGGCATGGCCGCCCGCTGGCCTCCGACATCGAGGATGCGCTGCGGCTGCCCACCTTCATCGACAACCAGCCGGTCGGCTACATCCGGGCGATGCGCTGGTACAACGATGTCGAGCTGGACAACCGTTATCTCTGCTTCGCCGACTGGGGGATCGCCGGTTGCTCCAGCACGGGTCATCCCCGGCCTGATCGCGGTGTCTCCACCGGTGGCTTCGGCCACCTCGGCGGAAGACTGGGGGGAGAGATCCCCTGCTGGTGCGGGCTGTACGACTGCATGAACACTCGTGCCTCGCTCCGCGGCCTTCGCTCCTGGGGTGCCCGGCGTGGGCTGGTCTCCGAGAACGACCTGGCCACGGAGATCGTCCGAGCCCTTGAAGCCGATCCCTCCGGGCGCGCAGCCCTGAAGGCGGCGGCGGAGGAACTCGTCTTCTCCGCCATCGATGCCTGTCGGGTCCTCGGCATCAATGGCTACGTTCTGGCCGGAGCCCTCTTCGATACCTCCACAGTCGCCCGCCAGGCAGGTCAGGCTGTGGTGGACGCCAATCGTCGGATCGCTTCGGGATCCTTTCTGCCCGACAACCTGGCCGAGGCCGGGCCCATCCTGTCGGCCATCGCGATCGCCGCCGACGGGATGACGCAGACCGAGCGCATCGAGACCTTGCGCACTTCGCTTCCCTGAACCAACGCAGCAACGAATTTGGAAGGAACACCTGTGAAGAATCGACGTCATGCCACCTTGGCGACGGCCGCCCTGTCCGCCCTGACCCTCCTTGCCCTCACCGCCTGCGGCGGAGGCGGGGGAGGCGGCACCACTTCCGACGTTCACGATGGCTCTGACATGGAGGCTCTGGTCGCCGCCGCCCAGGCCGAGGGCGAACTCACCGCCTACTGGCACTCGAGCCGGATCGAGAAGGCGGGCGAGGCCTTCGAGGCCAAGTACGGAATCAAGGTCACCGGCACCAAGCAGACCGACTCCGAGACGGCCGAGCGCATCGTGCGGGAGGTCGAGTCGGGCAACGTCCTCGCCGACATCATCGGCTACGACGACGGTGCTCGCCTGGCGAACGATCTGATCCCGAACAACATCGTCGAGAACTACGTCCCGCCGGCATTTGCCGACCAGATCCCCGCCCAGTTCCAGGACCCGATGATCTACCTCTTCCAGGTGACGATCTGGGGCTACAACAACGAGGCCTATCCCAACGGCTGCCCGGTCACCAACCTGTGGCAGCTCACGCAACCCGAGTGGAAGTCCAACCTCCACATGCTCGACCCCCGGCTGCGCACGACCCAGGTGCAGTGGTTCGCCGAACTCGAGAAGCACTCCGACGAACTGGCCGCCGCCTACAAGGAACTGACGGGCACCGATCTCCAGCTGACCGAGGAGAACGCGGCGCTCGAGTTCATCAAGCGACTGGCGGAGAACGACCCGATCCTTCACCAGGGCGACGAAGAGGTCGCGGCGGCCGTCGGCGTCAAGGGCCAGCAGGCCCCGCCGATGGGGCAGTACACCCTCGGCCGGCACCGCGACAACGAGAAGCTCGATCACGCGCTCGACTTCTGCGACCTGGCTCCCTTCCCGGCCTTCAACCAGCCGACCTATGTGGGCATCGTCGCCAAGGCAAAGCACCCCAATGCCGCGCGGCTCTTCGTCAACTTCCTGATGACGGAGGAAGGGGTCTCACCCTGGACGGCCGATCTCGGTGCCTACTCGGTGGTCCCGGGCCTGTCGAGCAATCCCGGCAACCCGTTCGACAGCATTGAGGGGTGGGGCGATCGCATCCTGAACCTGACCGACACCAAGAACGTCGCGACCCGCCGGGGTGAGTTGCTCGACTTCTGGACCAAGGTCAATGGCTGATACCGCCACGGTGCTGGAGGGGCCGGCCTCGGCCGGCCCCTCCCGGCCGCCGCTGAAGACGAGGGTGCGCGCCTGGCTGGAAGCCCTGTGGCAGAACCCGACCCCTGTCATCGCGGTCATGCTGGCGATCGCGCTCGCCTACACGGTCCTGGGTCCGATCCTGTCGATCGTCTCCGATGCCTTCCGGCTCTCGACCATCGAGGCGATCAACTCAGGCGGTACTCCCGGCGCGCTGACCCTCGATCACGTCGAGCGCGTGTTCCTCTCCGAGACCGGCGTCCAGACGTTCTGGAACCCCCTGGCCAATACCTTCACCGTCGGCATCTTCGCGACCGGGCTCGCGCTCGTCTTCGGCCTGTCCCTGGCGATGCTGGTGGCGCGCACGAATGTGTGGGGGCGCTCGGTGCTGGGCTTCCTTCTGATCATTCCCTACATGCTCCCGTCTCAGGCCTTCGCCACGGCCTGGAGCACTGTCTTCCGAAACCGTCGAACCGGTGGCGCGCTGGGCATGATGGAGGGCGCCGGTCTGACACCGCCGGACTGGCTGGCCTACGGTCCGATTCCGATTGCGATCTGTCTTTCGCTCAACTACTTCCCGTTCGCCTTCCTGCTCTTCAGCAATGCTCTGAACAAGATCGACATCCGGCTGGTCGAAGCGGCACAAGTGCTGGGTGGCAAGCAGCATCACATCTGGATCAAGGTGCTCCTGCCACTCCTGATCCCGACCACCATGTCGGTGCTGCTCCTGACGGTGGCGCGCACGCTCGGCACCTTCGCCACGCCGTTCGTCCTCGGCAATCCGATCGGCTACAACCTGCTCTCCACCTCGTTGTACGCCTCGATCCGTTCCGGGAACTCGGGTGAGGCGTCCGTGCTCGCGATCGTTCTGGCAGCGGTCGGCATCGCCATGGTCGTGGTGGACATGGTGCTCATCCGCAACTGGCGGCGCTTCGTCACCGTCGGCGGCAAGGGCGGTGGCAGTTCGGCACTGGCCCTGCGCACCCTCCGGCTGCCGTTCACCATCTACGCCTGGCTGGTCTTCGGAATCGCCGCCGTGGCTCCGCTGGTGGTCATGTTCCTCTCCACGATCACCCGCACACCCGGCGTGCTGCGCCTGGACAACATCACCTTCCAGTACTGGATGCCAGGCAATCCGGAATCCGTCTTCGGCAACACCCAGATCAGCAGTGCGCTCACGAACACCCTGCTGATCGCCGGTGGCGCCGCACTGGTCTGCGGCATCGTGGGTCTGCTCGTCGGCTACGTCGTCGTGCGCATGCCTGGCACCTTCCTCTCCGGCTTCCTGCGCCAGATCTCCTTCATGCCGTACCTGATCCCCGGAATCGCCTTCGCCGCGGCGATGCTCACGCTCTTTGCCGTGCCGCGGGGGCCGATCCCCGCCCTCTATGGCAGCATCTGGCTGCTGGTGGTGGTCATGATCGTCACCTACCTGCCGTATGCCTCTCGATCGGGCATCTCGTCCATGATGCAGATCGGCACCGAGCCCGAAGAGGCGGCTCAGGTGCTCGGTGCGGGCTACTGGACACGTCTGTTCCGCGTCATGGCACCGCTGCAGAAGAGCGCGCTGCTCACCGCGATCATCCTTCCGTTCATCTCCGGCATGAAGGAACTGAGTCTCGTGGTGATGCTCGTCACGCCGGGGACGGAGACCCTGACCACCCAATCGCTGCGATTCCTCGACATGGGCTCTCCCCATCTCGCGAACGCCACGATTCTCATCATCGGCCTCGTCGTCATGGTCGCTGTGCTCGTGGTGCAGCGCCTGACCAAGGTCAACATCGCCAACGGACTTGGAGGCTGACATGCCTGATGTTGTTTTGCGGAATATCGTCAAGAAGTTCGACGGCGCGGAAGAGCCGACCATCCGCGATCTGAATCTCACCATCCCGTCGGGTGAGTTCGTCTGCCTCCTGGGCCCATCCGGCTGCGGCAAGACCACCACGCTGAGGATGATCGCCGGCCTGGAGCACCCGACCGCCGGCTCGGTCAGCTACGGGGACAAGACCTTCTCCGACTCCTCGGCCGGCGTCTTCCTCCCCGCGGAGAAACGTGACCTCGGGATGATGTTCCAGAGCTATGCGCTCTGGCCTCACATGACCGTCGGTGACAACATCGAATTCGGTCTGAAGATGAAGAAGATGGCGAAGCCGCAACGCGACGCACGGATCGCCGAGATGGAGATCCTCTTCCGACTGGAGGGGCTGCTCAAGCGGTATCCGTCCGAGCTCTCGGGAGGACAACAGCAGCGGGTGGCCCTGGCGCGCATGCTCGCGGTCAACCCAAGCCTGCTGCTGCTGGATGAACCGCTGTCGAACCTGGACGCGGCGCTTCGACTGGAGATGCGGGCCGAGTTGAAGCGCCTCCACAAGGCGCTGGACTGCACGATCGTCTTCGTCACCCACGATCAGTTCGAGGCGATGAGCCTGGCCACCTCCATCGTGGTGATGGCCGACGGCGACATCATGCAGATGTCGGCTCCGCTGGATGTCTACCACAACCCCCAGGACCAGTTCGTGGCCCAATTCGTCGGCAATCCGCCCCTGAACATCTTCTCGCCGAACGACCACGGCACGATCGCGCAGTGGGCGATCGCCGAATCCACGGCCGTCCCGGGCGCGCATGCGTACGGCATTCGCCCTGAGGCGTTGTCGATTCACACCTCGGCCGCGCCGGGGCGGCTGGAGGGTGTGATTGACTCCATCCAGCCCAACGGAGCCGACTGCATCACCACCGTCGTGGTGGACGACCTGATGCTGTTCGTCCTCTCCACCGATATGCCCGCCGCGCCGGAAGGAGCCCCTGTCTGGCTGGGCATCGGGACGCGAGGCGTGCACTCGTTTTCGGAGAAGGGCGTGGCACTGGAGCCTGCGGGCGCGCATGGCTGAGGACTTCTCCGTGGCGGAACTCGTCGCGGCCGCCACGGCGGCCGCGCGGGCGGCCGAGCCTCTCCTGACCGGAAGCACCGACGCTCAGGCCAAGTCCGGCCACAACGACGTCGTGACCGAGCACGACCTCGCCAGCGAGGAGGCCATTGCCGCGGTACTGCGCGAGGTGACCCCGACCGCCCGCATCGCAGGGGAGGAGGGGACCGCCCACGACGGAGGCGGCCCGCTCACCTGGCACGTGGATCCCATCGACGGAACCAGCAACTATGCCTCGGGGGCACCCCTCTACTGCATCTCGATCGGCGCCACGGTCAGGGACGAACCTGTTGCCGGAGTGGTTCTGGACCCTTGCCGACACGAGGTCTTCGTCACCACCGGGGCCGGAATCGAAGTGTCCGGTGTCCCGCCTCGACGCCCGGCCGCGACCATCAGCGAGCATGACGCGGTGCTCCTGGCCAACTTTCCCTATGAGGGCGCCTGGTACGACGAACGGCACGTTGACTCCTACCGTGTGGTCCTGCGGCGATTCCGAGGAATCCGGCGCCTCGGGTCGTCCGCGCTTGCCCTCGCCTGGGTGGCGGCGGGTCGTGCCGCTGCCGCCTGCGAACTCCGCACCAAACCATGGGATCACGCCGCGGGGTTTGCTCTGGTGCGCGCGGCAGGCGGAACGATTCTCGCCTTCGACGCCAACGGGAACCCCACGACGTCGGTGTCCACGGCGGCGTGCTACGCAGCTGCGGCTCCCGGATTCGAGTTGCGGGGATCAGCGCTGGAGCAACTGCTCGGCACCCACAAGCCCACGTACCGAGGATGAGATGAAGGAACCGAACATGGTCGAGGTCAGGGAAAGTCTGCTGGCGCTCTGGGACATCGATGGAACGCTCCTGTCACCGAGTGGCGGCGGCAACGCCGACTATGAGGAGGCGATCATCGCCGTCTTCCCGCGGGCGGTTCTGGGTGACGTCCACACTCATGGGAAGACTGACCGGCAGGTCGTCGAAGAGTACCTGGTGAGCGCCGGCATCGACGTCACCAACGCCCCCCTGGTCCTGGAGCAACTGGACGTGATCTCCCACAAGTACCTCACCGACGCCGGGCGGATTCCGGCCCTGAGCGGAGTGGACCACACCCTGGCGCGGCTGGACAGGTACGGGATCGTGAACGGCCTCCTGACCGGGAACACTCCCGCGCGCGCCATCAACAAGCTCCAGGGTTCCGGAATGGCAACCGCCTACCTCACCTGGGGCGAGTCCTTCTTCGGGGCGAACGCCCCGCTGCGTCCGGTCATGACCCAACGCGCGCGGGAGAGGTACCCCAGTCGACCCATCGTCGTGATCGGGGACACCCCGCTGGACGGGGCGGCGGCCGCGGCTGCCGGGCTCCACTTCGTCGGGGTGGCCACCGGTGTCTACGACGCTGGCGAACTCCAGGCCGCCGGTGCGATCGTCGTGGTCGACGATCTCGTCACGGGAGCGGAGGTTCTGGACGCGACACTCCTTCGCCTGACAGGTTAAGCCCTAGAGTGCGGCATGGAAGGGAGAGCCATGGACTTCATCCGACTTCTGCTGCTGGCCCTGCACCTGGTGGGGATGGCGGCGATCGTGGGCGTCTTCGTGGTTCAGCTGCGACAGAGCGACAGCTTCAACGTCGGGCTGCTGGTGGGCGGTGCCGTCACCCAGTTGGTCACCGGGATCGCCCTGGTCGGCATCGCCGAGATGGGGGACCGCGATGTCAACTACATGAAGATCGGCTTCAAGCTGGCGATCGCGCTGGTGGTGGCCGCCGCCGCGGTGATGACCTGGTGGAAGCAGCGCAAGGGGGAGAACGCCAAGCCCTTCTTCCATACCGCCGGCGGGCTGGCCTTCGTGAACCTGCTGGTCGCGGTGTTCTGGCCGTGATCCGGCCGGTCGTCGATGGTCTCGTCGACGATCTCAGGTCCGCACCGTGATCACGTAGGTGAGGTAGATCGCGTAGCCGATGACCAGCAGGAAGCCCTCCCATCGCGAGAGCTTCCTGCCGGAGAGGAACAGCGGGATGCAGAGTAGCGAGACGGCCACCATGATCGGCAGGTCGATGCGGATCAGGTGAGGGTCGATCGGCCCGGATCCATTGGAGACCAGCACCGGCAGGCCGAGGATCAGCGTGAGGTTGAAGACGCTGGAGCCGATCAGGTTGCCGACGGCGATGTCCCGGTCGCCACGCACGGTGGCCACGATGGTGGTGACGAGTTCGGGCGCCGAGGTGCCGATCGCGACGATGGTGAGCCCGATGAACGCATCCGACACGCCCACCGCGCGGGCCAGGCTGACCGAGCCGCTGACCAGCCAGTCGGCGCCCACCACGATCACCACGATGCCGGCGACCAGCACCACCAGGTACCACCAGACCGCCCAGCGGTTCGGCCGGGCCGGCAGATCGGGCACCTCGATCAGTTCCGGTCCGCCGATCACCCCCGCGGCCGGGACCACCACGGCCCGGTTCTCCCGCCGGGTCCACATCCCCAGCAGCACGGTGTAGATCACCGCGCAGGCCAGCAGGGGAATGCCCTCCCACAGCTGCAATTCACCGTCCAGGGCGAATAGGAAGACCATCACCGCCACGATCGCCATCCCCGGCAGGTCGAGCACCAGGGTGCGGCGTCCGAAAGGGATCGCCCGCACCGCCGCGCTCAGGCCGAGGATGAGCATGATGTTGACGATGTTCGTACCGGCGATGTTGCCGACTGCCAGCGATCCGGCGTTGCGCTGCATCGCGTCGATACCCACCGCGAGCTCGGGCGCACTGGTGCCGATCGAGACGATGGTGAGGCCGATGATCATCGGCGGCACGCCCATCCGGGCGGCCAGCAGAGAGCCGTAACGGACGACCAGCTCGGCTCCGGCGATCAGGGCGATCAGGCCGGCAATCAGCCACAGCAACGCGTCCATGCCCAACCGTATCGGGTGGAACGCTCGGTCCGCTCGGCGGTCCGCCGGATCAGAGACCGGCGACGATGTCCCAGCCGATCTTCACCGCGAATGCCGACACCACAACGATGAACACCACGCGGATGAACTTCGCGCCCCGAGCGACCGCCACCCGCGCCCCGACATAGCCTCCGGCCAGATTGGCGGCCGCGATCAGCAGGCCGGCCCGCCACATCACAGCACCCTGCGGCACGAAGACCACCAGCGCGGCCAGGTTGGTGGCGAAGTTGGCGATCCGGGCCTTCGCGCTGGCTTCCAGGAAGGCGTAGCCCAGCCAACTGACCAGCGCGAACACCAGGAACGACCCGGTGCCCGGACCCAATGCCCCGTCGTAGAAGCCGACCGCCGCGCCGATCACCGCGGCGGCGCCGTAGTGACGGCGTCCGGAGTGCCGCAGTTGCTCGACCTGGCCGAGGTCGGGTTTGAACACGATATAGCCGCCCACCGCGATCAGTGCGACCAGCACGATCGGGTTGAACGCCGCCCGCGGAATGTGGAACGCGACCAGGGCGCCCAGCGCCGAACCGGCGAAGGCCGAGAGCGCCAGCGGCGCCGCGGTGCGCAGATCGGGACGCACCCGGCGGTAGTAGGTGATGCTGGACATCGAGGTGCCCGCGATGGAGCCGAGCTTGTTGGTCGCCAGCAACTGGACGGGCGTCGCCCCAGGGAAGGCGACCATCAGCGCCGGCAACTGGATGAGCCCGCCACCGCCCACGACGGCGTCCACGGTGCCGGCCAGGAAGGCCGAAACCACCAGCAGCGCGATGGCTTCCGGACCGAGTTCGGGCACTGGAACACCCTAACCCCCGCGAGAGGGGCGAGGCGTAGGCTGGTCACACCATGGCCGGAATCAGAGGACTCCTGGCTGACACCACGCCGCTGCAGACCCCTGCCTTCCGCCGACTGTGGGTCGCCAACATCATCACCGTGATCGGTGCGCAGCTGACCGTGGTCGCGGTGCCCGCACAGCTGTACGCGATCACGGGTTCTTCGGCCTATGTGGGCCTGGCCGGGCTGTTCGGACTGGTGCCGCTGATCGTCTTCGGCCTGTGGGGCGGGGCGCTGGCCGACCACTTCGACCGCCGCGCGCTGCTGATCGTCACCACCGTCGGCCTGATCGTGACCAGTGCCTGCTTCTGGGCCCAGGCCGCGGCCGGGCTGAACAACGTCTGGCTGCTGCTGGGCGTGTTCTCGCTGCAGCAGGCCTTCTTCGCGGTCAACCAGCCCACCCGGACGGCCGTGCTGCCGCGACTGTTGCCCGAGGAGCAATTGCCCGCCGCCAACGCGCTCAACATGACCGTGATGACCGCCGGCGCCATCGCCGGGCCCCTGGTCGGCGGCGCGCTGATCCCGGTGATCGGGCTCTCCTGGCTCTACCTGATCGACACCCTCACCCTGCTGGCCACCCTGGGTGCGGTGATCCGGCTGCCGAAGCTCCCCGTCGACGGACGCACCGGATCGCCCGGCCTCCGCTCGATCGTCGAGGGGGTGCGATACCTGCGCTGGCATGTGGTGGTGATGGTCGGCCTCGGGCTGGATCTGGTCGCGATGCTGTTCGGCATGCCGCGAGCGCTCTTCCCCGAGATCGCGCACGCCAGCTTCGGTGAGCCGGCGGAGGGCGGGCTGGTCTACGCCCTGTTGTTCGTGGGCATCCCGCTGGGTTCGATGCTCGGCGGGGTCTTCTCCGGCTGGTACTCCCGGGTGCGGCGCCAGGGGTACGCGGTGATCGTCGCGATCCTGGTCTGGGGCGCGGCGATCGGGGCCTTCGGGGTGGCGGTGAGCCTGGCCCCGGTGTGGCGGACGACGGCACTTGTGGTCGCGATCGCGATGCTCGCGATCGGTGGCGCCGCCGACATGGCCTCGGCGGCCTTCCGCCAGACCATGCTGCTCGCCGCGGTGGACGACGCCGTACGTGGCCGGGTCCAGGGGGTGTTCCTGGTGATCGTGGTGGGTGGCCCGAGGCTCGCCGACGTCAGCCACGGGCTGGCCTCCGAGTGGCTCGGCGCGCCACTCACCGCAGCCCTGGGCGGCGTCCTGGTCGTTCTCGTCACCCTGGCGATCGCCGGACGGGTGACCGCCTTCCGCACCTACACCGTGGCCGTCGCGGAGCCGTCCGTCCGGGACTGAGCTCTCGCCCGGTCAGCCGAGCGCGCCACGCACCTTGGCGGCTACCACAGCACCCTCGGCGCGGCCCTGGGCGCGAGCGTTGACGGCCTTGATCACCTGGCCCATCTGTTTCATGGTGGGCGCCTCTCCCAGTGCCGCCGCCGCGGCGGCGACCTCCTCGGCCACCAGGGCGTCCAGTTCTTCCTCGGTGAGTGCGGCGGGCAGGTAGGCCTGGAGCACGGTGGCCTCGGCCAGTTCCTTCTCGGCCAGTTCGGGACGCCTGCCGTCGGTGTAGGCCTGGGCGGAGTCCTTTCGCTTGGCGACCTCGCGGGTGAGCACCTTCAGCACCTCATCGTCGCTGAGCTCGCGGGCGACCTCTCCGGCCACCTCCTCCAGCTGGATCGCGGTGAGCGCCATCCCGAGGGTGTTCTTGGCGATCTCGTCGCGCGCCTTCATCGCCACGATCCGATCGGCCTTCAGCCTGTCCTTCAATCCCGCCATCTGTCCTCCTGCTCGATCCTCGCCATTGTTCCACGTCCGGCCTGGGTAGTCTGTGCGGGCATCGTCGGCACCAACCCAGCGAAAGGAGGCACCGCATGCCCGCCGGATCCGTCGGGGTCGTCGAGACCCAGCACGTCCAGCTCTTCACCGCCCAGGAGCCCTTGCGCATGATGAACGGCGCCTCCCTCGGCCCGGTGGAGGTGGCCTACGAGACCTACGGCAGGCTCAGCCCGGCCCGCGACAATGCCGTGATGGTGTGTCACGCGCTCACCGGGGACGCGCACGCCGCCGGCTTCCACGCGGACGCCGAGCGGCCCGGCTGGTGGGACAACCTGATCGGCCCCGGCAAGCCGCTGGACACCGACCGATTCTTCGTGATCAGCGCGAACCTGCTCGGCGGCTGCCAGGGAACGACCGGACCGGCCTCGCCCAACCCGGAGACCGGACGCGCCTTCGGGCTGGACTTCCCGCTGCTCGCCATGGCCGACCTGGTCGAGGTGCACCGGGCACTGGTCGCGCACCTCGGCATCGAGCGGCTGCTGGCCGCACTGGGCGGCTCGCTGGGCGGGATGCAGGTACTGCAGTGGGGACTGACCCACCCTCGCGAGGTGGCGAACGCCCTGGTGGTAGCCGCTTCCAGCCGGCTGAACGCGCAGAACATCGCCTTCTCCGCCGTCGCCCGCCGCGCGATCATGACCGACCGGTTCTTCGCCGACGGCCGCTACGCCGAGGACGGGGTGAGCCCGGCCACCGGTCTGGCGATCGCCCGGATGATGGCCCACATCACCTATCTCTCCGAGGCCGCGCTGGAGGAGAAGTTCGGCCGCGAACCGAACCGGCGCCAGCCCTCGATCGGCGGCCCGGGGTTCGGGATCGACTTCGCCGTGGAGAGCTACCTCGACCACCAGGGGCAGGCCTTCCTGGAACGGTTCGACGCGCTGAGCTACCTCTACCTGACCCGGGTGATGGACTACTTCGACCCGTTCGCAGGAGAGGACGCCCTGGCCGCGGTCACCGCCGATCCGGTCAACTGGCTGGTGATGTCCTTCGAGAGCGACTGGCGGTTCGGCACCGACCACTCCCGCCGGATCGTCCGGAAGCTGGAGGAGTCCGGCCAGCCGGTCACCTTCCGCGAGATTCCCTCGACCTGGGGCCACGATTCGTTCCTGCTTCCGGTCGAGCGCTACCACGACACGGTGCGGGCCTTCCTCGATCGCGCGCTGGAGGAGGGGATCCGATGACCTTGCGCAAGGATCTCGCCCTGATGGCCAGCCTGATCCCGGACGGCAGCCGGGTGCTGGATATCGGCTGCGGTTCGGGCAACCTGTTGTTCCACCTGATCCACGAACAGGGCTGCCGAGGAACCGGCGTCGAGATCGATCCGGAGAAGGTGCTGGCCGCGATCCGGCTCGGCGTGCCGGTGATCGAACTGGACATCAACCGCGAGCTCGGCGACTTCGCCGACGACTCCTATGACGTCGTGGTGCTCTCCCGCACCCTGCAGACCGTCCGCTACCCCGATCGGGTGCTGCGCCACATGGCACGGATCGCCGACCGTCTGATCGTCTCGGTGCCGAACTTCGGCTGGTACCCGCACCGGCTGCGGATGCTGCGTGGCCGGCTGCCGATGGGCAAGGACCTGCCGTACAACTGGTACGACTCGCCGAACGTGCGCTACACCACGCTCTACGACCTTCAGGTGTTGTTCGACGAGGTCGGCCTAGTGGTCGAACGGACGATTCCGCTCAACGCCGCGGGCGACCCCTTGAGGGTCTCGCCGCGGTGGTCGAACCTGCTGGCCTCGACCGGGGTCTACGTGTTGCGCCCGGCCAGGGCCTGAAGCAGCCGCTGGGCACTGCCCCCCAGGCCGAGCGATTCGGCCAGCGCGGTGAAGGCAGCCGGATCCGGTGGCGCGGACGGCAGGGTCAGATCGACTGCCGGCAGCGCGACGTCGGTGGCGACCGCGACCACCTCGCGGGCCGGGCCGAGGTAGTCGGCCGCCTCGCGTAGCCGGCGAGTGGCGGCGGGCGCGAGCTCGCCTCGTTCGGCCGCGGCGAGGATCCCGGGCAGGTCGCCGTGCGCCGCGATCAGGGCGGCAGCGGTCTTCTCACCGATCCCGGCGACCCCGGGCAGTCCGTCGGAGGGATCGCCGCGCAGCACCGCGAAGTCGACGTAGCCGGCGCCGGTGATCCCGTACCTGGCAGCCAGCCAGGCGTCGTCCACCCGGTCGTGATTGGCGACGCCGCGTCCGCAGTAGAGCACCCGCACCCGGTCATCGACCAGCTGGAACAGATCGCGGTCGCCGGTCACCACGTCCACCAGCCCGCCGGCGTGGGTGGCCAGCGTCCCGATGACGTCGTCGGCCTCGTAGCCATCGGCGCCGATCACCGGGAGCCCGGCCGCCGCCAGCACCTGGAGGATCAGCGGCACCTGGGCTTCCAGGCCGTCGGGCACCTGTTCCAGGTCGCCGGTCTCGACCCGGTGGGCCTTGTAGGAGGGCACCAGCTCGACCCGCCACTCCGGACGCCACGAGTTGTCCCAGCAGCAGGCGAGTTCGCTGGGGGAGTACTGCTCGACGAACCGGGCGATGAAGTCGAGCAGCCCGCGGACCGCGTTGACCGGACGACCGTCCGGCGTCCGGATCGTATCGGGCACCCCGTAGAAGGCGCGGAAGTACAGCGACGCGGTGTCGAGCAGCATCAGCGACGTTTGCATGGGGCCATCGTCGCATGCGCATATGCTCTGCCACGTGATCGAGCGGCTGGGACGGACGCACCTCGGGCTGCGGGCCGGGCTGGCGATCGTCGCCGGCCTGACCACCGCGCTCGGTTTCGAACCCTTCGCCTGGTGGCCATTGCTGTTCGTCGGTGTCGCCGGATTGTCACTGGTGGTGCTCGGGGCCGGACGGCTGCGGCAGGCGCTGCTGCTGGGGTTCTGCTACGGACTGGGCTACATGGGGCTGGGCCTGAACTGGATGCGCGCGATCTTCCTCGACGCCCTGGTGGGGATCGTGCTGGTCACCTCACTGCTCTACGTGCTGCTGGCGGCATTGGTGTTCGCGATCCGGCGGCTGCGGCTGTGGCCGGTCGGTGCGGCAACGGCCTGGGTCGCCGTCGAAGCACTCATCTCGCGCTGGCCATTCGACGGCTTCGGCTGGATGCGGCTGGGCTACACCATGACGGACGCGCCCCTGGCCGGCCTGTATCCGCTGGTCGGGGTGGTGGGCGTCACCTTCGTCATCGCGCTGCTGGGTCAGGGCTTGCTGTGGCTGCTGGACCGTTCGGTGGTCGAGGCGGCCCGGCCTCCGATCGTGACGGCGGCGGTCGGATTCGTCGTCATCATGCTCGCCGCCGGAGCGGGGACGATGATTCCTGCCGGCACCGCCACCGGCGAGACGACGAGCGTCGGCTGGGTGCAGGGCGGCGCGCCGGGTGGAGGCGTCTACGGCATCGGTCCGCCCCGCACCACCACCACCAACCATCTGGCCGAGACGACCGCACTGTTCGGTCGGATCGAAGCCGGCCGACTGCCTCGTGCGGATTTCGTGGTCTGGCCCGAGAACGGCACCGATCTGGATCCGCACCACGACGCTCAGACCGCCGCGATGGTCCGGCAGTCGCTGGAGGTGGCCGGTGTGCCGATCC
The DNA here is from genome assembly GCA_049841235.1 of Propionicimonas sp. GTDB lineage: Bacteria > Actinomycetota > Actinomycetes > Propionibacteriales > Propionibacteriaceae > Propionicimonas. Next base: position 41,335 of record JASGEM010000035.1, on the reverse strand, counting down.
TGGTCGGCACCATCCTCAGCGGCCCGGGGAAGGACGAGCGGCAGACCGCGTCGCTGTGGCTCGATCCGGTCCAGGGCGAACTGGAGCGCTACATCAAGCGCGGGATCGTCCCGTTCGGCGAGTTCGTGCCGTTCCGCGACATCCTGTTGCCGCTGATCCCCAAGCTCGGCTACGTCGGCGCCCAGTCGATCCCTGGCACCGAGCCCGGCGTGATCACCGCCCGGACCGAGGCCGGAGAGTTCCCGCTGGGCGTCCTGATCTGCTACGACGTCTCCTTCGACCACATCGTCTACGACACGGTGCGGTACGGCGGTCAGCTGCTGGTGGTGCAGAGCAGCAATGCCATGTACCAGGGCACCGGCCAGATCGATCAGCAGTTCGCGATGACCCGGGCCAGGGCGGCCGAGTTGCGGCGCGAGGTGCTGGTCGTGACCACCAGCGGGGTCTCGGGCCTGATCAACGCCGACGGCAGCATCGGCTACTCGATCTCCGATCCCGGCCCTGCCTCCGGTGTGGAAGTGCTGCCGCTGCGGCAAGGGATGACGCCTGCGGTCTCGGTCGCGCCGGTCCTGGAAGGGCTTGGCGTGCTGGCGGCGCTGCTGATGGTCGGTTGGGGAGCAGTGGGTTCGCGGCGCCGATCCGTGCTGGTTGATGCCGGCTGGCACAATGGGAGTGCCCAATGAGCCTTGACGATGGAGCTGCCGTGTCGCTCGACCGCGTGCTGGTCATCATTCCGACGTACAACGAGGCAGCCAATATCGGCCCGATCGCCGCGCGGGTGCGCGCCGCGGTCCCGGCCGCCGATCTCCTCATCGTCGACGACAACTCCCCGGACGGCACCGGCCGGCTGGCCGATGAACTGGCCGCCGCCGACGCGCAGGTGCACGTGCTGCACCGCAAGGTGAAGGACGGCCTGGGCGGTGCCTATCTGGCCGGCTTCGCCTGGGGCCTGGAACGTGACTACGACGTGCTGATCGAGCATGACGCGGACGGTTCCCACCGGCCCGAGGACGTCCCGCGGCTGTTGGAGCGGCTGCAGACCGCCGACGCGGTGAAGGGCTCGCGATGGGTGCCCGGCGGCAAGGTGGTGAACTGGCCGAAGTCGCGCGAACTGCTCTCCCGCGGCGGCAACCTGTGGGTGCGGCTGTGGCTGGGCCTGCCGGTCGCGGACGCGACGGGAGGCTTCGCCGCCTGGCGAGCCGACACCCTGCGTGGCATGGATCTGGAGGGCGTCGAAGCCCACGGCTACGGCTTCCAGGTCGACCTGGCCTGGCGGGCGATCCGCAACGGCTTCACGGTCGCCGAGGTTCCGATCGAGTTCGCCGACCGGCAGTTCGGCGATTCCAAGATGAGCCAGCGGATCGTGATCGAGGCCATGCTGCTCACCACCCGGTGGGGGATCGCCTACCGGCTCGGCCAGCTCAGGGCACTGCTGAGCGGGGGGAAGAAGCGATGACCACGCCGTCGCCGCAGCGGGCTCGCCGCATCCTGACCTGGGCACTGCTGATCGCCTTCGTCGCGATCCCGATCGCCGAATTCTGGGTAGTGACCCAGGTGGGCGGCCTGATCGGCCTGTGGCCCACCCTCGCCCTGCTGGTGGTGAGCGCGGTGGTCGGCGCGCTGATGATGCGCCGAGAGGGACCCAAGGCGTGGGCGGCGCTGGTGAACGCCTTCGGCAGTGGTCAGCTGCCGACCGGACGCCTAGCCGATGCCGCGCTGGTGCTGGTCGGCGGCATCCTGCTGATGCTGCCCGGTTTCCTCACCGACCTGCTGGGGCTGGTGATGATCCTGCCGTTCACCCGGCCGCTGATCCGCCGGCTGCTGGCCTTCGTCCTCGCCCGTCGCGTCGCTGGAACCGGCAGCGGCCCGCTGGTGATCCGCGGCGAGACCGTGGACACCCCACGATCCGACCCCACCGTGATTTCGGGCGAGATCGAGAACTGAGGAATCCCTTTCCCTACCCGGTCGGGTCGTTCCGGATCTCGTCCAGGCGCTCGGCGAGCAACTCCTCCAGTTCCTCGATGGAGCGGCGCTCCCGCAGCATGTCCCAGTGAGTGCGCGGGGGTTTGGTGGGCTTCACCTCGGGCTCGACGCCGTCGGAGCGGCGGGAGGGCTCGCCGCACTTGGGGCATTCCCATTCGGTGGGCAGTTCGGCCTCGGCGGCGAAAACGATCTCGAAATGGTGGTGGTTGGGACAGTCGAAGCCGACCTCGAGCCGGGGGGCGAGTTCGACGCCCTGGCCGTCGGCGTAGCTCTTCGAGCCGAGGCCCGAACCTCGCAGTGCGCGATCTGCCATGGTCTGCTCCTAGCTGCCGGGAATACCCCAACCGTAGCCCGCCGGGCCAACCGGCGTCACTGCCTGGCGGGCCGCACGTACTTGGGCAGCCTTACCAACAGCAGCAGCACCAGCCCCAGGGCGAGCACGATGGTGATGCCGAGAATTCCCCAGTAGGTGGCACCTCCGATCGCGATGAACAGCGTCCACAGCGCGGGGGAGAGGAAGCTCACCACGCGCCCGGTGGTCGCGTAGAGACCGAAGATCTCACCCTGCATGCCGGCCGGCGTGACGCGTGCGAGCAGCGAGCGGCTGGCGGCCTGGGCAGGGCCGACGGCCGCCGACAGGATCATGCCGCCGATCCAGAAGATCAGCTTGCCGCCGTCCCGGAAGGCGAAGACGAAAAGGCAACTGCCCACCAGCAGGCAGAGCGCGGTGACGATCACCGCGCGAGGGCCGAACCGGTCGTCCAATCGTCCGGCTGCGATCGTGGACAACCCGGCGACCAGGTTCAGCGCGATGCCGAAGATCATCACCTCGGTCGGCGAGAACCCGAACGAGACGGCGGCCAGGACTCCGCCGAAGGCGAAGACGCCCGCGAGCCCGTCGCGATAGACCGCGCTGGCGATCAGGAACCAGAAGGTCGAGCGGTGGTTGCGGAAGAGCGCTGCGATGTCTCCGATCAGCACCCGGTAGCTGGCCAGGAAGCCGACTTCGTCGCGATCCGCGCGCGGCCGCGATTCCGGGACACTGCGGAAGATCGGGATGCTGAACACGACCGTCCACGCCGCGCATCCGACCGCGATCAGGCGGTAGGCCAGCCCGTTGGAGGTGTCCATCCCGAACCATTCCAGCTGGACGAGCACCACCACGATCACCAGCGCGAGGATGCCGCCGATGTAGCCCAGGCCCCAGCCCAGCCCGCTGACCTTGCCGACGGTGTGCCGGTCGGAGACCTGCACCAGCATCGCGTTGTAGTTGACGCCGGCAATCTCGGAGACCACCGCGCCGATCGCCAGCATGATCGCCCCGAACCAGAAGTAGGCGGGATCGGCCTGGACGAAGAACAGCGCGAACTGGATCAGGGCGAGGGCAGCAGTGGCGATCAGCAGCCCGCGCTTCTTGCGTCCGGCGGTGTCGGCCCGCTGGCCGAGCACCGGGGCCAGCAGCAGGATCGCCAGCCCGGCGACGAAGGTGACCAGTCCGTAGTTGGCTGAGAGTTCGGCCAGCGCCCGCTCCAGCGCCGGATCGCCCTCGGGCAGGGCGGCGATCTCGGCGGGCAGCAGGTTGGCGGAGATCAGGAACAGCGGCGCCCACACGAAGGTGAGGATCACCGAGTTGAACGGCTGGGTCGCCCAGTCCCACAGCGCCCAGGAGAACACCTGGCGCCGGGTGGCCGGTGGAGCCGAGCCCTCGGGCACGTCTGTCATTGCTGCTCCTCCCAGATGCCCCGTTGTTCGAGGATCGTCCGCAAGATCTCCGGCTGATCGGTGACGATACCGTCAACTCCCAGTTCCAGCAGCGCGTCCATGGCCGGCGCGTCATTGATGGTCCAGACGTGCACGCGGACCCCATGGCGATGGGCGGTGCGGACGAAGCGCCGGGTAACCAGCGGAATGCGGTCGCGCCAGAACCGGGACGGCACCTGCGCGGCCTGCCCGCGGAGCAACCGGGTCAGGCCGGGCAGGCCGAGCCAGAGCAGCACGACCCCGAGCCTGCTCAATCCGGTGGCCACCTCCGGCGCCAGCCGGCGGAAGGCGGAGATCCTGGCCCGGGAGAACGAGCTGACGCACACCCGCTGCTGGGCACCGGTCTCCCGCAGCAGGGCGGCCAGCGGAGCGACCGCTCCCGGCGCCTTGAGATCGATATTGAAGTAGGCCTGCGGGAAGGCCTCCAGGAGCTCGGCCAGCAGCGGGATCCGGTCGGTCCCGCTGATCCGGAGCTCGGCCAGCTCTGCGGCGGTGTGATCGGCGATCAGACCGCGTCCGTCGGTGACCCGCTCCAGCGACTCGTCGTGGAAGGCGACCAGCATGCCGTCGACGGTGACGTGGACGTCCGTCTCCAGATAGCTGAAGCCGGCCTCTGCGGCGCGGGCGAAGGCGGCCAGCGAGTTCTCGCCGATACCGGGCCAGACGCCGCCGCGGTGGGCGAACGCCTGGAAGCCGGTGGCGAAGTAGGGATGGCCGGGTGCCCGATCGGCCTGGCGAGAGGTCACCGAGGCACTGTAGCGGGCCGCCAGCCGGTCGTCCTCGATGCGATCTTGCCGATCGGCATCGGTGTGGCCCGGCGGTCCACTGGCAGGACAATGTCCGGGTGACGACGATTCTCTCGATCCAGTCCTCGGTGGCCTACGGCCACGTGGGCAACAGTGCCGCAACCTTTCCGCTGATGCGGCTGGGGGTGGAGGTCCTGCCGGTGCTGACCGTCCACTTCTCCAACCACACCGGCTACGGCGCCTGGCGCGGGCCGCTGCTGGCTGCCTCCGATGTCGGTGAGGTCATCGTCGGGATCGACGAGCGCGGTGCGCTGCGGAGCGTGGACGCGGTGCTGTCGGGCTACCAGGGTGGTGAGGCGGTCGGCGCGGAGATCCTCAAGGCTGTCGCCCTGGTGAAGCAACGCAACCCGCAGGCGATCTACTGCTGCGATCCGGTGATGGGCGACGTCGGACGCGGATTCTACGTCCGGCCGGGGATCCCGGAGTTCATGCGCGACCGGGTGATCCCGGCCGCGCAGATCGTCACCCCGAACCAGTTCGAACTCGACTTCCTCACCGGACGCGAGACGCACACCCTGGCCGAGGTGCTGGATGCCGCCCACGCGCTGCGGGCGGTCGGGCCACAGGTCGTGCTGGTCACCAGCGTGGTGGCCGAGGGCGCCGATCCGGACACCCTGACCATGCTGGCGGTCACCGGTCAGGGCGCCTGGCAGGTGGTCACGCCGCGGCTGGAGCGGATGTTCACCGGCTCCGGCGACATCACCGCTGCGCTGTTCCTGGCCCACTACCTGAGGTCCGGGGGAGACACCGCGCCGGCCCTGGGAGAGACCGCGGCCGCGGTCTACTCTGTGCTGCGGCACACCACGGATGCCGGATCCTCGGAACTGGCTCTGGTCGCTGCCCAGGAGGAGATCGTCGCGCCGTCCTACCGCTTCGACGTGGTCCCGCTCGGCTAGTCCTTGAAGACCTCGATCCGGGCACCCAGGGCATTGAGCCGGTTGGGCAGATCCTCGTAACCGCGGTTGATCACGTAGACATCGCGCAGCACCGACGTCCCCCGGGCGGCCAGGGCGGCCAGCAGCAGGCAGACCGCCGGACGCAGCGCCTGCGGGCAGACCATCTCCTGGCCGCGCCAGCGGGTCGGTCCGGTGACCACGATCCGGTGCGGGTCGAGCAACTGGACGTCCGCGCCCAGCTTGGTCAGGTCGGTCAGGTGGATCGCCCGGTTCTCGTAGACCCAGTCGTGGATCAGCGTGCGACCCTCGGCCGCGGCCGCGATCACCGCGAAGAACGGCAGATTGTCGATGTTCAGCCCGGGGAAGGGCATCGCGTGGATCTTGTCGGCGGCGGCGTGCAACTCGGAAGGCAGGACGGTGAGGTCGGCCAGCCGGGTGCGTCCGTTCTCGGCGGCGTACTCGGGGGAGAGCTCGTACCGCAGCCCCATCTCGGCCAGGATCGCCAACTCGATGTCGAGGAACTCCACCGGCGTCCGGCAGATGGTCAGCTCGCTGCGGGTGACGATCGCGGCGGTGAGTAGGCTCATCGCCTCGATCGGATCCTCGGAGGGGGCGAAGGTGATGTCGGCCTCGATCCGGCTCACCCCCTTCACCCGGAGGGTGGTGGTGCCGATGCCGTCGATCTCGACGCCGAGTTCCTGTAGGAAGAAGCACAGATCCTGCACCATGTAGTTCGCGCTGGCATTGCGGATCACCGTCGTACCGGGGAACTCGGCGGCCGCCATCAGTACGTTCTCGGTGACCGTGTCGCCCCGCTCGATCAGGGTGATCGAGCGCTGGTTGCCGCTGGGTTCCTCCACCCGGGCGCGATAGAAGCCCTGGGTGGCGCGGACCTCCAGGCCGAACTGCCGTAGCGCGTGCAGGTGCGGGGTGATCGTCCGGATCCCCAGGTTGCAGCCGCCGGCATAGGGCAGGTCGAAGCGTTGCTCCTCGTGCAGCAACGGGCCGAGGAACATGATGATCGAGCGGGTGCGGCGGGCGGCGGCGGCGTCCATCGCGCTGAGTTCGAGCACCGCCGGCCGGATCAATTCCAGTTCGGTCCGGTCCTCGGACCAGGTCGCGGACACGCCGATGCTGGTGAGCACCTCGAGCAGCCGGTTGACCTCCTCGATCTGCGCGATGCCGCGCAGAACCGTCCGGCCGTGGTTGAGCAGGGCTGCGCACATCAGGGCGACGGCCGCGTTCTTCGAGGAACGCACGGCGATCGATCCGCGCAGGGTGGTGGGGCCTTCGACCCGGAAGTGGGTCGGGCCGCTCGGACCGGCGCTGATCAGGGGGCTCTCCAGGGCGTGTGCGATCCGGTTGATCATCTCGAGGCTGAGATTCTGGCCGCCCGACTCGATCCGGTGGATGGCGCTCTGGCTGGTGCCGAGTTCGGTGGCCAATTGCTGCTGGGTGAGCCCGCGTTGCTTGCGCGCATCCCGAATCAGAGTGCCGATGCTGCTCGGAAGAAGATCTGCCACGCCGACGACCTTATCTCACATAAGAGATGGACGCACGAACTGCTGATCGGAGCGTGGTGCGATGAGGACGTCGCCCGGCCGCAGGCCATAAGGTGGCTTCCATGACCTCACACTTCGACGTTGTTGTGCTCGGCGCGGGCCCCGGCGGCTATGTAGCAGCGATCCGGGCGGCCCAGCTTGGACTGTCGGTTGCGATCATCGAGAAGCAATGGTGGGGTGGCGTCTGCCTCAACGTGGGCTGCATCCCGACCAAGGCGCTGTTGCGCAACGCGGAACTCGCCCACGTGTTCAACACCGAGGCCGATCTGTTCGGTATCGAGGGAGAGGTCACCTTCAACTTCGGCAAGGCGTTCTCGCGCAGCCGCCAGGTGTCGGACCGGATGGTCAAGGGCGTCCACTTCCTGATGCGGAAGAACAAGATCACCGAGATCAACGGCTGGGGCAGCTTCGTCGATGCCAAGACGATCGAGGTAACCGGCGATTCCGGCGAGAAGCAGACGGTCACCTTCGGTAGTTGCATCATCGCCACCGGCGCGACCACCAAACTGCTGCCAGGCACCGCCGTCTCCGACCGGGTGTTCACCTACGAGCAGCAGATCCTCTCCGACCAGGTGCCTACCTCGATCGTGGTCTGCGGCGCCGGCGCGATCGGTACCGAGTTCGCCTACGTCCTGGCGAACTACGGAGCCAAGGTGACCATCGTGGAGTACCTGGACCGGATGGTGCCGAACGAGGATCCCGAGGTGTCGGCCGAGCTGGCCAAGGCCTACAAGAAGATGGGCGTCGAGGTGCTCACCGGCACCAAGGTCGAGAAGATCGAGGAGACCGACTCGGGGGTTCGGGTGACGGTCAGCCCGGCGGCCGGCGGAGAGGCCCGGGTGATCGAGGCCGACCAGGTGCTGCAGTCGCTGGGCTTCGCGCCGCGCACCACCGGCTACGGACTGGAGAACACCGGCGTCGCGCTCACCGACCGCGGCGCGATCGAGATCGACGACTTCATGCGCACCAACGTGCCGAACATCTACGCCATCGGCGACGTGACGATGAAGCTGATGCTGGCCCACACCGCCGAGGCCCAGGGCGTGGTGGCGGCCGAGACCATCGCCGGCGCGGAGACCATGCCGATCAACTACGACATGATCCCGCGGGCCACCTACTGCCAGCCGCAGATCGGCTCCTTCGGCTACACCGAGGAGCAGGCCAAGGCCAAGGGCTACGAGGTGAAGATCTCGAAGTTCCCGTTCTCGGCCAACGGCAAGGCGCACGGCCTCGGCGACGCCACCGGCTTCGTGAAGCTGGTGGCCGACGCCCGCTACAACGAGATCCTGGGCGCCCACATGATCGGTCCGGACGTCTCGGAGCTGCTGCCCGAGCTGACCCTGGCCCAGCAGTGGGATTTGACCGCCGACGAGGTGGCGCGGAACATCCACGCGCACCCGAGCCTCTCCGAAGCCCTGAAGGAGGCCGTGGAGGGCATCGCCGGCCACATGATCAACCTCTAGGCCACCCGCGCCACCACGGCACGCGGCCGCCCGGTGAGGTCGTCGATGGTGCGGACGCCGGTGAAGCCCGCGTCCGTCACCACCTGACGGACGGCAGCTCCCTGCACCTCGGCATGCTCCATGACGAGCAGTCCGCCGGGCTTGAGCAACCGGACTGCCATCGCGACGACCCAGCGGGGGACCTCCAGTCCGTCCGGGCCGCCGCCGTAGAGCGCCAGATCGGGGTCGTGATCGCGCACCTCGGGTTCGATCGGTACGGCGTCCGGTGGAATGTAGGGCGGGTTGCTCACCACCACGTCGACGGTGCCGTCCAGATCGCCCAGCAGCTCGGGCTCGCGGACGTCACCCTGCTCGAGTCGCATCGCGCCAACGCCCGCCGATCGTGCGTTTCTCCTTGTCAAAGCAACAGCGGTGGGGGAGAGGTCGACGGCGGTGACCAGGCTGCCGACGACTTCGGTGGCTACCGAGATGGCGATACCGCCCGCCCCGCAGCACAGGTCGACCACCACCGGCGCCAGTCCGGCGCGGCGCAGGGCGTCTGCCTCGTCGATGGCGGCCTGCGCCACCACCTCGGTCTCCGGGCGGGGGACGAAGACGCCCGGTTCGACGGCGAGGGTGAGATAGCGGAACCCGGTCGAACCGACGATGTGCTGCAGCGGTTCGCGGCGGCGGCGGCGCTCCACCAGTTCGGCGAAGGCCACCGTCGTGGTGTCGTCCATCCCGAAGTCGAGCAGCAGGGGCAGCGTCTCGCGCCCGAGTGCATGTGCGGCGAGCGCGCGGGCATCGTGGGCGGGGGAGGGGACACCAGCCTCCGCCAGCACCTGGGTGGCGCCTGCCACCAACTGAGCGAGGCTGAGTGAGTCCGTCACGTCCGGCATCTTTGCACAAGGTCCGCAGTTGCCACCGCGGGAATGCCCGAGAGTCGGTGGCGTTGAGATGACGTGAAGAAGATCGGATTCCTGTCCTTCGGCCACTGGTCGGCATCGCCGGGCTCGCAGACCCGCTCGGCGGCCGACTTCCTGCAGCAGTCGATCGATCTGGCGGTCGCCGTGGAGGAACTGGGCGCTGACGGCGCCTACTTCCGCGTCCATCACTTCGCCCGGCAGGCCGGATCGCCGTTCCCGTTGCTGGCGGCGATCGGCGCGCGGACCTCCCGCATCGAGATCGGCACCGGCGTGATCGACATGCGCTACGAGAACCCGTTCTACATGACCGAGGACGCCGGCGCGGCCGACCTGATCTCGGGCGGCCGGCTGCAACTGGGAGTGAGCCGTGGATCCCCGGAACAGGTGGTCGACGGCTGGCGGCACTTCGGCTACGCCCCGGCGGAGGGGGAGACCGAGGCCGACATGGCACGTCGCCACACCGAGGTCTTCCTGGAGTTGCTGGAGGGACGGGGCTTCGCCCAGCCCAACCCGCGTCCGATGTTCCCCAACCCGCCCGGCCTGCTGCGCCTGGAACCGCACTCCGAGGGATTGCGGGAGCGGGTCTGGTGGGGCGCCGCCTCTGACGCCACCGCGGTGTGGACGGCGGAGCGGGGTATGAACCTGATGAGCTCGACGCTGAAGACCGATGAGACAGGGGAGCCCTTCCACATCCAGCAGCGCAAGCAGATCGAGGCCTTCCGGGAGGCCTGGAAGGCCGCCGGACACGAGCGGGAACCGCGGGTCTCGGTGAGCCGCAGCATCTTCGCCCTGGTGAACGACGACGACCGCCGCTACTTCGGCTTCGGACGCGACACCGACGATCAGGTCGGCTGGATCGACGCCAACACCCGGGCGATCTTCGGCCGCAGCTTCGCCGCGGAACCCGATCTCCTGGTCGAGGAGCTGCGTGCCGACGAGGCCATTGCCGCCGCCGACACCCTGCTGCTGACCATCCCGAACCAGCTGGGGGTCGACTACAACGCCCACGTGGTGGAGAGCATCCTGACGTACGTCGCCCCCGAACTCGGCTGGCGCTGAACTCAGTCGCCGGCGTGCAGTCGCGCCGCGGCCGCCAGCCAGGCCCTCAACTGGACATCCAGCTCGGTGACCTGGCCGGGAGAGTTCAGCTTGATGTGGCGCATCGCAGTGCCGCCCAGCAGCAGGCCCTCCGGGTCGGGCAGTTGAGCGCCGCCCATGAAGTAGAGGCTGACCCACTTCGCATGCGGCGAGACCGCCGACATGCCCCAGCCGTTGTAGCCGAACTGGTGTGCGCCGTAGCCGATCTGCCCGTCGACCGTGTCGACCGAGGCTTCGATTCCAGGCACGGCGTTCAGCACCAGCCTGTGCAGCGCGAGGTAGGTCGCACGCAGGTCCTCCGGCCGGTCAATGACGAGTTCGGCCAACTGGTCTTCGGTCGGCTGGTCGATATGTGGATGGGACTTCGCCATGGCGGCAGCCTAGGAGGATCGTGGCTCAGGTGTCGATTGCTTGCAGAGTGCTAGCATGGTGTCATGAGCACGCTCTACATTCGCGACGTAAGCGACGAGACCGCTGGAATTCTCAAGCAGCGGGCGGCAGCGCAAGGTCTGTCGCTGTCGACCTACGTCGGCGCCGAACTGGACAGGATCGCGACGCGTCCGACCAACGAGGAGATTGTCGCGAGGCTGCGAGAGCTGGATCGCGACGACGGGCCGACCTCCGATGAGATCGTGGCAGCGGTCCAGAGTGGTCGTCGATGATCGTGGTCGATGCGTCGGCCATGGTTGAGGCGCTTGTCGGGCGGACCAGCGATGACGAGTTGCTGGATGCTCTCTGTGGCGATGTTCATGCACCGCACCTCTTGGATGTCGAAGTTCTCTCAGCACTGCGTGGATTGTCACTCGGAGGCCGACTCGATCCTCGTGTGGCCGAGCAGGCGTGGCGGCACTACGTTGCGCTCTCGATAGTGCGCCACGAGACGGCACCGCTGGCTGATCGAATCTGGCGCCTACGTCGCCAGTTCACGAGCTATGACGCCAGCTATCTGGCTTTGGCGGAAGCACTCGACGCACCGCTGTACAGTCGCGACGCGAAACTCGCAGGGGACTTGCACCATGCGTCGGTGCGGCTCGTGCGGCGTTCAGACTGACACAGCCCTTCGCCCTCACTGCTTGTCCGATAAGGTACATTATGTCACTTTTGGTCTTTGGGGTCTGGTGGTGGGGCCGCCCGCATGCGGACCCCTCCCCTCATCCTGTCCGCGGTGGCGCGTTACGCGTGGAGCTACCTGGTAGATCCTCGATGGCGGACACGGCCGCTCGAACGCCGTCTTCGGTGGCGACCTGCCTCGCAAGGGCGGCAGTTCGTTCGCGCACCTCGGCGGTCTGGACGTGTGCCAATGCGGAGCGGACCGCGTCCGGATCGGGACGTCGGGGGTCCAGGGGTGGAGATGCAGCGCCGAGGCTCTCCAGGCGGCGCGCCCAGAACGGCTGGTCGAGGGTGAACGGAACCGTGATCGAGGGCGTCCCAGCGGCCAGCGCGGCGTGCGTCGTACCCGCGCCACAGTGATGGACGATCGCAGCGCAGCGGGGAAACAGCCAATCGTGGGGCACGAATCCGGTGACGAACACATCGCCGGATGTCAGTTCGTGATCGGTTGAGCCTGGCGCGAGGATGATCCGCCGCCCGGCCAGTCCGGTCAGCAGGGAGTCCATCAGCGTCTCGGTTCCGGAGAAGGTCGGCATCGAGCCGAACCCGACATAGATGGGCGGCTCGCCTGCGTCCAGGAACGTCTGGAGGGCCGGGTCGGGACGCCAGCCGGCCTCCGCGGGGAGCCGCCACGCGCCGGTCACCGACGCGGTCGCCGGCCAGTCGTCGGGCCGGGGAACCAAGGTGGGCGACCAGGCGCCGAGTCGCGCGATGCCTCGTGTCGGGTTCCCGCTCCGCGGTCGGCCCAAGTCACGCCGGGCCCGGTTGACCGACGACGCGATCGTGGCCCAGCCGGCGAAGTCGACGACCCATCCGAGCACCCGGTTGAGCGCCCGGGGTGCACGCACATCACCCAGGCCGGAAGGTGCGAACTCGCGGGTCGGAGCCAGTGGCTGCAGTTCCGCGATCACCGCAAGCGCTCCGACATCGGCAGCAACCGTCAGGGCGTGGTAGCCGGCCACGGGCATCCCCAGCACCACGTCCGATCCAGAGGCCGCAGCGCCGATCGTCTCCAGCCAGGCCCGGTCGGCCCGCCGGCAGTCCCGGAACGATCCGACCGTCAGGCGACCAGCCTCAACCGTCTGAGCGATCGGCGCCCCGGGCCGCATCAACTCGGCAATGTCCCCGGCCAGGGCATGGAACTCCACTCCTCTTTCTGACGCGAGGATGCTCGCCCCCTGCTCCGCCACGATCACCGGCCGATGGCCCGCGTCCCGCAACCCAAGGGCCAAGGCAACCAGCGGGATGTTGTCGCCGAGGCTGCCGTAACTGACCAGCGTGACCTTCACCGCGCTCTCAACCTTCGAACGGCGCGCATTGCGCTTCGACGACCGCTCGCATCAATCGACGCGCCTCCTCCGGCGGAATCGACGTGGCCGCCAGCCCGAAGCAGACCGACGAGAAGGACAGCCAGATGGTCCAGGCAGCCAACCGGGCCGGCGACTCCCCCTCGGGATGCTCGTCGGAGGGGAACAGCCCGCGGATCGCGTCCACCACCTCGGCCAGGCGAGCCTGATTCTCGGCGTGATCACGCTCGCGCACGTACGCCACGAAGTAATCCCGCAAACCGTCCGGCATCGCGATCGACGACTCCACCAGGGCGCCGATGTAGCTCCACACTCGGTCGGTCAACGAACCCGACGCCGACCGCGCTTGCGCCAACATGCCTAGCGAAGCGGCGGTCGAGGCCTCCTCCCACACCCGCAGGAACAGCGCATCCTTCGAGCCGACACTCGCCACGGTGCCCACTGACACGCCCGCCGCCGCCGCGATCTGCGGGATCGTCGTCGCCGCATACCCCTGCCGCGTGAACAGATCGGCAGCAGCCACCTCAACTCTGTGCGCGGACTCAACCCGCGACTCGGCTCTCTTCACAATCCTCCTGAACGCGTTCACTGAATCTATTCAGTTTAGACCGCATATGCCTTGGCCGGCAAGAGCCCTGTCACGGTCAGACCTTTGTGGCCTGGGTCGTAAAGCTCAGTTCGTGTTCTCCTTGTGCCGCCGGGCGGCGGCGTGATCTTTCCAGCCCGACCAGTCGCTCGCGTCGATGACGCAGAAGCGGTTTCCTTCCGGGTCTTCCATGATGATGTAGTCCGCGTTCACGGGTCGTTTGTCCCAGCGCACCTCAGAGGCGCCCAGTGCGATCAGCCGCAGAACCTCCGCTTTCTGGTCCTCGGCATACAGATCAAGGTGAATCCGAGGTGGGAGGGCGCGGGGCGACGGAACCGCGTCGAGTGAGACGTTCGGGCCGATGCCGTCGACAGGATGGAGCACGGCGAAGTCATTCTCGATCGGCGCGCGGACCGCATACCCGAGCGCCGCAGTCCAGAACTCCACCTGTCGCCGCAGATCGCCGACGCGAATCACGATCGATCCCACAACGAGCATGTCAGGGACCCTACGGCGGGCCCCCGTCTCGCGCAATCAGCCGACAGGCCGGGGCTTCCGTATGGCGAATCCTCAACTGGATCGAACTGCCCCCGTGGGTACGCTCTTTGCTTATTAAGCATAAAGGCTTAATATAGATCAATGAAGTCAACCGCCTTCACTTATGTGGTTCTCGCGGACCAGGTCTCCAGCCGAGCCGGCGCCGACCACGTTCCGGCGGCACTCGCCCACCTCGGGTCCGTGCTCGGCGATCGGCTGGTGCTACCGTTCGAGCGGACCGCCGGGGACGAGATCCAGGGGCTGTGCGGAGATCCGGTCGCGGTCGTGGACGCCGTCAGCGAGCTCACCCGGCTCGGAGGCTGGCGGATCGGTATCGGCGCCGGCGGGGTCGAGACTCCCCTACCGTCCTCCACCCGGGAGGCTCGGGGGGAAGCCTACGTGGCAGCGCGGAAGGCGATCGGGAACGCCCGCTCCTCCCCCACCCAGCTGGCTCTGGTCGACGCCGGCAGCGCTGTCGGTGGCGATGACTACGGTGGTCGTGTCGACGACGTGATGGACGCCGAGACCGCGCTCTGGCTACTGCGAGGCGCCCTCCAGCAACGCAGCCAGGAAGGATGGGAGCTGATGGATCTGCTCGACCAAGGGCTTACCGGCGCCGAAGCTGCCGCCACGCTCGGGATCAGCCCTTCCGCCGTCAGCCAGCGACTCTCACGCGCCCGCCGCACCGAAGGCACCCGCGGCGCGGCGCTTGCCAGCCGGCTTCTCGCCCGGCTCGGTGAGGAGCCGTCGTCATGAATCCTGTTCTCTCCCTCGTACTCGAGGCCGCCGTGGTCGCCGTCCTCGGCGCGCTGGCCGTCTTCGCCGGCAGCCCGCTCGTGCAGATGATCTTCCGCAAGGCCGATCCCCCACCCTCGGACGACGGCACGGCCACCGTCGAGGAGGTGCTCGGGATCCGGGCGGCCGAGAAGACCCTTCGTGGTGGCAAGTGGATCGGCTGGTTCGAGCGTCTCGCGGTCTACGCGTCCATCCTGGCGGGTTTCCCGGGCGGAATCGCCGTCGTGCTCGCGGTCAAGGGCCTCGCCCGGTACCCCGAACTGAAGGCGACCACCGGAGGCGCGGCCGAACGCTTCATCATCGGCACCTTCACCAGCGTGCTGTTCGCCGCGGCCTGCGCCGGCCTGGCCTGGTGGGTGGTCAGCCTCTGGTGACCTCCGGCCGTTCGCGAGACCGATGATCAGTGTCCGGCGAGCCGCCAGACGCCCACGGCCGGCCCGCCTCCGGAGATCAGCAGGTGGTCGCCGTCGATCCTCAGATCCGGTGTCTCAGCGGCGCTTCCCCCGTACAACAACTCAGGGTGCCCCCGCTCCCCCATCAGCCAAGCGGGCAGCCGGGTGCCTTCCCAGGGTGCGCGGGCCAGGACGACCAACAGTCGCTCCTCAGCCGTCTCGCGCAGGTAGGCGATCGCGTCGGCCGCCACCACGGCCCAGCGCAGGCTGCCGGCCTTCAGCGTCTCGCTCCCCTGCCGCAGCGCGATCAGGCTGCGATACCGCTTGAAGGCGGACGCGTCCCACCGCGCTCCGCCGCCGGCAGCGATCTCATCCCACGGCATGGAAGTCCGGGCGTGCTCACCGTTGGTGCCGACCGCGCCGCCTTCGTCGCCGGCGAATACCGCGGGGATGCCCGGGTAGGTGAACAGCCAGGCCGCCCCCATTTCCACGAGTCGCGGATCGTCGGTGATGGTCGCGATCCGCGCCGTATCGTGGGAACCCAGCATGTTCCACTGCCGGGCATAGACGGTCCAGGGCACCGAGCCGTCGAAGTCACGCATGGTCGCCACGACGGCATCCCCGGGGCGTCTCGGAATCGGCAGCGGCAGATCGGCGAACCCCAGGTCGGTCTCGGGCTTTGTCAGCCACGACCAGAGCGGCTTGATGAAGCCCTGATAGTTCATCACCGACTGCCAGCCGTCGCCGAGCTGGTCGTTGTACAGGTCATAGAAGTGCTCGCCCACCAACAGGCCGCCCACGTCGTCGACCGTCGCACGAGCCGCGCGCGCCACCTCCGCGTAGTAGTCGTCGGCGGCGTACCGTCCGGTCATGTGCGCGACGTCGATCCGCCAGCCGTCCATGCCGAAGGGTTCGTGCAGATAGCGTCCGACCACCGAATCCGGCCCGGAGACCATCCGTTCCCAGAGTTCGGGCGAGCCCCAGTTGAGCTTGGGCAGCGAAGCCACGCCCAGCCAGGAGACATAGTCGAAGGGGATGCCGTCGACCATGGTCTCCACTTCGCCACCCCACTGGTCGGCCTGTGACTGCTGCCAGCGGGCGAAGTCGATCGGGGCCTCCTCGGCCCAGTAGTAGAACCCGCCCTCGACCGAGCGTCGGTCCGCCAGAGCTGCCTGGAACCACTCGTGACGGTCCCCGGTGTGATTGGTGGTGAGATCGCCGATCAGGTGCATGCCGCGCTCGTGGGCGGCCTGCACCAGCCGGGCAAGTGCCTCGTCCCCGCCCAGTGCGGGATCCACGTGCTCGAAGGTGGAGGCGTCGTAGCGGTGCGCACTCCGTGCCGGGAAGAACGGCGTCAGGTAGAGCAGGTTGACCCCCAGGGATTGGAGGTAGTCCAGCTTCTCGGCGATTCCGTCCAGGTCACCCCCGTAGAACTGCCGGACGGCGGCCTCACCCTTCTTCGCGGGCTCGGCGTCCCAGCTCGCCGGTTCCGCCCATTCCGGAGTGGGACGGGTGTCGGCAGCGGCCGACCGGGAGAACCGGTCGGGGAAGATCTGGTAGCCGATGGCGTCCGCGGCCCAGGCCGGGGCGCCGGGGAACACCGTCACCCGGAAGTCCCCGACGTCCGACACATCCCGGGCGAACAATCCCCGGTTGGTGAGCCAGAGGTAGTCATGTCCACGACGCAGCAGCCAGCGGTAGCTCACCACCGGGTTGTCCACCGGCAGGTCGGCCGCGTACCACCGCTCGTGGGCGTCCTCGCGCTCCAGCCGGGCGGGCAGCTTCAGCGGGTCGCCGTCGCGCGACACCCGGAGCAGGACGGCGGTCTCGCCGAAGCCCCGGGGAACGCGCAGGTGCACCTTCACGACGTCCCCGAGCGCGAACTCCCTGGCATCGACGTACAGGCTCGAACCGTCGTGATGCGGCAGGTCGAGCAGGTGCGGCACGGTCATGATCCTCCTAATCGAGCAGGCTGCCGGGGTGGCGATCCCCGGGAATCACCAGCTGTCGGGGTCAGCCCTTCACTGCTCCACCGGTCAGGCCGGAGACGATGTAGCGCTGCAGGAAGAGGAAGAGCAGCAGCACCGGCAGCGCCGCGATCGCCGCGCCGGCGGAGAACAGCGTCAGCTCGGGAGCCCGGCTGTCGCCCACCAGCAGGTACAGCCCCATCGGCAGGGTCCAGTCCGCCTGAGATCCGCCGCCCAGCACCACGCTGGCCAGGATGTACTCGCCGAAGGTGCCAATGAAACTCAGTAACGCGGTGACCGCCAGGATCGGGATCACCAGCGGGACGATGATCGTCCAATAGGTCTGGGCGTGGGTGGCGCCGTCGATCTTCGCGGCCTCGTCCAGTGAATGCGGAATCGAGTTGAAGAAGCCGTACATCAGGAAGGTGTTGGCGCCCAGCGCCCCGCCCAGATAGACCGCGACCAGCGCCACCGCCGAGCCGGTGCCCAGGATCGGCACGACATCGCCCAGGGCCGTCATCAGGATCAGGATCGCCACGAAGGCGAGCATCTGCGGGAACATCTGGATGACCAGCAGCGCGCTCAGGCCGAACCGGCGTCCGGTGAACCGGAACCGCGAGAATGCGTACGCGGCCGACGCGCCCATCAGCACCGTGCCGACGGCGGTCACCGCCGAGATTCCCAGCGAGTTCACGAACCAGTCCCAGAAGTACTGCACCTTCGCGCACTTGTTCGCGTCGGCCGCGAGTTCGGGATTGCACCCGAGCATCGCGTAGTTCTCCCAGGTAAAGGTTGCGAACAGGTTGTTCGCGTCGGTCATGGTGTTCCTGGACGACACCGAGGCCGAGATCACGTAGACGATCGGGAAGGCGGCGAAGATCACCGCCAGGAAGCCCACGATGTGGCGTAGTCCGACGCTGCTGACCCATCGTCCGAAGCTCATCCGGTTCTGCTTCAGTTCCGGGGTGCTCGCCCGCTGGGGCAAGGTCTGCGATGACATCTAGACCATCTCCTCGAGCTTGCGGGTCTGCCGGAAGCCGAGGACGGCGATCACGGCGACGATGATGAAGATGATGATCGACAGCGCCGCGGCCAGGCCGAGATCGGCTCGTGCCGCGCCTCCGCCGACTCCCGAGATCCGGTACACCATCGAGATCAGGATGTCGGTGGCGCCGACCGGTTCGGTGGCTCCGAAGGACGGCCCGCCCTTGGTCAGCATGTAGATCAGGGTGAAGTTGTTGAAGTTGAAGGCGAAGGACGCCACCAGCACCGGTGCGGTCGCGATCAGCAGCAGCGGGCCGGTCACGTTCATCCACATCCGGAACGGGTTCGCGCCGTCCACCACGGCGGCTTCCTTGATGTCGCTGGGCAGTGACTGCAGCGCGCCGGTCGAGATCAGGAACATGTAGGGGAAGCCCAGCCAGAGCTGCACCAGCAGCAGCGAGCCTCTGGCCAGCCAGTAGCCGCCCTCGGTCTGGGTCTGCAGCCAGTCGATGGCGACCCCGCCGAGCAGCACCTGGTTGACGAAGCCGTCGACGTTCAGCATGTTGCGCCACACCAGCGCGCCGAGGAAGGACGGGAAGGCGTAGGGCAACAGCAGCAGGGTGCGATAGAGCTTGCGTCCCTTCACCCGCTCGTCGTTCAGGACGATGGCCAGGAAGGTGCCGAGCAGGAAGGTCAGGAAGACCGAGAGGAAGGCGAAGGAGAAGGTCCACAGGGTGACGGACAGGAAGTACTGACCGTACTCCGAGCCGGAGAAGAAGGCGCTGGTGAAGTTGTCGAAGCCGACGAACACCTGCCAGCCGGTACGGAACCGATGAGAGCCGGGGGTCTCCCCCTCGGCCAGGAAGAAACCCTGATCGGTGGCGTGGTAGGTCGTCCCCGTGGTTGTGTCGGTGATGGCCTGGGCCACCGGATCCCAGGTGAGGGTGGACTGCGCGTCACAGGCCATCACGCCGGCCGCCTGGATCACCCGTCCCGGCTCCTCGCCAATCGGCGCCTTCAGGCCCTGCAGTTGCTGACCGATTTCGGCCGGGGGCACGATCTCGAAGCCCGGGACCGAGGTGATCTGGCCGCCGGCACCCACCTCGGAGCCCGGGATCTCGGTCATCGGGGTGGCCTCGTTGCCGACCCAGACGGTGGCATCGGGCTTCGAGATCGCGATGAAGATCTCGCCCTCCTGCCGAACCGCGGCCATCGGGTAGTACGCGCCGCCCGGCACGCACTTGGTGTCCTGGAGCAGGGCGAACGCCGCTGCCTCCTCGGGTGAGCCGAGGCGGTGGCCGTCGCCGTAGTTGGTGAAGGCGATGTAGCCGTTGAAGAAGACCGCGAAGACCTGGAAGACCAGCAGGAAGATCACGCCGGGCAGCATGTACTTCGCGGGGAGCGTGAAGCGGTTCGTGAAGTAGGTGTAGTTGAGGGCCAGCAGGATGACCACCATGCCGGCGAGCACCCACCAGGACTGATTGGCGAACGCGGCGTAGACGATGTAGATGCCGAACGCATTGATCAGGCACATCAGCAGGAGCTTCAGCGCGAAACCCCAGGAGAATGTCTTCGAGTTCCAGGCCTCCGGCGAGGAGGCAGGTCTGCCTGGCTTGGTCTGCTCTGACACGGCCATCGAATCAGTTCCTTCTCACGCAGTTGGATACCGATCAGCGTTGCGAGAGCAACAAGGTACTCCCGCAACGCTGATCAGCGATACGACTGGGCCGTTACTTCTTGAGGTCCTTCTCGATGGCGGCGATCATGTCGTCCCAGGCCTTGGCCGGGTCACTCGCCTTGCCTGAGATGATCTCGACCTGGGTCTTGCCCCAGTAGGTCCACACCGCGCCCATCTCGGGGATGGACGGCATCGGCACGGCCTGCTCGGCGACGGTGGCGAAGCCCTTGGTGATCGGATCGTTGGCCATCGCCTTCTCGGCGGACGCGATCAGAGCCGGGGTGCGGTTGCCCACCTCGTAGAGCTGGGTCTGCACCTCTTCGGTGGCGATGTAGTTCAGCAGGAAGTCAGCCGCCGGGACCGGGTTGGCGCTCTTGGAGGAGATGTAGAAGCCCTGGACGCCCGAGAACGGGGCAGCCGGCTGGCCGCCGGCCGACGGGATCGGGTCGACCGCGATCTCCAGACCCTCCTTCTCGATGTCGGCGATGCTCCACGGCCCGGTGATGTAGAACGGCGTCTGACCGTTCAGGAAGGCCGACCTGGCCTTGTCACCGTCCATCGAGACGACCAGGTTCTTGGCCTTGCCCTGCTCGGCGAGCCAGGCAGCGAAGGCGTGACCGGCGTCGCCACCCATGGCGATTTCGGTGGTGTAGGAGCCGGAGGCGTCCTGGGCGAACACCTTGGCGCCGAAGGAGGTCTGCAGCGGGTACATGTGGTACGGGTCACCGTTCTCGCTCACCTGCAGCGCGACCGGGACCTTGGAGTCCTTGGACGCGGCGATCAGGTCGTCCCAGGTGGCGGGCGCCTCGGCGGCCAGCTTGGTATTGCGGATCATGGCGATGTTCTCGATCGCGTACGGCACGCCGTAGGTCTGGCCGTCGTAGGTGAACGCGTCGACCGCGACCTTGGTGAAGGCCTCCGCCTTGTCGGCCAGCGGAACCGGGCTCACCGAGCCGTTCTGGATGAAGCCGCCCAGCCAGTCGTGGGCGCCGAGCAGGATGTCAGGGGCGGTGTTGGCGGCGAAGGCGGCGGCGAACTCGTCGCGCATCTTGCCCGCGTCCTTGGTGACCAGGGTGACCTTGGCGTTGGTGGCTGCGGTGAACTGCTTCGCAGCGCCGTCGACGGCCTTGAACCGGTCCTGGTCGACCCACATAGTCAGGGTGACGCCGGTGTAGTCGGTCGTCGGAGCCGCGGTCTCACTGGGAGCCGCGGTCGTGGGAGCCGCGGTGGTCGGCTGGGGTGCCGGGGTCTGGCCGGCGCAGGCGGCCAGCGGTGCGCACAGCAGGGCAGCAACCCCGATCGTGATGATGCTCCTTCGCATCGGTTCTCTCTTTCCTCGAGGGGGCAGATGGGACCGGTCTCACCGACCGGCGATGCCCATGACAGTAGTCCGAAGCCCTTCCTTTACGCAACGCGTTACGTAACGTTGCGATAACAGTTACTTGTGGAGCAGGCTGTGTATGACCACAATGGCCAGAGCATGCCGACCACAGCCGAACGGAGTCACCGATGACGAAGAAGCGCGCCCCTCGCGCGCAGCGTCCACGCATGGCCGACATCGCCGATGTCGCCAAGGTGAGTACCGCCACGGTCTCGCGCGTGCTGAACGGCAAGCCGGGCGCCTCCGACGACGTCCGCCAAGCGGTTCTGGCGGCGATGGACATGCTCGGCTACGAGCGTCCGGTGGCGCTGCGCGCCAAGAGCGAGGGCCTGGTCGGAGTGATCGTGGCCGAGTTCGCCAATCCCATCTTCGCTGCCTTCGCCCAGGCGATCGAGGTCCGGCTGGCGCGGCAGGGCTACGGCGCGCTGCTGTGCTCCCAGTCCCCCGGCGGCACCACCGAGGAACAGTGCATCTCGCTGCTGCTGGACCAGGGAGCCCGGGGCATCATCTTCGTCTCCGGTCTGCACGCCGACGCCGCCGCCGATCATCGACGCTACGCCGAACTCCGTTCCCGCGGGATCTCCCAGGTGTTCGTCAACGGCTACGCCGAGGACATCGAGGGCAGCTTCATCAGCATCGACGAGGATTCGGTGATCGACGTCTCGGTGCGGCATCTGGTCTCGCTCGGCCACCAGCGGATCGGCCTCGCCGTCGGCCCGAATCGCTTCCTGCCCAGCCAGCGCAAGGCAAGGGCGTTCGGCGACGCGCTGCGGAACCTGACCGGTGAGAAGCGGCCGGAGCAGCACGTCGTCCACACCCTCTACACCCTGGAGGGCGGCCAGGCCGCCGCCACCCGGCTGCTGGAGTCGGGCCACACCGCGATCGTCTGTGGTTCGGATCTGATGGCGCTGGGTGCGATCCGGGCCGCGCGTGCGCTCGATCTACGCGTCCCCGACGATGTGTCGGTCGTGGGCTATGACGATTCCCCCACGATGGCCTTCGTCGACCCGCCGCTCACCACCGTCCGCCAGCCGGTGCCGGAGATGAGCGCCGCGGCGGTCTCGACCCTGCTCGAGGAACTCGACGGCAATCCGGCTCCCCGGGTGGAATTGCTCTTCCGGGGCGAGCTGGTGGTGCGCGATTCCACCGGAGCACTGGTCGAATCCGCCCACGTCCCGGCGTGAGGGTGCGAGGGCTACTCCTCGAAGGCTGAGGGGTCGCCTGCCCCGATCCGTACCACCTCGGGCTCGTCCCCGGAGAGATCGACCACGGTCGTGAGGTCGATGCCGGCGTCCCCGGAGTCGACCACGGCGTCCAGGGCTGCGCCGAGCTCCTCCAGCACCTGCCAGCCTTCCACCATCGGAACATCCTGGCCGGGCAGGATCAGCGAACTCGACATCAGCGGTCCGATCTCCCGCACCAGAGCCAGCGCGGTGGTGTGCTGCGGCACCCTGATGCCCACCGTCTTCTTCTTGGCGTGCAGCATCACCTTGGGCGCTTCCCGGGTGGCCTTCAGAATGAAGGTGTACGGGCCCGGAGTGTGCGCCTTCACCGCCCGGAAGACGTTGTTGTCCATCTGGACGTACTGTCCCAGCTGGGCGAACTCGGCACAGACCAGGGTGAAGTGGTGGCTCGCTCCGAGGTTGCGGATCGCGCGAATGCGTTGCAGGCCGTCGGCGTTGCCGAGCCTGGTGCCCAACGCGTAACCGGAGTCGGTCGGGTAGGCGATCAGGCCACCGTTCTCGACGATCGCCGCCACCTGGGAGATCGCCCGGGGCTGGGGGTTGTCGGGGTGCACATCGAAGTACCTCGCCATATCGTCACTCTACCCAGACGACAAGGTTGCAGCCGCGGCGGCGGGCGGAGCAACCGGCTCTTGGCCGACACCGCGCGAGCGACATGAGGAACAGGGGTCCGCAGGGATATCGTCGTCACCATGCCGATCCTCTCCCTCACCGAAGCCGAACTGCGTCGTCGCACCAGCATGAAGTGGCGTGCCTACGACCCCGACGTGCTGCCGCTGTGGGTCGCGGAGATGGACGTGGCGATGCATCCCGCGGTCCGCGAAGCGCTGGCTGCCGCGGCCGACAGTGGCGACACCGGGTATCCGCACGGACGGGCCTACGCCGACGCCTTCGCCACGATGGCCGCCGATCAGTGGGGGCTGGAACTCGACACCGACCGTCAGGTGAAGCAATCCGGCGACGTCATGAACGGCATCCTCGCCGTCCTCTCGGTGACCACCGAACCCGGCGACGCGGTGGTGATCAACCCGCCGATCTACCCACCCTTCCGTCAGGTGATCTCCGGCTACGGACGCCGGATCGTCGAAGTGCCGGTCACCGATGCCGCCCGTCTCGACCTGCCCGGGTTGGAGGCGGCCCTGGCCCAGCGTCCGGCCGCCTATCTGCTGTGCTCGCCGCACAACCCGCACGGGACGGTGCACACCGCCGATGAACTCGCTGCCGTCGCGGGCCTCTGCGGCGAGTACGGCGTCCAGTTGGTGGTGGACGAGATCCACGCGCGGCTCGTCGACCCGGGGGTCCGGTTCACCTCGGCGCTGTCCGTTCCGGGAGGCGAGCAGGCGATCGTGGTCACCTCCGCCGGCAAGGCCTGGAACCTCGCTGCCTTCAAGGCCGGACTGATCATCGGCGGCAGCCAGACCGCGCCGGTGCTGCGCAGACTGCCGCCGCTGGCCCTACAGGCGATGGGCCACTGGGCGGCCATCGCCCACACTGCCGCGATGCGGCACGCCCAGGACTGGGTGGACGAGGTGTCGTCCGAGATCGCTGCGAACAAGCGGTTGCTCACCAGCCTCGTCGCCGAGCACCTCCCGGCCGCTCGCTACCAGCCCGGCGAAGGCACCTACCTGGCCTGGGTGGACTGTTCAGCGCTGGGCCTGGAGAACCCCGCCCGCACCTTCCTGGATCGTGGCCGGGTCGCCTTCTCCCCCGGCGTGAACTTCTCCGCCGCGCACCACCAGTGGGTGCGCGTCAACCTCGCCGCCAGCCCGGAGATCATCACCGAGGCGGTGCGGCGGATGAAGTCTGCACTGGATTAGCCGCGAGGGGCCGCGGACGTTGGTCGGGCGTGCCCGCCGTCGCGGGTTCCTACGGGGCCTGTAGCTCGGCCGTTGCCGATCCCCCGGCGCGCAGGGTGGTGATGCCGATCAGGCTGAGAAAGATCGTCTCCACCTGTGTGGTCGTGGTCACCTCTACCTGGCCGGCTCGCAGGGTGATCTCCCCCTGAACGCCATGTGCCGCCAGCACCTGCCGGGCAACGGCGACAGCCCGGCCCACCTCGGGCTCGGCACCGGCCAATCGCGCTGTCGCGGTGGTGTCCAGGGCCGCCCGGGCGGCCAGCGCGGCGGCATTCTGCGCCCGGCGGGTGGCCTGGGCCTGCGCGCTCCCGTCCACCACCAGGCCGCAGATCAGCAGCAGACCCAGCACGGACACCGCGACGAAGACGGACAGCGCCTGGCCGCGTTCTTCACGCATGAGAGCCTCCCGGGGTGGGTGCAGGCAACCATTCTGCACCCGAGCCAGCCGTCCCGACACCCCCGGGAGCCGCGCGCGGAGCAGCGGGTCCCGGGCGCCGGCGCACCACCGTCGAGCGTCGGCACGTCCGGGCCGGATGCACCAGCGCGGAACAGGGCTTCCCAGTAGGCTGAGGGCGTCGTCCGACCCCTACCGATTGGATCTGCTCCGATGGTTCAGAAAGTCGCCCTTCTCACTGCCGGCGGTTTCGCCCCCTGCCTCTCATCCGCCATCGGCGGCCTGATCGAGCGCTACACCCAGCTGGCACCCGAAGTGGAGATCATCGCCTACAAGAACGGCTACCAGGGCCTGCTCACCGGCGACTACCTGCCGGTCACCCAGGTCGTCCGCGACAACGCCGCCCTGTTGCACAAGTTCGGCGGCTCCCCGATCGGCAACTCCCGGGTCAAGCTCACCAACGCCAAGGACCTGGTCAAGCGTGGCCTGGTGGCCGAGGGCGAGAACCCGCTGAAGGTGGCCGCCGACCGCCTGGTCGCGGACGGAGTGGATGTGCTGCACACCATCGGCGGCGACGACACCAACACGACCGCCGCCGACCTGGCCGCCTACCTCGCCGAGCACGACTACGGCCTGACCGTGGTCGGCCTGCCCAAGACGATCGACAACGATGTCTACCCGATCAAGCAGTCGCTGGGCGCGGACACCGCCGCCGAGATGGGTGCCCGGTTCGCGAAGAACGTCCTGGCCGAGCACAACGCGGGCACCCGCATCCTGATCGTCCACGAGGTGATGGGACGCAACTGCGGCTGGCTTACCGCCGCCACCGCCCAGAAGTACCACAACTGGATCAACGAGCAGCAGTGGCTGCCCGAGATCGGCCTGGACTCCAAGGCCTGGGACGTGCACGCGATCCTGCTGCCCGAGGCGGTCATCGACATCAAGGCCGAGGCCGACCGCCTGCTGCACGTGATGGACGAGGTGGGCTGCGTGAACATCTTCCTCTCCGAGGGCGCGGGCATCGCCGACATCGTCGCCGAGATGGAGCGCAATGGTGAAGAGGTCGCCCGCGACGCCTTCGGCCACATCCGGCTCGAGCGGATCAACCCGGGCAACTGGTTCAGCAAGCAGTTCGCCGGGATGCTGAAGGCCGAGAAGGTGCTGGTCCAGAAGTCCGGCTACTACTCGCGGTCGGCCGCCGCCAACTCCTACGATCTGGCGCTGATCAAGTCCATGACCGATCTGGCCGTGGACTCCGCGCTCGCCGGAAACCCGGGCGTGATCGGCCACGACGAGGACAACAACGACGAGCTGACCGTGATCGCCTTCGACCGGATTGCCGGCGGCAAGCCGTTCGACATCACTCAGCAGTGGTACCTCGACCTGCTGGCCAGCATCGGCCAGCCGTCCCCGGTCGCCGCCCCGCCTGCCGAGCACTGACCCACCACACGGTGCCCGTCCTCACCCCGAGGGCGGACGCCTTCGTGCCCAAGGTGGGCGCTTTCACCACGACATCGCGTGTTCGCGTCCAACCTTGAGGCGGGCCGGGGCAATTCCGCGCCACAGTCGAGTTCCTTGCCCCACTGTGGCGGGGTCTGGGCCTCAGGGACGTAGGTACGCGACAAGGCGGTCGAGGGCTTCGTCCAATTCGGTGGTTTGGCCGCAGAAGCTGAGGCGCATCATCCGATGACCCTCGACCGGGTCGAAGTCCCGGCCAGGGGCGAGCGCGACACCGGTGGCGTCCAGCACCTCTGCGCACCAGCGCTGGGTGTCGTTGGTGAGGTGGCTGACGTCGCAGTAGGCGTAGAAGGCCCCATCCGGCGGGGCGAACGTGGTGATCCCCAGTTCGGGCAGCCTGCGCAGCAGCAGCTCCCGATTGGCGGCGTACCTGGCGACATGGCCGTCCAGCTCCAGGCAGGAGGCCGCGTCGAACGCGGCGAGGCCGGCGACCTGGGAGAGCGCCGGGGCGCAGATCGCCAGGTTGCCCTGCAGCAGTTCGACCGGACGCCGCAACGCCGGCGGCAGCAGCAGCCAGCCGACACGCCAGCCGGTCATGGAGTGGTACTTGCTGAGCGAGCCGACCACCACGGCGTCGGTGCCGAACTGGCGGGCGCCGGCGCAGCCGCGTCCGTAGGAGATGCCGTGGTAGATCTCGTCGCTGATCAGCAGGCAGTCGCGGGACGCGCACCATGCGGCGATGGCGGCCAGCTCAGCGGGATCGATGATCGTCCCGGTCGGGTTGGACGGACTCGCCAGAACCAGGCCCGCCGGCACCTCCGGCAAGCTGTCGAGCATGGCGACGGTGGGCTGGTAGCGGGTCTGCTCCCCCACCGGCAATTCCAGCAGCCGGCAGCCCGCGCTGAGGATGTCATTGCGATAGGCCGGGTAACCAGGACGGGTCATCGCCACGAGATCGCCGGCATCGAAGGCGGCCAGCAGGGTGAGCAGGAAGCCGCCGGATGAACCGGTGGTCACCACGACTTCGGAAGGGTCGACCTGGACGCCGTACTTCTCGGCGTAGTGCTGGGCGAGCCGCTCCCGGAACCCCCAGATCCCGGCGGCCTCGGTGTAGCCGAGCTGCTGATCGCTCAAGGCCGCGGTCGCAGCGGCAAGGACGGGAGCCGGTGCCGGCGTCCCCGGCTGGCCGACGCAGAGCGCGATCGCGTCGCCATGGGTCCGCTGCCGGTCGGCGACAGCCTTGACCACCTCCATCACGTGGAAGGGCTCGACCTGGCCGCGTCGCGAGACGCTCATCGCGGACGGCGTCCGAAGAGCGCCCGCAGGCCGCCCACGAGCAGTGCGCCCAGGCCCAGGCCGGTGGCGGTGCCCACCACGTAGCCCGCCTTGAGCCCGGTGCCCATCGACTGTTCGGCGACCTTGGCCGAGACGTAAAGCTGACCGGGCTTGGTCTCGACCGGCTCGGGCGCCGAGAGCTCGACAGGCTCAGGTTCCGGTTCAGGTTCGGATTGGGTCGCCAGCCAGGCCGCGATGAACAGGATCAAGGTCGCGAAGAGGTTGAGGAAGATCATCAGCACGATGATGCCGCCGAAGGCCGCGGCGGTCAGGTTGTTGGAGAAGGCCCGCACCAGCAGTCCGGCGGTCAACTGGAGGATCAGCAGACCGAAGGAACCGACTGCGGCGCCGAACCACAGGTGACCGCCGGGAACCGGCTCGGGGGTGAACCAGGCGAAGAGCAACCAGAACATCCCGGTGCCGGCGGCGAAGGACACCGCCAGGCCGATCAACCGCAGCAGGAACGACCAGCCAGGGCCGTAGTCCACACCCAGTAGATGCCCTACCTGGTCGGTCAGTGTCGAAGCGGCCGAGGACGCACCGAAGGTGACCGCGACGCCGACGAAGAGCGTGATCAGGCCCGCGAAGTTGGACAGGATGTCCAGCGGCAACGGCAGTAGTTTGCCCGGGTTGTCGACGTCGGAGCGCATCAGCAGCCGTACCGCGCGCTTCAGGTTCCCGACCCAGTTGGAACCGAACCAGAAGCCGAACACCAGACCGACCGTCAGATGCGCGGCCCAATTGTTCAACGCTCCGTTGATCACTCCCAGAATCTGCGCCACCAGATTCTCGTCCTCGACCCCGGCGAGGGCCCGCTCGATCCACACGGTGATGCCGGCCAGCGCTTCCGGCATCAGAACGGTCAACGTCAGGCCGAGCGCCGAGAAGGCCAGCAACAGGATCGGCACCATGCTCAGAATCGACGAATAGGCGATCGATCCCGCCAATTGGGTGCCTCCGCGAGTGTTGAAGCGCTCGATGGCACGCAGGATGTGCGCGATCAGCGGTCGCTTCGAGAACTGTTCCCACCAGGCGATCATCGGTCACCCCAGGGTGCAGCTCAGGTTGCGGTCGCCGTAGGCGTTGTCGATCCGGCCCACCGGTGGCCAGTACTTCTCGGCGCCACCGTCAGCCACCGGACCGCGTGGGTTGCCGGCCGGGAAGCCGGCCTGCTCACGCGAGTAGGGGTGCGTCCAGTCGGTGGCGGTCACCCGGGTGAGCGGGTGCGGTGCGTTGACCAGCGGGTTGTCGTCCGACGGCCAGGCGCCCTCGGCCACCGCGTCGATCTCGGTCCGGATCGATGCCATCGCGGCGCAGAACCGGTCCAGCTCCACCCGCGACTCGCTCTCGGTGGGCTCGACCATCAGCGTTCCGGCCACCGGGAAGCTCATGGTCGGGGCGTGGAAGCCGTAGTCGATCAGCCGCTTGGCGACATCCTCGACGCTCACCCCTGAGCGCTTGCTCAGCTCGTTGAGATCGACGATGCACTCGTGGGCGACCAGCCCGTCGGCGCCGGTGTAGCGAATCGGATAGTGCTGCGACAACCGCGAAGCCACGTAGTTGGCGTTCAGAATCGCCAGTTGCGAGGCCTGCCTGAGGCCGTCCGCACCCATCATGGCGACGAAGGCGTAGCTGATCGGCAGCACTCCGGCCGAGCCATAGGGGGCGGCGCTGATCGGGCCGTAACTGGTGGACGGCCCGGCGTCCGGCACCAGCGGGTGGTTGGGCAGGTAGGGCGTGAGGTGCGCCCTCAGGGCGACCGGCCCCACGCCGGGGCCGCCGCCGCCGTGCGGGATGGCGAAGGTCTTGTGCAGGTTGAGGTGGCTGACATCCGCGCCGAAACGGCCAGGTGCCGCCAGCCCCAGCAGGGCGTTGAGGTTCGCCCCGTCCACGTAGACCTGTCCCCCGGCGGCGTGCACCAGGTCGCAGATCTCGGTGATGCCGGTCTCGAACACCCCGTGGGTGGACGGGTAGGTCACCATGGCCGCCGCGATCCGCCCTGCGTGCTTCTCCAGCTTGGCCCGCAGGTCGGCCAGGTCTACCGAGCCGTCCGGCGCGGTCGCCACCACCACCACGGACATCCCGGCCATGGCTGCCGAGGCCGCGTTGGTGCCATGCGCCGAGGCCGGGATCAGGCAGACCGTTCGCTGGCCCTCACCACGGGCAGCGTGGTAGCTCCGGATCGCCAGCAGTCCGGCGAGTTCGCCCTGTGCGCCGGCATTGGGCTGCACGCTCACCTGGTCGTACCCGGTGATCGCGGCCAGCCACTGGCCCAGTTCGTCGATCAGTTCGCGGAACCCAGCGGCGTCGGCGGGCGGAACGAAGGGGTGCAGGCCGGCGAAGCCCGGGTAGCTGATCGGCTCCAGCGCGGCGGCCGGGTTGAGCTTCATGGTGCACGAACCCAGCGGGATCATTCCCCGATCGAGGGCGAAATCACGGTCGGAGAGCGTCCGCAGGTAGCGCAGGAACTCCGTCTCGCTGTGGTACCGGGCGAACACCGGGTGGCTGCAGAACGGCAGGTCGCGAGCCTGGCCGGCCAGATCACCCAGCGGGGCGGCGTCCAGCGAGCCGCCGAACACCTCGGCCAGCGCGGCCAGATCCGCCTCGGTGGTGTCCTCCCCCACGCTCAGCCCGACCTGGTCGGCATCGACCGATCGCAGGTGAATCCCCTTGTCGCGTGCTGCGGCAACCAGCGCGGCCGCGCGTCCGGGCGCGAGCATGGTCAGGGTGTCGAAGAACTGGCGTGAGCTCAACTCGTACCCGGCGCCGACCAGCATGCCGGCCAGCCGCCGAGCCTTGAGGTGGACGCCCTCGGCGATCGCGGTGAGCCCGTCCGGTCCGTGATGGACGGCGTAGAGCGCGGCCACGATCGCCAGCAGCACCTGCGCGGTGCAGATGTTCGAGGTCGCCTTCTCGCGGCGGATGTGCTGCTCGCGGGTCTGCCAGGCCAGCCGGTAGGCCGGGACGTCGTCGGCGTCCTTCGAGAGCCCGACCAGTCGCCCGGGCAGCTGCCGCTCCAGTCCGGCGCGCACGGCCAGGTAGCCGGCATGCGGGCCGCCGTAGAACAGGGGGACGCCGAACCGCTGGGTCGAGCCCGCCACCAGATCCGCTCCCCAGGTCGCGGGGGCCGTGAGCACAGTGAGCGCGAGCACGTCGCCGGCGGCGATCACCAGCCCACCCTTGGCATGCACGGCTTCGGCGATCGCACCCAGCTCTGCAACCGGGCGGACGTGGCCGCTCGCTCCGGGCAGCTGCACCACGACGGCGAGCAGATCCTCGGGCAGTTCCTCCTCCAGCGGGCGTTGGAGCACTTCGATACCGAGCGCCTGAGCGCGGGTTCGCAGTACCCCGAGCGTCTGCGGTAACAGGTCAGGATCCACTACAACCGTAGAGCCACGACGCAGGCTGCGCTTCGCGAGCGCCACTCCCTCGGCCACCGCGGTTGCCTCGTCCAGCAGCGAGGCGCCGGAAGTCGGCAGGCCGGTGAGATCGCAGATCAGGGTCTGGAAGATCGCCAGCACCTCGAGGCGTCCCTGGCTGATCTCGGGCTGATAGGGGGTGTAGGCGGTGTACCAGGAGGGGTTCTCCAGCACCAGCCGGCGGATCACCGGTGGCGTGATCGTGCCGTGGTAGCCCAGCCCGATCATCGCCCGACCCGGATTGTTGCGGGCGGCCAGTTCGGCCAGCCGGGTCTGCACCTGGGCCTGGGTCAGCG
Organism: Propionicimonas sp.; assembly: GCA_049841235.1. GTDB lineage: Bacteria > Actinomycetota > Actinomycetes > Propionibacteriales > Propionibacteriaceae > Propionicimonas. The sequence continues at coordinate 10,122 of JASGEM010000035.1, read as the reverse complement.
CCGGTGGTAACGACGGCGGGGAGGGCTCACGGATCTCGGCCGGAATGGCTGCGTCGGTCAGTTCGTCGAGCGAGCGATAGCCCAGCTGATCCAGCATCTGCTCGATATCGGTACCGGAGGGCCCGAGGTGGCGCAGCGCGAAATCCGTCATGGTGGCCTTTTCGTCCTTGGTCGGTGGCCCACCAACCTACTGCAAACCGCTCCTCGTCCCGCGCCTGACTGGGCCGAGCCCGGCGAAACGGTCGCTACCGGCGGTCGAGCCTGTCGCCACCTACGCGGACGGCTCCGCGGTCAGCCGGTGGCGCGCTGCTGGCGGCGCTGCGAGAGTTCGTCGGTCAGCACCGGCTCCTCGGCCCGCTCGGTGGGCAAATCGAGCAGAGTGCCCTCGATATCGCGCCACACCCCGCCCAGGGCGATCCCGAACATGCCCTGCCCACCGCGGAGCAGGTCGATCACCTGATCGTCAGAGGTGCACTCGTACACCGAGACGCCGTCGCTGAGCAGTGTGACCTCGGTGAGATCCTGCACGCCGCGGGCCCGCAGATGCTCGATCGCGGTGCGGATCTGCTGCAGCGAGACGCCGGCGTCGATCAGCCGCTTGATCACCTTCAGCAGCAGGATGTCACGGAAGCTGTAGAGCCGCTGGGTGCCCGAACCGCCGGCGGGCCGGATCTCCGGGACGACCAATCCGGTACGTGCCCAGTAGTCGAGCTGCCGGTAGGTGATGTCGGCGGCGCGGCAGGCGACCGGTCCCCGGAAGCCGAAGTCGTCGGGCAGCGGTGCGAAGTTGCCCTCGAACAGGGTCTCCTGCTGTGTAGTCACGCCTACCTCGATCCGCTGAGTCACATTACCGGTGGAATGACGGTAACCGCCCGGCTTCCCGACGGTCAACGACACGCCGAAAGGCACGCCGACTACTCGTAAGTCTCAACCGCGAGATGAGATCAGAAGTCATCGGGATTCACGCTGTCCAGGAACTCGCGGAACTTCTCCACTTCCTCCTCCGGGGCCTCCGGGGCTGCGGGCGTGGCACTCACCCCGGCCTCCTCGAGCACCTCGTCGGCGCACTTGATCGGACGCCCGGCACGCAGCGCGAGGGCGATCGCGTCGGAGGGACGACAGCTCAGTTCGGTGCCGTCCACCACCACCTCGGCGTGGAACTGGCCCTCGGCGTAGGCGACGATCCGCACCTCGTCGAGCCCCCCGCCCAGTGCGGCCAGCAGATCTCCCACCAGATCGTGGATCGCGGGACGGTCGGTATCCGGCTCCTCGGTTGCGGCGACGATCGCCGCGGCCCCGCCTGCGCTCATCCAGATCGGCAGCAGGCGGTCGCCGCCGACCTCCTGCAGCACCACCACGGGCGCGGTGCCACTGGTGCTGACCCTGACCTCGACGACCGTGAGTTCGCGCATCAGAGCCTCACTGCGGAAGTTGGGATCGCATGATCGCGGCATGGGCGTGCAGCACCAGCTGCATCACCTCGGCCGGCAGCTGACGAGAGGCCGGGTTGCGGCGCAGGTGCGGAGCGATTGCCTGCTCGATCAGGCCCACCTCCCGCTCGGCGGCCTGCTTGATCACCCGGAGGTGCCGGGCGTCGATGCCGTAGGCGCCCAGCTTGCGGGCGATCACCGCGACGGTGAGCGCGTCCCGTCCGTAGTAGACGGTGCCGCGACGGGGTGTCACCAGGGCGTGACGCTCCAGCTCGGTGAGCGCCGATTCGCTCAACCCGCTCAACTTCAGCAGCTCTCGCCGGGTCACCCGGATCGGACGTTTCGGCGCACGCGGCTGCGGCGTCACCACCTCCACCGGTTCGGCGGATTCGCCGGGTGTCGGGGGCGCGGACGGCGCCGGCGGCTGCTCGCCGCGGTCGATCATGTCGAGGTGCTCGCGGATCACCTTGAGCGGCAGGTAGTGGTTCTTCTGGACGTCGAGGATGTAGCGCAGCCGGTCGATGTCGGATTCGGCGTACCGCCGATACCCGCTGGGCGCACGCTCGGGTGAGATGAGTCCCTCGGATTCCAGGAAGCGGATCTTCGAGATCGACACATCCGGGAAGTCGGGTTTGAGCACCGACAACACCTGTCCGATGCTCCTCAGGCCAATGGCCATCAGACCTGCCCGGACCCACTGGAGAAGAAGACCATCCGGAACTTCCCGATCTGCACCTCGTCGCCGCGCCGCAACGCGACCGCATCCTCGATCAGGGCACGGTTGACGTAGGTGCCGTTGAGGCTGTTCTCGTCGCTCACCCATACCTGGCCGTCGGAGCGGACGAACCGGGCGTGCTGGCGGGAGACCGTGATGTCGTCCAGGAAGATGTCGCAGCGCGGATGGCGTCCGGCGGTCGTGACGTCGGCGTCGATCAGGTAGCGGGCGCCCGCGTTCGTGCCGTGCGGGACGAGCAGCAGGGCGGAGCCCTCGGGCAGGGCCTCCACCGCGGCCCGGTCATCGGGGTTCAGGTCATCGAAGGTGACATCGTCGACGACCGGGGAGATCACGCGCGTGGTATCACCGGAGACCTTGGCCAGACTGGCACCGCAGTGCGGGCAGAAGTTGCTGTTCTCGGTCACCTGGTGGCCGCAAGCTGGACACCTGAGCATCGCTTTTGCCCCCTCTCTCAGCGCCTTGCTGAGAATCTATCGGCTGGCTCTCAGCTTAGTGGGTTTCCCCTCCCGGGTTTCTACGGCTCCGAAACGCTCGCGCCGTACTCGTCGGCGTCCATCAGGTCGTCGAGTTCCTCAGCGTCGGCCAGCTCGACCTCGAAGATCCAGCCGTCGCCGTAGGGGTCGTTGTTGATCGTCTCGGGGTTCTCCAGCAGCAGCTCGTTGACCGCGCTGACCACGCCGGAGACGGGTGCGAACACATCGGAGACGCTCTTGGTGGATTCGACCTCGGCGCAGGCGTCGTCCAGTGCCACCTCTTCACCGACCTGCGGCAGCGAGACATAGACCACATCGCCCAACTGCTCGGCGGCATAGTCGGTGATCCCGACCCGCGCGGTCGGACCCGAGCCGAGGCGCACCCACTCGTGCTTGGCGCTGTAGTGGAGATCGTCTGGGAACACTTCTCGGCTCCTTCTGCTGGGATGGCTACAGCCAATACCTTAGCGAGTCCACCAGATGCCGGGGAGTTGCCGGGGTCAGGCGGGCTTGGCGAACTCCGGGACGACGGGCTCGCGGGTGGCGGTGATCTCGATCCGGTCGGAGGAATCGATCGAGACGGTGCCGCCGATCTTGTCGTCCTGGATCTCGCTCACCAGGCCGCCCCGGTAGCGCAGGGCCTCGGTGAGCGCGTGCGGCTCGCCGATCGCGTCGATCACGAAGGGACGTTCCAGCGCCACGCCGTCCATCACCAACCGGCCGCCCTCACCGCCGATCCAGCTGCTGGCGACCACGCGGATGCTGTCGTTGACCTCCATCACCTCCGCGCCGGCGTCACGCAGTTCCTCCAGCGCGTTCAGCAGCACGGTCTCCCCCACCGCCTGGCGCGGATCGGCGATCACCACCCGGATCCCCTCCCCGACGGCCGGAGCCGAACCGCTGAGGATCGAGAGCTCCCGGCGGCGCCGCTCGGCCTCCTCGCGCGCGACGCGCTGACGGTCGGCGCCGCTGAGCAACTGCTGCTGGGTCGTACGGAGCTCGGCGATCTCAGCCTCCAGCCGGCGGGATTCGGCGGTCAGGTCGTCCAGGATGGCGACCAGCTCGGTGCGGCGCAGCCCGGAGTAGTCGGTCTCGCCGGAACGGGAGCGGATCTGCATCGTCACGATCAGCCCGAACACCAGCAGCAGCACCGCGACCAGCAGGTGCCCGCGGGTGGGACGCCACAACACCGCGACCTGGCGCGGCACCTTGGGCGGCTCCTGCTCAGGCATGGAACAGCGCTCTCCGGAGCGCAGCGGCGTTGGTGAAGATCCGGATCCCGAGCACGACCACGACGGCGGTGGACAGCTGCGCACCGACACCGATCTGATCGCCCAGCCAGACGATCAGCGCCGCGATCAGGACGTTGGAGACGAACGAGACCGCGAACACCTTGTCGCTGAACTTGTGCTCCAGATAGGCCCGCAGTCCGCCGAAGATCGCATCCAGCGCCGCCACGATGGCGATCGGCAGATACGGCTCCAGCGCCGGCGGCAGGGTGGGTTGCAGGAAAATGCCCAGCACCACGCCCGCTATCAGCCCGAAGATCGCGTACATCGCGCATTCCCCCTTCTCATCGCACCGTCTCGGCGCGATCCAGCCGTAGTTCCGGGTCGGCGCCGAGCTCGAGCTGGTCGGCTCGCCGCAGTTCGAAGGCCACCTGGTAGTTCTGCTGCAGGTAGGCCCACCACTGGCCTCCCGCGGAGTTCGGGAACTCGGCGATCAACCGGTCGGGGTCGCCGATCACCTCCACCCGGTACGGGCGGGTCAGCGAGCGGTAGTCGACGGTGATGGCGTCGCCGGCGCCGCGGATGGCGGTGCGGGAACTCAGCCGGTGCCCGTTGATCGCGATCGCCTCGGCACCGCTGCGCCAGAACTGGTTGACCAGCTGACGCAGATCGGCGGCGACCACCTGGGCCTGCCCGCCGCCCTCGCCGTCGTCCACCCGGGCGGTCACTCCGGGTCCGGTCACCGCCCGCGCCCCGGAGGTTGCCTCCAGTCGTCGCAACTCGGCCTGGGTGGCCGGGTCGAGTCCGGCGCCCGCTTCGGTCAGCTCCCGATTGGTCTGCGTCAGTTCGGCCGCCTCCAGCCGCAGCGCGTCGATCCGGCCGGCTGCCTCCTCCACCCGGGTCTGCAACTCTGCGCGCTCCTGCTGGATCTGCGGCGCCGCCCGGAGCGTCGAGGCCAGCGACACCCCGGCCATCAGCCCGAAGACCAGCAGGACGGCGACCACCATCGGGGAACGACGCGGGGTCGTCCCCTCGCCGGCTTCGGGGTAGTCCGGGTCGATCGGCTGGCGCACGATGTCGTTGAGCAGGTCCATGCTCTCGTCGACCCGGCGCGGTGCGCTCATGGTGTGCTGCCGGCCGCGATTCGCGATCGGGGCGGGAAGTTGCGCAGCACGTACGCGTACTGCCGCAGGTACAGCGCCCCGGCGGACCAGTACAGGACCACCCCCCAGATCACCAGCGCCCAGCCGAAGATCCGGAAGGCCAGCTGCCAGGGTTCGTCCCCGGCGCCCAGCAACACCAGCGGGAAGGCGTACAGCAGCAGGAAGGTGGCGGCCTTGCCCAGGAAGTGGACCGGCAGGCTGATGAAGCCCCGGCTCCGCAGCCCCGGCACCATCAGCGTCAGCAGCAGATCCCGGCTGACCAGCACGATCAGCAGCCACAGCGGCACGATGTCGCGGGCGACGAAGCCGATCAGCGTGGCCAGGATGTAGAGCCGGTCGGCGGCCGGGTCGAGAATCTGACCCAGCCGTGAACGCTGGTTCCACTTGCGGGCCAGGTAGCCGTCGAACCAGTCCGACGCACCACCGACCGCCAGGACCACGACAGCCCAGATGTCGTTCTCCCGGACCAGCAGCAGCCACAGGAAGAGCGGGACGCCGAGCAGCCGGAGAAAGCTCAACACGTTGGGCAGGGTCAGCACCCGCGTCGTGTCATAAGGTTCTCCCGCCACGCTCACAGCCTATCCATCAAGGCCAGGCCGCCTGCAGCAGCCCACGGGTGGATTCCAGCAGCTGCGGCAGAGCTCGGGTCTGCGCCACCACGGGCAGGAAGTTCGCATCCCCCAGCCAGCGCGGGACGATGTGCTGGTGCAGGTGCGCGGCGATCCCCGCCCCCGCGACCTCGCCCTGGTTGATGCCCAGGTTGAACCCTGCCGGGCCGGACACCTGGCGGATCACCGTCATCGCCGTGGCGGTCAGCCGACCGATCTCGTCGCGCTCCTCCTCGGTGATCTCGGTGTAGTCCGAGACATGCCGGTAGGGACAGATCAGCAGGTGGCCCGGCGAGTACGGGTACAGGTTCATCACCACGTAGGCGAGTTCGCCGCGGTGTACCACCAGGCCCTCGGAGTCGGAGCGCGAGGGAGCGATGCAGAACGGGCACTCGCCGGTGGACGCCGGCTTGTTCTCGCCGTCGATGTAGACCATCCGGTGGGGAGTCCAGAGCCGCTGGAAGGCGTCGGGAACGCCGGCCAGGCTGCCCGCCGCCTCCACCGCAGCCTGGGACACCGGGGACGGTTCCTGGTGTCCCACCTTGTCAGTCTCGAACCCCGGATCGCTCATCGTCTGGGCGGACGGCAGGAGGCCACGATCTCCTCGATCGCGGCCGCGATCGGGACGCCGTTGTTCTGGCTGCCGTCGCGGTAGCGGAAGGAGACCGCCCCGGCGCTGGCGTCGGTGTCGCCCGCGATCAGCATGAACGGCACCTTCTGGGTCTGCGCGTTGCGGATCTTCTTGCCGAACCGGTCGTCGCTGGTGTCAACCTCGACGCGGATCCCGGCCGCCTTCAGCTGGCCCGCGATCCCGGCCAGATACTCGTTCTGGTCGGCCGAGACCGGAATGCCGATCACCTGCACCGGCGCGAGCCAGGCCGGGAAGGCGCCCGCGTAGTGCTCCAGCAGCACGCCGAAGAACCGCTCGATCGAGCCGAACAGGGCGCGGTGGATCATCACTGGGCGCTGCCGGCTGCCGTCCGGGGCGGTGTACTCCAACTCGAACAGTTCGGGCTCGAAGAAGTCGAGCTGGATGGTCGACAGCTGCCAGGTGCGGCCGATCGCGTCCTTGGCCTGGACGGAGATCTTCGGGCCGTAGAAGGCAGCGCCGCCCGGATCCGGGACGAGTTCCAGGCCCGACGCCTCGGCGACCTCGGCCAGGACGCGGGTGGCGTCGGACCAGGTCTGCTCGTCGCCGACCGACTTCTCCGGGTTGCGGGTGGAGAGTTCGAGGTAGAAGTCGTCCAGGCCGTAGTCGCGCAGCAGGTCGAGGACGAAGGTGAGCAGGCTGGCCAGCTCGTCCTTCATCTGCTCCCGGGTGCAGTAGATGTGGGCGTCGTCCTGGGTGAAGCCGCGGGCCCGGGTGAGGCCGTGCACCACGCCGGACTTCTCGTAGCGGTAGACGTGCCCGAACTCGAACAGCCGCAGCGGCAGATCCCGGTACGACCGCCCCCGTGCGGAGTAGATCAGGTTGTGCATCGGGCAGTTCATCGGCTTGAGGTAGTAGTCGGCCCCCTGCCGGGTGACATTGCCCTGCGCGTCGCGCTCCTCGTCCACCCGCATCGGGGGGTACATGCCGTCGGCGTACCACTCCAGGTGCTTGGAGGTCTCGAAGAGGTGCCCCTTGGTGATGTGCGGGGTGTTCACGAAGGAGTAGCCGGCCTCGACGTGACGGCGGCGGGAGTAGTCCTCCATCTCCATCCGGATCATCGCGCCCTTGGGGTGGAACACCGGCAGGCCGGAGCCGATCTCGTCCGGGAAGCTGAACAGATCCAGTTCGCTGCCGAGCTTGCGGTGGTCGCGCTTGGCGGCCTCCTCCAGCCGGAACTTGTAGTCCTTGAGGTCGTCGCGGGTCGGCCACGAGGTGCCGTAGACCCGCTGCAGCTGGGCGTTGCGCTGGTCGCCGCGCCAGTACGCCGCCGAGGTGCGCATCAGGGCGTAGGCGTTCAGGTAGCCGGTGTGCGGCACGTGCGGGCCGCGGCACAGATCCTTCCAGGCCACGCTGTCGTCGCGCCGGACATTGTCGTAGATGGTCAGCTCGCCGCCGCCCACCTCGACGGATGCACCCTCGGTGCCCTCGGTGCTGCCCTTGATGCCGATCAGCTCCAGCTTGTACGGCTCGGCGGCCAGCTCGGCGCGGGCCTCGTCCTCGGTCACCACCCGGCGGACGAACCGCTGCCGCTCGCGGACGATCTGGCTCATCTGCTTCTCGATGGCCTTCAGATCCTCGGGGGTGAACGGACGCTCGGTGTCGAAGTCGTAGTAGTAGCCGTCGGTGATGAACGGCCCGATACCCAGTTTGGTCGCCGGGTAGAGCGCCTGGACGGCCTGCGCGGTGACATGCCCGGTGGAGTGGCGCAGGATGTCCAGGCCCTCGGCGGAGTCGATCAGAACCGGCTCGACCTCGTCGCCGTCGCCGAGTTCACGGGCGAGATCGCGCAGCTCGCCGTTCACCCGCACGGCCACGACCGTCCGGTCGCTGCCGAACAGATCCAGACCGGTAGTGCCCGTCTCGACCACCTGGGGCTCGCGCGACTCAGAACGCACCACGGTGAGGTTGACAGACACAGGGATTCCTTTCATCGAGGCCCTCGTGCAGGGCCGAGGACTATTCTGCCCCACCCGGCCGCGCTCCCCCACCCAACCTTCCTATCGCCGACCGCTTGCCTTGACGTCCACCGCCACTCCCCTGGGGCAAGCGCTCGACGGCAAGGCAAGCGGTCGCTGTTGGGGCGGGCTTGCGGGGTGGTCGGCGGGACAACCAGTTTTGTTATATCTGTCATATAACAACTATGATTGAGCAATGCTCTTCCGGATCGACTTCGCCGGGGCCGAACCGCTCTTCCAGCAGCTGGCCGACCAGATCAGGGCGGCGGCGGCGCGCGGCGAGTTGCGGCCCGGCGAGCGGCTGCCCTCGGCGCGGGAACTGGCCGACTCGCTCAACATCAGCCTGCACACCGTGTTGCACGCCTACCAGGAACTGCGCGACGAGGGGTTACTCGAACTCCGCCGCGGACGCGGCGCGGTCCTCACCGGAACCGCTGCGCAGGATCTCACCCAGCTGCACCGGGCGCTGACCGCCGCGGCGACCGAGGCCAAGCGCCGCGGACTCTCCCTGGACACCACCATCGGGCTACTGAAGGAGGCCTTTCGATGACCGGCCCGCGCTCCCCCGTTCCGCATCGCCTGCTGACCGCGGCGCTGACCGTCCTGGTGCCGCTGCTGTTCGCCGGCGGCGCCGTGATCCGGGTGCTCACCTTCGCCGGCGAACTGCCCGACCCGGTCGCGGTGCACTGGGGCGCCGACGGGCGGCCGGACGGCTTCGGCAGCTGGCAGTTCGCCCTCGGGATGATGATTCTGATCGCGCTGCTGCTGTGCGGCCTGGCGGCCACCATCGGCATCGGTCTGGGACGGGCCGCCGCCACCCGGCGACTGGCGGTATTCCTGGGCCTGTGGTCGGGGATCGCGCTGCCCTGGTTCATCGCCGGGACGCTGCACCTGCAGCGCGGGCTGGCCGACGCCCACCAGGCGCCCGACGTCAACCAGGCGCTGGGGATCAGCTTCGCGGCCGCCGCGCTGATCGCCGCTGCCGGTGCCGCGCTGGTCCCCGGTGACGCCCGGCAACCCGCCTCCGACGCCGTCCCGGCCGACGCGGTTCGGCTACTCCTCTCCGACAGCGAGCTGGCCTCCTGGCGACGGAGCATCCAGGTTCCCGGCTTCCACTGGATCGCAGGCGTCGGGGGCGTGGCCACCGTGGTCCTGGCCGTTCTCGGTCTCTGGCGCGGCATGTTGTGGGCCGATCTCTGGGCAGGGACGATCGGCTTCCTCACCGTGCTGCTGGTTGTCCTGGGACGATGGCGGATCGTGATCGATCACACCGGACTGACCGTCAGCCCGCTGATCTCCCACCCCCGCACCCACGTCCCACTGGACGAGGTGGTCCAGGCCGAGGTCGGTCCGGTCTCGCCCCTCGGCGAGTTCGGCGGCTGGGGCTATCGCGTCGGAAGGGACGGCACCGTCGGTGTCGTGGTGCGCTCCGGCGAGGCCCTCAAGGTACGCCGCACCGGCGGCCGCAACCTGGTGATCACCGTGGACGACGCCGCCACCGGCGCGGCCCTGCTCAACACCCTGGCCGACCGCGCCCGCCGTCGATAGGCACACGCCGCGGCCCAGGGCGTCCCGAACCGATCGACTTGACCGGCGGGTGCCCTAGCCGAATCGCGAGCGATCGGCCAGCACCCGGAGCACGCGGTCGTTCGTGGCCGGGTCGGCGAGGCTGATCCGGATGCCGTCGCCGGGATAGCCGCGTACCAGGATGTCGGCGGCGTCGAAGGAGTCCATCAGCTGGGCGTGCAGGCCGGGTTCGGCGCGCAGCCAGACGAAGTTCGCGGCGCTGTCGGGGGTCCGCCAACCGGCGGCGCGCAGCGCCTCGATCACCCGCCCGCGCTCGGCGACCAGCCGGGCGGCGCGGGCCCGCACCTCG
>JASGEM010000034.1:0-143103 GCA_049841235.1 Propionicimonas sp. | reverse complement strand
CGACACCTATGATCCGGCGAGCTGGGATGTGGTGCATGACATCAACGTCAAGGGGGTCTTCCACACCTGCCGCGCGGTGGCTCCGGTGATGAAGGCGCAGCGGAGCGGGCGGATCCTCAATGCTGCCTCGTTCGCGGCGATCCTGCCCATCGTCGGCTCGGCCGCGTACGCGTCGTCCAAGGCGGCTGTGGCGCAGTTCAGCCGGGTGCTGGCCGGAGAGCTCGGGCCATGGAACATCACCGTGAACGCCTATGCCCCCGGCATGGTGCCGACCACGATGAACAACTTCGCCGACCGCTCCGAAGCCGAGCAGGAGCGGCTGCTCGACACCCTCACCCTGCGCCGGTGGGGTGACAAGGCGGACGTCGCCCGATTGCTCTGCTTCCTGGCCAGCGATCTGGCCGGCTACATCACCGGCACGCTGGTCGATGTCAGCGGCGGCAAGCTGGCCACGCAGATCCCCCGGCTCGCCTACGAGTGGGCCGGCCTGGAGTAGTCCGTCCGCTCACCGCCCGGGTTCGATGCTCCCGGCTGCTCGCGAAGGCCGGCCGGATCTACTGCTCGGCGGCCGCCTGGTTGCGGGCGGCTTGGCGGACGTCCTCCTCGAACTCCTCCAGGGTGCCGTAGACGATCTGGCGGACGACGGCCTCGGCCTGATCCGGGTCGCGGGCCACCAGGGCGTGCGCCAGCTGGACGTGCCGCCGCGCCGACGGCGCACCCATGAAGGCCGCGCCCGGGCGGTGGTCGGTGCTCTTGGCCTGCAGCATCGCCTCGACGGTGTCGGCGAACTGGGCCATGATGGCGTTGCCGGAGCCGTCGAGCAGTGCGCGGTGGAACTTGGCGTCGAACTCGTAGAAGGTGGTGCGATCCTCGGCCTCGATCGCGGTGAGCATCCGGACGGCGTGGTGCAGCAGGATGCCGGCGTCCTCCGCGGACATCCGCTCGGCCGCCAGGCGGGCCGCGGTGCCCTCGATCCCCAGCCGCAGTTCCAGCAGCTCGCGCTGCTGTTCGATGTAGTCGACGCCCCTTCCGCGCCAGTAGACGATCATCGGGTTGAGCAGATCCCAGCGGGAGCGGGGCAACACGCGGGTGCCGACCTTCGGCCGGGCCTCCACCAGCCCCATGGAGGCCAGCGTCCGCAGTCCCTCGCGCACCACCGAACGGGAGACTCCGAACCTGGCGCACAGCTGCTCGACGAAGATCAGATCGCCTTCGGCCAGCACGCCATTGACGATGTCCTGGCCGAGGGTGTTGATGACTTGTGTGTAGAGGCCGTCGCCACGCAATCCGTGGCTCCGGGGAAACTCCGGGACGGCGAGCATCGCGACCCCCTCTCGCAACAGGCACCCGATTCGTCTGCTTCATCGTACTGGGGCGTCGCGATTCCCGGCTGCGGCTTCGGGAAATGCGCCCCGGGCGCGGGGCTTGTCGTACAGCGGTCGGCCGTATTGAAGGTCGGCGACAATCTGCGGGGAACCGTGCCATCGACAAGGACTTCTGACACGATGGAGGACAGACAGTGAGGAGCAGGGCGTGAGCGGGACGACAGACTTCGACATGGAGCTGCCCAACCTCGGCGACGACCGGCCGGGGCTGGAGGAGCTGGACGACCTCGACATCGATGACTCCGATGATGAGGGCGACGACGACTACGACGAATACCCCGAGGATGCCACCGAGGACGACATCGACCTCGTCCTCGCGCTCTACCGGGAGGACGGGCAGCCGGTCGTCCTGGCTCTCGATGCGGAACTGGCCAACGACTTCGACGGCCTGATCACGCAGTTGCGGCGGGTTCCCGGTGACGGCGGTGCGCTCGGCATGGTCTCGCTGGCCACCGAGGTGTTCGTGCTGGTGCGGGTGCGCGGCAAGCACGTGCAGGTGCTGCTCTCGGATGTCGGCGCTGCTGAGGATTGGCCGATCGCCCGCGATGTCGTGGACTACCTGAGCATCGAGTTGCCCGATGACGACGACGATGATGCCTACCCGGTGGGCGATCTGGAGATGCTCGCGGATTCCGGGCTTCACGACTTCGAGTTGGAGGCGATCGCCTCCAACTACGACGACGACTCGGTTGCACTGCTGGAACAGGTCGCCGAGCGGATCAAGTTCGGACGGGAGTTCACCCGGGCCGTCTCCGCCCTCGACTAGACCATGAATCCACCTGGGGAAATACCGATCCTCGCCCTGCGATGTTCGCCGAGTTCGGTTTGCCCAGAGCTCGTCGTCGGGTCGAAAGCCGTTTCCGACCGGTCGTCGACGGTGTCGACGGGTTCGCCCAGCGATCAGCGTTTCCCGCACTCCTGCCGACCATGAACCGCTGGGAACCGGCGATGCGCCAGGCGCTGGCCGAGGCGAGCGCCGCGTCCGAGCACGGTGACGTCCCGATCGGGGCCGTGGTGCTGGACGCCGAGGGGCGATTCGTCGCCGGTGCCGGCAACGAACGCGAGCTGCTGGGCGACCCGACTGCCCATGCCGAGGTGCTCGCGCTGCGCCGCGCGGCGGAGTCGCTGGGCAGGTGGCGGCTGGAGGGCTGCACCCTGGTGGTCACCCTGGAACCCTGCACGATGTGCGCCGGCGCGCTGGTCCTCGCCCGCGTCCAGCGCCTGGTCTTCGGCGCCTTCGACCCCAAGGCCGGTGCGGTCGCCTCGCTGTGGGACGTGGTGCGCGACCCCCGCCTCAACCACCGCCCCGAGGTGGTGAGCGGCATCCTCGAACCCGAGTGCGCCACTCTCCTGCAGGAGTTCTTCGCCAACCACCGCCCGGCACCCCCGTCCCCGCGAACCTGAATCGCGCACCCTCCAGGCCGGGGCTCCCGCCACACGTGTCGCCGACCGCCACCCTTCCAGCACCGACCGCCACCCTTGGCGTCGAGCGCCACACCCCAGGCACAGGCGCTCGACGGGAACACAAGCGTTCGATGAGAGAGCGGACCCGGGGATCTCCCGTGAGGGAGGGGGTGGGGCATACGATGCGCGTGTGCACATCCGACGCGAGGATCCGGATCCGGCGGTGGTCGCGTCCATCCTGGCCGACCTGCCGGAGGGGATCTCGATGCCCCGGACGACCGAGGCCTACCTGGCCGCGGCCGAGCACATGGTCACCTACCTGGCGACCACCCCCGAGGGCGAGCCGGTCGGCGTTCTGCTGCTCGAACCTCACTTCCGCGAATCCGTCGAGGTCTACGTGATGGCCGTCCGGAAGGGCTACCTGCGCCAGGGGATCGGACGTCGCCTGCTCGCCGCCGTCGAGGCCGATGCCCGCGCCTTCGGTGCCCGGCTGGTGGTGGTGAAGACGATCGGGCCCTCCGATCCGAATCCGCGGGCCGCCGCCACCCGGGCGTTCTACCACGATGTCGGCTTCCTTCCGGTCGAGGAGTTCGGCGACGTATGGGAGGGCCGGCCCGCGTTGATGATGATCAAGACGCTCTGACCCGCTGCGGCGATCCGACGAATGGAGTGCGCCCGGCCTGATTCGCCGCGTCCGGTTCGGGTTGGCTAAACTCTCCCGCGGTGGCGTGTCTGAGCGGCCGAAAGAGCTCGCCTCGAAAGCGAGTGTGGGGCAACCCACCGAGGGTTCAAATCCCTCCGCCACCGCCGATGGCCTGAACCTCCGGGTTCGGGCCATTGCCGTTGCCGGGGATGGGCCTCGCCAGGCGCCCGGCGCCCGATGCTCAGTTGCCGCCGACCACGGTGCCGTGGCGCTGGACGACCTGGTCCCCTTGAACTCGCCGGGGTCGAAAGCCGTTGCCACAGCGGCGTCGCCCCAAGTCTCGAGATACGCGACCGCCGCCGACAGCGGCTTCCCCGGGCTTCTCGTCCGGGGTCGCTCCGGGCACACGGAGAAAGATCCGAAGAGTTCTTCAAAACCCGCACGGGGCCTCCGTAGCCGCATTAGCATGATTACTTACTTGGAGGCGATGAGACGCAGGCGGCAACCAGGGTCTCATCGTTGATCGCAGCGTTGCGAGAGAGAGGATCGAGGCGATGACGGGCCCCCAACCGCAGCGCCGTTCGTGGTCTCCCGGTTCCGTGCTGCTCACCGCCGCCGCCTTCGCCGTCGGGCTGACGATCGGCCTGGGGCTGTTCACCTTCATCTACGCCAAGGGCGCTTCCTACCTGTCGACCGATCCGCAGGCCTGCATCAACTGCCATGTCATGAACGAGCAGTACGACGGCTGGATCAACGGCGTCCACGCAGGAGTCGCCACCTGCTCCGACTGCCACATGCCGCACGACAACGTCGTCCACAAGTACTGGGTGAAGGGTGAGAACGGTTTCATGCATGCGCTGAAGTTCACCACCGGCTGGTACCCCGAGAACATCGTCGCCCGGCCCGTCAGCCTGGCGATCACCAATGAGGCCTGCCTCTACTGTCACGCCGAACTCACCAACGACATCCGACACCCCGGTACTGCCACCGACGGCGAAGTCTTCGACTGCGTCCGTTGCCACAGCGGTGTCGGACATGGATAAGGAGAGGGATATGACCCAGACCCAGCCGGATCCCGTGCCGCGGCCCGATCCCGAGCCGATGCCGAAGCGGAAGCGCTCCCTGCTGCTGGGCAGCGTCGTGGTGCTGGCGGGCATCGCCAGCTTCGCCATCGCCGCGCTGCTGGTGACGATCTTCCAGCACCAGCAGGAGAGCGCTCTCACCTGGAGCAAGGTGGTGGAGCTGGACGAGACGACGTTCGACCCCGCGGTCTGGGGCCAGAACTTCCCCTCCCAGTACCAGGCCTACCTGCGGACGGCTGAGTTCACCCAGTCAGCCCACGGCGGCGTGCTCGTGCCGCACAGCGCAGCCGGCGACCCGCGCACCGAAGTTCCCTCGTCCAAGCTGGAAGAGGATCCACGGTTGGTGCGGATGTGGGACGGCTACCCGTTCTCGGTCGACTACCGGCATGCCCGCGGGCACGCCTTCATGACCATCGACCAGCAGTTCACCCTGCGCAACACCGAGTTCAACCAGCCCGGCACCTGCCTGAACTGTCACGCATCGACGCTGGGCATCATGAACAAGCTCGGCAACGGCGACCAGCAGGCCGGCTTCGAGGCGATGGGTACCGTCCCGCTGAAGGAACTGATCAACGACGCCGAGCACCCGGTCGCCTGCATCGACTGCCACGACCCGGCAACCATGGCGCTGCGGATCAGCCGCCCCGCCTTCAAGGCGGGAATCGCCGAGTTGAAGGCGTCCGAGGGCATCGAGAACTATGACGTGAACCGGGACGCCACCCGGCAGGAGATGCGCAGCTACGTGTGCGCGCAGTGTCACGTCGAGTACTACTTCGCCGGTGAGAACAAGGTGCTCACCTTCCCGTGGGACAACGGCCTGGACGTCGACAGCATCTTCGAGTACTACAAGGAGATCGGCCACGTCGACTGGACGCACGCCGGTACCGGCGCGAAGGTGCTGAAGGCGCAACATCCGGAGTTCGAGATCTGGTCGAACGGCGTCCACGCGGCCAACGGGGTCAGCTGTACCGACTGTCACATGAACTACGTCCGGGAGGGCGCCGCCAAGGTCACCAACCACCACGTGACCACCCCGATGGCCGACGTCAACGCCAGCTGCGGTACCTGCCACACCACCGGTGACGGAGTGCTGGAGGCGCGGGTGACGACCATCCAGGATAGATTCATCGAATCCCGCGACCGGGCACTGGACGGGCTGGTGGCGCTGATCGACGATCTCACCGCCGCGCAGGACAACGGCACCCCGGAGGCCAGCCTGGAACTGGCCCGGGAGTACCAGAACAAGGCCAGCTTCTACATCGACATCGTGTACTCGGAGAACTCCTACGGGTTCCATGCACCCGACTACACCCAGCGAATCCTGAGCCAGGCTCTGGACGCAGCACGCAAGGGCCAGCTGGCCCTGCAGGGCGCCACCGCCGAACAGCTGGAGCCCTCCGAGGTGACCCAGCGCAACCTGGAACGGTCGCTGCGTGCCGGCGGCAACCACTCCGGCGGCTAGGCGATGACCGTGGCCACCGAAGGGGAGACCGACAGCAAGCTACGGGCTGCTGCGCTCTCGGCGCAGCAGCTGCAGCAGGTGCTGGAGTTCCTCGCCGCGGCCCCGGACGAGGTTGCTGCCTGGGCTGAGGGACAGGCGGAGGCGTTGCGTGCCGAGCTGGACGCGCGGGAAGCGCCGTCGGTTGAGATCCCGGCCTCCGCCGGGATGACGGTAGGGGGCGCCGGCACCTCGTTTGGTCATGCGGGCTCCTTCCTTGGTCATCCCGGCGAAGGCCGGGATCTCGACGACGAGTCCGACGATTTCTACGCCGGCCTGGAGAACGATGACGACGTGCTGCACCGCAAGCGGCGTGCCGCCGGATCGCCGAAAGCGGGTGGGCCTTCCGCGTCCCCTGGTGGCCGGGTGTTCACCCTACGGTTCGCGTTGGTGGTGGCGCTGCTGGCCGGGATCCTCGGCGGCGTCTGGTACGCCGCTCGTCCCACCGGCGCCGCCTCGCCCCAGGCGAGTACCCCGACCCTGGGTACCGGGACCGGCATCACGGCGCCCAGCGATGCGGAGGTGGCCGCACGGATCGCCGAGCTGGAGGCCAAGGTCGCCGCAGACGGCAGCGATGTCGACGCGCGGCTGGAGTTGGGCGTCCTCTACTTCAACCAGCGCCAGGTCGACGCGGCCAGAGACCAGTGGCTGGCAGTCACCGAACTCGCACCCGACAACGCGACCGCCTGGTACAACCTCGGGTTCCTCCACCTGACCATCGAGCCGGCTGATATGGCTGCGGCAAAGGCTGCCTGGCAGCGGGTGATCGACATCGACCCGGCATCGGAGATGGCGAAGACCGCGAGCATGCACCTGGCCGGCCTGCAGGATCCTGCCGTGCCCGACGCCGCTACGCCGGCCCCAACCCCGACGGTGGATCGATGACCACCGATCAGGGGTCTCGACCCCCCGACCAGCTCGGGACGGGCCGAGCTCGACCGTCGGGGGTGGAGGTGGTCGAACCCATCGTCACCGTGGACGGTGCAGATCCGGGCGGTCCGCGCGGCGGTGGCGAGGTCGCGGTCACGGAGTTGTTCCGCTGGGTGTACCGCTTCTTCTACTCCAAGACCGTGGGGCTGATCCTGATCCTGGCGATGGCCTGCTACGCCCTGATCGGCTCGCTGGTCACCCAGACCAGCGCCGCGGTCTGGGCCGATCCGGCACAGCGCGAGAGCTTCCTGGCCCGGGCCGAGGAGGCCTACGGCGGATGGACGCCCGTGCTGGGCGCGCTCGGCCTGTTCCACGCCTTCACCTCGGTGCCGTTCTACGTGGTGGTCGCGATGCTGGCGCTCAGCATCATCGCCTGCACCACCCACCGCATCCCCGAGCTCTGGCGGCGCAACCGGCATCCGCATGTCCATGTAGCGCCACGCTTCTTCGACAAGGCACGATGCCGTGGTAGCGTCCCCACCGACGCCGACCAGGCGACCGCCCTGGCCGCCACCCGCACCGTGTTGCGACGCCACCGGTTCAGGGTATTGGACGATGAGCGGGCACCCGGGCAGGCGCTCTACGCCGACCGGCACGCCTGGAGCGGAATCGGGACGGTGATCGCTCACCTGAGCTTCGTCATCATCCTGGCTGCTTTCGTGATCAGCGCCACGTTCGGTGTCGAGGAGGATCTGGCGGTGCCGGTCGGGGGCACCGTACAGGTCGGCCACGGCACCGGGCTGGCGCTGACCGCGCTCTCCTTCAGTGACACCTACACCGCGCAGGGCCGTCCCGCCGACTATGTCTCCGAACTGCAGTTGCGGCGCGGGGACGAGGTGGTCGCTCAGCAGTTGGTGCGGGTCAACTCCCCGCTGGAGTACGGCGGTTTCCGGTTCCACCAGACGACCTTCGGGATCGCGGCGGACGTCCGGGTCGTCTTCGGTGGACAGGAGATCTTCGCCGAGGCGGTGCCGCTGAAGTGGACGTCGAACGACGGCGCCAATGCCGTCGGCCGGTTCGACCTGCCCGGCACCGATCTGGAGGTCGTTGTGGTGCTGGCCGCCTCCGGGCGCACCGACGGTGTCGTCCCGGTCGGCGCGGCGCTGTTCGAGGTCTATCGCGGCGACGAGCGGGTGGACGCGAAAGCCGCCCTGCAGGGGTCCGTGGTGACGATCGAGGGCTACGACCTCGGCTTCGAGCGGGAGCGCCAGTTCACCGGCATCCGGATGCGCCAGGACCCGGGCGAACTGTGGATGTGGGTCGGATCGGCCCTGCTGGTGATCGGCATGAGCATCACCTTCAGCTTCGCCTACCGCCGTATCTGGGTCCGCGTGGAGACGATCGCGGACGATCTCCCCCCGGTTCCGGCCGAGACGATCCCTGGGCTTGACGAAGGGTCGGGGGAGGAGGCTTCGACAGGCTCAGCCATCGTCCAGACCGGCACTGAGTTGACGAGAACGATCCCTGAGCTTGCCGAAGGGTCGGGCGCTCGGCCGAAACAGCTGATCAGGTTCGGCGCGGTGGAGCGCTCGGTTGCCTCCTACCAGCGCCTGCTGGAGGACATCGTCGCCGATGTCGCCGACGAACTTGCCGCCGGAAGGGAGAACCGTCATGAATGACGTGCTGCAACTGGCCGAGTACCTGCTCACCGCTGCCCTGGTCTTCGTCCTGCTGGCGCTGATCTGCAATGTGGTGATCGTCACCAGCAGGCAGCGCCGGGCGGCTCAGGTCGAGCCGGCCAAGGTCTCAGCAGGGGTCGTCTCCGGTGGCGTGCCGGGCGCGACGTTGGAGCCCCATCGTCCCACCGTTGGCCGGCGCCGCAGGAGGGCTCGGCTGACCGGGCTGGCCTGGTACGCCACCGCATTCGCGATCGTCGGCTTCGCCTGTGTGCTGGCCTACGTGCTGCTGCGGATGTCGCTGACCGGTCACGGCCCGTTCTCCAACCAGCACGAGTTCGCCGTCTCGTTCGTGCTCGGCATCCTGGGCGCCTACCTGGTGGTCGAGTTCATCTACCAGGTGCGTGCGCTGTCGCTGGCCGTGCTACCGATCGCCGCGGTGTTGTTGCTGTATGCGATGAGCCTGGACGCCGGCGTCCAGCCGCTGATCCCGGCGCTGCAGAACAACCTGCTGCTGACCTTGCATGTCGGCTTCGCGATCTTCGCCTACGGTGCCGCGGCGGTCTCCTGCGGGGCTGCGGTGATCTATCTGCTGCATCCGAGGCTGCGGCTGCGGAACCTGCCCGCGCGCGACCTGTTCGACGACATCGGTTACAAGGCCGCGACGGTGACCTTCCCGATGCTGACCATCATGATCGTGCTGGGCGCGGTGTGGGCCAACACGGCCTGGGGCCGCTACTGGGGCTGGGATCCGAAGGAGACCGCCGCACTGGTGACCTGGCTGATCTACGGCGCCTACCTGCATGCCCGGGTGACCCGCGGCTGGCAGGGCACCCGCAGCGCGGTGCTGTTGCTGGTGGGCTTCCTGGCGGTGCTGTTCGCCTACTTCGGCAATCACTTCTTCGGCGGCCTGCACTCCTATGCCTGAGCAGCCGATGGCGACCCCGCGAACCCGAGGCTGGGTCAACGTGGCCGTGCTGGCCGCCATCGTGGCCGCCGTCCTGGGTGGGTTGTGGGCGATGCAGGCGTTCGGGCAGAGCTCCCAGGTCTCCGCCGTGGAGGTACCCGACAGCGGTGCCCCCGTCCCGAAGGTCGGCGAACTCGCCCCGGTCTTCACGGCGCGCACCACCGCGGGGGACGAGATCGACCTCGAAGCTCTGCGGGGGCGGCCGGTGTGGCTGCTGTTCAACGCGACCTGGTGCGCGAACTGCCGCGCCGAGATGCCCGACGTCCAGGCCATGCACGAGCGCTACGGGGCCGACCTGGCCATCGTCTCGGTCTTCATCTCCGACACCCCCAGCGCCGTGGTGAGCTACACCACCCAGCTCGGTCTCGGCTTCCACCACGTGGTCGACACCAGCAGCCAGATCGGCGCGCTCTATCGGGTGACCGGCGTCCCCAGCCACTACTTCATCGCCGCCGACGGCACGTTGACCCACGTCGAGGTCGGTGCCCTGAGCGAAGCCACGATGACCGAACGCATCCACTCGCTGCTCGGCTGACCTCCCGGCTCTCCGGTTCCTCTCCGACCCCAGGCCGTGGCGGTGAGCCCGGGTCCGGAGATTCGGCCACGCCTTTCCGGAGTGGGATACCCGGTCCGGTTCCTGCCGTCCCAAGGCTCGCAACGCCCCGGAATCTGGTGTTGACAAGCTGGGACAGCAGGAACCGTCCCCGGTGTCCCGGGGTCGGGCGACGGTGTGATTCCGTTCAGGGTGGCGTGCCTCCGTGAACGAAGGTGCGGCATCCACCCCTTCCCCCGGAGCGCGGAACGGGGCAGAGTTGGGAATGCCCGCCCCATCGTTGTCGCGCCTGGCAAGGAGAACCCAGTGAAGAAACTCATCAACGATCCTGAGAACGTCGTGGCCGAAACGCTGGCCGGCTTCCAAGCCGCCCACGCCGACCTCATCACCGTCTACACCGATCCCGACTACGTGGTGCGCGCGGACGCCCCCGTCCAGGGCAAGGTGGGTCTGGTGTCCGGCGGTGGGTCGGGCCACGAGCCGCTGCACGCCGGCTATGTCGGCCTCGGCATGCTGGACGCCGCGGTCCCCGGCGCGGTGTTCACCTCGCCGACCCCGGATCCCATCCTCGAGGCCACCAAGAAGGTGGACGGCGGCGCCGGCGTCCTGCACATCGTGAAGAACTACACCGGCGACGTGCTCAACTTCGAGACCGCCGCCGAGTTGGCCGAGATGGAGGGCATCACGGTCAAGGCGATCGTGGTCAACGACGACGTCGCGGTGGAGGATTCCACCTGGACGGCCGGACGCCGCGGCGTGGCCGGCACCGTGCTGGTCGAGAAGATCGCCGGCGCCGCCGCCCAGCGGGGCGACGACCTGGACCGCGTCCTGGCGATCGCCGAGAAGGTGAACGGCCAGGTGCGTTCGATGGGCGTCGCGCTCACCGCCTGCACCGTGCCGCATGCCGGCAAGCCCTCCTTCGACCTGCCCGAGGACGAGATCGAGATCGGCATCGGCATCCACGGCGAGCCCGGACGCCACCGCATCCCGCTCGAATCCGCCGACGGGATCACCGACCGGCTGGTCGATGCGATCCTGGCCGACCGCGACTGGTCGGGCAAGGTGCTGCTCTTCGTCAACGGCATGGGCGGCACTCCCGAGGCCGAGCTGTACATCGTCTACAACCACGCCCGCAAGCGCCTGGAGGATGCCGGCCTTGAGGTCGCCCGCTCGCTGGTCGGCAACTACATCACCTCGCTGGAGATGCAGGGCTGCTCGATCACCGTCCTGCAACTGGACGACGAACTCACCGAGTTGTACGACGCGCCGGTCCATACCGTCGCATTGCGGCGCGGTGTGTGAGGATGGCCGCATGAGCACCCCGCGACGTTCTTCTCCTCCGCTGCGCTCCCCCGAACAACTCCGCGGGGACCCCGCATGAGCGACACATTGTCGACTGCTTGGGCGCTGGCGTGGATACGCGGCGCCCAAGCAGTCATGGCCGAGAATCGAATGCTGCTGATCGAGCTTGACCGCCAGATCGGCGATGGCGACCACGGCGCCAACATGGACAAGGGCTTCACTGCCGCGGTGGCGAAGCTGGAGGCCGGCGCCGAGACCGTCCAGGACGTCCTGAAGGTGGTCGCACAGACCTTGATGTCGACCGTCGGCGGCGCTGCGGGGCCGCTCTACGGGACCGCCTTCCTGCGCGCTTCCAAGGCGCTCGGGGAGGACACCGAGGTGGACGCTGCCGGGGTCGTCGCGCTGATCGGAGGTGCCCTGGAGGGCATCGTGGCGCGCGGTAAGGCCACCACCGGCGAGAAGACCATGGTGGACGCCTGGACGCCGGCCCTGGCCGCTGCCCAGGCCGTCGCCGATGCGGGCGGATCCGCCACCGAGGCCCTCTATGCGGCGGCCAAGGCCGCGCTGGAGGGTGCCGAGGCGACCATCCCGATGCTGGCGACCAAGGGACGCGCGTCCTACCTGGGCGAGCGTTCGATCGGCCACCAGGATCCGGGGGCGACCTCGACGGCCTATCTGCTGGCCGCCGCGGCCGACGCGTCGGGGATCGCGTGAGCGTCGGCGCGAGTGTTGGGCTGGTCATCGTCTCCCACTCGGAGAAGCTGGCCGAAGGAGTCGTCGAGTTGACCGAGCAGATGGCCCGGGACGTCCCGTTGCGGGCTGCCGCAGGGACGGACGACGGCCGGATCGGCACCTCCTTCGACAAGGTGAGCGACGCCGTGACCGAGTTGCGGGAGGCCGGCCACGAGGTCGTGATCCTGACCGACCTCGGTTCGGCCACTATGACTGTAGAGGCTGTCCTCGACTTCCTGGACGAGGATGAACGCGCGCATGTCGTCTTCGCCGAGGGTCCGCTGGTCGAGGGGGCCGTCGCCGCCGGGGTGGCCTCGCAGGTGGGTGGCGACCTCGCGTCCGTCGCCGAGGCCGCTCGCGCCCGCGAGCTCTTCGCCTGAGGCAGGTTCGTTCTCCACCGGCCGGCTTCCCGCCCACGCGTCTCCGGCTCCTGGCAGTCCTGGGTCCGCTCCGGCAGCCCGCGTTCTTCTGTCATCCTGGCGTTTCTGGCCCTCATTCCGGCGTGGTTTGTCTATCCCGCGACAGTGGGAGCCTCCCGGGCTCCTGAAGCAGCAAAGGAGTCGGCTGCCGTAGCGCCCGGCTTCTGCTGGACGGTGGGAGCGCCGGACGGCCCCGGTTCACTACACTGCGGCCAGAGGAGGCGCGGTGGAACTGGATCAGGTCCTGTTGCTTGGTTCGGTCGTCCTGCTCGCCTCGATTCTCGCCACCCGGCTGGGTGCCCGGTTTGGTCTGCCCTCGCTGCTGCTCTTCCTCGGGCTCGGCGTGCTGGTCGGCGAACTGGGACTGCACCTGCAGGATGCCGATCTGGCCCACTCGCTGGGGTTCGCGGCGCTGGTGCTGATCCTGGCCGAGGGTGGCTTCACCACCAAGTGGCAGGAGATCCGTGGCGCCCTGCCGATGGCGATCCTGCTCGCCACGGTCGGGGTGGGGATCTCGGTCGCCGCGGTCGCCGCCTTCGCGCATCTGGTGCTGCAGATCGATCTGGCCAGCGCCATCCTGCTGGGTGCGATCATGTCGCCCACGGACGCGGCCGCCATCTTCGCGGTGATGCGCAAGGTGCCGCTCCCACCACGGCTGCGAGCCGTGATCGAGGCCGAGTCTGGTTTCAACGACGCTCCCATCGTGCTGCTGGTGGCCAGCGCCACCGCCATGTCGCTGGGGCGCGGTAGCGAAGCGACGCCGGCGGCGACGGTCGGGCTGATCGTCCTCGAACTGGTCGGCGGCGCTGCCCTGGGCGCCGCCATCGGCTGGGTGGGCATCCGACTGCTGCGGGCGATCAAGCTGCCGGCATCCGGTCTGTACGTTCTGGCCGCGATGGGCTGGACGGTGCTGGCCTACGGGCTTGCCGCGTCCATCCACCTCTCGGGGTTCGCGGCGGTGTACGTGGCGGCGGTGGTGCTGGGGAACGGGGAGTTGCCCCACCGGCATGCCACCCGGTCGTTCGCCGAGGGCATCGGCTGGATCGCCCAGATCGGGCTGTTCGTGATGCTCGGCATGCTGGCCGATCTCACCACCCTCACCTGGGAGGAGGTGATCGCCGGCGTCGCGGTCGGCGCCTTCCTCACCTTCGTCGCCCGTCCGCTGTCGGTGGTGTTGTGCGTCGCCTGGTTCAAGGTGCCCTGGCGGGAGCAGGCGTTCATCTCCTGGGCAGGCCTACGGGGCGCCGTCCCGATCATCATGGCGACCGTCCCGCTGGCCGCCGGTGCCCCATTCGCGCACAGGATCTTCAATCTCGTGTTCTCGTTCGTGGTGGTGTTCACCGTGCTGCAGTCGCCCACTCTGCCGTGGGTGGCGCGCAAGCTGAAGGTCTCCAGCGGCGAGGACGCCACCGACATCGACATCGAGTTCGCTCCGCTGGACACGATCAAGGCCGACATGATGCAGGTGCACGTGCCGCCCGGCTCCCAGTTGCACGGCGTGACCATCCGGGAGCTGCGGCTGCCGCGGAATTCGGTGGTGTCGCTGATCGTCCGGGCCGAGGAGCCGTTCACCCCCCAGCCGGACGATCCGATCAGGGCGGGTGACGATCTGCTGATCGTCACCCGGGCCGAGGATCGGCGCCGGGTGGAGCGGCGGTTCATCTCGATCTCCCGCGACGGCCGGCTGGCCCGCTGGAGACGGTAGAACCTACTTCTTCTTCTTGGCGGGCTTCTCGCTGGCGGATTCGCTCGGGGTCGGCGAAGGGGTCGGCAGCTTGGTGTCGGGCGGCAGGCAGACCGGGCCGTCCACCTCGACGGTGGTCACCTTGGGATTGGGGATGCGTACCGACTTGGTGCCCAGCAGCACCTCGACAACGCCGTCGATCATCTCGGGATCGCCACGAACCTCGGCGTCCTTGAAGAAGTAGGTCAGCAGCTGCACCTGCGGATCCTCGGCGTTCTTCCCGACGATGATGGTGTTCTCCAGCCGTTCGTCGGTGTTGCCGTACTTGATCACTTTGAAGTCGAAGGCGCGTAGATGGCTGGCGGCGTTCTTGGCCATGCCGCCCTGGGTGCCGCCGTTCAGCACCCTCACCTGCACCATCGGGGGAGTGAGGGTGTCGCCGACGTCGGTCGCCACGCACGGGACGGGTGGACGGCCGGGTGCGGGCGCTTTGGCGTGTTCGTACCCCCACGCCGCCCCGTAGCCCACGAAGGCGAGCAGCAGCAGCAGTGTGACCGGGGTCTTCAGTACCCGGACGATCTGCCTGACCATCTGCATGGACTACTCCCCGTGGATCGACTGCACCCGATTCTACGTGAGCTCAAGAACGCGGGCATGCATGGTCTGGCGCTGCTGCAGGGCGGCCCGCAGTGCGCGATGCAGACCGTCCTCGAGATAGAGGTCGCCCTGCCAGGAGACGACGTGGGCGAAGAGATCGCCGTAGAAGGTCGAATCCTCCTCCAGCAAGGCCTCCAGATCGAGCGTCCGCTTGGTGGTGACCAACTCGTCCAACCGGACCTGCTGGGGCGCGATCACCGCCCACTGCTTCTGGACGTACCCATGCTCGGGATAGGGGCGGGAATCACCGACGCGCTTGAAGATCACCCGTCCAGCTTATGCGAGGCCGATGAGAGTTGCCTGAACGCAGGGATCTTCGCCCGCGGGCTTGAGACCCGGACTCCGATCTGTTCTCCGCCCTCGTCGACATGCGGGCGGTTCATTCGCTCGCGCTGCAGGGCTCGTCCGGCGTCCTCAGACCGAGGCGCCGATCAGGCCGCCGGTGAGCGTGGCCCGAGCGGGCTCAGCGACCGGTGCCCCCGTACACCACCGCCTGCTCCTCCGCGTCAAGGCCGAACGCGGTGTGCGCGGCGCGGACGGCCCGGTCGACGTCGTCGATCGCGACCACGACCGAGATCCGGATCTCGGAGGTGGAGATCATCTCGATGTTCACCCCGGCCTCGGCCAGCGCCTGGAAGAAGCGTGCGGTCACGCCGGGGTGCGAGCGCATCCCGACGCCGATCACCGACACCTTGCCGATGGCGTCGTTGTAGACGACGTCGTCGAAGCCGATCAGTTCCTTGGCGGCCTGGAGCGCGGCGATCGCCTTGGCGCCGTCGTTCTGCGGCAGCGTGAAGGAGATGTCGGTACGGCCGTGCTCGGTCGAGACGTTCTGCACGATCATGTCGATGTTGATGTCGGCATCGGCCACCGTGGTGAAGATCAGCGCAGCCTCGCCCGGACGGTCCGGCACCCCGACGACCGTGATCTTGGCCTCGCTACGGTCGTGCGCGACGCCCGAGATCAGTGGTTCTTCCATGCCGTCCTCCTGGTAGTCGATGTCCTTCACCCACGTGCCCGGTCGTTGCGAGAAGGACGACCGGACATGCACCGGGACGTTCTCGCGACGGGCGTACTCCACGCACCGCAGGTGCAGGATCTTGGCGCCATTGGCCGCCAGTTCCATCATTTCGTCGTAGCTGATCGCCGGGATCTGGCGGGCGCCCGGGACGATCCGCGGGTCGGCGGTGAAAACGCCGTCCACGTCGGTGTAGATCTCGCAGTAGGCGGCGCCCAGGGCGCCGGCCAGCGCGACCGCGGTGGTGTCGGAGGCGCCGCGGCCGAGCGTGGTGACGTCCTTGGTGGTCTGGGAGACACCCTGGAAGCCGGCCACGATCACGACGTCGCCCTCGTCCAGGGCGGAGACGATCCGGCCGGGAGTGATGTCGATGATCCGGGCGTTGCCGTGCGCCTCGGTGGTGAGCACGCCGGCCTGCGAGCCGGTGAAAGAGCGGGCGGTCACGCCCAGGTCGTTCAGCGCCATCGCCAGCAGTGCCGCCGACATCCGCTCGCCCGCGGTCAGCAGCATGTCCAGTTCGCGGGGCGGGGGCTGGGGGGAGACCCGCTGGGCGAGATCCATCAGCTCATCCGTGGTGTCGCCCATCGCCGAGATCACGACGACCACCTCGTGGCCGTCGGCCTGGGTGCGGGCGATCCGTCGCGCCACCCGCTTGATGCTGTCGGCGTCGGCCACCGATGAGCCACCGAACTTCTGTACCACCCGCACTGTGCGTGAGCCTCCCTCGGCCGCTTACGTCTGTTTCCGCGCAGTTCGTTCGAGCTGCTCGCCAGGACTCCCGTGTGGCCGCGGATGCGGCGCCGCGGTCGTCGTTTGGGCCGCGTCCACCTTAGTGGGTGGACGCGTGGGGTTCAGCGCTGTTCATCGGGTTGGGACGCGGCCCAGCTGCGTGCGGGGTTCGTCACATAGCGGCCCTGGCTGCCAGCTATGTGGGCCGGAAGCGCCATATGGCGGAGGTTGTACATCACCCCGGCTCCAGGCTGCCCCACCACCCTCCCGCCGGGCAGAGACGATCCGGGCCTACCATGGTGGATGTGAGTACGCACTGGCAGCCGAGCGAGCCGACCGAGCCTGGTCCGGAGCCGACACCGCAGTGGAGCCAGCCGCCGTTCGCTCCCTCTGAGCCGGCCGGGCCGCCGGCCGAGTACCGGACCCCGCCGAACCCCTACCCCGTGGTCCAGGGGGCGGTGGTGGTGCCAGGCAAGGAGGTACTCCCGCCCTCCTCGACAGAGACGGTGCTGCGCGCGATCGCCCGGGTGCTCCCGATGCTGCTCATCTTCGGTGCGATCTTCGGCCCGGTGCCGTGGTGGATAGCCATCGTCGGCATGATCGTGGGCGGTTCGGTGCTCAATCAGGTGGCGCGCGACATGAAGCGCCGCCGGATCGCCGCTGCCCAGCAGCAACGCATCCTGCCGCCCGGTGACGGAGATCTGCAGTGACCGTCCGCTGGGGAATCGCCGGTCCCGGACGGATGGCCGCCATCATGGCCGCGGACTTCGCCCATGTCCCCGACGCCGAACTGGTGGCAGTCGGCTCCCGCTCGCCAGAACGGGCGCGAGCCTTCGCTGACCAATTCGGCATCCCGCAGGCCGGCGACTACGACGACTTCTTCACCGCCGACCTGGACGCGGTCTACCTCGCCACCCCGCACGCCCAGCACACCGACCTGGCGCTGACCGCGATCGCGGCGGGCAAGGCGGTGCTGGTGGAGAAGTCGTTCACCATCTCGGTGGCGGATTCGGTGGCCGTCGTCGAGGCGGCCCGCGCCGGCGGAGTCTTCGCGATGGAGGCGATGTGGACGCGGTTCCTGCCCGCCATGATCGAACTGCGCCGGATGGTGGACGCCGGAGACCTCGGTGAGGTGCGGACGATCCAGGGCGATCTGATCGCTCCCCGTGACTACGATCCGGCCGACCGGCTGTTCGACCCCGAGTTGGGTGGCGGCGCGGTCTACGACTTGGGGGTCTACGTGCTGGCGTTCGTCCAGCAGTTCCTGGGCTCGCCGGATCGGGTGATGGCGACCGGTGGGTTGCTGCCCAATGGGGTCGAGGGCGAGGTAGGGATGCTGCTGGGCTGGGATGACGGACGGTTCGCCTCCGAGGTGATCTCCTTCCGCGTTGCCGGACCCGGTCGTCAGCTGGTCGCCGGCACGCAGGGCTGGGTCGACGTGAAGCCGCGGTTCCACCGCGCCGAAACGCTGATCTGGCATCGTGATGGGAAGCCGCAGGAGTTGCACTTCCCCAAGCGCGGCACCGGCTACTGCCACGAGATCGAGCACGTCAACCAGTGCCTGACCGAGGGCCTCACCGAGAGCCCGATCATGCCGTTGGACGACACCCTCGCCGTCCAGTGCCTGATGGCCGAGGTGACCCGCCGGCTCGCCCGCTGACCCCGCAGCGCCTCGCGACTGGCTGCACTCCCCGTCGAGAGCCAGCCTCACGTCCTGAGAGCCAGCCTTGAAACCTGGCCCTTAGGGGTTAGGGCCGGCTCTCGACGCGGAAGACTGCGGCGT
Source organism: Propionicimonas sp. (assembly GCA_049841235.1). Taxonomy (GTDB): domain Bacteria; phylum Actinomycetota; class Actinomycetes; order Propionibacteriales; family Propionibacteriaceae; genus Propionicimonas. The sequence goes on along the minus strand of JASGEM010000034.1, from coordinate 124,701 downwards.
GGCGGTCGTCGTCTGTGCCGGGGTCGCCCACGCGGCTGGCAGGCTCGTTGTCCGGCTCGACCGGGATCGGACGGTTCCGGGCGGCGCGCAGGCTATCGATGGTGAGGATGATCAAGGCCACCCAGACCAGGCCGAAGCCGATCCAGCGCGGCAGTGGCATCACCTCGTGATTCACCCACACCCCGATCCCGAACTGGATCACCGGGGCGACGTACTGGATCAGGCCCATCATGCTCAGCGGTATCCGGCTGGCCGCACCGGCGAACAACAGCAAGGGGACGGCGGTGACGGCGCCGGCTCCGACCAGCAGCAGTGAATGCCCCGGGCCGTGCCCGATGAAGCTGCTGGCGCCGGTGGCCTGCAGCCAGACCAGGTAGCCGAAGGCGACCGGCGAGATGCCACCGGTCTCCACGGTCAGTCCCACCAGCGGCGACACCCGTCCGCCGACGCGGTTCTTGGCCAGCCCGTAGAGACCGAAGGTGGTGGCCAGCACCAGGGCGACCCACGGAACCTGGCCGTAGCCGATGGCGATCACGATCACCGCGGCGGTGCCGATCCCGACCGCAGCCCACTGCGCGGGGCGCAGCCGTTCGCGCAGCACCAGGACTGCCAGGGTCACGGTGAACAGCGGGTTGATGAAGTAGCCCAGCGCGGTGTCGACGATGTGGTCGTTCAGCACGCCCCAGACGTAGACCAGCCAGTTCACGCTGACCAGGACGCCGGCTACCATCAGACCGGTGAGCAGCCTGGGGCTGCGCAGCACCGCCCGCAACTCAGCCAGGGCTCGCCACGCGATGACGCCGATCAGGCAGAACACCAGCGACCACAGCACCCGGTGCCCGACGATCTCCAGCGGTCCGGCGTCGCCCAGCAGCATGAAGTAGAACGGGAACGCGCCCCACAGGCCGTAGGCGGCAAGCGCCAGCAGGATGCCCTTGGTGTCAGTCGGCCGGACTGTTGGCGCCGTCGTCTCGGCCTGCGTCACGTTGTTCATCTCCATCTGGACCGTCCCCGCAGCCTATGCCCGCGACGGCGTTCCGCAGGACCGTTCTCATCACGGTCCTGCGGACGATCCATTGCGGAGCAACGCAGGCCGCGAGGGTGTGGTAGCGCCGACGGCCCCGCAAAGCGTCGGTCTATCGGGGTTGCGGATGCCGGTCCGTCCGCCGCGGGATCAGGAGATCGGGGTTACCGGCACGATCCGCCGACCCGTAACCCCCCACAGATCGGCGTTTCACGCGGTGAGGACTCTCGCGGGTGCCGATAACCCCGGCAGGCCGGCGAACGCGGGCTGCACGCTTGGCGGAGGGAGGTCACTGCGGGCGCGGCCAAGGGGGGTCGCCCTACAGTTCGCCGGCAGCGATCAGGGCGTCCAGCTTGGCGTAGCCGTCGTTCACGCCGACCTCCATGCCGCTGGCCAGCCAGGCGTCCCGATCCTCGAAGGAGTCGACCAGGGACTGGGCGTGCAGCCGCGTGGTGCCGTCTCCGAGATCCTCGAACCGGAGGGTCTCCAGCGAGACGCCGTCCGGCATGCCCTCCCACGTGAAGGTCTGGACGATCCGGTCGTCGGCGATCTCGTGGAAGCTGCCGTAGAAGCTGTATTCCTCGCCGTCTTCGTTGTCGCCGCCGAACCGCCAGCTGCCGCCGCGGCGCGCATCCCAGTAGTCGATCCGGATGATGCTCCCGTTCGGCCCGGTCCAGCGGGCGTACAGCTCGGGGTCGGTGTGCGCCTTCAGCAACTGGGCCGGGGTGGCCCGGAAGTCGCGGGTGATGCGGATCACTGGCACGGTCGGGTCAGCGGAGATCTGGGCTTGGGTGAAGTCGGTCATGACGCGATGCCTTCCTGGGTGGCGTTGAGGTCGGCCAGGACGGCGTCCAGCCGCGAATAGCGCTCCTCGGCTTGGCGGCGATAGCGCTCGATCCAGGCGGTCATCAGGTCGAAGACCTGTGCCTCCAGGTGGACCGGACGCTTCTGCGCCTGCCGTGCCTTGGTCACCAGGCCCGCGTCCTCCAGCACCTTGAGGTGCTTGGAGATCGCCTGCACGCTGATGTCGTACGGCTTCGCGAGCTCGCCGACCGTCGCGTCGCCGACCGTTAGCCGCGCCACGAGATCGCGCCGGGTCGGATCCGCCAGGGCGGCGAACACCTTGGAGAGCTGATCGTCCATCACCGTTCCTCAACTGGTTGGTTGATAACAACGGTAAGCGTCGCGGCCCTGGTTGTCAACTGGTCGGTTGAATAAGGTTCGGGCACAATGTCCACCATGACGAAGCCCAGATCCATCGATGGCCGCCGTCGCGAGCGGCACCAGACGGGTGTGACGGCGAGACGGTCACGCGAGCGCGGGCCGGGTCGTCCGGTGAGCGTGGTCGGCGCAGGCCCGATGGAGGCGAGTGCCGGGCAGCTCGCTGGCGGGCCGAGCCGATTGAGGGTCTTGACGAGCGAAGCGAGAGCAGCCGGCGCGCCCGGACGGGGCGGCGTGGAAGGCGGGAGTCGGTGGACCCGGGCCAAGGGGCTGCGATGAGCCGCGGGACCGCCTTGAAGGGCGCACGGGTGCTGATCACCGGAGGGACACGGGGGATTGGACGGCTGATGGCGGCCGGAGCCGCCGAGCGCGGGGCGGAGGTGACGATCTGGGCGAGGGATGCGGCGTTCGGAGAGCAGGTTGCCGGCGAACTGGGCGTCCGGTTCCTCGCGGTGGACGTGGCGACCCCCGACGCCGTCGCCGCAGCTGTGGCCGAGACCGGGCCGGTGGACGTCCTGGTGAACAACGCCGGTGTGATCGCCGGCAAGCCCTTCGTGGAGCTGACCGAGGACGACATCCGCCGCAGCTACGAGGTCAATGTGCTGGCGGCCTACCGGGTGACCCAGGCGTTCCTGCCCGGCATGCTGCAGCGCAACCGCGGCAGCGTGGTGAACGTGGCGAGTGCCGCCGGGCTGGTCGGCACCACCCGGATGACCGACTACTCAGGGACGAAGCATGCGCTGGTCGGCTTCACCGAGTCCCTGCGCGCCGAACTGCGCGCCCAGCGCTCGGCGGTGCGCACCCTGGCGGTCTGCCCGTTCTACATCAACACCGGGATGTTCGACGGTGTGCAGACCCGCTTTCCCCGGCTGCTGCCGATCCTGCAGCCGGAGGATGTCGCGACCAGGACGCTGGACGCCATCGAGCGCGGCGCCGCGAAACTCGTCATGCCATGGTCGGTGAACCTGCTGCCGGTCGCCCGGGTGCTCCCCCACCCGGTGTTCGACGCGGTGGTCGACTTCCTGGGTGTGAACCACACCATGGATCACTTCACCGGCCACCGCGACCAGTAGGTCCGCAGACCAGAGGGCGAGTGCCGGCCGATCTGGTCGGTGCTGAGGCTGGCGAAGGACGAAACCCGTCGCGACAGCGAGTCGTCGGTGGTTTCGAAGATCTGCCGGCGCACCGGGTGGTCTCCTTGGCCGGCTGCCGTGGCTGTCGGCTGCTCGTCCGGGCGAGTCCCGCCAGGCAGCGGTTCCTCAGCCCAGGAAGGCCACCATCGCCTGGTTGAAGGCCTCGGGGTTCTCCAGGGGCGGCTGGGCGCCGGCGGGTATGACCTCCAGGCGTCCGTTCGGGAGTTGCTCGGCGAGCGCTTTCGCCGAGACCTGGCCGTTGGCGTCGGACTGGCCGACGATCACCAGGGTCCGGGCGGTGATCGCGTCCAGTCTGGACGAGAAGTCGGCCTCGGCCATCACGTCCAGGGCCTTGATCAGATCGTCCTTGGTGAGGCCGGTGTTCTCCAGGCCGCGGGCGGGCAGCATCCGCAGCGCGGCCTTCTGCACGCGCAGCGCCAGCTTTCCGGGTAGCAGCACCGCGCCGCTGATCACCAGACGTCCGATCCGGTCGGGGTGGTCGGCGGCCGCCTGCAGCGCCACCATGGCCCCCAACTGGTGGGCGACCACATCCACGGTCTGGTAACCGGAGAGATCGAGGGTGTTGATCAGTTCGGCGCTGGCGGTCTTCAGCGAGAGGTCGAAACGGCGCCCCGGACGCAGGCCGGCAACCCACGGTGCCATCGCCCGGCGCTGCGCACCCAGAGCCTCGACCTGGCTCTGCCACATGGTCGGCAGCAGGCCTGCGCCGTGCAGCAGAACGACCGGAGGTTTCTTGGGCTGGCTGGTCCTGCTGGTCTCGACAAGCTCGGCCGGCGGAAAGTCGGGCACGTCAGGCAGATCCGGGCTAGACACGCTGCACCATGAAGGTCAGGCCCAGTTCGGGGTCGCCGAAGAGCGCGGCAGCCTCTCGATCGAGTTCGTCGAGATCACCCGGCGCGGAATCGGCGTTCTGGGTGCTCGGTCGCGACGCTGCTGGGCGCCCCAGAGCCACCGAGATTTCGCCGCGAGCCGGGTCGGCCCAGACGAAGTCGACCGCCAGCACCTCGTCGGCGATCAGAGCGGAGTGATCCTGGATCGCCGCGGCAGTCGCCTTGCCGGCCTCGGAGTCGTCCGCCGCCCAGGTCAGCTCGATGCGGTCGGAAACCTCGAAGCCCGAGGACTTGCGGGCCTCCTGCACCAGGCGGATCACCTCGCGGGCGACGCCGGCACGAACCAGATCGGGGGTGAGTTCCAGGTCGAGGGCGACGGTCTCGCCCTGCTCGTTGACCACCGACCAGCCTTCGCGAGGACGCTCGGAGACGATCACCTCGTCCGCGCTCACCTCGACCGTGCCCAGGCCGGGCACCTCTACATTTGCAGAGCCAGACGAGGCGAGTGCAGCGGCCAGGACGGCAGCGTCAGCGGCGGCGATCGCGTTAGCCACGACCGGGGTCTGTTTGCCGAACCGCTTGCCCAGCGCGCGGAAGTTGCCCTTCGCGGAGTGGTCGACCAGGTCGCCGGCGGAGGCGAACGACCCCAACTCGACCACGTTGAGCTCGGCCTTGATCTCCTCGACCAGGGCCCGCTCCAGCCGTCCGAAGGCCGCCGAGGGCACCAGCGCGCGGGCCAGCGGCTGCCGGGTCTTGACCTTCGCCTCGGCGCGCGCCGAACGTCCAAGCTCGACGATGCGCCTGGTCAGCGCCATGGCCTGGTTGAGGCCGGTGTCGATCAGCGTCTCGTCCGCGGCCGGCCAGTCAGCCAGATGGACCGATGCCGGCGCGTCCGGGACCACCGGGAGCATCAGGTCCTGCCAGACCCGCTCGGTGACGAAGGGCACCAGCGGTGCCATCAGCCGGGTGACCACATCGATCGTCTCGTGCAGCGTCCAGAGTGCGGAGGGGTTGCCGTCCCAGAACCGGCGGCGGGAGCGCCGGACGTACCAGTTCGACAGGTCGTCGACGAAGGCCGCCAGCAGCGCCCCGGCCCGCTGGGTGTCGAAGTCGTTCAGCGCCGCTGTGACATCCCGCACCAGGGCGTTGCGGGCCGAGACCAGCCAGCGGTCGAGCACGTGGCGCTCGGCGACCGGCGGGGCGCCCGCAACGTTGGCTGGGCTTGTCGAAGTCAACGACCCTTCGACGAGCTCAGTGGTCGTTGGCGCCCAGTCGTTGGCGCGGGCATAGAGGGCGTGGAAGGAAACCGTGTTCCAGTAGGTCATCAGCACCTTGCGGACGGTCTCCTGGATGGTGGAGTGACCCACCCGGCGGGCCGACCAGGGTGAGCCGCCGGCGGCCATGAACCAGCGGACGGCGTCCGCGCCGTGGGTGTCCATCAGCGGGATCGGCTCCAGGACGTTGCCCAGGTGCTTGCTCATCTTCCGGCCGTCCTCAGCCAGCAGGAGGCCCAGGCAGAGCACATTGCGGTAGCTCGACTCGTCGAAGACCAGCGTCCCGATCGCCATCAGCGAGTAGAACCAGCCGCGGGTCTGGTCGATCCCCTCACAGATGAAGTCAGCCGGGTAAGCCTTCTCGAAGGCCTCCTTCGAACCGGGAGCCCATGGGTAGCCCCACTGGGCGAAGGGCATCGAACCGGAGTCGAACCAGGCGTCGATCACTTCCGGCACCCGCCGGTAGGTGTGGCCGCCGCGCTCGATCACGATGCCGTCGATGAAGGGGCGATGCGGGTCGAGTTCGGAGAGGTCGCGTCCGGTCAGCTCGCCGAGTTCGGCCAGCGAGCCGATGCAGATCAGGTCGGCCGGTTCGTCGACGTTGCGCCAGATCGGCAACGGGGTGCCCCAGTACCGGGAACGCGACAGTGCCCAGTCGATGTTGTTGTTCAGCCAGTCGCCGTAGCGCCCCCACTTGATGTTCTCGGGGTACCAGGTGGTGTTCTCGTTCTCCCGCAGCAGGGCGTCCTTGATCGCAGTGGTGCGGATGTACCACGACGGCTGCGCGTAGTAGATCAGGGTGGTGTGGCAGCGCCAGCAGTGCGGGTAGGAGTGGGTGTAGTCGAGTTTGCGGAACAGCAGGCCGCGGTCACGCAGGTCGTCGACCAGCGCGGCGTCGGCGGTCTTGAAGAACTCACCGCCGACCAGCGGGACATCCTCGCCGAAGGTGCCGTTGGGCAGGATCGGGTTGACGAAGGGCAGGCCGTAGGCGCGGCAGACCGCCATGTCGTCCTCGCCGAAGGCCGGCGCCTGGTGCACCAGGCCGGTGCCGTCCTCGGTGGTGACGTAGTCGGCCAGCACGACGTAGTGGGTGCCGCCGACGGCGTCCGGGAACTCGACCAGCTCGAACGGGCGCTGGTACGTCCAGAACTCCAGTTCCTTTCCGGTGAAGGTCCTGCCGAGCAACCAGCCGTCGCCCAGCACCTTCTCGGCCAGCGGTTCGGCCAGCACCAGGGTCTCGCCCTCGGGGACGTCCCGGGTCGCCACCACGTAGTTGACGTCGGGGTGGACGGCGACCGCGGTGTTGGAGACCAGCGTCCAGGGCGTGGTCGTCCACACCAGCAGGGAGGCCTTGCCGGCCAGCGGGCCGCTGGTCAGCGGGAAGCGGACGTACACCGACGGATCGGTGACATCCTCGTAGCCCTGGGCGAGCTCGTGATCGGAAAGGGTGGTGCCGCAACGCGGGCAGTACGGCGCGACCCGGTAGTCCTCGACCAGCAGGCCCTTGGAATGGATCTGCTTCAGCGCCCACCAGCAGGACTCGACGAAGGACGGATCCATCGTCCAGTAGGCCTGGTCGAGGTTGACCCAGTAGCCCATCCGTTCGGTGAGCTCGGTGAATGCGTCGACGTGGCGGGAGACCGATTCGCGGCAGCGGGCGTTGAACGCCTCGACCCCGTAGGCCTCGATGTCGGGCTTGCCGTTGAAGCCCAGCTCCTTCTCCACGGCCAGTTCGACCGGCAGGCCGTGACAATCCCAGCCGGCCTTGCGGTCCACCCGGAAGCCCTGCATGGTCTTGAACCGCGGGAAGACGTCCTTGAACACCCGGGCCTCGATGTGGTGGGTGCCGGGCATGCCGTTGGCGGTCGGCGGGCCCTCGTAGAAGGTCCACGGCTGCCCGGCGGAGGTCTTGGCCAGGGTGGCGCTGAAGGTGCCGTTGGTCTTCCAGAACTCGAGGATCTCGTGCTCCATGCGTGGCAGATCGATCGCTGCCGGCACTGCGTTGTAGCGCAGCGGGTTGTGGCTCGGCTGGGGCGCTGCGGGAGCGGTCATCTCGGTCTTCCTTCGTCGTTCGGTGACGAAGGGACGAGCCGGAGCCCGCGGTACCACCCTTCTTGGCCACCGTCCTGTGCGAGATCCCGGAGCGCGTCCGGGACGACGGGTCGGCGTCCCACTTCGTTGCTGCCGCGGCCGGTTCTAGTGAGCGCTTGCGCGCCGTTCTTCCGGCAACTCCGGGGTGATGGCCCCATCAATGCCTTGCGACGGTTGGTAAGTCTACGCGATCCGTCATCCCGCCTCACCCTGCCGTCCTCACCCATCATCCCGGTGGGAGCGGGGATGACGGGCCCGGGGTTCCGGCCTCCGCCGGAATGACAGCGGCTCGCCGCCGTGCCCGTCAGCTGTCGCCGGGGTCGTCCTCGGCGGGTGGGCCGTCGTCGCTGGGTTCGTCCGGACGGTACTGCGTCCCGTTCGACCGCTCGCCGCGCAGGGCCGCAGAGCGAGCCAGGTACTCATCGATGCCGATCTCGCCGCGGGCCAGGCGTTCGTCCAGGATGCGCTGGGCGTCGCGGGTGAGGCTGGAGGCGTCCCGCGGAACCTGGGGACGGCGGGCGACCGCGAGGGCCGCGACCGCCACCAGGAAGGCGAGCCCGGCAAGCAGCACGATCATCAGGCCCTGCATGGTCACCTCCTTACCGCCATCATGCCTTGCGCGCTCACCTGGATCCACCGGTGGGGGCTGGTCGACGGCAGAAACCGGGCAATTCCGCTCGCTCGCGTGGATAAGGCGGGCGTCGGGGCTGGATTGCCCGGTTTCTGCGAGTGCCGGCCGGCTCGGCGGTGGCCCGGATCAGCCGGGGCTGTCCGGCGAATCGGCCGGCACTCCGCTCCGCTCGTGCTGGAACTCGGTGCCGTTGGGTGGCCGATCGCCCAGCAGTGCCGCGCGCCGGGTCAGGTAGTCGTCCACGTCGATGTCACCGCGGGCGAGACGTTCGTCGAGGATCTGGACGGCATTCACCGGCTGCTGCGGCATCGGGGGCGGACCGGCGTGCGGACCGGCGCCGGGCTGCCACGGCGGACGGTGGGGTGCACCCGCCTGGCCCGGGGCCTTGCGGCGTTTCAGCAGCCACCAGACCAGAGCGGCCACGGCGATTGCCAGCAGGACCAGGAAGCCGGCCGCCAGCAGCGGCCCCAGCAGGCCGAAGGCGTGATGTGAAGGTCGCATGGGTTCTCCTTTCGGGAGCCCCCAGCTTCGCTACGGATCCCAGCAGGTGGCTGAGCCGCGGCTGTTCATCGCCTGTGAGCCGGCCGATGCGAACGCGCCCGTCCATGGTGCCGGATCGCCCGGCAGCGGACGGCCCGCTGGCCGGGCTCAGTGGGAGAGGAGCGCCTCGATCGCCAGGGCGAGGCCGTCCTCCTCGTTGGTGGCGGTGGTGTGATCGGCCGCCGCGATCGCCTCGGGCACCGCATTGCCCATCGCCACTCCGACGCCGGCCCATCGCAGCATCTCGATGTCGTTGCGGGCGTCCCCGATGGCCAGCACCTGGTGGGCTGAGAACCCGAGCAGGTCGGCGAGCTTGGCCACGCCGTGGGCCTTGGTGATGCCCGGTCCGCTGACCTCGAGAATCGGTCCGCCCGAGGTGGTCGGATGGAAGCCGGTCAGCCCGGAGGCCAGCAACGACTCCTGCAGAACCTCGGGGCGGAGCCGGGGATGCCGCGCGGTGACCTTGATCAGGGGCGCGCGGATCGCATCGAGGTCGGTCAGTTCGAGGTAGTCGATCGGGAAGTTGAGGCGTTCCAGCTCATGCAACAGGTCGACGTAGCCGGGCTGGGCGTAGTGCGTCCGCCCGTCGCTGATGGCGACCTCCGAACGGGATTCGGGGAAGTGTTCGATCAGGTGGGCGATGACCTGGGCCGCGGTGGCGGCGGCGATGGTGTCCTCGAAGAGCAGCCTGCCGGTGCTCACCTGGTAGGCCTGGGCGCCGTTGCTGGTGACGGCGTAGTCGACGCCGACCGGGGACAACAGGATGGGCAGGCTGGCCAGGTAGCGCCCGGTGGCGGCGACGACCAGCAGTCCGGCCTCGTGGGCGAGCCGGATCGCCTCGGCATTGCGAGGACTGACGGTCTTGTCATGACGCAGCAGGGTGCCGTCCAGGTCGGTGGCGATCAGCCGGATGCCCTGCGGAGGAGCCGGGTAGATCATGCCGAACGGGTCTCCTCGCTGAGCTTGCGACGGCCCTGGAAGGCGCGTCCCAGGGTGACCTCGTCGGCGTATTCGAGATCGCCGCCGACCGGTAGACCACTGGCCAGACGGGAGACGGTGACCCCCATCGGCAACAGCAGCCGGGAGATGTAGGTGGCGGTGGCCTCGCCCTCGAGGTTCGGATCGGTGGCCAGGATCACCTCGGTGACGACACCGTCCGCCAGCCGCAGGACGAGTTCGCGGATCCTCAGGTCTCCGGGGCCGACGTTGTCGATCGGGCTGATCGCGCCGCCCAGCACGTGGTAGAGGCCGCGGAACTCGTGGGTGCGCTCAATGGCGGCGACGTCCTTGGATTCCTCGACCACGCAGATCGAGGTGCGGTCGCGGCGCGGATCGCGGCAGACCCGGCAGGTGTCCTCCGCGGAGATGTTGAAGCAGGTGTCGCAGAATCGCACCTTCTCGGTCACTTCGCGCAGCGCGTGCGCCAGCCGCTCGACGTCCGACTTGTCGGTGGTGAGGATGTGGAAGGCGATCCGCTGGGCACCCTTCGGCCCGATCCCGGGCAGCCGCCCAAGTTCGTCGATCAGGTCTTGGATGGGACCCTCGTACACATTCCTCCTTGGATCGGCTAGGTAGTCGCCTTCGCCGGCGGTGGGACGTTGGCTGAGCTTGTCGAGACCCTGTGGGACGACCCTTCGACAGGCTCGGTGACCGTCCGAGAGGCTCGGGAACCTCGGGCTGCAGGTGTGTTGGCTGACGTTCCTGCGTGGGCCGAGGTTCTAGAACCCGATCTCCGGCATGGGCGGCATGGTGGCCTGGGCCAGCGTGGTCGCCCGGTTCGAGGCGTCGCGGACGGCAGCCACCACCAGATCGGCCAGGGTCTCGGTGTCGGACGGATCGACCACCTCGGGCGAGATCGTCAGTTCGAGCAACTCACCGGTGCCGGAGACGGTCGCCTCCACCAGCCCGCCGCCGGAGGAGCCGGTGACGCGCTGATCGGCCAGCTCGGCCTGGGCGCGCTCGAGTTGTTCCTGCAGAGCCTGTGCCTGCGCCATCAGACCGGAGAGATCGAGGCTGCCGGGATCGAACATGGTGAACCTCCTTCAAGGTCGTTGACATGCTATCGGCTCCTGCCGACAGGCCGCGCTGGGCAGCCGGGGTGCTGGGCTTCGGCCCGTCCACACGATCCCTGTCGGAGGATCGTGGACCAGGGTGGCCCGCGGGTGGCGATGGGCCTCGACGTGCAGCCATTGTTGCGGCACGTCCTTGAGGCGCTCAGGCCTCCTGCTCTTCGATCAGCTCGGCGCCCAGATGCTTGATCAGGAGTTCGTCGCTGGAGGCCACGTCGTCGACGGATGCATCATCGCGGCTGGGCTCCGGTTCGGGTTCGGTGGGTGAGCCGCCACTGCGACCGCGGCGGAGTTGCTCCCGGGCCTCCTGGGCGCCCGCCGAACGTTCCGGTGCCAGAGCGGGCGCCGGCGGGGGTGCGGCTGGCTGGGCGGGGGCGTCGGCGGCATTGGCGTCCACGATCGGCTCGATGTGCAGCGTGAGGCCGGTGACCTGCCGCAGCGCCTCGCGCAGCAGATCGGCATGCGTCCCACGGACGAAGTTCTCCCGGACCCCCTGGTTGGCCAGCCCCAGCGTGAGGGTGCCGTCGCGGACGTCCACCACCTGGGCGTTCTGGCTCAGCAGGATCCAGGTGACCCGGCGACGTCCCTTGACGTCCTCCAGCACGTCCGGCCAGATCCGACGTAGGTCGGCGACGCCGAATCCGCCGCGCTGGGCGGGTGCCGCCGCCTGGGCAGGCTGGCTCGGCTCGGGAGTTGTGGCGGGCTGCGTGGGCGCCGGGGCCGCCAGTTGCCGGGCGCGCGGGGTTTCGGCGCCCTCTGTTTCGGTGGAGGCCGGGATCTCGGACGGGGAGACCCCGGTCTTCGCCGGGACGACGGTCGGATGGTCGACTGCCGATGCTTCCACGGGCCGGTCGGGGACGCTCTGGGGGCGCGGGTGAGCCGCGTACGCTTCGGCGGCGAGAGGCTCTGGCGAGGAGACCTGAGCGGGTGCGCTCGTCCGGGCCGGGGCTGCGGCGGCCGGCTCTAACCTAGACGCCGCAACGGGCGCGCCCGGACGGGCGGCAGGCGAGGCCGCGGGTGTGGGAGCTGGTGCCGGACGGGCGGCGTCGGCGGTGGGGAGCGTCCCGAGTTGGGTGAGCCGCTCCAGCCGGTCGAGCCGGGCATGCAGCCCGCGACCGTCCACGTCGGCGCCCGGCAGCAGGACGCGCGCGCACATCAGTTCCAGATGGAGCCGGGGCGCGGTGGTGCCCCGCATCTCGGTGAGCCCGACCGCGAGCACCTCGGCCGCCCGGGTCAGTTCGCCCGGGCCCAGCGCGCTGGCCTGCGAGGCGAGCCGCTCGGCCTGGTCGGCGGCCACGTCCACCAGACCGTTGGAGAGGGCGTCGGGGACGGCGGCGACGATGATCAGGTCGCGCAGTCGGCGCAGCAGGTCCTCGGCGAAGCGGCGGGGATCCTGGCCGACCTCGATCACCTTGTCGATGGCGGCGAAGACGCCGTGGGCGTCGCCGGCGGCGAAGGCGTCCACGATCTCGTCCAGCAGGGCGTCGGGGGTGTAGCCGAGCAGGGCGGTCGCCTGCTGGTAGCTCACTCCGGTCTCGGCGGCGCCGCCCAGCAACTGGTCGAGCACCGACAGCGAGTCGCGCACCGAGCCGGCGCCGGCACGCACCACGAGCGGGAGCACGGCGGGTTCCACCGACACGCCCTCGGATTCGCACACCTGCGCGAGGTAGCCGGAGAGCACCTTGGGCGGCACCAGCCGGAACGGGTAGTGGTGGGTGCGGGAACGGATGGTGCCGATCACCTTGTCGGGCTCGGTGGTGGCGAAGATGAACTTCACGTGGGGCGGCGGCTCCTCGACCACCTTCAGCATCGCGTTGAAGCCCTGGGTGGTCACCATGTGGGCCTCGTCGATGATGTAGATCTTGTAGCGACTGTGGACGGGCGCGAAGAAGGCCCGCTCGCGCAGGTCGCGCGCGTCGTCCACTCCGCCATGGGAGGCCGCGTCGATCTCGATCACGTCGATCGAACCGGGGCCGCCGCGGGCCAGATCGCGGCAGGACTGGCATTCGCCGCAGGGGATCGGGGTGGGCCCCTGGGCGCAGTTGAGGGCGCGGGCCAGGATGCGGGCGGAGGTGGTCTTGCCACAGCCGCGCGGACCCGAGAACAGGTAGGCGTGGTTTACCCGATTGTTCACCAGGGCGCGCTGCAGGGGCTCGGTGACGTGCTCCTGGCCGATCACCTCGGCGAAGGTGTCTGGGCGATAGCGACGGTAGAGCGCCAGGGGGGTGTCCGGACGGTCGACCGGCGCGGTGGTGGTACGTCGGGCATCGACGGCGTCGCGCAACGCGGCGTCCACGTCGGCCTGGGGGCGTCCGGTCAGGGCGCTCGCGCCGGGTGGATCCTCGATGTCGAGCCGGTCGGACGCGTCGTCCTCCGGTTCGGGGTCGTCGAACAGGCCGGGACCCTCCTGAACCAGGAGGTCAGGCTCCTCGTCAAAGAGATCGTCGTCGCGCTCGTCCACGCAGTGAACCTTACGGGGTGCCGCCGACAGGTGCACCCGCGGCCGGTAACCAGATCGGGAGCAACGATCCCAGACGACTGCCCGGTCGCTGCGGCGCGGGAGTGTCTCGATGAGATCGACATTTGATGGGCGAGGATCGGCAGCCGACGGGAGGGTTCGAAACTCAGCCACGGCTACCGGGCCGCTCTAGCAGTCGTATGTGCCGAGGCCGGCGATGGGCCACCCCGCTGATCATCCAGCTGCCGATCGGCGCCGAGGCCAGCCAGCTTCATCGGTGTGGTCGACCTGGTCGGGATGCGTGCGCTCACCTGGCGCGGCATAGCTGCGTCCCCTCTCCGGAGGGAGGCCGTCCGGCCTGTCAGAACGGGCCTTGAGCCTGTCGGAACTCGCACGCGCGCCGAAAAGAGAACGGCCCCCGCGCACCCGGTAGAGCTCACTTACCCTTGCTGTCTTCCGACCCTGGGGGAGTTGGGCGAGGTGCCGCCGCGCGGGGAACCAGGTCCCACTCTACCGGACCGGACGGACGCCTTCACCTCCACTGGTGCCCTGCCGGTGCTGGCGCCTCGGACTGTCCCGGTGCCAGCACGAATCGCCGACCAAGGGCCAGCAGGATCTACTTCACGACGATGGCTTGCAGTTCACCGACCGGAAGCTGCCGGCTTGCCGAGTGGGTGCCGGGAAGAGTCCCGGAGAAAGCTGCGACGCTCCAGTCGACATCCCAGTGGGTGGTGGCGGTGACCGTGTAGGTGCCGTCGTGCGCTGGCTTGAGATAGGTGTATCCGCAGGTCGGGGAGGCCGTGCCCGGTTTGACGGTCTTGCGGTAGGCGGTGGTGTCGGTGCATCGCTTCGTCTTGCCGTCGCCCATCTCGAAGGTGGTCGAGCGGTAGTGGGCTCGTAGCGTGAAGGTGTATCCGTACGCGGATTCTGTTGCGGTGACCGTTCTGGCGCCTTCCGTCCACAGCCAGACGGGGTACCCGACCGCCATCATGTTCCACTCGTTGTCCGCCGGGTCAGGTCCGAATTGGGGGGTCGGCTTGGGCAGTTGCAGGCGGACGATGAGTCGTCGCGCGAGTTGCTCCCCGGTCGCACGGTCGAGGGTCGCAGCCGGCCCGACCGGGCAGTCCCACGGCGTCAGGAGTTGGCCGTCGGCCCCCCTCTCGCAGCTGCCCCAAGGCCCGAGATCCTCTTCCGGCTCTTCGGTGATCGAGGAGTAGGTGGTGTCCTTCGGCTTCGATGGTGGGCCCTTCTTTGGCGGCTGGTCGCTCCAATTGTGGGTGCCGGTGAATGAACCGCTTCCTTCGTTGTCAACACCGGGGTCGGCCATGCTCGTAGATGTGCTCGGTATCGCTCCCAACAGACTCAGGAGGGTGACGGCGGCTATGCGGCGGACGATGCTCATAGGTCGCATGAGACCGCCTCCCGACCGTCGGCGCCGATGATCTTCAGGTCTCGATCGAAGCGCGCAAAATGCACCTCATCGATCCCAACTCGGCCTTGAGATGTTTGCTCTGAGCCCGTGAAGAAGGCCCATTCGCGAGCATCGACGCACACCGTTAACGCGACGATTGACCCGGCTTTGGAAACGCCCGGAAGGCGAGCGATAGTGAGGCGGGGATCTTTACCCTCTGCCCTGACCCCACGGTTATGCAGGCTGATGAAGATGTCCATCATGTTGTCGAGATAGTCGCCTGCCGTGGTGTCGAGCAGTGTCTGGGTAGGCTGATCCACACCACCGTCCCTGCTGATGCGCACGCTCTCAGCGAAGAACTCCCGGTATACCGTCTCTGCCTCCGCGTACAGCGCGTCCTTGGCATTCATCTCGTCGTACTGGTGCTGGCTGCAGGGAGTTTCCTCCCCACCCGCTTCCGGCGTGCACAGGTAGGTGGGCGTCGGAACAGGGGACGCAGGAGATGACGACGGCGGTGGACCTGTCGGTGTCGATGGTGGCGGACTGGACGGCTGACAGCCCGCCACCATCGAAGCGACCGCAGCAACCAGCATCGCCGTGACGGCCGCCGCAAATCGATACATGATGCGCTCCTGGGGTGGAGTGCGCGCCAGTCTGGCACACCGGTCCGAACGAGGGAAGGGCATGCCTGAGTTATCCACAGGCGCAGCGACAATCCACAGCCCATCTGTGACTTATGGGATCTATGTGACAGTCGGTGGAACGCTTCGGCGGCTCAGCTGGCTCCGAACCGCGCATTCCGAAGCACCGGAACGGATTCCCGCGCTCGCGACACCTCGGCTAGATCCAGGTCGACGACGACCAGATCCGGCTCGGCGCCGAGTTCCAGCACCACCGTCCCGTACGGATCGACCACCAGTGAGTGGCCCACGCCGGTTGGCTTGGAGTCCTCGGGTCCGGCCGGTGGTGCCTGGCCGCAGCCGACCACGAAGCAGGTCGAATCCATCGCCCGCGCGGTGCTCAGCGTCCGCCACTGATGCACCTTGTTCGACCCGGGCGCCCAGGACGCCGGCACCAGGACCACCTCCGCGCCCGACCGGGCGAGCTGAGTGAAGAGACCCGGAAAGCGGACGTCGTAGCAGATCGCCAGCCCGACCTTCACCCCGGCGATCTCGACAATCACCGGATCCGCCCCGGGTGCGATCCGTTCGGACTCCTGGTACCCGAGCGCGTCGAACAGATGGATCTTGTCGTACCGGGCCTCGACTTCGCGCCCGGTCACAAGCAGAGAGTTGGTGATCCGCTCGCCGGCGGTGATGAACAGGCCCGCAACGACGACGATCCCCACCTCGGCCGCAGTCTCCCGGATACCGGTTGCCCAGGGCCCGTCCCAAGGCTCGGCAACCGAATCCGGTCGCCGGGCGAACGAGCACATGGTGGCCTCGGGGAACACCACCAGTTCGGCACCAAGGCCAGCTGCCCGTCCGGCATACTCCCGCACCAGCGCAAGGTTGGCCGACGGATCGGTGGTGGAGCAGATCTGCGCCACGGCGAGTTTCATGGACCCATCTTGCCGCAGTCGTCGCCAGGGCCGGCTTGGGCCTGTGTCGCGGTGCCGGAGCGCGGAGGGCTCCGATCTCCACACCTGGGGACAATACGACGCAACCTTTATGAACGCGGTGGCGTAAGAGAGAGTGAGGTCGCGGGGAAAGGCACGAGATGGGCGGTAGGAAGCAGCGGGACGCGGAGTTCTCCGCCTTCGTGAGTTCAGCGGCGCCCACCCTGACCAAGACCGCATGGTTCCTGACCGGGAACGCCGACACGGCCGCGGACCTCGTCCAGGAGGCGCTCGTCAGGACCTACCTGGCCTGGCGCCGAATCCGGCCGGAGACCGCGGTCGCCTATGCCCGCAGGGTGTTGGTGAACCTCAACGCCGATCGCTGGCGGCGCCGTCGTCCGGAAACTCCGGCCGCCGACGTGGACGCCGTTCGCCCCAGCCACGAGGCGACCGTCGACGACCGCGACCGGATCGTCCGGATGCTCGCCACGCTACCGACGCGACAGCGGGAGGTGCTCGTGCTGCGGTACTTCGACGATCTCTCCGAAGCCGCGGTGGCCGATCTGCTCGGCGTCTCGGTCGGCAGCGTCAAATCCGCGGCCTCACGAGGGCTCGCCGCCCTACGCACCCACTATGCGATGGAGGACCTGTCATGAGCACCGAACTCGAATCCCGGCTGCGTCAGGATCTTGCCGCTGCTGAACTCAGCGTTCCGCTCGATCTGGAGCGCACCCTGGCCGCGGGACACCGTGCCGTCACAGCCCGGCGGATCGGCCGGGGGATCGGCGCGGCCGCGATGCTGGCCGGCGCGGCGTTGTTGGTGCCGCAACTGGTGCCCGGACGGGTGACCGCCGTCCCGGCGGCCGATCACGCCACGGTGACCTTCGAACCCCAGTCCTTCCGCTCCAACGAGGTCGCGATCGACCTTGACGCGGCAAGCCTCGAACTGCGGCGAGGGGATGGCGACACCATGGAGGTGACCGCGATGGTCACCCTGAACGGCGAAGCGCCGCTTCGTGACTCCTTCACTCTCGCCGACCCCAGTGCTACCCAGACGCATCGGCTCAGCGATCAGGTGGTGATCGGGTTGGCCCCGGCCAACCGCTGGATCGACTGGCTTGCGGAAGGCAGCGGGAGCTTCCACGCTTCCCAGTCGGTCGAGTCCCTGGGGCTCACCGCCTACTTGCTGTTGCCGATGTCGACGGACCCGCGATGGAGTGTGCGGGGCGCAATCTGGCAGCAACCCGGTGGCGAGGTGCGTAACAGCCTCGGCGAGAGGATCAGCGCGGCGAACCTCCTCGGAGGGGCTGCGACGATCTATGTCGATCCTGAACTGGACGTGGTGGGCATGCGCCTGGCGAGCGGCCTGGGAGCGTCGGCGCAGCTGACGCCCCAGGAGGCCGATCAGCTTGCGCTGGCCGCTGGCGCCGGGGCAAGCGACGGAGTGGACCTGCGCACGATGATCAGCTATGAGCTCTACCTGGTGCCCGAGGAAGCGGTCGGAGACGTCACCGCGACGCGGTTGAGCGATGCCGGCGAGATCGAGGTGGGAACTCTGGAAGGCGGTCGTTGGGCAGGGCGGATGTTCGTCTGGGCAAGCCTGGAGCACCCCAGAGCGGCCGAGCCCGACGGTCTGCTGAAGTCGATCTCCTACCGGGACGCGGCGGGTGAGGTGGTCACCGTACAGATCGGACGGTGAGGCCGGCTGTGGGCAACGAGAACGGCGGTGCCGGGGAGCGCTCAGGTCGCCCAGTTGGAGATGGGCCACCGATTGCCGGTATCCTCGTCCGCGGAGGATTCGCCTAGAGGCCTATGGCGCTCGCTTGGAAAGCGGGTTGGGTTCACGCCCTCACGAGTTCGAATCTCGTATCCTCCGCCATATGTCGCTTACTCGAACCCCGGAGGGGTTGAACCCCTGGGGTTCGGGTAGGGGCGAGGCCGCCTCTCGGGGCGGCTTTTGGGGTTTTGGCCCCCTGGCGGCGCGACGTGGCCGCGTGTGGCGGGTTCGGCTCCGGGTTGGGGTTGGTGGCCGGGTCGGCGGGTTCGGGCGCGTTGTGGGCCGCTGTGGGGCTGGCTTCGTGTTCGAGGTCTTTGAGTAGTTGCAGGTCGGTGTGGAGCTGGGCTTCGGTGGTGATGTCGGTGTCGAGGTCTTGGTGGATGTAGATCCTCTCGAAGACGGCGGTGTGGAGGTGTTTCTCGTCGGCGTGGTGGCCTCGGAGGCGGCGGTAGAGCTGGTCGGGGTTGCTCAGGAAGTCGATGGCGGCGGTCAGGTTGGCGGCTGCTTGATCAAGGTCGGCTGATACGCGCCCCAGGTCGTGTTCGTTTGAGCGCCCCATTGGCCTCCGCTTCCTGGTCGCTTTCAGGTGAGGGATCGAAAGTGAACAGGCCTTCCTCGTCGGCCAGTTGCTCCCCGGCATCGTCGGCGTCCAGGGCATCGAAGGTCTCCGGAGAGTTGATGGTCCGGTACTTGGTTGGTTTGGTGAGTTGTCCTGTCACTCGGACAAGGGCACCAACTTTATGGGCGTCTACTGCAGCCTCGTAGTCCTCTTCGGAGAGTTGGAGACGCACCCGGCGGACCGGGCCTCGCGATGTTGTGAAGACCTGGACCGTGCGCGGCTCGACGGTGAACGAGCCCAGCGACGGTGAAAAGGTCATTGTTGGTACTTCTTGACCCGTTTGAGCCAGATGTCGAGGACCTCGATCTCGGCGTCCAGCGTTGCCACCGACGGTGGGGTGTAGTTGAGCTCAGGGTGGCGATCGTGGCGTGACGCCCACCCCGAGATGCGTGAGTAGGAGCTGTCGTACTCTGCGACATCATCTGCGGTGACCCGACCAACCACTCGCAGCTTGTTGACCCTGACTTCCAGGGATCTGAAGTCGACGAGCGGCTCAGCCAGCACTTGGCTAATGATCCTCTCCCACGTCTCCGACATGTGACCGGCGATCCTTTCGGTGTGTTCGAGGTAGTCGCACTCGTTCATGCCCTGCTCGGTGCGGCGAAGAGCCGCCACTTCGCGACGGAGGGTGTCGATCCGTTGCGCGGCATCCTGCGCCGTCCACGGGTGTGTGTCGCTCGTGTAGCCAGGTCCGACCAGGCGTCTCCGGGCAACTCCTCGAGTCGTGAAAGTGACGCCTGATTGGTCGGCGGCTTTTCGAAGCTCCATGGTGAAAGCGACGTCGTGGGTGAAGACCACGATCTGGCGTTGCTCGGCGAGTGCAACGATGCGTTCGGCTACCGCCTCACGCCTCATGTGGTCGAGGGAGGACACTGGGTCGTCGAACACCAGGGCCGACTTGCTCTTCTCGAAGTGCGCCTCGGTCAGGAAACCGGCGAAGCCGAGCGCGGTCTGCTCACCCTCGGACAACACGTCGGCGAGCTGCGCGCTGAGGTGCGCGTTAAGGAAGTCCGTCTTGTGCAGCAGCGCGCCACGGCTGGCGCGTGTTGCCTTGAACGTGACTCGCTCCAGCCCGAGCCGGTCGCTCTCGCGGGTGAATCGGTCGCGAGCCTCATCAGTCACATAGGCTCGGGTGAGCTCGCCGACTTTGTCCGTGATGGCGCGTGTGTTCGTCTGGGAGTAATGCGTACTCAGACTTGCGAGAGAGGCGAGGCGAGCCCGCTCGGCTTCAATGAGGGGGCCGGCATCCCGCATCGAGATTTGGTCGCGGAGGACGCGCTCTGCGGCCTTGGCTGCAGTTAGCTGATGGGAGAAGCCCGTCGCTTCGACGGCCGCGGAGCCGTCACTTGCCGCGTCAGCCTGCTGGCGCAGCCACTGCATTGCGGCGGTGATATCGACCGGAGCGGAGATCGTGCCAGCGGTGATGGACGATTGGCGAGCGGCGAATGCACCGAGGAGGCCCTGTATGTACTGCCCGAACTCGGGGATTGACTGCTCGACGATCGCAATCGCACTCTGCGTCGGCTGGGATGTGACCATCACCTCAGCCGTCTGGTGCAGGGCCGCGGCGTATGCGTCCCTGGCCGCGCTTGCATCGCGTGCTGTCGTATCGGTGACGAATTGACGGAATCGGATCAGCCGGGAGGTCGCGGCGTGATCAAGGGGTTGCTGACACAGCACACACACCGCACCGTTCTCAACGTGCGGGAAGTCAGAGTCTCGATAGGCGACCGCGGAGTAGTTCTCAGCTGCCTTCCACAGCACTTGCCATGCAGAGGATCCGACGCCATTCAGCGGTTCATCAGCGAACGATAGCTGTGACGCAGCCGCGGCCGCGCTTTCGGCAACGTTGACCCGATCTGACAGGACCGCCAGCCGCTGCTGGGCTACCGCGCCGAGTGATTCGTCGAGGGCCCCGAGGTGCTGCTCGACTGTACGTAGCGCTTCCGCGAGTCGAGACAGGCGCTGCTTCTCGCGAGTTGGATCCAACCTCTGCAGTCGAGCCACTTCCGCGGTCTGTTGCTCCAACCGAGCCTCAGCATCTGGAGGACAAGCTGTAGCGGCGGCGATCTCGTGGTCCGGTGTTCGCCCGTGGAGACTGGCGAGGAAACTGCCCGCTTGTCCTGACGGGTCGACCTCGGGAAGCGCCCCGCGGGCGGAAGCGGCAGCCCGTCGTGTCTCAAGGACGCTTCTGACGCCTGCGCACACCGTTGCCAGATCGTCGAGTAGCTGAATCGCGGACGGCCGGTACGAGATCTCCGACTCTGTCGTCAGGTATGTGTCACCGCAGTGCTCGTCGTAGAACCCCACCCGAGCCAACTCGGCTGGTACTGGGCTGCCGAGAGGCGCCGTGTGCTCAACTGAACCGACCCGGAACACGATCTCTGCGGCCTGTTCGCCAGGCGAGTTGTCGAAGACATCGGGCAGAATGTCCGCTCGATAGCGGGTGTGGACCATCGACCGAATGACTCGCGCGTATCCGGACTTTCCGCTGCCGTTGTTGCCGTACACGACCGTCAGGCCGTCCGGACTGAACGTCAGCTCTTGACCGGCGGCAAGCCGGTTCACATTCGACACGCCTCGCACCGCCAGGATGCGGACCGGCTCGTCAACAACAGATGGTGGTGCCACCAGGCCGGCGAGCCAGCCACCTACAGGTGTCGCAGGAACGGCTCCACCTGCGAGAGCCGTGGCGATTGCTTCGAAGTCGGGCGGTCCGAGGACTTCACCGCGGGCAAGCCGTGCCAAGGCTTGCTGTTGCCACCAGGGGCGGCCCGACGCCCACGCCAGCACGTCTTCATAGACTCCCACTGCTCCCAGCCCCTCCCTGTGCCGTCGCACAGGATGCTACGCATCAGCGCAGACTGTCGCTGGAGAACTGTCGATCCGCAGGCGGACGATCAGTCGACTTGCCTCAGCCTGTTCCGGATGAGATCGGCTACCAAGGCGGCCGCCGCGTCGGGGTCTTCGTGCTCCCAGATGCGCAGCACGGTCCACCCGGCCTCACGAAGGCGCTGGTCAGTGTCGCGATCACGTTCGACGTTCCGCTGGAGCTTCTGACTCCACCACTCGGCATGGGCAACAGGCGCGGTGCTGTGAACTGGGCAACCGTGCCAGAAGCATCCGTCGATGAACACGGCCACACGGGCGCGGGTGAAGACCACGTCCGCCTTTCTGCGTAGTCCGGGTTCCGGCCGGAAGTCCACTCGATACCGAAGACCCATGGCATGCAGTCGCTTCCGAACTGCTAGCTCGGGACCGGTGTCGCGAGACCGATTCGCCTGCATGGTCCGCCGGGCCACCAGGCTCGAAGCCCATGATTCTGTCGTTGCCATTGGAGACACCACCTGCGGTTGGACGGATCCACAGCGCACGACCGCAATGGACGTGAAACGATCGTCCCATGCCGGTACAGGACGACGCGCGTGAGAACCAGATGGTGCAGCTCTTCAATCTGTCGGTCCCGGAGGGCCGTGGCAGAGGAGACATCGACGCCTATCTGAACATTGACGGGCGTGTGGTCCCGTTCGAGCTGAAGTCGACGACCAGCGGGTCGGTGTCGACCGTGCGGGACTTCGGCCCAGATCACATCCGGAAGTGGCGTGACGGCCTGCACTGGCTATTCGCGTTCTACAACCAGGACGGCACCAGGCTGAAGTACTGCGTCTATGCATCGCCAGACGACATGGAGCCCTGGATCGCGCTGAGGGAACGCTACGTTCTGCCGGACACTCGATTGGCCGATTCCCTCCCGGCGCTCGTCACCGTTGAGATGGTGGAGGCGATCCTTGGCAGGAAGGACACATACGCACGGGAGGATGCTCGATGGGTCATGAAGAACCAGTGGCGAGCCGCGGACTACCGCGAGCAGCAGGACGTGCCCGGCGGATACTCGCGGGGGCGGATGACCGAGATACTCCAACAGCGAGCCCGGTACGTCATCCTGCGCGGCGCCACGCTCAACAACCCGCACATTGAGGCGGGCTACTTCGACCGGTTCGAGAGGATCACTGAAGAACACGCAAGTAGAGTGCGGGAACTGGTGCGCGCCTACTTCACCAAGGCGGCAGCCACCGACGACGCCACGGCGTAGGCGACCGGTGGGGCGACCGAGTTCCCGATCTGCCCGAGCTGCATATAGGTAGCGCCCGCGAAGCACCATGAATCGGGAAAGCCCTGCAACAGCGCCACATCCGGAACCGAGAGTCGGAAATGCCCATTCTTGGCGACGAAGGCCCTCGCCGCCTCCCTGGTGGCTGCGACCCCGTTGGGCCACACCTGTAGAGCTTCGAACCGCTTCTGAGCTGACACGCTGCTGAGGATTGAGGTGGTGTGGCGAGGCCCGGTCAGCCCACTGCGAATCGTCGGTGACACATCATCGTGGCCGGTGTCCGGCAGCCCCAGTGCCTTCCTGACGCCCATCACCTCGGGCAGGTCGTTCGGCCGACCACCCACCCTGCGGTAGCGGGCTTGGGGCTCCACCCAGCGCGCCTCCAACGATTTGGTCCGGAATCCGAGGAACACAACTCGACGCCTCACTTGAGGAACGCCGAACTCGTAGGCCTGAAGGATCACCCGCTGGATGCGGTACAGCCTGCCGAGAGGGCTGAGGATATTGCGGTCGACGTAGTCTGAGAACGTCGACGACGCCAGCGCCGCGACGTTCTCGGCGACGAAGACCTCCGGCTGCACCTCGCGGACGGCGCGCACGAACTCAGGCCACATGTCTCGAGGGTCCGCCGCACCGCGCTGCTTTCCAGCGTTGCTGAACGGTTGACAGGGAGGGCCGCCGTGGACGACCGCGACATTGCCGCGGTGCGGTTGCCAGTCAACCCCCCTGACATCGCCAGCCGCGCCGCCGTGGACAATCCACGACGGGCGGTTCAGCCGCAGAGTGGCAGCGGCGTCCTCCAGGATCTCCCACGAGCCAGCATGTGTGAACCCGGCCAGGTCAAAGCCCAGGTCGAGGCCGCCCCCGCCGCTGAAGAGCGACAGGGTGGTGAGGCCGTTGGGATCGCGACGGGGCATCAAGGTGAGCGGGTCGAACTGGGGCCGATTCACCTCGTGAATCGGATCCTCACCTTCGCCCGAGAGCGCTGCCTGCCGAGCAAGGCGGGACGCACGCGACCGTTGACGGAACACCTCCCGCTCCTCCGCTGTGAGCGACCAGGGCTCGTGCAGAGGGTCGGTAGACCTGATCCGACTCGGTACGTACTCGGCGGTGCTCATACCGTCACCGTATAGTCTGGCGACCCTCTTGTCAGCTGGACGCGCCGCGTGGACAGGACATAAATCGAACAGATGTTCGATGACTGGCTGGGTCTTGCGAGGCTAGGCGAAGGCCTGACCATAGCGGGTCTCCAGACACTCGGGTCTGTGCCATCTGGATCAGCGGCGCGGGACGTCCGCGGGAATGGAAGGCTGGCTACTGGGTCGGCTCCATGAAGCGGTGACGCTGAACGACCCTTGCGATGGACTGGTGACTGACGCCATAGCGGCGAGCAAGATCAGTGTTCGTGATCCCTCCAGCTTTGAGTTGGATGAGTTCTGCTACAACCTCAGCAGTCAGGACGTGGCGGTTCGGCCGGATCTCAATTCCAGCGTCGGTGAGGACTCTCCGGACACGCATCGAGTCGTAGCCGGTCTGGCGTTCGATGGCTTCCATCGACATGCCATCCTCATAGAGGGTGATCACTTCAACCTTTGCTTCGGCGGTCCACCGCTTGGGACAGGGCGGGCGCTCCGGTCTGGCCGGTTCGACATCGCTAGGTATAGGGCAGGCATCGGCAAGCGCGGCCACCTTCGCGTAGGTGTCCTCCCGCGGGGCAAGGTTCGAGTAGCGCCGCAGGACCCCCGCCATATGTCGCTTACTAGAACCCGAGAGATGGTTCGAGTAACGCTGCACTACCTCCGCCACATGTCGGCGACCTTGAATCCAGTCCGAGCGCGTCGGCGATCGCACCCGCCGTGCTCTGTGTCGACTCCGCGAGGAGGTTGAGAATCATGAACTGCGGGTGGCTGATCTTCGATGGGGAGAGTAGGTCACGGTAGAGCTGCTGCGCAGCCAGCGATGTCGAGTAGCCGAGAGGTGGGTCGAGGTGATCTGGAGCGCCTCGATTGTCAACCCCAGCCGAGTCTCACCCTTGACCTGGCGCTGCTCGAGATCCTTGCGGTCCGAATTGACCAGTGCGAACTCGGACCCCACGAAGATGCCGGTGCCGACCGTCAGCACGATGCCTGCGAGGATGCCCCATAGCTCGGTACCCATCGCCCACCCCGCCTCGTGGTCGCGGTTGCGACCGACGCCCAAGAGGTGGGCCTGGGACTATGTCCGGAAGAGGTCGGAATCCATCGCCACAGCAAAGGCCAACTGCTGCCTGCAGCCTTTATGGTTTGCAGATGAGGAGCTCGCGCCCAGCGCCACCTCACACCGCACGACACCTCGATCAGTGTCAGGGCCGTCTGACAAGCTGACCACGACGGAGGGAGAACCTCAATGACCTTGGTGATCTTCGCCGGCATCGGAGTTGGCCTCGGTCTGTCGCTTGGTCGCACTCCGACTTCCTCAGCGGGATCAGAGGTCTACGTCTCCCCAACCTTTTGCTGCGACGCATCACCCTCACGCCAGCATTGCTGATCGACATCCCGGTAGTCACACGCTCGGTA
The DNA here is from genome assembly GCA_049841235.1 of Propionicimonas sp. Taxonomy (GTDB): domain Bacteria; phylum Actinomycetota; class Actinomycetes; order Propionibacteriales; family Propionibacteriaceae; genus Propionicimonas. Next base: position 99,378 of record JASGEM010000034.1, on the reverse strand, counting down.
ACCGGCCCTATCGTCGTCGCAAGAGGGGGGTCTGTCTGACTAGCGGTGTGCAGTATCTGGCATCTACTGGTTTCCTCCGGGTCGAGTCGGCCCGGGATGGTGATAGCGAACGCGTTCGGTGACGGCTTCCACCGGTTCAGCTGTCGTTTGTCGGCGGCCCGGGGATCAAGGGAAGGCCACGAGGTACAGGCACTTCATGGCGGCCTTGTCGGTCGGGAAGTGGCCAGGCCCCATCGACCGTGATCCGATGGCTACGTAGAACGCCTTGTTGTCGCCTGCCCGTCAGATCGGTCATCGTGTCGGTCACGACGGCCTGCCTGCCTCACCGGGCCCTACCCCGGCGTGCCGAGTCACCCCGCCCGCCGTTCTCCCCACAGTCGCCTCTGGCGGTGTGCCGCCAGAACCGGCGGAGACCGTGACATCCGTTCACCGACGCGATCCGGGTGTGTCCTGATGCGGGGCGATGGCCCAGCGAGCGGCTCCTAGCAGGGCCGCGTCCTCCGGGCGTTCAGCCCGAACTACTTCGACTGCAGTGGACGCTGCACTGAAGGATTCGACGACGAGCGGTTCGATCACGTCCCACGACCGAGCGATGGCGCCGCCGACCACCACGAGGCCGACTCCGAATCTTCGGATCCAAGGTGCGATCGCCAAAGCCATCGCACCCAGGGCTGTCTGCCAGACACTGATGGCGGCAGGATCGCCGGTGCGGGCGAGCGCGGCAATGTCGATGACGTCGAGATGCCGGCCAGTAGCCTGGGCGTAGGCGCGTCGCAGAGCGCGGCGCGACATCCAGTCCTCCAGGTCCCGTCCGGCGTGGGTGAGCAGGTGAACGAAGCCATCAGGCGGCACTTGATTGCCGTGCTTCACCGGGTGGCCGTCCGCGATGAACGAGGAACCGACGCCCGTCCCCAGGGTCAAGCAGAGAACGCGGCTGTGTCTGCGGGCGGCACCTGCCACAGCCTCGCCGATGCCGAAGGCGTCGGCGTCGTTGAGGAAGCGGATCGTGCCCGCAGCGAGCGCCTGCCGCAATGCCCCGCCGAGGTCAACGCCGTTGAGGGCTTCGAACTTGGCAACCCCCTGGAATCGGCCGATGCCCCGGTCGTAGTCGAAGGGTCCAGGTATTGCCACGCCCCAGGAGCCATGGATCGGTGCGCGGACGCTTCGTCCGGCGGTGACGAAGGCATCGATCAGCTCCTCGCGTCCTGCAACCTGCGGTAGCGGCAGTTCGTGGCGTTGGCAGACAGCCTGCGCCACGGGGTCAACCAATGCCGCGGTCACGTGGGATCCACCGATTTCGAGCACGGAGACTGTGTTCATCAGGTTGCCCCTTCCGGCTTCAGGCCACGGCTCCCATTTGGCTTCCACGGACGAATGCCTTGACCGTCGCGCACCGTGTGCCTTCGGCAGGTCCGTGGGGGCGGATCGTGTACCGCCCGACGGCGGCCGGCACGATGAAGGTCTCGGCGTAGTGCACCACGAAGGGCTCGAACGCACCGTCCGGGCTCTCCACGATCGCCTCCGCTCCCTCGACCAGGTTCAGCACGTTGACCGTCCCCCGGGTGTCGTGCGGAACCGTTGCGGTGAACCAGTGGCGACGCACCTCGATGAACTCCAGTTCGTGCAGGCCGGTGCGCTCCTCGACCCACCCCTCGCCCCGGGCCATCTCCTCGACCCGGCCGACCAGGTTGCGGGCCGTCCATTCGCTGTCGCGATCCCACTGGATGTTGGCCTCGGCGTGGTCGATGTTGATCGGCCGCGGCAGACCGTCCAGGCCCACCCGGCCCCAGTCCCACATCTTGAAGGTGAAGATGAACGGCGTGGCCGAGATCTCCAGCACCATGGCGTTGGACCCGCTGCAGTGGACGGTGCCGGCCGGGATCAGGAAGTGATCGTGCTTGCGGGCCGGGAAGACGTTGACGTACCGGTCCGCCTCGAACTGCACCTTGCCGCTCTGTGCGGCGCGCAGTTCGGCCATCATCTGCTCGGCGTCGGTCCCGGTCTGCAGCCCGAGGTACACCACGGCGTCGTTGGCGGCGTCCAGCAGGTAGTAGGACTCGTCCTGGGTGTAGGGCATCCCGAAGTGGTCCTGGATGTAGCCGGTCAGTGGATGTACCTGCAACGACAGGTTGCCGCCGTTCATGGTGTCGAGGAAGTCGAAGCGGATGGGGAACTCCGGACCGAACCGGGCGTGGGTCCGGGCTCCCAGCAGTTCGACGGGGCGGCCATGGACCAGGTTGATCGCCGGGATCTCGACACTGACCTCGCCAATGTCGAGCAGCAGTGAGTTCTCCTCCGGCACGCAGTCGAAGCACCAGGCGAAGTTCGGGGTATCGGCGTCCAGGCCGCACACCTGACGCATCCACTGTCCGCCCCAGACCCCGGGGTCGAAGAACGGTACCACCCGGAACGGACGCGCGGTCGCCTGCCGCAGCCCGGCGCGGATCGCTTCGCCGGGGACGAGTACCGCCTTGGCCACCGAGACCGTGGTGTCAAGCAGGTAGTCGATTTGGGGCAGCAGCGGGCGCTTGTGCCGATCGGCCACCCGCCACTCGACGAAGAAGCCACGCTTGTACTTGCGCAGTACGTCCTCGTCGCCGTTGTCGCAACGCCAGTTGGGCATCCCGGCGCGCTGGCGCTGCTGGATCTCCCAACGCGGCAGGTCGGCCAGCACGATCAGGTCCGCTGGCACCGGAACCAGGGCCGCCCCCCAGCCGACGATCACCACCGGTCCGTCCGCCGCCAGCGCGGTTGCCGCGACGCGCTCCACCTGCTCCGGATCGTAGAACTCGGCCAGTTCGGCGTGACTCATCACGCCGAAGACCCGGTCGTCGGTCAGGTTCGCGGCGATCAACTGGTCGATCCGTTCGATCGGCCAGGCGGCCTCGTCCTCGATGTTGAGCATGACCGCCTGCGGCGCAGCGTGCCGCAGCCGCTCCACGATGGCCGCGACCTCGACGCCCGGGTAGCAGTCGATGACGGTCACCCGGCTACGGAGGATCCGATCAGCCAGGTGCTCCCAGGTCTGATCCCCACGGAACCCGGTGTAGTCGCCGGACACCCGGATCGATGGCAGCTTGTCGTAGCTGGAATGCTGATACGGAATCGACACCACTTATCCCTCTCTGCAAGAGCATGTGGTTGGTAACGATATCAGTTACGGGGTCGTTCCGTCACCCGTCAGACCGGGAAGGGAGGTGCGCCGGATCGTCGCCGGCAAGGTGACCTTGATGTATGGCCCGGCCTCTGCGTCATCCAGGCGCCGGAGCAGCATCTGGGCGGCAGCCCGGCCGAGCGCGGGCGCGTCATGGTCGACGATGACCAGCGGATATGAGATCAGCTCGGCTAGGTCGAAATCGTCGAAGCTGACCAGAGGGGGAGGGTTGTCGCCGGCGCTGGGGACGAGGGCGCGCAGGGCGCCCACGGCTATCCGGTTGGTGGCGGTGAAGTAGGCGTCGGGCGGCGTGGGCAGTGCCAGTAGCTGGCGCACGATCGTCTCGGCGCTGGCGCTATCGATGGCGTCCCGGCGGACCAGTTCGTCGGAGATCGGGATTCCCGCCCGCTCGTGCGCGAGCCGGTAGCCCTCGAGTCGGCGCGCCGAGGTCGAGACCGATGCGCCGGCGCCGACGAAGGCCACCCGCTGGAACCCTGCTTCGAGGACCCGGTGAACCCCGGTCAGGGCGCCACCGACATCGTCGACCATGACCGTGTCGGCCTCGACGCCGGTCAGCGGACGGGAGGCGATGGCGACGGGTATGCCCAGCCGATCGGCCGCGAGGTGCACGCTCTCGTTGTCGGAGGGCACGACGATCAGCCCTTCGATTTGGCGGCCGATCATGTCCCGCACCAGCTCTTTCTCAAGCTCGAGGTCGGAGTGCGAAATGCCCACCAGGATCCGTCGGCCACTGCGTCCGATGACTCCCTCGACCCCGCTCATCACGCGGGCGTAGTACGGGTTGGAGATGTTGGTGATGATCATCCCGACCAGACCGGATCGTTGTCCGGGTCGGATCGAACGCGCGTTCTCGTTGCGGCGATAGTCCAGTGCGGCGACTGCGGCCTCCACCTTGCGGCGCAGCGCCGGCCGGACGTTTTCACCCCCGTTGAGCACCCGGGAGGCCGTCATGGTGGAGACGCCCGCCCGCTGCGCTACGTCCCGCAATGTCGGGCGGCGGGGAGAAGTTGCCGTCACGCGGCTAACCGTAGCGGTTCCTCACCCGGCTGCGGCAGGGGATCAATAGATCCTTGTTATCGTTCCCAGACCGTGCTAGCGTGCGGCACACCAACACACGATGGAGTGCCGAATGAAGAAGAGTCTGATCGTCCTCGCGGCGGTGGCCATCCTCACCCCCCTCTCGTTGGCAGTACCTTCCGCGGACGCCAATGGCCGCGGTCACAAACCGCCCGCCAACTCCTGCTCGCTGATCACCAAGACGTTGCAGCCCCGGGCCTCCACCAACACCCAGCTGACCAAGAAGTTCACCAAGTACGGCAACACCAGCGGCAAGTGGAGCGGCGCGGACTCCACCTACTCGGTGCGGTTGAAGAACGGCACTACTGCCTGGCTGTTCTCCGACACCTTCTACGGACGGGTCAACCGCGATGGTTCACGCCCGGCCGACACCACTTTCATCAACAACTCGATCGTGCTCCAGAAAGGCTCGAAGCTGGTCGACACGATCACTGGCGGAACCAAGCGGAACCCGACTGCGATCATCCCGCCCACCTCGGACCGTTCCTGGTACTGGATCGGTGCCGGAGCGCTGTCCGCCAACGGCCGGACTCTGTACCTGGGCGCGCTCAACTTCAGCCAGTTCCCGCCGTATGGGCAGTGGGACTTCGGATGGGACTCGACCTCGATCGCTTCGGTGGACACCCGAACCTGGAAGGTGACCGACCTCACCCCCGCTCCGTCCGACCATGGCGTCCAGTGGGCGTCGTGGTACCAGTCCCTCGGCGGCTACACCTACATGTACGGTGTCGAGGATCTCGGTCTGGTGAAGAACATGCACATCGCTCGTACCAAGGGCAAGAACCTCACCAGAGTCTCGGCCTGGCAGTACTGGACTGGCTCGCGCTGGTCGAACCGCGAGAGCGACTCGGTCGCGGTGATGCCGGGGGTGGCCAACGAGTACTCGGTGACCCCATTCCGTGATGGCTACCTGCTGGTCACCCAGGACACCAACGAGCTGTTCTCCAGCAAGGTGCTCGGCTACGTCTCCTGTAGCCCGACCGGACCCTTCGTGAATCCGGTCACCCTGTTCGAGATGCCCGAAGTCGGCGCCCTCGGCTCCTACGGCGACCCGGACGTGTTCGCCTACAACGCGCATGTACACCCCGAGTTCAGCAGCAACAGCCGGTTGTTGGTGACCTACAACGTGAACTCCTTCGACAACGTTGGCGACATCTACAACGACGTTTCCATCTACCGGCCGCGTTTCATGGACGTGGCGATCAAGGTCTCCCGCTAACCACGACCACCAACCGAAAAGGAAAATCCCATGGCTGGCCACTTTCGTTCCCTAACCGCCGCGCTCGCCGGCGCCGCGCTGGTCCTCACCGCGTGTACCGCGGCCCCGTCGACTCCGCCACCCCAACCCGGCGGATCGACCTCCGCGATCGAGCCGACCACCCTGAACTTCTTCACCGACAAGGCCGCGTGGGAGCCGAGCTTCGACACGATGAATACCGCGTCGGAGTCGACCGGTCTCACCTTGGACTTCACCGGCTACTCAGATCCCACCGCCTTCGATGCCTTCATCAAGCAGTCCTTCCAGACCAAGAAGGTGCCCGACCTGTTCACCTGGCACACCGGCGATTCGCTCAAGCAGCTGGTCGACCAGGGCCTCATCGCCGAGACGACTCAGTTGTGGGCCGACGCCACCGCGCAAGGGCTGGTTCCCGAGGGGCTCATCGACAACTACACCTACGACGGGAAGCAGTACTGCGTCCCCCTGAACGTCGCCTACTGGGCGATGTACTACAACAAGCATGTCTTCGCCGAGCACAACATCACTGTCCCCACCACGTGGGAGGAACTGATGGCCGCCTCCCAGAAGCTGGTGGACGCCGGGGTGACGCCGTTCCATCAGATGAACTTCATCTTCGAGTTCGTCTGGTTCCAGACCCTCGTGCTCGGCATCGATCCGCAGGTCTACCGTGGCTTCGGCACGGGCGAGTCGTCCTTCCTCGATCCCGCGGTGGTGCAGGCGATGGAGCTGTGGAAGGACATGGGCGCCAAGGGTTTCTTCATCGACCCGGGGGTCCAGACCGACCCACAGACCCTGCTCTCGACGGGCCAGGTGGCGATGGCGAACTTCGGCACCTTCTTCACCGGCCAGCTCACCGGCATCGACGCGGTCTCGGGTGAGGACTACGGCATCTTCGTGATCCCGTCCGTCAATCCCCAGGTCAAGAATCAGATGGTGCTTGAGACCGGGCCGCTGTGCGCGGGTGCCGGCGCGGAGAACGAGCAGGCCGCGTTGGCATACAGCGCCTGGTGGTTCACCGATGCCGCGCAGTCGGTGTGGTCGGAGTCCCGCGGTGACGTCTCCTTCAACCCGAATGTGGCGGTGCAGGATCCGGAGCTGGCCGCGCTGGTCGCGGCTGCGAATTCGCCCGAAGTCGAACTGCAGCCTCGTTTCCTGGAGATGGTGCCGAACTCCGTGTACACCACTGAGGCGGAAGTGATAGGCGACTTCGTGACCAACTGGGGCGACCCCATGGAAGCGCTGAAGAAGCTGCAGGCCGCCGCCGACGAACACTGGTCCACCCAGTAGACATCGCCTACCTCGTGGGGGTGGCCGCCCCTCCTGACGGCCACCCCGTCCAAGGGCACGCATATGACAAGCACCGCGAGATTGACAAGCACCGCGAGATCCCATCGCAACCCGTTCGCCCGCGCCAGCCTCGGCTTCGTCCTGCCGGCGATGCTGCTGGTCGCGCTGTTGCTGTACGTCCCGTTCGTCTACACCACGTACCTGTCCTTCACCGAGTTCTCGGGCTTGGGGACGCCGGAGTTCGTCGGTGGGGCGAACTACGTCACCGTCTTCACTGATCCGACGATCCTGCGATCGCTGCTGAATACGGCGATGTGGGTGGTCGGCACGTTGGTGCTGCCGGTCGGGCTCGGGCTGCTGCTCGCCTTGCTGGCGCATGGAATCAAGGGTTCCGCCTGGTACCGGCTCCCCTTCCTGCTGCCGTATGCGATCTCTGGTGTGGCGGTGGGCCTGGTCTGGACGTTCATCCTGCAGACCGACGGCGCGCTGACCGAGGCACTGGCCTTCTTCGGCCTGCCGGACGCCCGGTGGCTGCTGGACTGGCCCCTCAACACGATCGTCATGATCGTGGCGGCCACCTGGCAGGGCGCCGGTGTCAACGCGCTGTTGTTCGGCATCGGGCTGCAGTCCATTCCCAAGGAGCCGATCGAAGCCGCCCGGATCGACGGCGCCTCCGGCTGGAATCTCTTCCGTTACGTCACCTGGCCGATGCTTACCCCGCTGACCACCGTCGTGATCGGCCTGGCGATCGTCGGCTCGCTGAAGACCTTCGACATCGTCTGGGCGATGACCAAGGGCGGCCCCGGACGGGCCTCGGAGACCCTGGCCCTGACCATGTTCAAGGAGACCTTCACCGAATACAAGTACGGCCTGGGCGCGGCCCTGGCCGTTGTGCTGACCGTCATCACCGTCACCTCGGCGTTGCTGTACCTGCGTCGCCAGCTCGCCCCGGCGAAGGAGTTCTGATGGGACAGTTCATCCGCAAGGCAGTGCTGATCGTCCTCGGCGCCCTGTGGTTGGTGCCGGTCTACCTGATGATCGTCAATGCCGGCAAGACCAACGCCGACTACGGCCGCACCTCTCCCTGGCAGCCGACCTCGTTGGGCAGTCTGGTCGACAATGCGGCCGCTGCCTGGGAGCGCGGGAACCTGCTGGACGGCGTGATCTCCACCTTGATCTACGCGATCGTCTCGCCTTCGGTGGCGGCGATCATCGGCGCGATGGCGGGCTACGCGATCATCGCCCTCCGGCTGCGGCACTCATTCCTCTGGTTCACGGTCATCTTCAGTTCGACGGTGTTCCCGATCCAGATGGTGTTGATGCCGCTGTTCATCGGCTATGTGCAACTGGATCTGTACGACACCCGGATCGGCATGATTCTGCTCTACACCGTCATCTCGGTGCCGTTCAGTGCCTTCGTCATGCGCAACTTCTTCTCCGGCATCGCGCACCACGTATTCGAAGCCGCCGTGATGGACGGTGCCTCGAGCTGGCGGATCTTCTGGCGGATCTACGTTCCGATGTCCCGTCCGGCCCTGGTCGCCATCTTCATCCTGCAGGCGACCTTCATCTGGAACGATCTGCTGCTCGGGCTCACCTTGACGCAGTCCCGGGAGAACCGGCCGATCGTCACCTTGCTGTCGGCGCTGCAATCGACCTACGGCGGCTCAACCATGCCCGTCGTGCTCGCCGGCGGCCTGCTCGTCTCGCTGCCCACCGTCATCCTCTTCCTGGCCACCCAGCGCAGCTTCACCCGCGGCCTGGCTCTGGGCCAGTTCTAGATCGGAGTCCTCATCCCATGATCCCCCGCTGTACCGACTTCGCCAGTGCCATCGTGGTCGACACCTACGACGACATGCTGCTGACGGCCGGCCTGACCAACCACCTCGCGGTGACCCAGGTCGGGCACGATGTCGTGGCGATCCGTTCGCTGACGGTGCCGCCGGTCGCCTCTGCGGCGCGCGCGACCGCCAAGCTCTACTTGAACGGACGGCTGGCGGAGTCCTATGGCTGCCCGGTCAGCCATCAGTGGTTCCCCGACCGGCACCTGCGCAGCACGACGATCGACCAGTTCGAGATCTCCACCGTCACGTTCTGCCCGGTCGGCGCCCCGGCGGTCGCGGTCCGGATCACGGTGCGAAACCTGGCGGACGGGCCCCGCCAGGCCCGGTTCGGGTTGTGGGTGGACTCCACGGCCACCGACTCCAGCGCACCCTGGCTGGCCTGCCCTCCACCCGCCTCCCCGAATCGCCAGGAGGTGGCGGGCGGCCGGCGGATCGGCCGGCCCGAGGCAGCCGAGGACGCCGCGGTATGTCTGCAAGGGCTGGTGGGCCTCGACGGACGCGAGGTCACCGACCTCAGCGGCGACGAGCACCTCATCGAGACAGCGCTCGACCTGGCCGCCGGCGGCAGCTGGGAGGGCGGCTACGTGATGGTCCTCACCGGGGGTGCGGCGGCCCTGGCGGAGGCCGAGCGCTGGTACGGCTCGATCGCGGGTGACCTCGACGGCCAGGTGGCGGCAGCCCGGCAGTACTGGGATGAGGCGCTGGCGGCGATGTTCACCCCGGGCAACCACCAGTTCGGCGGTTCGCTGCCGGTGCTGGAGACCAGCAACGAGGCGCTGCGCACGCTGTACTGGTGGGGTGCACTTGGCGTGCTCTACTTCCGCCGCGACAATCCCGCCTCCGTGCTGGGCCGCACCTACGACACCCTGATGCCGGCCAACTGGCAGACCACCACCTTTATCTGGGACTACTCCCTGTCGTCGATGGTGCACGCCCTGCTCGACCCCGGCGTGATGGAGCGGCAGATCGAGCACTGGGTGAACCTGGACATCGACCATCACTTCGGTACCGAATGGCTGACTGGCGGCCCGGTCGGCTACTGGTACTCGGTCAACCAGTACGGGCTCACCCGCCTGGTCGCCGATTATGTGCGGTTCAGCGGGGACACCGCCTTCCTGGACCGGGCGCTCCCGGGCCGCGACGGACGTCCGGTGACGATTGGCGACCACGTCCGGTCCTGGGCCTGGTCCTGGCAGGACAAGCGACGCGGTTCCCACCTGGCCGACTACGGCGAGATCGACAACCTGCTGGAATGCGTCTCGACCTACGTCCACGAGGTGGCCAGCCTGAACGCCGCCAACGTCTGGGTGATGCGGACGGCCGCCGAACTCTCCCGGCTGCAGGGTCGCGAGGCGGACGCCGGCGCCCTGGAGCAGAGCGCCGAGGAACTGCTGCCGCAGGTGCTCGAGCTCTACCACCCGGGCAGTGGGCATTTCGTCGCCCGCTTCCCGGACGGCACCCGGGTGCCGACCAAGCACTGCTATGACTACGCCACCGTCGGAACCACCATCGCCGGCGACCTGCCGGAGCAACTGCGGGCGGAGATGGTGCGGTTCTTCGACACCGAGCTCCGCACCGACAACTGGATGAGCGCGCTGTCACCCCACGATGCCGACGCCGGCTACTCGCGGCGTCCGGATCACCAGTGGAACGGCGCCTACCCGGCCTGGCCACCGGACAGCGCGCGCGCCACCATCGCGCTGGGCCGCCCGGACATCGTGGCCGATTGGGTCACCGGACTGGCCCGCTCGGCCAATCAGGGACCGCCCGGCCAGGCACACTTCATCGAGGAGGCGGTGCCCGGGATCGAGGGCGGCGCACGCAAGGCACCCAACTACTGGCCCTACATCAGCGACTGGGCCTGCTCCTCGGCCGGGGCATTCTGCGAGCTGGTGATCGATGGCATCTTCGGTCTCCGAGTCGATGCGAATGGCCGGGTCACGACGCAGGGCCACCTGGATGCGTTCGACCCGCAGGCGGTATTGCGCGGCGTGCCCATCCGCGGCGCGCTGTGGGATGTCGACGCTGAGGGTGCGCGGGCTTCGCACCCTCAGTGACGACCCTCGCGAGAACCGCTCCGCCGACGGTACCGCCAGCCACCCTTTCCGTTCCTGTGACCGACGAGGACCACCAGCACGATGCAGACCATGGCGAGGATCACGAACACTCCACGGAACTACGCCTGGGGGGCGAAGGGCCGGATCTCGCGGTTCCTCGGCTGGGCGTCATCGGACCAGCCCGAGGCCGAGCTCTGGTTCGGCTCCCACCCGGTCTCGCCCAGCCTGGCGGCTGAGCCGGGCTCGACCTCGTGGCACGACCTGCGGGACTGGGAACGGAGCAGCGGCGAGAAGCTGCCGTTCCTGCTCAAGCTGCTCGCCGCCGACTCACCCCTCTCCCTCCAGGCCCATCCCAACGCGGCCCAGGCTCGAACCGGCTACGAGCGGGAGAACAGCCTCAACCTGCCGCTCGACCACCCCACCCGCAATTACAAGGATCCCCACGCCAAACCCGAACTCATCGTGGCCGTGGAGGACGGCTTCGAGGCGCTCTGCGGGTTCCGCGAACCCGCGGCGATCCTGGCCGACCTGGATGAGCTCACAGCTGCCGGTGTCCGTAGTTCGGCGTCCTTTCGAGAGCTACTGAGCGGGAGCGAACCACCCCAGGCGGCGATCACCTGGGCGCTGTCCGACAGCCCCGAAGCCGGTGAGTTCGTCGACTCCCTCACCGCGCTGGCGCACGGCGAGTCCCGATGGGAACTCCTGTCCCGGATCGCCCAGGCATACCCAGGGGACGCGGGCCTGATCGTCACCCTCACGATGAACCACGTCGTGCTGAAGGCCGGCGAGGCCCTCTGGTTACCTGCCGGCAACATCCATGCCTACCTGCGCGGGATCGGCGTGGAACTCATGGGCCCCAGCGACAACGTCCTACGAGGCGGTCTCACCCCCAAGCATGTCGACGTGGTGGAGCTCACCCGCGTCCTGGACTTCTCGCCGACACCACCATCGCGGCTGGCGGCTGAGCCGATCGGGCCGAACGCCGTCACCTATCGACCGGCGAGCCAGCCGTCAGGCAAGGGGATCCCGTTCCAGTTGATGAAGGTGACCGGGGAGATCGCCTTCGACCTCGACGGACCAGCCATCGCCCTGAGCCAGACGGGCGGTCATGCGCTCACCCTGGAGGGCGAGACGCTTGCCTTGGCGCGAGGCCAGGCAGCCTTCATCCAGGACGCGGGGCGGCTCTCGATCACCGGACGCGGGCTGCTCTACCTCGCGGTGGGGAGCGGGGGCGTCCCAGCCCTTCGTTCCCCTGCGCGGGCCGATCACATCGACGAGGAGACGACACGATGACGCTGCCGGACAGCCCACTGATCGCATCGGTGCGAGACCTGGGGATTCAGTTCATGGCCAACGATGTCGACATCACCGGGCAGGACGCCGTGAGCTCGGTGGAATTGTCCAGCGGGGGCTCCCTCTGGATCTTCGGCGACACCATCGAGGGCCCGTTCGACTCCATCCGGGGCTTCGAACTGACCGAGGTGCTGTCCAACACCGGGGCGATCGTGCCACGGCAGGATCTGTCACACGGAGTGCGCGAGTTCCGCTACCTCACGAACCCGGACGGCACCCGCGCGCGACAGCTGATCGGGTTCATCCCGCCCGAGCACAAGGCGCGGCAGCGGCTGTGGGCGATTCACGGTGCCGAGGTCGACGGCCAGCTGTACCTCTACTACCACCGGATCACCATGGATCTCAGCGTCGACGTGTTCGAAACCTTCCAGCTCGATGGCATGGGGGTCGCCCGGGCCGGTTCGGACTACTCCTTCGAGCGTCTGCCGGCGCCCGACGGCAGCTATGAGTGGTGGAAGGGCGATCAGCCCGGCTTCGGCGTCTGGGTGCAGCGGATCGAGGACCACCTGTACCTGTGGGGATCGGTTCAGCCCGCCTCGAAGTCGTCGGGGGACATGTACCTGGCGCGGGTCCGTCCCGCCGACGTCGAAGACCTCTCCGCCTACGAGTACCTCGTGGAAGCGCCGACTCTTGCCCGTCCCGATGTCGAACCGCGGTGGTCCTCGACCTTCACGCCCACCGCGCGCCTGTTCTGCGATGTGCCGAACGAGATGTCCTCGTCCTGGAACCCCTACCTCGGCTGCTACATCTCGTTGACGACCTATCGCCGGGAGAACCAGCTCGTGATCCGCACCGCCCCCGCGATCACCGGCCCGTGGAGCGAACCGGAGGTGGTCTTCAGGCCGGCCATGACTCGCCCGGAGTCGCTCTTCAACGCCGGCAAGGAGCATCCGGAGTTCGCCCGCGACGGCGGGAAGGTCATCTACATGACGTTCATCGACTCGTCGGTCTATGCCCCACACCTGATCGAGATCACCTTCGCCGAATGGGACGCATCCAGCGCGGCGCAGGCCAGCCGTCACCGAGATCTCACAGGCGTCAAGCTCCATCCTCGCTCCCGGGTCCGCGGCTGACTCCGGACAAGGAGTCGCCGGCGCGAGAGCACGGCGCCCCGCGGAGCGGACGAGGATGGAGCAAACGGCACCTGTTATGGAACGACCGACCCGAAAGCGAGGTGTCACAGATTGTTCTGCCCGGCCCGCATCGCCGGCACCACAGGGCGGCTCTTGCAGTGAGCAGCGGCAGGACCAGTAAAGGGGAACACCCTCGTCGGCGATCGTCACGTCAGTGTGTCGCGTCACGCCGACCCTGCTCACGGCCAGGCAGCGTCCCAACGCCGTTGCGCAGGGGCGGGCTGCCGAGCCAACCTTTCGATGACCGGCGTTACGTGACCCATCCGGGCTTGGTGATGAACGGGCCGTCGAGCAGTTGAACAGTCCGTGATGTCACCCCACAGCTGGTCAATCATCCTGCCGTGGAACTCGATGCTGCCGTTTGCGGGGATCGTCAATCTCGCCCTCGGCCGGGCGGCCTTCTACGTCTGCAACGGGAACCTTGTCCGCATGCTGCTCATCATGATTCTCATCGGTTCCGCGGTGTTCCTGCTGTGTGGAACCGCGCTGGCTCCCATGATCTCCGAGCTCGCGATCCCGAAAGGATTCATCGAGGCAGGCACGATGGCCTCCAGCTCGGCTCTCGACGCCCCGGTGTTCTCCTACGCCTTCTCCTTCATCTTCACCGGACAGCTCCTCCCCATCGCCGCTGGCGCCTGCTGGGTCTTTGGTTTTGTTCTGATGATCCGCGACCTCAGGAAGACCTACCGAGTGCCGGCGGCTGGCGCCGATCGGGAGGTCGTCCAAGAGGGGAGTGTCTAGAAGGAAACAGAGCGCTACCTGAGTCGTCATCCACAAAACACCCAGAAAGAACGAAGGCAACAAGAGAGAATGAAGGACTACGAAATCAAGGGCGAGATCGTGCAGGTGGCTCGCATGATGAGCGAGCGAGGATTGGTCGGCACCTATGAGGGTAATCTCTCGGTGCGACGAGGCGACCGGATATATGTGACACCATCTGCGCACAGCAAGGAGTTGCTCACCGAGGGCCAGATCCTTACCTGTGATCTTGCCGGCAACGTACTGGAGGGTGAACTCGCGCCCACTTCTGAGATCCCGATGCACACCCGCTGCTACGAGTTGCGCCCCGATATTGGATCGGTGATCCACTGTCACGCGCCCTACGCGACAGCCTTCGCTCAGGCGAACCTGCCCGTCGAGAACCGAATCAGCCCGGAGTTCCTGATGCTCTTCGGCAAGGTCCCCCTGCTTCGCTATGGCAGGCCGGGCACCCCCGACATCATTGCTGAGCTCCCCGACCACATCGATGAGTACGACGTCTTCCTGCTTGCCAACCACGGGGTTCTCGCAGTCGGCGGCGATGTCATGGAGGCGTTCTCCAAGACCCTCTCGCTGGAGATGCTCCTGCAGACGGAGTTCATCCGGCGCGCGGTCACCGACGGTGCGGACTGCAGCCTCTCCGAGGAAGAATGCCGGGCACTTCTCATCAAGGGCCGGCCGAACCACGGCAACCAAAGCCGCGTGGCCTCGTAGTGACGGTGGTCAGCCGCGCAGCCCCGATGCGCTGGTGGTCATGATGGGCCCGTGCCCGGTGGGGTCAATCGCCCGAGTCCGTCATGGCGCCACCGGCCGTGCCAGGGGTGCGTTCTGGCGGCCATCGCGTGCGCGTCGAGCGGATCGCGGTGGAGAAGCAGGCAAGAGCGATCATCGCCCGTGCCCGCGGGCTGGCGCCCAGGGATGTGGCGGGCAGTCTTCCCGACGCAGGAAGTCCTCCAGAGCCTGCCAGCCGGCGGCTCGTCCACGCAGCGTGACGGCGTGGCGGCCGAGTGCAGCGATCACCTCCTGCGCGGGTAGTGCGTCGACGCTGTAGGTCGTGATGTCGATCGCCCGGTGCGGTAGTCGGGTTCGCTGAGGTGCTGGGCGACGCCGGCGGCGAGCGCTTGCCTGCGCGGCGGTGAGCTGGCAAGTGCGTCGCGCCCGTCCCGAGGCGACCATCTCGTCCGCCTGGACGAACTGTCGCCACTGCGGCGAGCGTGGTCGCTGGTGGACGGTGGAGGGGAGCGGTCGCTCCAGACCATCCGGAGTTGGGCGGCGAGCGGTGCTCGAGCCGCTGGGAAAGCCGTGAGTTCTGGTACGCCGGAACTCGGGTCGGTCACCGGTCGCGTTGTTAGCCTGAGCGGGACGGAAGGGACAGTGCGATGGGATGGGTCGACAGGATGAACCGCGCGGTCGACTACCTGGAAGACCATCTCACCGGGGAAATCGACCCGGATGAGGTCAGCCGGATTGCGGTCTGCCCGTACTCGGTCTTCCAGCGATCCTTCGGCCCGCTCGCCGGGATGCCGCTCGCCGAGTACTTGAGGCGGCGGCGACTCTCCCGCGCTGCCGGCGAGCTGCAGACCACGGATCGACGGGTTCTCGACATTGCGGTGAGATACGGCTACGAATCAGCCGATGCCTTCACCGTGGCCTTCAAGCGCATGCACGGCGTCACACCGAAGCAGGCCAGGAGAACCGGAGTCGCGCTCAAGTACCAGGCACGGTTGAGCTTCGCGCTGACGGTCAGCGGGGTGACCGAGCTGGCGTACCGGGTGGTCGAGCGTGAGGAGTTCGGCGTCCTGGGCGTCCGCCGAACCACGCCGCAAGGAGGCGGTACCTGGGCGCTGGTCAAGGCCGGACGCATGGCCGAGAACCTGCAACAGATCAGCGGCCACCCCGCCAACCTCGGATTGTGTTTCGGCTTCGATCAGGAGGGCAACAATGACTACCTGTGCGGCGCGGAGTGGGACGGTCCAGCCGTGGCGGGACTCGACCTCTACCGCTGCCCGGCGAGCGCCTGGCTGGTCTTCACCGCCGAGGGGCGCATCACCGAGAGGGCGCTGGAGTCAGCCTGGCGGAGGGTCTATGGCGAGTTCCTGCCACACCGTGAGTACATCCCGCGAGACCTGCCCACTATCGAGCGGTATCTGGAGTGGGACGAGGACGCCGACAGGTGTCGGGTGGAGATCGTAGTGCCGGTGACCGCCGGAGGCCGGGGGTGCTAGTCGCCCGACAGATCACTGCTGACGCCGCGCCTGATCGTCCGCCGGTTCCGAGCTGGCGACGGCGATGACCTGCATGAGGTGCTCGGCGACCCGGAGGTGGTCGGGTTCGAACCCTACGAGGCCTTCACCCGGCAGGAATGCGATGGCGAGGCATAGCGCCGGGTACCGGGAACAGGGCTGTGCGAGGGAAGGGTGCTCTGCGGTCATCGACCATGCGGTGGGAGACCCGAAGGCGCATCGGCTGGTCGCGCCGTGCAATCCGCTGAACTCGGCTTCCCGGCGTCTGCTGGAACGGCTGGGCTTTCGTCGCGAGGGACACCTGCGCCAGAACGTCTTCTTCCGACGTGATCAGGAGGGTCGACCGATCTGGCAGGATACCTACGAATACGTCCTGCTCGCACACGAATGGCTGGCAGGTTAGCCTCAGGATGATTCCGATGACCATTGGCCGCTCCGCCGCAGCCCTGCTGGCTTCCGCCCTTGCCACTGCTGCCTTCCGGCAGTGGCACACCCGGTGGGGCGCCTGGCCGAGCGAGATTGCCGAGCCATTGCCCGGAGACGAGTTTCCGGTGTCGTGGTTCGGTATGCGGGCCACCCGGGCCATCACCATCGACGCGCCGCCGGAGCGCGTGTGGCCGTGGATCGTCCAGTTGGGGGTGGGCAAGGCCGGCTGGTACTCCTATGACCTGCTCGACAACCTGGGCCGTCCCAGCGCAACGGAGATCCTTCCCCAGTGGCAGCAGGTGGAGACCGGCGACCCGGCCGCCCCGATGGATCCGTTCGGGCCGCTGGAACGGTCGCCGTGGCGGGTGACCCGGGCCGAGCCACCCTCGGTGCTGGTCTGGCGCAATGACACCGCGGGCACCTGGGCCTGGCGCCTGCGTCCATTCGCCGACGGCACCACCAGGCTGATCAGCCGGATCCGGATCTCCTACGCATCGCCGAGCGGTCTGGCCTTCGCCCCGCTCCTGGAGGTCGCCGACTTCCCGATGTACCGCCGGATGCTGCTCGGCATCAAGCAGCGAGCGGAGGCGGCGCGCGACTGAGCGGGGGACACCCACCCGACTAAGTGCCTCCACGCCTTGGTGGGCCATCTGATGCAGGAACGCTTCGCCGACTGGGTGTGGCAAGCCCTTCCCGCGCTACCCGGCTGCTGCCCGGGTGCAACCGCCGCCTCGACTCGATTCGGCTCAGCGACTACGCCGTCGAAGGCGACCGGCTGACCCTGCCGGACCTGGTCGAGAGCTTCACCCCAAGCGGCACCGGCGCACCGCGGTCGCTCGCACGATCAACGAGCAATCCGTCGGACTGTTTCACGAGGTTCCGCCGGCAAGCCAGCGGAGACGATCGCCGGGCGCTCAGGATCGACAGCAGGCGTTCAGCAGGTTTCGGGGCGTCCGATGCGGGTACTGAGGGCTGCATGGGTACCGGGTTCGTCCCGAGCACGGTGGCGGGCACGACGGGTTGTGGCGCATCGGCGCGCACAACGTCCCAAGGGCTGCCCATCCAGTGAAAGAGAGCCGCTATGCGCAACTTCAACCGGGCCGCCGCGGCGACGGCCGCGATCATTGCCACCAGCCTTGCCATCACAGCCTGCGGCCGGAGTGAGGGGCCTGCCAGCCCGGGTGGGTCCGAGACCGCTCCAACCGTTTCCGAAGGGCCGGCCACCGGCACGCTGACCGTATGGGCGATGGGTGCCGAGGGCGAGGCCCTGCCTCAGATCGCCGAGAAGTTCAAGGCCGAGAATCCCGACGTCACGGTGAACATCACGGCGGTGCCGTGGGCTGATGCCTACACCAAGTTCAAGGCGGCCATCGCGGCCAATCAGGCCCCCGACGTCGCCCAGGTCGGGACCACCTGGATGGGCGAGTTCGCGGCCAGCCTGGACGCGCTGGATCCCACCCCGGCCTCGATCGACAAGGCACAGTTCTTCGAGGGCGCCTGGGGCACGACCGAGGTCGGCGGCACAAGCTACGGTGTGCCCTGGTACGTCGAGACCCGCCTGGTCTTCTACCGCACCGATCTTGCCCAGCAGGCCGGTGTCACCGAGGCCACCGATTGGGACGGCCTGAAGGCCATGGCCAAGGCGATGAAGGACAACGCCGGCGCCACCTGGGGTATTGCGTTGCAGCCTGGCCAGACCGGCTCGTGGCAGACCGTCCTGCCGTTCATGTGGTCCAACGGCGGCAATGTCATCAACGCCGACGGCTCGGCGTGGACCTGGGACGACCCCAAGAACGCCGAAGCGCTGGCCTACTACCAGAGCTTCTTCACCGAAGAGTTGGCCGACAAGGCGCCAGTCCAGGGGACCACCGAGGCCGACTTCGCCAGCGGCAGGGTGCCGATGTTCATCTCCGGTCCGTGGATGATGGCGGCGGTCGAGAACGCCGGCGGCGGCGAAGAGTTCAAGGACAAGTACGACGTCATGCTGATGCCGACGAAGGAATCCGCCACTTCGTTCGTCGGTGGTTCGAACCTCGCGGTGTTCAAGAACACCCAGAACCGGGACGCGGCCTGGAAGTTCGTCGAATTCCTCAGCCAGGAGCAGACCCAGATCGAGTGGTACAAGCTGACCACCGACCTGCCCGCGGTGCAGAGTGCCTGGAACGACCCCTCACTGACCGCCGACGCCAAGCTCGCCAAGTTCGGCGAACAGCTTCAGTCGGCCGTGGCTCCGCCGTCGGTGGCGACCTGGGAGCAGGTCTCGGCGAGCTTCGACGCTCAGGTCGAGCAGGTCACCAGGGCTGGGGCGGATCCGACCACAGCGCTCGCGACCGTGCAGTCGGAAGCGACCTCGATCGGCCTGGGCGGCTGAGATGACCGCGGCCACCGCTTCGACAGACCGGAAGCGGATGGTCCCCCCGCGTCGCCGGCGCTCCAGCCGGAGCGCGGCGGAGGCCAGGGCGGGCATCGCATTGTCCGTCCCGTTCCTGGTGCTGTTCGGTGTCTTCACGGCCTGGCCGCTGGCGCAGTCGTTGTTCATGAGCTTCACCGACATGACGATCCGCGACATGCAGACCCCTTTCTCGGTGAACCCCGTCGGGCTCGACAACTACGCCAAGGCCGTGGCCGACCCGGTCTTCCAGCAGGGCGCACTGAACACCGTGATCTTCGTCGTGGTGGGCGTCCCGTTGACGATGGCGGCGGCGCTGGCCGCGGCGGTCGCCCTGGACAAGGGCATCACGAGGTTCCGGTCGCTGTACCGGGTCGGTTTCTACACCCCGGTGGTCACCAGCATCGTCGCCGTCGCTGTGGTGTGGCGGTTCCTGCTTCACCCGGAGACCGGCCTGGTCAACACGGTGCTCGGCTGGTTCGGGATCGACGGTCCGAACTGGCTGGGTGACACTCGCACCGCCCTGCCCTCGCTGATCGCGATGGTGGTGTGGCGCAACTTCGGCACCGGCATGATCATCTTCCTGGCCGGGCTCCAATCCGTGCCCTGGTCGCTGCATGAAGCGGCGGCCCTCGACGGCGCCAACTCCTGGCAGCGGTTCTGGAACGTGACCGTCCCCCAGTTGCGCCCCACCCTGCTGTTCGTGCTGGTCACGACCACGATCGGCTACCTGCAGTTCTTTGAGGAGCCCTACGTCATGACCCAGGGCGGACCGCTCAACTCGACGATCTCGGCTGGCATGGTCACCTACCGTCAGTTCGGCTTCGGCAACTACGGAATCGCCAGCGCCATGGCCTACCTGACCTTCATTGTGATCGTCCTGGTCGCCATCGCCCAGTTCCGGCTGACCCGGGAGCGTGACTGACATGGCACGGACCAGGGGACGAGCGTGGCTGTACCTGCTGCTGACCGCCCTGCTTGCGCTGGTCATCACCCCCTTCGTCTGGATGGTGCTCGGCAGCTTCAAGACCCAGGGTGAGTTGCTGCGCAATCCGCCCACCTGGCTGCCGGAGGTCTGGACGATCGACAACTACCTACGGTTGTTCGACCGCCTCACCTTCGACATCTACTTCTTCAACTCGACCGCGGTCGCGGTGGCAGTGACGGTCGGCAACCTGCTGTTCAGCTCGATGCTCGGCTACGCCCTCGCCCACCTGAAGTACCCCGGCAAGAACCTCATCTTCGGCGCCGTTATGGGCACCCTGATGGTGCCGGGGCTTGTGTTGTTCATCCCGCAGTTCGTGCTGATCGTCAATCTCGGGCTCGCCAACACGCTCCCGGCGCTCATCCTGCCCTTCCTCGTCCAGCCGTTCGGGGTCTTCCTGATGCGGCAGTTCTTCCTCGGGATGCCGCGCGAGCTGCTCGAGGCAGGCCGGATCGACGGGGTGGGCGAGATCGGGATCTTCTTCCGGGTGTTCCTGCCGATGGCAGGTCCGGCGTTCGCCACGCTCGGGATCCTCACTTTCCTCGGCTCCTGGAACAACTTCCTGTGGCCGCTGGTCGTCGCCCAGGACAACAGCGTCTATACCCTGCCGGTCGCGCTCGCGCTGGTCTCGACCGGGCAGAACCAGGCGGATTACGGGCTGCTGTTGGCCGGTGCGACCATCGTCGTCACGCCGATCCTGGTGGTGTTCCTCCTCTTCCAGCGCTGGATCATCGAGGGCATCGCCACCACCGGTATCAAATGATCCGCCGCCACCGGCCCCGGCCGGACATCGACCCAACCCACGGTGTCACCGCACACCAGCAACAGGAGGTTCAGCCCCATGACCGAATCCGCCATCTCCCGACGTGGGGTCCTCATCGGTGGGACCGCGTTGGTGGCAGCTGCCGCGCTGCCGCCGCTGACTGCCGCCGGCGCCACCCCGCCGCTGAACCGCGACCAGCGCAAGCGGGTGCTCGGCTGGGCACGCGACACCTGGAAGTCCCTGGTCGCCATGACCGACCCCGACACCGGCCTGGTCGCCGACAACATTCCCGGCAACCTGCGGAACCGGGCGGTCTACACCTCGCCCACCAACCTCGGCGGCTACCTGTGGAGTGCTCTGGTCGCCCGCGAACTCGGCATCATCGGCCGGCGGGAGTGCTCGACACGGATCCGGCAGAGCCTGTCCACCCTGGACGGACTGGAGCACCACGCCGCCAGCGGCATGTACTTCAACTGGTACGACCCGCGCGACGGCTCGGTCATCTATGCCTGGCCCGACAACGGTGATCCGGTGGTGCCCTTCGTCTCCAGCATCGACGCGGCCTGGCTCGGTGCCGCACTGCTCTGCGTCCGCAATGGCGACAGGGCCAACTCCGACCAGGCCGGGGAGATGTTCGCCAGGATGCGGTTCGATGTCTTCGCCGACCCAACCTTCGACCGTCCGTACCTCAACTACGGCGGCTTCTACCTCGTCGAGCCGACCGCGCTGAACAGTCCGCCGCCGACCGTCGCCCGCGATCTGATCGGTGCCGGCGATCCGGTCTGGTACACCCGCGACCACCACTACGACACCGTGGTCTCCGAGACCCGGATCACCACCTACCTGGGCATTGCCAAGAACCAGATCCCCGGTTCGGCCTACTACCAGAGCTGGCGCACCTTCCCACCGGACTGGACCTGGCCGGAGATGCCGCCGCGAGGGAAGTGGCGCAGCTATCTCGGTGTCGACGTCTTCGAGGGCACCCACCGCTACGGCGGACTGGACGTCGTCCCCGGCTGGGGTGGCAGCATGTTCGAGGAACTCATGCCGGACGTGTTCCTGCCCGAGGAGACCTGGGCGCCCAAGTCGTGGGGACGCAACCACCGGCGGCACGTCGACGCCCAGATCCACCATGGGCTTTCCGACGCCCGGTACGGCTACTGGGGCTTCTCGCCGGCCTCCGATCCGTATGCCGGCTACGCCGAGTGGGGCGTCGATGCCCTCGGTCTGAAGCCCGACGGCTACTTCTCCGACCACGAGCACACCGACTACGTCTGGGACAACCCGCCGACCCGCTACGGCGACGGGGTCGTCACCCCGCACGCGTCCTTCCTGGCCATGATGCATCGTCCGGCCGCAGCCTGGAAGAACCTGCGAAAGCTGGAGCGCAACTTCGACTGCTACGGACCCGGCGGATTCCATGACGCAGTCGCCGTGCGGTCCGGGCGGATCGCGCGCCGCCACCTTTCGCTCGACCAGGCGATGATCATGGGCGCGCTCGGCAACGTCCTGGGCGGCAACGTGCTGCGCCGCTACTTCACCAAGGGCGAGGTCGCCAGGCGGGTTCGTCCGGTGATCGCACCCGAGGTGTTCGGAGCCTGAGCGTGCGGCCCACGCTGACGGTGGCGCCGGACGGAACCCGCTACCGCGACCTGAACCGCAATGGGCGCCTGGACCCGTTCGAGGATCCTCGGCTGCCGCCTCCGGCACGGGCAGCCGACCTCCTCGGGCGGCTTTCCCTCCCGGAGAAGGCAGGGCTGCTGTTCCACACCGTGATCGAGGTCGGGGCGGACGGCGGGCTGCTCACCGAGCCGGGCCGGATCGCCAAGTCGGCCACCCGCGAGGTGGTGGCCGACCGTTTCCTCAACCATTTCAACGTGCACGATCTGCCGGACGCCCGCACCGCGGCTCGCTGGGCGAACAGCCTGCAGCGGATGGCCGAAGAGGAGACCGCCCACGGCATCCCGGTGACGATCTCGACCGACCCCCGGCACGGCGCTGACACCAACACCGGCGCCACCTGGCGGACCCCGTTCTTCTCCAGCTGGCCCTCCGGGCCGGGTTTCGGTGCGCTGGCCGACGCCGAACTGGTGCGCGACTTCGGGGACGTGGTGCGGCGGGACTACCGGGCGGTCGGCATCCGGGCCTCGCTGAACCCGACCGCCGATCTGGCGACCGAACCCCGCTGGGCCCGCCAGCAGGAGACCTTCGGCAGCGACCCGGCGCTGGTCGCCGGGCTCGTCACCGCCTACTTGCGGGGCCTGCAGGGCGAGAGACTCGGCGCCACCTCGGTCTCCGCGACCACCAAGCACTTTCCCGGAGGCGGGCCGCAGGCTGACGGGGAGGACGCGCACTTCCCCTACGGTCGCGACCAGGTCTACCCGGGCGGCCGATTCGAGGAGCACCTGCAGCCGTTCAGGGCCGCGATCGCCGCCGGCACCGCCGCGATCATGCCGTACTACGGCCGTCCGGTCGGCCTGGTGCGCCGCGGCGAACCCGTCGAGGCGGTCGGCTTCGGGTACAACCGGCAGCTCCTCACCGCCCTGCTGCGTGAGGAGTTGGGCTACGACGGGGTGATCCTCTCCGACTGGGAACTCATCAACGACAACCAGGTCGGCGACCAGGTGCTCCCAGCCAGGGCTTGGGGCGTCGAGCACCTCGACCGGCCGGACCGGCTGATCCGCCTGCTGGCAGCGGGGATCGACCAGTTCGGCGGCGAGGAGTGCACCGACCTGCTGCTCGACCTCGTCTCATCGGGCCGGGTGGACGAGGCACGGGTGGATCTCTCCGCTCGCCGTCTACTCCAGGCCAAGTTCGCCCTCGGCCTTTTCGACAACCCCTATGTCGACGAGGACGCGGCCCCCGCGCTCACCGGTCTGCCGGCGGATGTCGCTCGCGGACGGCTGACGCAATCGCGCTCGACGGTCGTGCTCACCGACCACGGACTGCTGCCGCTACGCCAGGGGCAGCGGGTGTACGCCGAAGGGATCGCGGCGGAGCCACTGGCAAGGGTCGCCCGAGTCGTGACGCGACCGGAGGAGGCCGATCTGGCGCTGGTCCGGCTGCCGTGTCCCTTCGACCCGCGCGACGACCTCTTCCTCGAAGCCCAGTTCCGCCAGGGCAGCCTCGAGTTCCGGCCCGGCCTGGTGGCGAGGCTGCGGCGGCTGGCCGCCCTGTGCCCGCTGGTGATCGACGTGCACCTCGACCGGGCAGCCATCGTCACGCCACTGCTCGACCTGGCTGGTGCGCTGACCGCGACCTTCGGCGTGGACGACGCCGCCTGGCTGGACGCCATCACCGGGCAGGTGCCCCCCGAAGGACACCTGCCGTTCGAACTGCCGCGCAGCATGGCAGCCGTTCGTGCCTCGCTGCCCGACGTACCCGGCACCGACGACCCCCTGTTCGCCCCCGGCCATGGCCTGGCCCTGGGCGAGCGCACCCCGGTTGACGCCTGAGAGCACGACCGGCGACGACGGCCCTGCTCCCGGGCAGTCGGCGCGCGCCCCTTCGGTGTCGAGGGCAACCCGGCGCCGGCGGCCGGTCCAGCGCGGGAGGACGGTATCGTCAGCAGCCATGATGTCCCTCGGAGGACCACCGCGCCGAGGAGGACGACGGAGGACAGGGTGACCGAGGATCAGACCGCCATGCTCATCAGGGGCTTGGCTGAGCAGGGGCTCACCGTTGCGACGGCTGAGTCGCTGACGGGCGGCATGCTCGCCGGCGAACTCGTGAACGTGCCGGGTGCGTCCGCCGCCTTCGTCGGGGGCATCGTCGCCTACCACACCCAACTGAAGCAGACGCTGCTCGAGGTGGACGCCGCTCGGCTGGCGGAGACCGGTCCGGTGGACGCCCTCGTGGCCCAGCAGATGGCCGAGGGGGTCCGTCAGGCATGCGCGGTCGATGGCCGGCCCGCCGACCTCGGTCTGGCGACGACCGGCGTGGCCGGTCCGGATCCCGATGCACAGACGGGCCGGCCCGCAGGCACGGTGTACCTCGGCATCTCCACCGCGCGCGGTGCGCGCGCCGTCCGGTTGGTGCTGGAAGGCGACCGCCCGGCGATCCGCGCCGCGACCGTGGCTGCCGCCGTCCAGGAGGCCTTGGCCGAGTTGCGGGTGCTCACACAGCCGCCGACCGACTAGCGGCGTCCGACCGACGTGAGTCGCCTCAGCCGGCGTCGGCACGGCTGCCGCAACGGCTCCGAAACACCAGATAGCCGCTCCAATCGCGGGCATCGTGCCTGGCTGGGCTTCACTCAACGCCCGGCCCTGGGAATCTGCCCTAGCAGAACGGGCAATTGTGGGGCGACACCCCGGGGATGCAGGGTCGTAGGATCAGCGGGTATGGGACGATTTCTGTACTGGATGAACGTCTCCGCCGACCTGCGGATCGAGTACTCCGAGGGCGAGCAGGGTGGCGGTGACTGGATGCGCATCACCGAGGAACTCCACCGGGAGTTAAATGACCGCGCTCGCCGGCTGTCGCTCGGGGTCGAGGGCCGCGTCATCTACGAGACGATGGAGGCGTTCTGGCCAGCAGCGCGCACGGACGCGTCACTGCCCGACTACCTCCGCGAATACGGCGAGATCTGGACCTCGTCGCCCAAGGTGCTCGTCTCGCGGACCAGGACCCACGCCGACCACAACACCAGGATCATCGGTGGGGACGACGTGATCGAGCAGCTCGCCGCGATCCGTGCTGAGACCGACGGCGACATCGGGGTCGGCGGAGCGACCGTGGCCACCGGGCTGTTGCGGGCGAACCTGCTCGACGAGCTGCTGCTGTTCATCCACCCGGTCATCCTGGGCGCCGGACGGCCGCTGTTCGACGACCAGCACGAGCCGCTGGAACTCGACCTGCTCGAGCACGCAGTGTTCCCCGAAGGGGTGATGATGCACCGCTATGCGGTGCGCGGCGTCCGCGAGTAGTTCGGTCGGCGCCTGCGAGGACATGGTTTCGCGAGCGCCTAGTCTTGGCGCATGTCAGTGGTGTGGCGCGCGCTCCTCGTGCTGGTGCTGGGCGCCATGCTGAGCGGCTGCGTCCGGCCCTGGATGCTGGAGGAGTGGCAGCCTTCCCCGACGCCTTCGGAGCCCAGCCAGAGCCCCACCGTCGTCCCGACCCCGTCGGAGACCCCGGCGACTCCCACCGCAGATCCCGTGCGGGAGTTGTATCCCTACGACGGCAGCCTCCGCGACGACACCTGCGTTCCGGCCACCCGCGACCTGCTGGATGAACTGGAGGGCATCGCCGCGCTGGGCGAGGGCATCTCGTTCTCCCACGGGGCGCTCGTGCAGGCCAACGAGCCGTGGTGGACGGTGGCCGTTGCCACCCGGGTGAGCGCGGACGCCCCGGACGCCGCCAGCAAGGACCTCGACCGGGCGCTCTGGTTCGTCACCAACGGCCCTTCGGTGGAGTACGGGGACGTCCTCTCCACCTGGCCGCTCAACCCGGATCCGGACGACGACGCCGCCGACCGGGCGTTGAGCTGCCTGAGCCGCGTCCCGTCGCCGCCCCCGGAGGCGTCGGAAGACTCCCCGGAGTCCTACACCGGACGACTCGCCCCCGGCGCGACCTGCGCCGACGTCCCGCCCGAGATGCTCGGCCATCTCGAAAGAGTGGGCCGGGTGGGGGGCGCGATCACCTACGAGCGGGGCCAGATGGTGCAGGCCAACAAGAAGTGGTGGACGGTGGCCGTTGCCACCCAGGTGCATCCCAACAAGCTCGGTCACACCCGCGACAACGTGCCGCGCGTCGTGTTCTTCGCGACCAACGCCCCCAGCAAGGACAGCGGCGGGGTCTACTTCGTCCTGGACTCCATCGAGCAGGACACCGCGGCCGCGGCGGCCAAGAGGTGCCTCAACAGCTGACCTTCTGCGGAAGGACAGGTGACATGGGCCGGAGTGCGGGCGCAGGACCCGGCCTCCCGATTGCCACGCTCGATCCCGGGGTATCTGTTGCACGACCGTCAACAGGGGCGGATCCTGGCAGGGGAGAGTTCTTCCATGGATGGAGTCGCGGGCGGAATGGCGTTCGGGACAGGCGCCGCGAACGGCGCGGCCGGTCCCGGCGGCCTTCGAGGCGCGCCGAGTCCGGCTCCGTCGAACCGCGGCGAAGGCGGCCGATCGAGGCGCTCGATATCTCCCAACCCCGGGACCGCTGAGCGGGGTACCTCGTGAAACGGGCATACCCGCGCAACGACGTACGGACCTTCGGCGTGGAGGAGGAGTTGCTCCTGGTCGATGCGGGCACGCTGCGCCCAGCAGCGCTGGGCGAACTCATCGCGGTGTCGGCCACCGGCCCGCGAGCCTCCGGCCATGAGTTGAGCACCGAACTGAAGCAGGAGCAGATCGAGGTTGTCTGCCCGCCGCAGCTGACGTTCCAGGGCCAACTGGAGGCGATCCGCGCCGGGCGGACGCTCGCGGACGAAGCCGCCGCCGCTCATGGTGCGCGGGTCGTCGCACTGTCGACCTCACCCTGGCCGACGACCTCCGACATTGTCCCGGCACCCCGGAACGACCGCATCGAGCAGGCGTTCGGTATCACCGCCGTCGAGCAGCTGACCTGCGGCCTGCACGTCCACGTCGGGGTCAGCTCACCCGAAGAAGGGATCGCCGCCCTCGACCGGCTCCGGGTGTGGCTCCCGGTGATCCTCGCGCTGAGTTCCAACTCGCCGTTCTGGATGGGCCGGGACAGCGGCTTCGCCAGCTACCGGTACCAGGCCTGGAGTCGGTGGCCGACCTCGGGGCCGACCGAGATCTTCGGTACCCAGGCCGCCTACCAGCATCATCGCTCCGCATTGTTGCGCTCCGGCGTCCCGCTCGACGACGGCATGCTCTACTACGACGCCAGGCTCTCCTCCCGATACCCGACCGTCGAGATCAGGGTGGCCGATGTCTGCCTGCTCGCCGAACATGCCGCGGTGATCGCGGCGCTGGTGCGGGCGCTGGTGGAGACGTGCGTGCGCCAGGCGGAGGCGGGCGTCGCGCCGACGGCGGTGCCGACCTCCCTGCTGCGCTCCTGGAGTTGGCGGGCGAGTCGGTACGGCATCGAGGAACGCCTGGTGGATCCGTCGACCGGCGCGCTCGCACCAGCGGCGGACGTCGCGCGACGTCAGCTGGATTTCGTCTCTGCCGCTCTCGTCGACCACGAGGAATACGAACCGGTCAGCGTCACCCTGCACGACATCTTCAGCAATGGCTCGGGCGCGGCGCGGCAGCGCGGATTCCGGACGGCGATCCACGACCTCGATGAGGCCGACGTCAGGCGGATCGTCGAGCTGGCGCTGCGAGCGACACACGAGACGGACGGTTCGTTGCCGGCCCCATCCCGATCCGGACCCTCTCCGACACCGGTGTCCCCGGTCGGATAGTCTCCCGGGCCCGGCGGTGAGCGGGGCTGTCCGGCGCCGGGCTCGCACTGCGCCTGCCCATGCCGTGAAGCTGGTGAGCATCGTGGCGATCACCGCGATACTGCTGGTCGTCGGGTGGAGGGTTCGGCGGGCCGTATGCTCGCCGGTGTGGAACCACTGGCGCTCGGCCTGACGATGGGGTTGGCCGCCGGCATCAGCCCGGGCCCGCTGCTGGTGCTGGTGATCGTCCAGACCCTGCGTTCGGGGCTGAGGGCCGGGGTGGTGACCGCCCTGGCTCCCCTGGTGTCGGACGCGATCGTGGTTGCGGTGACGCTGCTGGTGCTCAGCCAACTGCCGAGCTGGGTGCTGCCGGTGATCGGAATCGTCGGCGGTGGCTATGTGATCTGGATCGCCTGGGAGACCTGGCGGGCGGCGACGGAACCCATCGGAGCGGAGACCACGGCTCCACTCAGTTCCGGCGCGGCCCTGCGTCGCGCGCTGACGGTGAATCTCGCCAGCCCGCATCCCTGGCTCACCTGGGGGACGGTGCTGGGCCCGCTCGTGCTCGCCACCGCGGCGGAGGGGCTCGGTCTGGCGGTCTTGTTCGTGGCCGGCTTCTACCTGATGCTGGTCGGCTCGAAGGTCGTCCTCGCGCTGGCGGTGGCCCGCAGCCGCCGCGCGGTCACCGGCGGGGCCTACCTGTGGGTGATGCGGATCTCCGCCGTCCTGCTGGCGGTGCTGGCGGCCTTCCTGATCTGGGAATCGGCCGCCAACCTGGCTGGGTGAGGCACAGACTCGAAGACTGCCCACCAGGTTCGGTAGGCAGTCTTCGAGTCAGCGAGGGTGCGGCGGCCGTCCCGTCAGCCTTCGGCGAGCAGGGCGTCGATCTGGCCCATGGCCTCGCGGGTGCCTTCCTCCATGCCCATGTCGAGCACTTGCTGGAGGGCTTCGGCAGTGGGATAGGTGGCGGTGAAGATCGCGGTCGTCCGGTCGCCGTCCGCCTCGAAGGTGACGCTGCCGACGGAGACCGGGAGATCCGTGGAGGGGGTGTAGTTCTCGTCGGCGAAGAAGTCCTCGAAGGTGAAGCCGCGTGGCTCGTCCACGGTGAGGACGTTCCAGCCGCCGTAGAACTTGTCGCCCTCCGGGCCGGTCATGAAGTAGTGGACCCGGCCGCCTGGGGTGAGCGAGTGCTCGGTGACCGTGGCCGGGTAGGTCGGCGGGCCCCAGATCCGCTCCAGCTGGCGGGGGTCGGCGTAGACCTGCCAGACCCGCTCCACCGGCGCGGCGAAGGACGCGGTAATGACCAGCGAACGGGTGTCGAGATCCTTGGTGATGTTGGTGACGGGCATGATGTCAGCCTTCCTTGATGAGGTCGTCGATTGCAGCGATCCGGCCACGCCAGACGTCTTCCAACTCGGTGAGCATCGAGGCGACCGAACGGATCGCTTCGACGTCCCCGCTGGCCAACTGCTCGCGGCCGCTGCGTCGTTTGGTGATCAGGCCGGCTCGTTCGAGCACGGCCACGTGTTTCTGCACCGCGGCGAAGCTCATCTCGTAGTTCGCCGCCAGCGCGGTGACGGAGTGTTCTCCGGCGAGGACCCTGCGCAGGATGTCCCGCCTGGTGCGATCAGCCAGGGCGTGAAAGAACGCGTCCGCTCGTTCCTCGTCCTGCTCGACCACGGTTCTAATATACAACCGATCGGTTGTACGTTGTCAAGACCTACCTTGCCGGGTTTCTCTTCCGGCGGAGGTGGGAGTTTCGAGCAGGCCTCCGCTGCGACGCTCAGCAGCCGATGTCTGGATATCCGCGGCGGCTTGCGATGCCTGGGGCAGCAGGAACCGTCCCCGGTGTCCCGGGGTCGGTTGGGCTGGGCTGGCACGATGGCTGGCATGGCGGTGGGACGGCGGTGAGCAGCTACCTGGGCTACTTCCTGGGGCCTGCGGTGCTCGGGTGGATGGCGGCGGTACTGGTGATCGCCGGAGGCCTGGCCTGGCTGCTGCGCGGTCGGCTCACCCCGGGGCGCCGGGTGCTGCTGTTCCTCTTCCTGGCCGGCCTGGGGCTGGTGATCGTGACGACCCTGCTGCGTGAGCCCTGGCTGGGTGCCTGCCTGGAGTGCCTGGGGGAGTGGGAACTGGAGAAAGTGCTGAGCGGACGGGTGGGCACCGACGTCTGGCTCAATGTGGTGCTGTTCCTCCCGCCGGCCTTCTTCGCCACCCTGCTCTGGCGAGCGCCGTGGCGGACGGCCGGTGCCGGGCTGCTGCTCTCGCTGGCGATCGAGATCGTGCAACCCCTGGTCGGGGTCGGTGCCAACGATCTGATGGATCTGGTCGCCAACACCGCAGGCGCCCTGATCGGCGCCGGCGCGGGGGCGGTGGTGCTGCTGGTCGCCGACCTGATCCGGGAGCGGCGGCTCGATCCGAGCCGTCTGGCGCGAGTCGTCACCAGCCTGGTGGTCGGTGCGGCGGTGTTGTTCGGCGGCCCGGCCTGGGCGGCCACGTCCCGGCAGTCCGCCGCGATCGAGCGGCTGGAAGAGCTCTTCGCCGGTACGACGCTCGCTGACTACGAGGCGAACTGGGACGGGACGTGGGCAGAGCCGTTCGAGCAGTTCTACCTCGATTCGGGCCGGCCCACCGTGGTCTTCCGCGAGGGTGACGGCGTGGTCCGCAAGCGCTACACCTGGAACATCTACTTCGCCGTTCGCTGTGTCTACGCCGAATGGACGCCGGAGGGCTTCACCGCGACGCCCCGCAGCGGTGCGGTCTGCACCGACACCCTGGAGCTGGCCCCTTGAAGGATCTGCCCGGCGGGTCATGACCAGCGGTGGCAGCTTTGCCAGCGCAGGCCCCAGGTTCTTGCAGCAGGACAACCCACCCGCTATACGTGGGATGTGAAAGAGCAGCCTGGGCACACGGCGTCCGTCGAGGAGTTGGCCGCGATCGGCAGGCGGCTGCGCAAACAGTACCCACGTTCCGGCCTGGGAACGGGCTTTCGCACCGACCGTGATCCGGTCGCGCTGCTGGATGCGCAGAACGCCACCCGGCTGCAGCCGCTGGTGCCGGTCCGCTGGGGACGAATGGCGCAATCGGCCTTCGCCTTCTACCGGGGTGCCGCCGCGCTGATGGCGCACGACCTGGCGCCCACGCCGGTGTCGGGCATCCGCGTCCAGGCCTGCGGGGACGCCCACCTGGCCAACTTCGGGTTCTACGCCTCGCCGGAACGCAAGCTGGTCTTCGACCTGAACGATTTCGACGAGACCCTGCCGGCGCCCTGGGAATGGGATGTCGAGCGGCTGGCCGCCTCGCTGGCGGTGGCCGCCCGCTCGTCCGGCTTCGGCGACGAGGTGGCGGGAAGGGTGGCCGCCCACAGCGCTCAGGGCTATCGACGGGCGATGCTCCGGCTCGCGCAGCGCACCGCGCTGGAGAACTTCCATACCGTGGTGAGCGCTGCGGCGCTGCTGGAACAGGCCGAGCGGGAGAAGGCTCGCTCGGCCAGCAAGGCGATCACCCGTGCCGCCCGCAAGGCGGAGCAACGCACCTCGGAATCGGCGCTGGGCAAGCTCGCGACGGTCACCGAGGAGGGTGAGCTCCGCCTGGTCGAGCAGCCTCCGTTCATGGTGCGCCCCAGGCAGTGGCCGAGCGACATCGCGGTGGTCCCGCATCTCTACGCGGAATCGGTGAGCGCGGACATCCGTGCCCTGCTGCGGCGGTTCCGGCCGGTCGACATGATGCTGCGGGTGGTGGGGGTGGGCAGTGTCGGCACCCGCTGCCTGATCGAGTTGCTGGTGGACACGACGGGTGGCCCGCTCATCCTGCAGGTGAAGGAGGCCACCGCATCCGTGCTGGAGCCCTACGCCGGTGGGAGCGAGCTGACCCATGCCGGGGAACGGGTGGTCGCCGGCCAGCGCATCATGCAGGCGGTGTCCGACCCCTTCCTGGGCTGGACGAGTTCCGACGGCCGCGCCTACTACGTCCGCCAATTCCGGGACATGAAGGGCGGCTTCGAGATCGAGCGGCTCTCCGCCGACCTGCTGGAGAGATACGGACGGCTCTGTGGCTCGGTGCTGGCCCGCGCCCATGCGCAGAGCGGGGAGCCCGCCCTGATCGCGGGCTACCTGGGCCACGGGGCCGCCTTCGACCACGCGATGGGCGACTTCGCCCTCGCCTACGCCCACCAGAACGACCTGGATCACGCCGCGCTGCTCGCGGCCATCGCTGAAGGGCGGATCGAAGCACAGGCCGAAGGCTGAAGCTTCGCAACCGCCCGCTGCCCTGACTCCCTTCCGTCAGGCGGGGGCGGGATCGCCGAGGAGCGGGGACGCCGCGCGGCCCGGCCTGGTCGGCGGGTGAAGGCGGCGGGTACCCTCGTGGCATGAAGCGTGCTCTCGCCCTGCTCGTCCTGCCGATCCTGCTGCTGGCGGGTGGCTGCTCGACGATCCTCGGTACCGGTGACTGGGATCAGGTCAAGGTCACCTACCTCGCGACGGCGGACGGCGACGACTACACGCTGGTCGTCACGCCCACCGAGGCCAGCTACACCTTGGACGGCAAGGCCTCGTCCCACGAACTGCCTTCGGGTGCCTGGGATCTGCTGACCACGGGCCTGCGCACCTTCGGCGACCACACCAGCGAGAACTGCCCTGACGGCTCGGTGGTCACCATCGAGGCCTCCGCCGCCGGCACCGTCAAGCAGACCTTCGCGGCCTCCAGTTGCGATACCGACGGTCTGTTCAGCACCGCGAAGACCCTGATCGAGCAGGTGGTCGCTCAGCTGAAGTAGGCTCCTCGCCCGGCAGCCACCGACTTCGACGGAGCGTGGCTTCGCCCGGAGCCCGTCGAAGGGTGGAGACCATTCGCGACGGCCTGGCGACGGGCTCGGCCAACTCCGTCCTCACCCGTTTCGTCACGACTTCCGGCGGTTCACGGCTGAGGCGGGTTGAGCGCTCGTCTACCCGGCGTTGCGGCGTCTCGATCCGGCGTTCCCGGGGTCGTCCAACCCGAGCAAACCGCCTTCGAGCACCTGGACGCGGTGTCCCCGGGCGGCCAGCGCGGCGGCAGCCACCGTCGCGCGGGCACCGCTGCGGCAGATCACCAGGACCGGGCGATCGTCGGCCACCGCCTCGCCCGCCAGGACGGCCGCCAGCGGGACGTTGAGCGAGCCGGGCAGGTGTCCTGCGGCGAACTCGGCGGGTTCGCGGACGTCCAGCAGCAGCATGTCCGGCAGCGGTTCGGTGAGGGCGGCGAGCTCCCCGCCTTCGCGGGGATGGTCTGCGGCACCAGGGTCGCCGGGGGCCTCCGCTGGCCCTTGTGCGGTGCTCGACGGCGCCGCGGGAAGCAGCGGGAGTTCGTCCCAGCGACCGGCGAGGGAGTCGATCACCAGGACGCGGCCGAGCAGGGGGGCGCCCAGGCCGGTCAGCAGCTTGATCGCCTCGGTGGCCATGATCGAGCCGACCTGCCCGCAGAGGGCGCCGATCACACCCGCCTCGGCGCAGTTCGGAACGCTGCCCGGCTCGGGCGGGCCGGGGAACAGGTCGCGTAGCTGTGGACCGCCGCCGGCCGGCCAGAACACCGAGATCTGCGCGACGAAGCCCAGCACCGAGGCCCAGACCAGCGGGATGCCCAGCACGACGCAGGTGTCGTTGGTCAGGTAGCGGGTGGGGAAGTTGTCGGTGCCGTCGAGCACGATGTCGTAGCCGGCGAAGACCTCCACGGCGTTCGCCTCGGTCAGCCGCAGGTTGTGGGGGACGAGGGTGACGTCCGGGTTCAGCGCGGCGACCGCATCGATCGCGCTGGCGACCTTCGGGCGTCCCACCGCAGAGGCGGGATGGATCACCTGGCGGTGCAGGTTCGACTCCTCGACGTCGTCGAAGTCGACGATCCCGATCGTCCCGACCCCGGCCGCCGCCAGATAGAGCAGCACCGGTGAACCGAGCCCTCCAGCGCCCAGCACCAGCACCTTGGCCGCGCGCAACCGGCGCTGTCCCTCGATCCCGAACTCCGGCAGCACCAACTGCCGGGAGTACCGGGAGAACTCCGCCACCGTGAGTTCCGGACCCAGATCGAGAGGGAGCGGGCGAGGCATGGCGTAACACTAGCTCCGTTGGCGCATGCCTGGCCGAATGGCCGCCATCACAGCACTGCCCCTCTGGCGGTGTGCAACGTGGCGATGGGTTCCGGTGATGGTCGGGTGGTCAGGCCGGGTAGAGGGTGACCGCCGTCGCCTTCAGCGAGAAGACCACGGGTCGGCCGGGGTAGAGATCGAGTTCGGCGGCGGCATGCGGTGTCACGTCGGCGGCCAGTTTGTGGCCGTGGTGATCGTCGGCGCGGATCCGGACGATCCCGCCTCGCTGTTCGATCTCGGCGACCGTCGCCCAGATCAGGTTGCGGGGGCTGCCTTGCGGCGGTTCGAGATACACCGAGACGGCGGACGGGGAGAAGGCGGCCACCGCAGGGTCACCCGTCACCAAGGGTTCGGCCGGCATACCCTGCAGCACCGGGCCGGTGCCGAGCCGGACGCCCTCGGCGACCGCGGTGCCGCGGACCAGGTTGAGCTCGGAGAGCCGGGCTGCGAAGGGGGTGCGCGGACGTTGCAGCACCTCTTCGGTCGGGCCGTCCTCCACCGTGGCGCCTGCCGCCAGGACGACCGCGCGGCCGGAGAGCAGCAGGGCGTCCAGCAGGTCGTGGGTGACCACCAGCATGGTGCGTCCGGCGAGCACCCGGGCGAGCAGGCGCCGGATCGCAGGCGCGACGCTGACGTCGAGAGCGGCCAGCGGTTCGTCCAGCAGCAGCAGTTCGGGTTCGGTGGCCAGCGCGCGGGCGATCGCGACCCGCTGGGCCTGGCCGCCGGAGAGTTCGGTCGGCCGTCGTCCGGCGAACTCGGCGGCGTCCACCTCGGCGAGCCAGTGCTCGGCCCGGGCTCGGGTCTCCGCTCGGCTGGCGCCGTTGACCCGCGGGCCGAAGGCGACGTTCTCCAGCACGCTCAGATGCGGGAACAGCAGGGGATCCTGGGCGAGCAGGGCGATTCCGCGGGCGTGCGGCGGCAGCCAGGAGCGGTTCGCGGTGTCGAACAACACCCTGCCGCCGAGCTCGGCACGTCCCGAGTCCGGGCGGACTGTCCCCGCCAGCAGCCCGAGCAGGGTGGACTTGCCGGCGCCGTTGGGGCCCAGCACGGCCAGGTGCTCGCCGCCGTCCAGCGCGAGGTCGAGGTCGAACCCGCGTTCGGCGACGGTGGCGCTCAGCCGCAGCCAGGGTTCGGCGGTCATCAGATCACCCGCCCACGCCGGGTGGCCAGCCCGATCACCGCCAGCGCGATCGCCACCAGCACCAGCGAGAGCGCGACCGCCGCGTCTGCATCCACCTCGCGTTGCAGATAGATCTCCAGCGGCAGGGTACGGGTGACCCCCTGCAGGCTGCCGGCGAAGGTCAGCGTGGCACCGAACTCGCCCAGCGACCGGGCGAAGGAGAGCACGGCTCCCGAGAGCAGGCCCGGCAGCGCCAGCGGCAACGTCACCCGCCCGAGGATGGTGGTGGGACGGGCGCCCAGGGTGGCCGCCACGATCTCGTAGCGCTGTCCCAGGGTGCGCAGCGAGCCTTCCAGGCTGACGACCAGGAAGGGGAGCGCCACGAAGGTCTGCGCGATGACCACCGCCACCGTCGAGAAGGCGATCTGCAGGCCCATCACCTCCAGCGTCTGGCCCAGCAGGCCGCGGCGTCCGAAGGTGTAGAGCAGCGCGATGCCGCCCACCACCGGCGGGAGCACCAGCGGTAGCAGGACGAGCGCCCGCACGAACCCCTGACCGGGGAACCGGGTGCGCGCCAGCACCAGCGCCATCGGCACGCCCAGGATCAGGCAGACCAGGGTCGCGGCGCCCGAGGTCTTCAGGCTGAGCCAGAACGCGGCCACCGACGACTCGGAGGTGATGAGCTCGCCGAACCGCAGCCAGTCCACCCGGGTGGTCATGGCTGCCAGCGGCAGCAGCACGAACCCCGCCCCCAGCGCCGCGATGACGAACACCCATCGCGGCAGTGTCGACTCGGTTCGCGTCACCTGTGTCTTCCTCCTGGCTGGTCCGGTTTCGCCTATGAGCCGGATCTACCTCGATTCAGCGGATCGGCAGCTGAATCGCCGCTCGACGCATCGAATCGAAGTAGATCCAGCTCACGAGGGCCTCAGGGCTTGCCGAAGCCCGCGTCCGCGAGTACCTGCTGTCCGGTCGCTCCAGTCACCAGCGCGACGAATTCGGCCGCCAGATCGGCATTGGCCGAGTTGGCGACGGCGCCGATCGGGTACCGGTTCACCGCGCCGGCGGATTCCGGGAAGTCGATCCCGAGCACCGCATCGTCAGCAGCGACATCGGTGGCGTAGACCAGCCCGGCGTCGGCGCTCGTCTTGACCTTGGCGAGCACATCCTTGACGTTGGCCTCCTCGCTGACCGGCTTGAGCGTGAGGTTGGCGGCTTCGGCCACCTTCACGGTGGCCGCGCCACAGGGAACCTCGGGCGCGCAGATGACCAGTTGCACCCCGTCCTTGGCGAGATCGGCCAGCGTGGCGATCTTCGCGGGGTTGTCCGGCGGTACGGCGATGGTCAGCACGTTGGTGGCGAAGATCGCCGGCTCGCCGGCGATCAGCTTGTCGTCGGTCGCCTTGGTCATGTTCTTCTCGTCGGCCGAGGCGAAGACATCGGCCGGAGCGCCCTGCTGGATCTGGGCGACCAGGTCGGAGGAACCGGCGAAGTTGAAGCTGACGGTGACGCCGGGATGGTCGGCCTCGAAGGTCTTGCCCAGTTCGGTGAAGGTTCCGGTGAGCGACGCGGCCGCGAAGACGTTGAGGGTGACCGCCGCGGGCTGGCCGGTCTCCGGCGCCGGCGAAGTCTGCGTCGGGTCGGACGAGGGAGCGGTGGCCGGGGTGCCGGCGCAGCCGGTCAGCGCCAGCCCGAGCGCGGCGAAGCCGGCCAGCAGACCGGTACGGAGATGCATCATTCTTGGTTCCTTTCAGGGGTTTCCACGATCACGGTGGTGGCCTTGATGACGGCGACGGCGACCTTGCCCGGTTCGAGTTGGAGTTCCCGAACGGCCTCCGTGCTCATCAGCGAGACCACCCGGTAGGGGCCGCACTGCAGTTCGACCTGCGACATCACCGTGTCTGAGATCACCTCGGTGACCAGGCCGACGAAGCGATTGCGGGCAGAGCGTCCGACCGCGGAGGGGTCGGGTGGCGGGGTTGCCTGGGCTTTGGCGAATTCGGCCAGCGCGCGGCCGTCGATCACCATCCGGTTGTGCTCGTCGGTCTGGTGCGGGAGCGCTCCGCTGTCGACCCAGCGGCGGACGGTGTCGTCGCTGACGCCGAGCAGGCTGGCAGCGTCCCGGATCCTCAATTGCGTCACAAACAAGCACTCTAGCGACGCAGTTGCGGATGAACGCACGTTTCCACGAAATGCTCGGATCTTTCACGCGCCGGTTGGCCTGCCAATCGCCGTAGTGTGGGGGCGACAGGAGGTGGCGATGGCCAGGAGCGTGGTGATCACGGTGTCCGACCGGTGCGCGGCGGGCACGGCCGAGGATCGATCCGGCCCCATCCTGACCGGTGCCCTGGCCGAGGCCGGGCACAGTGTCACCGGCCGGGTGATTCCCGACGGTGAGGAGTCGGTCACCGCCGCCCTGCGCGACGCGATCGCTGAAGGAGCCCGGCTGGTGGTGACCACCGGGGGGACCGGAGTCGCGCCACGGGACCGGACGCCGGAGGGCACCCGGCCGGTGCTCGACCGCGAACTCCCCGGCGTCGCCGAACTGCTCCGGGCCGCCGGGACGGCGGTGTCGGCCCATGCCGCGCTGAGCCGCGGTATCGCCGGGGTGGTGGACGCCCGCGAGGAGCACCTGGGTGCCTTCGTGGTCAACCTGCCGGGCAGTCCCGGCGCGGTCCGCGATGCGGTGCCGGTCCTGCTGGCGCTGGGCGACCACGTCCTGGCCCAGCTGGAAGGCGGCGACCACTGATGGACGCCCGTGTCGTCCTGGCCGAGGTCAGCGCCGATCCGGTTGATCCTGCTGCGGTGCTGGGTCTGGTCGCGCAGGCATCTGCCGGCGCATCGGTGCTGTTCACCGGGACGGTCCGCGATCACGACCCGCAGGCCATCGGCGAGGTGGTCGGGCTCGACTACACCTGCCATCCCTCGGCGCCGGAGCGGATCGGCGAGATCGTCC
This sequence comes from Propionicimonas sp., assembly GCA_049841235.1. GTDB lineage: Bacteria > Actinomycetota > Actinomycetes > Propionibacteriales > Propionibacteriaceae > Propionicimonas. Next base: position 61,108 of record JASGEM010000034.1, on the reverse strand, counting down.
GCGATGCCCTGACCGAAGCGGAGGCCGCACCGCAGGCCCGGGTGGCCGCCGTCCACCGGGTCGGCCGGCTCGGTGTCGGCGAGGTCGCCTTCGTGGTCGCCGTCTCGTCCCCCCATCGGGCCCAGGCCTTCGCCCTCTGCGAGTTGGTGGTCGAGCGGGTCAAGCAGCGCCTGCCGATCTGGAAGCAGCAGTTCGAGGCCGATGGCAGCTACCGCTGGTCCGGCTTGTAGCCGCGGGGTGACCCGTGGGGGCCGTCAGCGGCGGCCTCTTCCTCTGCAGGCGACGGTGGCCGCTGCCTGCTCAGCCGGACGAGATGCACGGCGTTGATGGTTGCGACCACCGCATTGAGGGCGACGGTCGGCCAGATGCCCAGGGGTACGTGGTAGATCATCACCACGAGGCAGGCGATCAGGTTCAGCACGCGCAGCCTCTTGATCCGGGTCTGCATGAGTGAGAGGACGGCGACGGCGCTTCCGATCCACCCGACGGCGGCCCACCAGGGGTCCCACACGACGATCAGCCCGTCCAGTGCGCCAGGTAGTCCTCGAAGGCCTGCGGCAGGTCGAACCGGGCGCGGAATCCGAGTTGCTCCAGGCGGTCACGCCGCAGTGGCGGGTTGTCGGAGAAGACCGAGACGTTGGGAGATTCCGGGTCGATGCGATAGCCGAAGCCGGGCCAGCGCGTCTGCAGGAGGCGGCACCAGTCGAGCAGCGACCAGGCGTGGCCGGAGGTGACGTTCATCACGTCGGGGACCGGCGCAGAGGTCTCGACGACGCACCTGACCGCCTCGGCGACATCCCGGGTGTAGATCCACTCCTTCCCTCCCGCTCTCGGCAGCCGGGCCTCCTCGCCGGCGGCGGCGAGCGCGGTCAGCTGGTAGGGAGCGCTCAGGGCATCCCGGAAGGGGGTTCGCTTCTCCCCGATGCCGAAGACATCTCCGAGGCGGAGGCAGGTGGTGTCGAGGCCGCGAAGCTCGGCGATCCTTCGTACCCCGATCTCGGCCGACTGCTTCGACAGCTCGTAGAGATTGCGCGGGCGGCCGTCGTCGGTGCTCTCGCGGAGCGGTCCGGAGCCCTCGACGGCGGCGCCGTAGGCGGCGACGGAACTGAGGTGGACGAAGCGTCCGACGCCGAGGTCGGCGAACGCCGACAGCGTTCGCAGGACGCCGACGGTGTTCACGGCGAGGATCGAGTCGGGTTGCGAGATCTCGCGATCGACTCCCGGCGTGATCGCGGCCGCGTGCACGACTGCCTCGGGCCGGACCTCGCTCATCACCTCCCGGAGCTGCACGATGTCCAGCACGTCGCCCTGCACCACCGTCACGCCGGTGGGCGCGACGGACGGCCCGACTCCGGATGATTCCCGGGCGAACACGACGACGTCGTGCCCGCTCACGGCGAGCGTGCTGACAACCGTCTCGCCGACGGTGCCGGTGCCGCCCGTGACCAGGATGCGCACAGCTAGACCGCGCGAAGCCGCGGTCGGTGGAGATACTCGCCATGGCCGGCCGGTCCGACGAATTCCCCGTCGGCGACCATCGGGACGCCCCGCACGAAGACGTGCCGCGGGACGCCGCGTCCCATCCGGTCCTCGTACAGCGAGAACGACTCGGAACTGGCCTGGGTCGCGGTGGCGCCCTGCCACAAGGCGGTGCTGTCCCAGAGCACAAGGTCGGCGTCCTTGCCCGGTTCGATGCTGCCCTTGCCGGGCAGGCCGAGGATCTCGGCCGCCCGCGCGGCGGTGTAGTGGGTGAACGGGACGAGGCCGTCGCGGCGGATCGTCTCCGAGTACAGCAGCGGGGTGCGCGCCTCGATACCGGGGGCGCCGGCCGGGATGTGGCGATGGTCGTCCGTGCCGGTGTGCTTGACACGGGCCAGGTAGGCGCAGTGATCCGATCCGACGGTGCCGACGGTGCCGTCCGCCAGGGCTTCCCACAGGGCCTCACGGTCTGCCTGGGTCCGCAATGGCGGGGAGATCACGTACTTCCACCCGTCCGGTCGGGCGAACACGCCGTCGTCGAAGAGTAGGTAGTGCGTGCAGGTCTCCGCGTGAACCCTGGCGCCCTCCGCCCGGGCGCGGCGCACCGCGTCGAGGGCCTCGGCGCCGGAGACGTGGAAGATGTACACGGGCGTGCCGAGCCGCTTGGCGTACAGGCTCACCATCGAGATGCTCTCCGCCTCGGCGAGGCCGGGACGTGACTGCGGATAGTCGAGCAGGCTGGTCCTCCCGGCCCGTTCCTGGTGCTCCTGCGTGTGCTGGATCAGCTCGTGGTTCTCGGCATGAAAGCCGGGAAGGCCGCCGTTCGCGGCGATCGCCTGCATCAGATACCACGCCGCGCCGTCATCGATCCTGCGGTCTGCGTAGGTGGTGTACATCTTGAACGAGACGAACCCGTCGCCGATGACCTCATCGAGCTCGGCCAGTACCTCCGGCCGGTCGGAGGTGAGGATGGGATGGAAGCCGAAGTCGACGACGGCCTGCCCGGCCGCCTCGTCCCGACGGTCGTGGCAGCGCGCCCGGAGCGGTCCCTCGCCGGGCGGGACGAAGTCGATGATCGTCGTGGTTCCGCCGAGGACGGCGGCCCGGGTCGCGCTGGCGAAGTCGTCGGACGTGAACAGGCCGTCGTGCGGCCATCGCACGTGGGTGTGGGTGTCGATGCCACCCGGGGTCATGACCAGGCCGCTGGCGTCCACCTCGATGTCGGCCGAGCCTGATCCGCGCGGCAGCAACTGCGCGATCGTGCCGCCGGATAGCGCGACATCGACCTGCGCCACCCCGCGTGGGGTGACGACGGAAGCCTCCCGGATGATGCGGTCGAAGGTCTCGCTCAAGACGCATCTCCCGGCAGCACGGCCCAGGCCTCGACCTCGAAGCCCAATCCCCCGGCGAGGGCGATGCCGACCGTGCTCCGGGCGGGGTAGGGCTCCGAGAAGAACTCCTGATAGATCCGGTCGAACTCGGCGAAGTTCGCGATGTCGGTGATGAAGCAGTTGGTCTTGAACACGTGGCTGGCATCGGTTCCCGCAGCCGCCAGGACGGCCAGCAGGTTCGCCAGCGCGAGCCGCACCTCGGCCGCGAAGTCGCTTCCGAGTTCGCCGGTGACAGGATCCCTGCCCACCTGCCCGCCGGTGGCGACGAGGCCTCCGGCGACCATGGCCTGGGAATACGAGGCCGTCGGCGCCGCGGCCGTGGATGTCGCGATCTGGCGAAGCGTCATGTGTCTTCCTTTCGGTGGGTGAAGTACTCGTGGGGAGCCGGGGATTCCTGGGTCTGCAGCAGAAGTTCGACGGCTCGTTCCGTGGAGGGCAGGACGTTGCCGGATGCGTCCTCCAGCAGCCGGTCGAGATGGGCCGTCATGGCCTTCTCGGCGTCGTCGGCGTTGCGGCGGGCGATCGCCTCGACGATCGCGGTGTGCTCGCCCATGCCTTCCTGGGTTCGGCCGCGCCCCGCGGTGAGGACGTCGAGGATCTGTTCGAGGATGTCGAACCGTGAGTCGAACAGGACCATCGCGGCGGCCCGGAGCATCTTGTTCGATGTCAGGGCGGTCAGCTCCTTGTGGAAGTCGATGGTGATCAGGCGCCGGCGCTCGGTGTGCATCGATCGTCCGTACTGCTCGATGGAACGTCGCAGCCGCTCCAGGCCGGCGTCGTCGATCGTTCGTGCGACAGAGCGTGCGACCTCCCGCTCCAGTCCGCGACGTGCTTCCAGAAGATCTCGCACATCGCCGAGGGTGCGGATGTTGAGCGTGGAGAGCTGCCGGTGCCACATCCGCTCCCGCGCGACCTTCTTGGCCAGTTCCTTGCCCTCGGCCGACGCGACGCGTCCGCGCCCGTCGAGTGAGACCGTCAGCCCCAGTTCGTCCAGCTTGCGCATCAGCCGGTTGAGGGTGGACTCGCTCACCGGCCCGAGGTCGCGCAACTGCCGACCCAGTTCGCGGGCGCCGACGGGTGTCGGCGAGCGCACGATCAGCAGCAGAACCTGCAATTCGCGGGCCGCCAGTGGCGTGTCGATGACTCCACTACTGCGCTGTGTATCCACCGTCCACCGTCCATGTCGCACCTGTCACGAATGCGGTGTCCTCACCGAGCAGGAAGGTCACCACCGCCGCGACCTCGTCAGGGGTGCCGATGCGTCCGGCGGGAACCCGACCGGTCACGACGCTCATATCCTCTCCCGTCTGCTGGAAGCCCGTGCGGAGCATGGGTGTGTCGATCGGCCCGGGGCAGACCGAGACCGGCCGGATCCCGTCGCGGCTGACATCGACGGCGAGCGCGCGGATCAGGTTGATCACGCCGCCCTTCGCCGCGCAGTAGGCGACGTTCTCCGGATAGCCCACCAGCCCCACCTGGGAGGCGATGGCGACGAACGCGCCGCCACCGCCTCGCCGCAGGGCGGGGAAGGTCGCCTGTGCCAGGAGGAACACCGAGGTGAGGTTGACCGTGAGAACCGTGTTCCAGTCGTCGAGGGACATCGTGTCCGCGGTACCCGACCGGGTGATCCCGGCGGCAGCCACGACACCGTGCAATCCGCCGAAGTGTCCTTCGGTGGCCGCCACCGCCCGGTGGAGATCCGCCGGTGATTCGGCCGTGCCGATGACGGCCAGCACCTGCATGCCCTCGAGGTCTCTGACGCGTTCCGAACGATCGAACGCGACCACGTTGCCTCCTGCGGCCACGATCTTCTCGGTGCAGGCCCGTCCGATTCCGGATGCCGCGCCCGTCACGATCACGGTCCTGCCGATGAGGTCGGTCACCTGGATTCCTTCCCGCGTCGGGACTAGTTGCAGCTCTCCGGGTAGAGCATCTTGGCGATGTCGGGCTCGTCGACGTTCTCGGCCGTGACCAGCACGTTGTCGATCACGTTGTCGAACTGCGCCGGTGCCGCGTCATCCCGCAGCTGGGCCACCAGAGCCTTCATCCCCTCGAAGCCCATGGAGTACGAGCCCTGCGCGATCAGCGCGTCGAGAGTCCCCGCCCGGAGCGCCTCGACCAGGGTCGGGCCGGCGTCGTAGGCGATGACGGCGATGTCGGCGGCGCTGGCCCCCTGGAGTCCGGATGCGGTACCCATCGCACCCGGCTCGGAGGTGGTGAAGATCCCCACGATGTCCGGATGGGCCTGCAGCGAGCTCTCGACGATGGTGGCGGCCTTGGTCGGGTCGTCCTCGAAGTACTGCGTCTCGAGGATCTCCAGGTTGGTGTCAGCCTCGGTCATTGCGGCGATGAAGCCCTCGGCGCGCTGGTTCGTCACCGGAAGGCCGACGCGAGCGTCGAGGACCAGGACCTTGCCGGACTTCCCGCTGGTCAGGCGGATCATCTCGCCGGCCGCGAGCCGGCCGCCCTCCACGTTGTCACCGCGGAACTGCGCGAGCGCGATCGGTTCGTCGAGCGACGAGTCGGCGGTGACGACGGGGATGCCCGCGGTGAGAGCGGCCTGGATCGGCGCCATCATCGCGACGGGATCGGCCGGCACGAAGATCATGCCGTCCGGCGCGCGGTTGACGACGCCTTCGAGAACCGGGATCTGATCGGCGGCGTTCATGCCGCGCGACGGGCCCTCGGCGGTGACCTTGATGTCACCGCCGAGTTCGGCCGCGGCATCCTGCGCACCGCACTGCATCGCGGTGTAGAACGGCAGGCCGTTGTAGGTGGTGAGCAGCGAGATATCCAGCGGATCGCTCGAGTTGCCACCGGGCGACGGAGCGGGGGTTCCGCTGCATCCGGCGAATGCGAGGCCGGCGGCCAGTGCGGCCAGTGGCAGGAGGAAGTGTGGGCTGCGTGACATGGTGATCTCCTTCAATGGGTGTGGTTGGGACTACTCGTGCCGTGCCAGCGGCCGCCGCATGCGGTCGACCCAGACGGCGATGATCAGGACGACGCCGATCGCGATGCGTTGGTAGAAGCTGGACACGCCGACCATGACGAATCCAGAGATGAGCACGGTCGAGATGAAGGTTGCGATGATGGAGCCGAGGACGGAGGCACGTCCGCCGAACAGGCTGGTGCCACCGATGATCACGGCGGACAGTGCCTGCAGCATCGTCGTTTCGTGACCGGAGATGGCGGTGGTCGCGAAGCGGGTGATGTCGAGGAATCCGGCCATTCCCGCGAGGGTGCCGGCCAGGACGAAGACCCCGATGGTCGTCCGGCGGACCGGGACGCCGGCTCTCCGTGCGCCATCTTCCGCCGACCCGATGGCGAGGGCGTGGCGTCCGAAGACGGTCTGGGACAGGACCAGCGCACACACCGCGCCGACGGCGAGCGCCAGCCACAGTGGCAGAGGCACGCCGAGCCAGGTGCCGAGACCGAAGCCGGTCTGGATCGCGGTCGGCAGGCCGGTGACGTTCGCGCCGTTGGTGATGACCTGGGCAGCACCGATGCCGACGCCCATGGTGCCCAGCGTGACCACGAACGAGTTGATCTTGAGAATCGTGACGAGCAGCCCGTTGAGCAGCCCCATCGCCGCACCGGTGACCACGGCGGCGAGCGCACCGGCCACGATCGCGGTCGCGACCCCAGTTGACGAGGTGAGCGCCGCGGTGATCTTGGCCGCGACGACCGAGCTCACCACGAGGGTCGATCCGACGCTCAGGTCGATGTGCCCGGCGCCGAGCACGAAGGCCAGCCCGATGGCCAGCAGCACCAGACCTGCGCTGTTGCGTCCGATCGACTGCAGGTTGGACAGGTTCAGGAACGCGCCGCTGGTCATCGCGGCGAACACGAGGGCGAGAACCAGTACCGCGCCGGCGACGTAGAGCGGGGTGGACGTGAGGGCGAGACGGGCCAGTCTGGACGATCCGCTCGGCAGCGTCTCCGGGACGTCCGCGGCCGTCTCAGGAAGCGGGTGCATCGGAAGACTCCTTCGTCTGGTCGGTTTCGCCGAGCATGAGAGCCACGATCTGGCTGACTGTCATGCCGTCCGGCCTGATGTCGGCCACGGCCCGTCCGAGTCGCATCACGACGATGCGGTCGGCGATTTCGAGGACCCGCGGGAGGTCGTGTGAGATGAGGATCACCCCGAGCCCGCGCTGGCGGGTCGCTTCGATCGTGTCAAGCACGATCCGCGACTGCTTGGCACCCAGTGCCGCCGTCGGCTCGTCCATGATCACGAGCTTTCCGGCGCGGGCGACCGCCCGCGCGACCGCGACGACCTGCCGCTGGCCGCCTGAGAGGAGACCGGTGGCCGCGGACACGTCACCGAGGGTGGAGATCCCCAGTTCGTCCATCAGGACGGTCGCCCGGCGCCTCATCTCCTTGTGATCGATGAATCCGCACTTTCCCAGCAGGCCGGGACGGCGCGGCTCGGTCGACAGGAAGATGTTCTCGGCGACGGAGAGATCGGGTGCGACGGCCAGATCCTGGTAGACGGTGGCGATCCCGGCGTCCATCGCGGCGTGGATGGAGCCCGCCTCCAGTTCGTCGCCTTCCAGCAGGACGGTGCCTGCGTCCGGGCGGAGCGCGCCGGAGACGCACGAGATGAACGTGCTCTTGCCTGCGCCGTTGTCGCCGACGACCGCGACGACCTCGCCCGCGTGCACGGTGAGGCTCCCGTCCCGCACGGCCCGGACATGGCCGAAGGACTTCTGGATGCCCCGTACGTCCAGAAGCGCGGTCTGGCTCATCACTGCCCTGCTTCGGGGAGATCCCGGAGCTGGGCGAGGACCGCTTCGACGGGCTCGACGTCGGCATAGCGGGCGTCGATGTCGAACAGGTTCGCCTGGTGGGCCGATTCGGAGCGGTCGCCGACGGCTTCGGCGGGGACGATGACGTGGAACCCGCGGTTGAAGGCGCTCTCGGCGGTGGCGCGGATACATCCGCTGGTGCTGCAGCCGACCACGATGACCGTGTCGACCTTCGCCGAGATCAGCATCGCATCGACGTAGGTTCCGAAGAATGCCGAGGCCCGGGGCTTCACGACCAGGGGTTCGCTCGGTCTGCGCTGCAGGCTCGGACGCAGGGTCACGCGGTCGGTGCCGTGGAGCATCTTGACGGCGTGGGTGGTCTTCCGCTTCACGACCTCCCCGATCTCGCTGAGGCTCGGATCCCAGGCCATCGTGGTGAAGATGATCGGCAGGCCGGCCCGGCGACCTTCCGCGAGGAGGTCGACGATGTTGTCCTCCACCCGCGACAGGTCCGTGCCGATCTGCTCGCCCGGGCTCGTCCATGCGCCGGCCATGTCGATGACGAGGATCGCCGGCCGCTCGCCCCAGCCGACCCGCCCTCGGAATCCGGCCGAGTCATAGAACCTGGCGAGCGCGGGATTCTGGAGGCTGTGTGCGTCTGAGTAGTCCATGCATTGTTCCTTCCGGTGCGATCTGGATTTCCCAGAGCGTCACACAGTCGGATTCGTGTGTCAATATTGACACACGAAGTTCATGTTCTGACACATGGGTAGGACCGTGCTGACACACTCGGACGGTTATGAGGGCATCTCGTGGGACCTGCTCGACGGTGGCGAGGTGGCTTCGAGCGAGGGGCGTGCGGGAGGGACCGCTGGCCGCCGGGCGTGAGCGGCGCTGTCCGGGTCGTGGGGGCCGGTGCGATGCTGGATCTGAGCCCGTCACCGATAACGGTTCGGATCCGATCGGTCCGTCGATCCAGGTGGCCAGGCCCCGGAGTGGTACACAGGGAGAGAGACGCGCGAGGAAGCGGTCCCGTGCGGGGTTGGAGCGAGTGATCATGACCATGTCGCGCGCAGTGATGGCCGTGGCGGCCGGGCTGATCCTGGTGCTGACCGGGTGTGCGGCGAACGCCAGCGCTCCGGCCGGCGGCGCTCCCTACCCGGAGGCGCCGGATCAACCTGCGGCGCCACAGCCCTCCGCGGAGCCGGGGGAGCGTCAGATCGCGCGGACGGCGTCCATCACGCTGGTCGTGGAGGATGTCGAGCAGGTCGCCGGCGAACTGCGTCAGGTGGCCGAGTTGGTCGGCGGGGTCGTGACTGCCGAGCGCATCTCGCTGCCCGGGCAGGGTGAGGACTGGCCGGGCGGGTACTCCGAGGTGGTGGTCTCGGTGCCGGCCGACCGGCTGGAGGAGTCACTCGGACTGATCGGCGGGCTGGGTGAGGTGCGGCAGCGCAGCATCGAATCGATCGATGTGACGGACGCGGTGCTGGACGTGGACGCCCGGGTGAAGACGATGCGCGAGTCGATCGCGCGGCTGCAGGAACTGATGTCCCGGGCCGGCTCGGTGGCGGAGATCGCGCAGGTCGAGGCGGAGTTGAGTCAGCGGCAAGCGGACCTGGAATCCCTGCTCGCCCAGCAGAAGAGCCTGCAGAACCGGGTGGCGATGACCCCGATCACCGTGGGCCTCTACCCGCCCGAGCGGGCGAACGAGGCCGGCGCGATGGGGTTCGTCGGAGGGCTGCTGGCGGGCTGGAACTCCCTGGTCACCGCGGGACAGATGGCCCTCACCGTGCTGGGCGTGCTGCTGCCCTGGCTGGGGCTGGCAGCGGTGGTGGGCGTCCCCCTGGTCTGGTGGCGCCGGCGCCGCCGCGCCGCTCGGCTCCTGGTGCCGGTGGCGCAGGAGACAGGTGGACGGGTGCCACCGGCGGCCGATCGTCCACCGGGGGATCAGGCGCCCCCGCCAGGTCCGACGGCCTGACCTCCCGACCGCGCTCTGCGGGGTACCGACGGGCAGCCGCGATGGCCCGGCCTTGTGAGTTCCGCCCGCGCTCGGGAGTGCCGACGGTCGAGCTTGTCGAGACCTCGGCGGGCAGGCACGCCGTACGGGGTGTCCGCCCCATCGTCCGGCTCTGCGTGGTTACGCGATCGCGACGCCGAAGAGGGTGCCGATCAGGTAGGTGGCGAGCATCGTGACCGAGCCCATCACCACGTTCCGCAGCACCGCCCGGCCACGCGGCGCGGCTCCCAGGGAGGCGCTGATCCAGCCGGTCAGGAAGAGACCCAGCACGACCGCGCCGGCAGCCGCCCAGATGCGCCGCTCCCCGAAGGGCAGCAGGATCATGATCAGGGGGATCGCCGCGCCGACGGCGAAGGAGACGAAGGACGAGAACGCGGCCACCCAGGGATTGGTGAACTCCTGGTGGTCGATGCCCAGTTCGATCTCGGCGTGGGCGGCGAGCGCATCGTATGCCGTCAGTTCGATGGCGACCTGCGTGGCCAGCCCCGCGGAAAGCCCGCGATCCCGGTAGAACCCGGCGAGTTCCAGCAACTCTTCCTGGGGCTGTTCGGCAAGCTCGCGCTTCTCCTGCTCGATGAGCGCCTTCTCGGTGTCGCGCTGGGTGCTCACCGACACGTACTCGCCGCCGGCCATCGAGAACGCTCCGGCGACCAGTGCGGCGAGGCCGGCGGTCGCCATGGCGAGCACATTCCCGGGCGCCGCTGCGGCCACCCCGATCACCACGCCGGCCGTGGACACGATGCCGTCGTTGGCCCCGAGCACGCCGGCGCGCAGCCAGTTGAGCCGCTGCCCAATGCCTGCCCTGTCTTGCTCGCCGATCTGGGTCACGGTCCGATTCTGCGCCACCAGCGAGACTCCCGCAAGCAAGCTTAGGCTTGTCTATCCCCTAGTCAACGCAGGTTTGCCAACCCTTGCTTGGTTGGCCGGCGAGCTCCGCCGGCGATGTTGCGACGCCGGTCTGCTGCCGGTCGTGATGGTGGCGGCCCGGTCCTCCTCGACTTCGGCGACGGGCCGGCCGTGTGCGCCGCGCGGGAAGGCCGGATCGTCAGTACCGGATGGGGTGGCCGGCGGGGTCGCGGTGCCAGTCACCGGAGCGGCCGCCGGATTTGGCGAGCAGGCGGATCGACTCGATCTCGACGTGCTTGTCGAGGCCTTTGACCATGTCGATCACGGCCAGGCAGGCGACGGAGACGGCGGTCAGCGCCTCCATCTCCACTCCGGTACGGTCGGCGGTGCGGACGGTCGCGGTGACCGTCACTCCCTCGTCGGTCATCGCCAGATCGACCGTGACGCCGTGGACGCCGATCACGTGCGCCAGTGGCAGTAGGTCCGCAGTACGTTTGGCGGCCGCGATTCCGGCGATCCGAGCCACCGCAAGCACGTCGCCCTTGGGGACGTCGTCCGCGCGCAACGCGGCCACCACCGGCGCCGGGCAGCGGACGAACCCCTCGGCGGTGGCGCTGCGGGCCGTCGGCTGCTTGCCGGTGACGTCGACCATCCGGGCGCTGCCGGCGGCGTCGAGGTGGGTGAACTGCGACATCGGGCTCCCCTGACATTGAACGGACTGCGTCAGGCTAGCGCGCCGGCCGCAGGCACCGCCGTCCCTCGCCGAGGACGACGGCCCGAACTGACGAAGCAGCGCGGCCCTTCGTCAGGTGGGGGATCGCCGGCGGGCGGCACGTTCCGTGGTCAGGCCGGGTGGCCGTTGGCGGGAACCATGCCGTCCCCACGAGGACGGGTCGGGGCTGTTTCGGGCAGTTCGATGCCCCAGCGGCCGGCGTCGGCGGGGGTGTCTATGTCGGCGGTCAGGCCCGGTTCGGTGGCGAGTCCGCGCAGCCGCAATGGGGCGAGCAAGCGGTGCATGGCGGTGAGAGGAGGGTCGCCGCGGTCGGCCAGCCGGGCCCGCAGCGCGTCCGTCCGGTAGTAGCCGAGCAGCCACTGCAGCCGGCCGTCGTCGCCGGCCAGGCAGACGCCGTCGTCCTCCGCGGCAGGCTCCACCTGAAGTAGCCGGTTCACCGCAGCCTCGACCTCGGCCAGGTCGCTGGCGAGCACCAGCGTCCAGCGAGCGGGCCGCGCCGGTGGCACGCCAGAAACGGTCCCGGCCGCCCCCACCGTTCCCTCGCCGGGTTCTGCGGTGGGACCGTCCTGGTGCAGGAAGGCCATCCCGGCAGCCAGGGCTTCGACGGGGCCGCCGTAGGGTGGGTCCTCGCGAGTGCGCGGCACCCCCTCCGGCACCTCGGCGTCGCCCACCACGACGACCCGTCGCGCGTCGGTCACAGCGGCCAGCGCGCGATCGACCAGGCGGTGCCCGTCCAGGGTGAGTTCGGGCTTGCGCAGCCCGCCCAGCCGGCTGCCACGGCCGCCCGCCAGGATGATCGCGTCGAACTCGATCACCCGAACAGCCGCACTCGGAGCAGGTCCCCGGCGGTCACCCGGTCGACCTCCTCGGCCACGATGCCGATCGCGTCCGCTCCGCCGAGCGCCGAGGTCAGATGGGAGGCCGAGCCGCGCGCATGCACAGGGGTCGCCAGCAGGCGTCCGTCCTCGCAGGTGCTGAGCCGCACCGGCAGCAGCTGCATCCGTCCGCGGGGACAGCCCCAGTCGGTGGACGCCACCGCGGCGAACTCGGCGGGTCCGTCCACCTGGAGCAGACGCTCGACCACCGGCCGGACGAAGAACTCATAGCACAGCGACGCCGACAGCGGATTGCCTGGCAGCGCGATCACCGGCGTCCCGGCCCAGCGCGCCCAGCCCTGCGGTTTGCCCGGCTGCACGCGGACGTGCCGGAACACGCCGTCGGCCCGCTCGCTCAGCAGGTCCCGCACCACGTCATAGGCGCCGACGCTGGCCCCGCCGGTCACCACGATCAGGTCGGCGGCGGAAGCCACCTCGTCCAGCCACTCGACCAGAGCCTCCGGACGATCGGGCACCGGCCCGCCGCGGATCACCTGGGCGCCGTCGCGTCGCAGCGCTGCCGCGAGCACGTGGGAGTTGGAGTCGTACAGCTGCCCTCGGTTCAACTCGCGACCGTCGGCGACCAGTTCGTCCCCAGTCGCACAGACTGCCACCGTCGGTGGCTGCCGGACGGTCACGGTGGTCGCGCCGGCGGCGGCGATCGCACCAAGGACTCCTGGGGTGATCCGGAGACCGGCGGTCGCCACGACCTGTCCGGCGAGGTAATCCTCGCCGGCATGGCGGACGTGGCGTCCCGCCTCGGCAGCGCGGACCTCGACCCACTCGGTACGACCGTCGGTGTCCTCCACCGGGACGACGGTGTCGGCGGAGGTCGGCAGCGGCGCACCGGTCATGATCCGTGCGCATTCACCGGGATCCAGTACCGGGTCGGCTCCGCTGCCCGCAGGGATGTCGGCGACCACGCGCAGCCGGACAGGCAGGGTCGCCAGATCGGCGGCACGGACTGCGTAGCCGTCCATCGCCGAGTTGGCGAAGGCCGGGTTCGGCACCCTGGCGGCGACGTCGGCGGCGAGCACGCGTCCCGCTGCGGCATCCAGCGACAGCTGCTCGGTGTGTGGGCTGGGGAAGACCAGCGCGAGCAGTTCCTCGAGGTATTCGGCGGTGCTCAACTTCGCGCGGGTGAGCGTGGGAGGCCCGGGGTGGGCCAGGAGATCCCCACCTTCGCGGGGATCTCCTGGCGTGGAGTGGAGACGGCCTGCGGTGGCGTCGGTCATTCAGCACCCTCCGTGCGGCGCTGCACGCGAGCCACACAGGTGTCCGGCGTTGCCAGTGCTTCCAGGTCGGTGATGACGCAACCGGGATCGTCGGCGACCAGACCGCGCATCAAACCCAGGTGCAGTCGGCAGATCGTCGGCAATCCGCCGACGCCGGCCTCGCTCAGCAGGCTCCGCAGCGGACACGGGGTCAGCACGATCACGTCGTCCGATTCACCCGTTCGGGGACTGTAGCCGAGCGCATCGAGGGTGGTCATCACCCGCTCGATCGGGGGGACGGTGGCCGCGGTGGCCGCGAGCTCTTCGCCCCACATCCGTCCGGCCGCCTCGGCCTGCTCGCCTCCACCGTCGTCCAGCCGGCCAAGGTGCCGCACCAGCGCGCGAGCGACGCCCTGTAGGGCATCCGCCTCCGACAGTTGGTGGGGTGCCGCGCGGTAGAGCGCCTTGGGGCGACCGGGACGATCCCGTTGCTCGTCCACCCGCTGGACCAGGCCCTGATCGACCAGCGCATCGAGGTGGAAGCGCGCGCTGTTGGGATGAAGGCCCACCGCCGCCGCTATCGTGACGACCGGTAGCGCAGTGCCGCAGGAGCGAAGTTCGGTCAGTACCTCGGCTCTGGTCGGGCCCAGGCCGGAGCGCTTCACGCGTTCCCGCACCACCGTCATCGGATACACACTCCTGATTTCTACAAGACGATCGTAACAATCCCGCGCTACCGCGGCGGGGAGTTCAACCGATTGCTCCGGGCCGGCGGGGTCGCTCGCCACGGCAGCGCATCAATCCGCGTTTCCCGGGTTTCGCGAGGGCGGCCTCGGTGGCAGGGCTGATCCGAAGGGGTTTCTGCTCCGGAACTCGCAGGCGGCGCAGAGCGATCCGGCACGCCCGGGATGGCGAGCGCGGCAGCGTGGGCACGTGGTTGTTCGCACCCTGGCCACCACCGTCCGCGGCTCCCGCCAGATCTCCTGTAGTGCGAGGACGCCACCGTCGGTGATGGCTCCCACGGGGCACAAGCGAAGGCAGGCCAACTCGCCCCGGCAATTCTCCCGGAGATGACTGAGGGTGCTGGCCTGGGCTGCATGGCGCAGCAGCATCGCGTCGTGCGGACAGGCCTGGACACACACACCGCAGGCTGTGCAGCCGGTGATCTGGAGGGCGCGTGCCGGACTGACCTCGTCTGCCTCCGTGGAAACCGCGCCCGCGTCCGCATGGCCTGGTTCGACTGGCACGGGTGGCACGGGTGGCGCAGCCGGCACGGGTGCCGCCTGTCCTCGCTCCTGCAGGATGGCCAGCGCGGTCAGCGTGCGGCTGGTCGCATCGGCCTCCGGATCGAGCGGGAAGCCCTGCCCGCCCCCCAATCCGAGCAGGGTGCGCCGCGATACCGGGATCGCGCCGAGGACGAGTTCCTCGGGAGGGCGCCGCCAGCGGCTCGGCGGCGGTGCTTCATCGAGCAGTTCGAGACCGCTGTGGATCACCCGACGCCACTGTGCTACCCGGCTGCGGACCGCTGCCGCGTCCCCGGCGCAGGACAGGACGGCGACCTCGCCGATGCCGCAGGCCAGCAGCTGCGCCGGCAGACCGATCGAGAGCTCCGCCAGACATCCGGCGGCCCGGACCACCAGCGAGTGACGTTCCCCGCCGGGGGACGGGGTGTCCTGACAGAGCAGGAGCGCCCGGTCGGGAAGGTCATGGGCCATCAACCAGCGCAGCAGTTGCCGAGAGGGATCGGGCGTCCCGCCGACGACACCCGGTAGCGCGGTGGTCATGGCCGGATCAGCTGCTCACTGGCCAGGCGGTGCTCCTGAAGGAACCCGCGGATCAGGTGGGGCAGGGCCTGGAAGAGCGGCGTGCGCGCCCGCTGCTCGATAGCGTCAAGTAGGTCATCGACCACCGGATCGAGGTGGGTGACCCGCAGCCACATCCCGGCGTCGGCGGCCTGGCGGGCGCCGGCCGAGTCCCCTCGGAGATCGGCGTGCGCGGCAGTGGCCAGCCGGTCGGCTAGGTAGAGCACCTGGGTGCCTACCTGATCGTCGTGGGCTGGGCCGATGCCGGCGACGCTCAACTCGTCCCGGCGGTAGATCCGCCGCAGTTCGGCTCGCGTGGACGCGGCGTCAACGCCGGGTCGGGTGAGAGCAGTGCGCAACTCGATCCGGTGGGGGGAGTGGCGGACGAACAACCGCCGGTACTCCAGTTCGAGCGCGCTCGGTTCTCCGGTGCCGTCGATCAGCATCGCCAGCCCCAGCTGGCTGTACCGGTCGGTCAGCGGCCAGGCCGCCCGCATCGCCTGATCGCCGAGACTTGCCACCAGGGCGGCAGCGGGCGGGTTCAGCAGCAGGCGGCCAAGGACGAATCCGGCCGTGGCCGCCTGGATGCCGAGCGGGAATCGCATCAAATGCCGATGCGGAGCATCGACTCGTAGTGCAGCGCACGGCCCATGATCTCGGTGATGATGGCGAGCACGAACGCTGTGGTGATCAAGGTGGCCAGCAGTTGCGGATGGTCTCGCAGGGTCTGACCGGCGGTCCTGAACACGAACAGCGCCAGCAGCACCGTCGCCAGCCCCAGCAGGATGAGCCGGGTCAGGAAGAAGCCGCCGGAGAACACCGCGGCCGACTGCTGCGCGACCTCGCTGCCGGAGGCCAGGGCCGAGATGTGCAGCGGGTAGGAGATCAGCACGAGCATCCCCGCCACCGCGGTGACGACCGCCAGCCACTGCATCACGCGGGTGATCAGCGACCATTCCGCAGCGGTCGTCGGCGCGTTGATCTCGGCGATCCGGAGCTTCACCGATGCCAGCAGGCCCGCCTTCTGCGAGGTTTCGGTGGCCGCCGCCACCGTGGTCGCGACGCCGCCACCACCTGATGGCTCGTCCAGGTCGGCGGGCTGGGTTTCGAGCCTGGTCTCGTTCCGCTTGCGCACCATGACGGTGATCATCATGGCGCAGCCGACGGCGAGCGAGCCGAGAATGACGGTGGTCATGAAGAAGTGGAACGGCACGATGGGGGTGTTCCAGGCGGGCACCGTGACCAGCGAGTAGTAGATCATCGACATCGACCAGACCAGCCCCACGCCGACCAGCGCGGTGACCAGGCCGAGCAGCCGGCGCACCAATTCGTTACCGAGTTGGAACCACTGCAGGAAGGCGAACAGGAAACCGAGCCCGGCGAACCCGATGCCGAACAGGATCTCCCGGGTCAGCCAGGACGATTCCCAGTGCCGGATCACGTTGAACACGTTGAACACGTCGTTCATGTGCAGCATCGACACCACAAGGCCCAGCACCAGAGCCGGGCCGATGACATAGAGCACGGGCTGGGTGATGCGCTGGACGACCTGCTTGTCGTTCTTCCGCGACAGCACCAGATCGATGATCCCCAGCGCGATGAAGGTGCCGACGCTGAGCTGGGCGATCACCGTGAACAGGATCATCGGCAATTCGTGAGTATTCATCAGATCTCTTTCGGGTTCGCGATCTCTCCGGTGCTCCGGTCCCACTGCTGTGCATCGCGGTGTGGGGTGATGACCAAATGAGGCCTGGTGATGGCGGGATCAGGCAGCGGTGCGATCCCGCTCTCGGAACCCAGTGCGGCGCGCAGTTCCTCGATCGGGCCCCAATCCAGCGCCCGGGAGGGGCAGGCGGAGACACAGGCCGGATCCTGACCGGTCTCGCGGTAGTCGTAGCAGAGGTCGCATTTCGACATGTGCCCGGTCTCGGCGTTGAACTGCGGCGCGGAGTAGGGGCATGCCCACTCGCAGTACCGGCAGCCCACGCACTTGGACTGGTCGACGAAGACCGTGCCGTCCTCCCGTTGGGTCATCGCGGTGGTCGGGCAGACCTGGACGCACACCGGGTTCTCGCAGTGATTGCACGAGATGGAGGTGTAGTAGGTGAACACGTTCGGCGTGACGGTGTTACCCGTCATGCTCCAGCTGCCGCCGGTGTACTCCACCACCCGCCGCCAGGACACCCCCAGCGGAAGGTCGTGCTTGTCGACACAGGACACCTGGCAGGCCTTGCAGCCGGTACACAGGGACTGATCGAAGTAGAAGCCGTAGTTGGCGCCGGCCCGCGTCAATTCTCCTGACATCTGCCGAACCCTTCTAGCTCTTCACCACGTTGGCCAGCGTGGTGTGGGACGGATTGCCCTTGGCCAGGGGCGAGGGATGCAGGGAGGTCAGCGTGTTCACGCTGCCGGCGATGTCCACG
Source organism: Propionicimonas sp. (assembly GCA_049841235.1). GTDB lineage: Bacteria > Actinomycetota > Actinomycetes > Propionibacteriales > Propionibacteriaceae > Propionicimonas. The sequence continues at coordinate 43,580 of JASGEM010000034.1, read as the reverse complement.
GGCTTGTCGGGGTTGGCCCCGGCCGGTGGTTTGACCTCGGAGGCCGGCCGCGGGTCGTACCAGGCTCCCTGGGGGATGGATATCACTCCCGGCATGATCCGCTCGGTCACCCGGGCCTCCAGGCGCACCGTGCCGCGATCGTTGTAGACGAAGACCTGGTCGCCGTTGGCGATCCCGCGGGGGTGAGCGTCGAGCGGATTGATCCAGACGGTCTGCGGGTGGGCCGCCTTCAGCCAGTCGACGTTGCCGTAGGTGGAGTGGGTGCGTCCCTTGAAGTGGTGGCCGATCACCTGCAACGGATGGGTGGCCGACTCGCGGGCCTCCAGGGGGCCTTCCCAGACCTCCACGTACTCCGGGATCGGTGACAGCTGGTCTCCGGGCAGCTTGGGACGGAAGACGCCGAACTCCCACTTCTCGGCCATCCGGCGTAGCCGGTCAGAGTAGATCTCGATCTTGCCGGACGGGGTGGGCAGCGGGTTGGCCGCCGGATCCTGCCGGAATTCGGCGAGCGAGACGATCGGGCCGGCGTAGCGGCGGTAGATCCCCATCTGCTTCCAGTCGTCGAAGCTGGGCAGAGCGGGGTCGGCTGCCCGGCTCTCCTCGATGGTCTGCCGCAGCCATTGCTCGCGGGTCTTGCCCTCGGTGAAGGCCTGCTCGGTGCCGAGCCGCTTGGCGAGCTCGACGCAGATGTCGTAGACCGTCCGGCACTCGTAGAGCGGCTCGATGGCCTGGGTGGAGATGATGCCGTAGGCCATCGGCGAGGCGCTCTCGCCGGCATGGTAGTCGTCCTCCTCGGCGGCCGAGGTGCCGGGCAGGATGTAGTCACAGTAGCGGGCCGACACCGTGTACTGGATGTCGCAGACCACGATCAGCTCGGCCTTGCTGTCGTCCTGCAGGATCTCGACCGAGCCGTTGTTGTCACCGGTCTGGTTCACGATCGAGTTGCCGCCGTACTGCCAGACCATCTTGACCGGCACCTCGAGCTTGGTATTGGTCGGCTCCCCGGTGACGTCGTCGACCGGCACCTTGCCCCACCGCACCCCGGGCGCCACCTTCTCGTGGACGCCCGCGTTGAAGGTGTCCATCCGCTCGCCGTGGTCGACCGCATCGAGCCAGGAGAAGACCGAGATCATCTTCATGGAGGGGTTGGGCACCCCGGTGTTGAACGGCGAGCCCACTGGCAGTCCCGGGCTGCCCTCCCGGGCGCCGATGCCGCCGCCGGGGATGCCCACATTGCCGGTGACGCAGGCGAGCATGAAGATCGCTCGCGCCGAGTTCTCGCCGTTCGCCCGACGCTGTGGTCCCCAGCCCTGGTTGATCACGCAGGGCTTGGCAGTGGCGATCTCCCGCGCCAGCTGGCGGATCCGCCGCGCGGGGATGCCGGTGATGTCGGCTGCCCATTCCGGGGTCTTCTCCACCCCGTCAGATCCCTTGCCCTCAACGTAGCTGCGATAGGACCCGTTCGCCGGCGCACCCTCGGGCAGCGTGTGCTCATCGAAGCCCACGCAGTACTGGTCCAGGAAAGCCTGATCCTGCAGATTCTCCTGCAGCATCACGTGAACCATGCCGGCGATCAGGGCGGCGTCCGTCCCAGGACGCAGCGGAATCCAGTCGTCGCCGATCAGCGCGGCGGTCTCGGAGTAGCGGGGGTCGATGATGATCGTCCGAACCCCGGACTTCTGCTTCACGTGCTGGCTGACGAAGGTCTGCCCCCCGCCGGACATCCGGGTCTCCAGCGGGTTGTTGCCGAACATCACCTGCAGCTTGGAGTTCGCCGCGTCGTCCAGGGAGTTGTTGTTGTACCAGGTGCCGTAGAAGTAGGGGTAGGCGGCGGTGATCTCGGTGGTGGAATAGTCGGAGTAGTGATCCAGGTATCCGCCCCAGGTGTTCATCAGCCGGGCGAACGGGGTCTCTTCCGGCGGCCAGGAGCGGGCCATCGTCGCGCCTAGAGTGCCGGTGCCGTAGTTGATGTAGAAGGCCTCATTGCCGTAGCGGGCCTTGATGTCCTTCATCTTCTCGGCGATCTCGTCCAGCGCCTGCTCCCAGGAGATCGTCTCCCACTGCTCCTCGCCGCGTCTCGTGCCCGGCTTGCGTTTCATCGGCTTCTTGAGTCGGTCAGGGTTGTAGACCCGGTGCCGGATCGCTCGGCCGCGGACGCAGGCGCGCACCTGCTGGCTGCCGAGTTCGTCGGTGCCGGTGTCATCGGGCAGCACGCGGAGGATGGTGCCGTCCTTGACCTCCAGCCGCAGCGGGCAGCGGGATCCGCAGTTGACGGTGCACGCCGACCAGATGAACTCGGAGCCGCTGGTAAGGGCCGGGGCAGCAGCCTCGGCAGTGGAGGTCCTGGCCACGTCGGAGACCGAGACCAGTGCCGCGGAGCCGCCCACCGCCGCCGACCACTTCAAGAAGGTGCGGCGCGAGCTTCGTCCGAACGTCTCCACCTTGTCAGCCAGGGGTGCTTGTGTGGGCATGGGATGCCTCCGCGCTATGGGTAATTCTGCTGTCCGCTAACTACAGTACACTCGTCGTTTAGTTCGTGTGAGGGTTTTGCGGGACTTCCCGGTGCACTCCGGGAAACCGATTGTGAGCAAGTCGCGGGAAGGCGTTGCGGTCGTGCTGAGAAGCACTGGCGGGTGACGGCGGAGGGATGCCAATGGGTCGGATCACCGAAGAGGATCCCCGGTACCTGCGCGTGCGCGCCAGCCTGACCCGCGCAATCCTGGAATTGGCTGCCGACATGCCGCCCGAGGAGATCCCGGTATCCCAACTCACTGCAGCCGCCGGGGTGTCCCGCACCACCTTCTACAGCCACGCCTCATCGCCGGCCGAACTGCTCGCCGGAACCCTGGAAGCGGAACTCCGCCCTGATCTCGACATCCTGGCTGAGCGGATGGGCGAGTCGGGCGCGGACTATCTGGCGTTGTGGCGTGAGATCTATCTGGTGCTGCTCGGCCATGTCGAGCAGCACCGCGGGATTTACGAGACCCTGCTGGCGACGCACTCCTTCGCCATGTATTCGCTGCTGGGCTATCTGGAGGAAGTCGCCGGACGCTACGTGGACGCGGTGAGCGAGCACTTCACCGATGGTGGCGTCACCGCGTTGTGGCGCACCATGGCGATCCAGCAGCAGGTGCACAACACCATCGCCATGATCACCGCCTGGCTGCAGACCCAGCTGGCCGATCCGCCGGAGGCGGTGCTGGAGACCTACCTCACCCTGGCGCCGCCGTGGCAGCTCGCCCGGCCGGACGCGTCCGGCCACATCTCGCTGCGGCGCGGCGTCCGGCGGACATCCGCGACGCCGCGGTTGCCGGTTGTGGACGCTGAGCCCGTCGACAACGGCTGAGCCAACCTGGGAGTGTACTGAAATAGGGCTGCCCCGAGCGAGGACGCGCTCGGCAGGGTGAGCTGCGCGACTGGAGCTGGAACTCTGGGCATCAGGCCCCGGCTCCAGGTGGCGCGAAGCGCCGGCCCAGGACATGATCCGTTCAGCAGGCTCCTAGCGGTCAGCGAGCATGCCGGCGTAGCTCTCCAATGCCCCCAGCGAGAGCAGCGCAAGGCCCCGCATGAAGTGAGTCCGGGCCTCCGCACCCGCGCGGGTGAGCATCTCGGGTGCCCATGGTTGCAGGTGCTCGCGAAGGAACCCGGCGCCGGCCTCGATGTAGCGGCGCGCATCGTGAACGCTGTCCGCATCGAGGGCATCCAGTGCCTTCAAGCTGGCCTGTGCGATGAAGTCGAACTCGAGGCCGATGTGATCGTCCGGCTCCCTGTTGATTCGCGGGGCGGCCAGGGACAACGTCCGGTAGGCCTGCCGCACTTCGAGGGTCTGCTCGTCGAATACCAGGCCTTCCAGCCCGCGATGCACCGACTCGTAGGGTGCCACCCTGGCCACGGCGGTGTCGCCGTAGAGGTAGTCGTGGTCTTGACGAATGGTCGTCGAGGTTTCCCCGGATCTCCGAGCCGCCTCCAGTTCGGCCAGCCCGGCGGCGGCAGCCTCGGTTCCAGCCAGCGGCCACTCGTCGAGGAGTTCCCACAGGCTCAGCAGCGTCTGCTCATCCGGCGCGAGCAGATGCAGCCGGCCGAGAACGGTGAAGGCTGCTGCCAGGCTGTCGAGTTGTGCCGCGTCCAACAGCGTGTGATCGCGGCCATCGGCGGAGCTTGGAGACGGTGCTTGGAAGACGCCGGACATGGTCCTCATCCTGCCATGCCTGGCCGTGCCCGGTGGGGCAGCGGGGGTGGTCGGGTCCGGTCGAGTGGAGTCGCCCGAAAGCCGGTGGCGAAGGTCGACTGGCACCGGATTGCCGGGGATCAGCCGAATGGCAACGTACCTCCCTCCCTTTGCGCCCAACCGCAGGTTGGGCAGGCGATCTGATGACAGAATGGACCGGGGAATACGCCGAGTGGATAAGGACGCCGGACCATGCATGCGGACAATCCGGAGAAGATGGCCGCCATGCGGCATTGGCTCGGCGCGGTCGAAGGCGAACTCGGGTTGGATCCAGAACTGATCGAGAGCGTCGAGTCGCCGCTTCTGGAACTCATCTCAACAGTCGCCCACGGCCCGTCACGGCCGGGGGCTCCGCTGACCGCCTTCCTGATCGGGGTCGCCACCGGTCAGGGCAGGGATCCGCGCGAGTTGATCGCGCGGATCTCAGAGCTGGCCAGCCGAACCGTCTGACCGGCTGCCGTCGGCCGCCTGCCGACCTAGATCCGGGGGCACCGCGACCATGGGGCAGCGGTACAGTGGACGAGTCCCGATGTCAGGAGTACGGCGATGCGTCTTTCCACCCGCAATCAGTTCCCCGGCAAGGTCGTCTCAATCGTGAGGGGCACAGCGATGGCTGTGGTGAAGATCGCGGTCGATGGCACCGACCTGGTGGTCACCGCAGCGGTTACCAGGGACGCCGTGGAGGATCTCGGCCTGGAGGTCGGCGGTTCCGCCTACGCGTTGGTCAAGGCCACCGAAGTTCAGATTGCGGTCGACTGAGGCCGAGTCCGGCCCGATCCGCAATCGCGTGCGGTCACTCGGGCAGGATGTCGCAGTCGCTCGGTACCGGGTGCGCGACCAGCCCACCTCACGTAATCTGGCCGGACGTTCGATGATCGGAGACCTGCCGTGACGCTCACCACGCAGCACACGCTGTCGCTGGCTGATCGCCATGGCCGGGTTGCCCGCGATTTGCGGGTGTCCCTGACCGATCGCTGCAATCTGCGTTGCAGCTACTGCATGCCGGCCGAGGGGCTCGCCTGGCTACCTGGGCGGACGATCCTCACCGACGATGAGATCGTCCGGCTGGTCCGGGTGGCGGTGGAGTTGCTCGGCGTCCATACGGTTCGGTTCACCGGTGGTGAGCCGCTGTTGCGACCGGGCCTGGCCAGGATCATCGCCGGCGTGCGCGAACTCAAGACCGACGCCGGCACGCCGCCCGGTGTCGCCCTGACCACCAACGGCATCGGGCTGGATGCTCGCGTCGAGGAGTTGCGAGCGGCCGGGCTGCAGCGGGTCAACATCTCGCTCGATTCCCTCGACCGGCAGCGCTACACCTCCCTCGCCCGCCGCGACCGGCTGCCGGATGTGCTGGCCGGCCTGGCGGCTGCCGAGGCGAGCGGATTGCGTCCGGTGAAGGTGAACACCGTGGTGATGCGCGGCGTGAACGAGGCCGATGTGCTGCCGCTGGCCGAGTTCTGCTTGGAACGCGGCTACGAGTTGCGGTTCATCGAGCAGATGCCGCTCGGCCCCCGGCACGGTTGGAATCGGGAGGCGATGGTGCCTGCGGAGGAGATCCTCGCTCAGTTGCAGCAGCGCTACCGGCTGGCCCCGCTGCCAGGGCGTGGCGCCGCTCCCTCCGAGGATTGGCAGGTGCTGGACGACGACGGTCGACCGCGTGGCCGGATCGGGGTGATCGCCTCGGTCACCCGGCCATTCTGCGAGGCCTGCGACCGCACCCGGCTGACCGCGGACGGCCAGGTGCGCAATTGCCTGTTCTCCCGCACCGAGACCGACCTGCGCACGCCCCTGCGCGAAGGGGCGAGCGACCTCGAACTGGCCGGACTGTGGCAGGGCGCCCATCTCGCCAAGGCGCGTGGCCACGGCATCGACGATCCGGGCTTCGTGCCGCCCGAACGCACCATGAGCTCGATCGGAGGTTGAGCGATGGACGTCCGCTTCTATGCCGGCGCCGCAGAGGCTGCCGGCCGCCACCTCGAAGGGATCCCCGGCCCGCTCAGCCTGGACGCTCTGCTGGCCCAGCTGGGTAGCGATCGTCCGGCCCTGGCCAGGGTGCTGACCCGCTGCTCGGTCCTGGTGGACGGACGCCAGGTCGCCGATCCCTCGGCGCCGCTCCCGCAGGACGCCCGGGTGGACGTCCTGCCGCCCTTTGCCGGCGGCTAGCGAACACGCTGATCGACGTGCTGCGACGAAGCTCGCCCGTCGACCGTGTTCCCGGGTGGCGCGACGACGGTTACAGCGACTCCGCGTTCACCTTGTTGTCGCGTGTCTCCAGCGAGACGCCCTCCAACTCCTCGGTGTCGATGTGAAGATCCACACCCAGGTGTGATTCGACGGTCTGGAGGAGTGCGGCCGAATCGAGTTCGTACTCCCGCATCAGGTACTTGGTGCTGGCGCCGTGGGCATAGGTGTCGCGCAGGCCGAGGCGGACGACCTTCGTGCCGAGTCCCTCGCCCGCGACATACTCCGACACGGCGGAACCGAGCCCGCCGATGATCGAGTGGTTCTCCATGGTGATTACCGTGCGGGAACTGCCGATGGCCTCCATCAGCAGCGGATCGCCGAACGGCTTCAGGGTGGAGACGTGGACGTGGTTCACCCCGATCCCCCTGGTGCGGAGGATCTGGCATGCCTTCATCGCCTGCTCGGTCATGAGCCCGCTGGTGAGCAGGGTGAGATCGTCGCCGGTGGAGAGCTGGCGCGACTGTCCCAGCCGCATCGGCTCGTCAGCGGGGAAGAGCCGGGGAAGCACGCCGCGGAGCATGCGGATGTAGACCGGGCCGTCAACCTGCTCGGTCACGTCGAGCACCGACTCGACCTCGGTCGCGTCGCCGGTCTCCAGGATGGTCATGTTCGGTGTGGCGCGCAGGATCGCGACATCCTCGATCGCCTGATGGGTGACGCCGCCAGGGGTGGCGATGCCTGGCAGGAACCCGACCAGCCGCACCGGGAGGTTGGGGTAGGCGATCGACATCGCCAGCTGGTCGTAGGGCCGGCGGTAGAGGAAGACGGCGAAGGTGTGCAGCCAGGGGACGAATCCCTCCCGAGCCAGCCCCGCGGCGACGCTGAGCATGTTCTGCTCGGCCATTCCCGCGGTCACGTAGCGGTCGGGGTAGGTGTCACGCCACCTGCCCACCTCGCAGGAGTTGGTCAGGTCCGCCGTGAGCACCAGCACTTGCGGGCGGTCCTTGGACCAGCGGATGAAGTTCTCGACGTGGGGACGGGTCACGAGTTCCATCACTGGGCCGCCATTTCTTCGTAGGCCTGCTGGAAGCGGGCTTTGTCCTCGGGTGAGCTGAAGCGCAGGGTGTGCAGGAGGGGGGCCCGCTCGGCGTAGAGCGGAAGCCGGTTCGTCGGGTTGGTGCGGGCGATCACCAGCAGGGGACGGTCGCTGGGCCGGTTCATCGCATTGTCCAGCGCGGCCAGGTCGTGGCCGTCGACGTCCCGTGCCTCCCAGCCGAAGGCGGTGGCGCGGTCGGCCAGCGGATCGATCAGGCCGACGCTCGTCATGGCACCGTCGCACTGCTGCCCGTTCGCGTCGACGATCACCTTGAGATGGTCGAGCTTGTGGAAGGCTGCGAAGGCCAGGGCCTCCCAGGTCTGGCCCTCCTGGAACTCGCCATCGCTCATCATCACCCAGGTGTCGCCGGTGTGGCCCTTCATCCTGCGGCCGAGGGCGATTCCCGCGGCCTGGCTGATCGCCTGGGCGAGCGAGCCGGTGGTGGTCTCGATGCCGGGGGAGTGCTCTGCGCCGATCATCTCGACGGTCGAACCATCCTGGTTGAATGAGTCCAGGGCGTCCTCGCTCAGCCGGCCGACCTCGATGAGCGCGGCGTAGAGCACCAGTGCGTAGTGCGCCGGAGAGAAGATGAACCGATCCCGCTGGGGCGCGGGCGCGCCGTTGAACCGGGCGCCGGTCGCGTAGTCGGGCTTGCCCGCGCCGGGTGTGCCCCGAAAGATGTCGGGCGTCAGCGGTCCTTCGACCGGACCCAGCCGAAGCACCCTGCCGTAGAGCATCGCGAAGATCTCGGACGCGGAGAGCGCCTGGCTGAGATAACCCTCGTCGTTGCGGAGAACATGGTCGAAGACCCTGAGCCGGATGTTGGCCGCGATCTGTTCGATGTCGTCCTGCCAAGCTGGCATCCGTCTACTCCGATCGTTGAGTGGGATACCGGGACGCGTGCGCGACCCAGAAGTCGACTGAACGATAGCACACTGACTGCACTTTTGTGCATCACCAATTCTGGTGGACGAGCCTGTCCAGGGCTGCCCGCGTGGTGAGTCCGGCGTCCGAGCCGAGCCCGGTCGCGACGCAGGATCCTGCGGCGACGCCCAGGCGCAGCGCCTGCTCGTCGCTCCTGCCCTCGATCAGCCCGGTGATGAACCCGGCGCTGAAGGCATCCCCGCACCCGGTGGTGTCCACGACCTCGACCAGGGGGGCCGCTTCGAGCAGCTCGCCCGCGCCGCATCGGCAGAGGCTGGCCCCTTCCGCGCCGAGCGTGATGACGGTCGCCTTGACCCCGCGATCGTGGAACCAGCGGATCGCGCTGCCGCGGTCGGGCTGTCCGGAGAGCATCAGCGCGTCCTCCTCGTTGGGCATGAAGTAGTCCAGGTGCGGATAGCAGGGGCCGAAGACCTTGTCGTGCTCCTGGGCTGGTACGCCGATGAGATCCAGCGAGGTGGTGAGGCCGAGCGCCTGTGCCCGCCGTAGTGCCTCGGCGGTCGGTTCGCCGTCGAAGCGGGCCATGAGGGAGGTTCCCCCGATGTGCAGGTGGCGGGCGCGGGAGATCACCTCCCAGTCCAGGTGTTCCGGGCCGAGTTGTGCGTTGGCGCCGATCACGTGAAGCGCCGGTCGCTCCCCGTTGGGCCGAATCGGCAACATGGTCGCCGAGGTGGGGGCGAGGGGGGTTCGGGCGATGCCTGAGGTGTCGATCTGCTCGGCGGTCATCTTCGAGGTCAGCCAATCCCCGAGGGCGTCGTGCCCGACCACCCCGAAAGCGGCTACCTTGAGACCGAGTCGAGCCATGTCCACCGCGGTTCCGGCGGCTGTGCCTGCGACCGTCATCCGGATTTCTTCGAGGAAGGCGATTCCCTGTCCCTCCGGCACTGCGCTCACCGGCCGGCCCAGGATGTCCACGATGTGGATCCCAGCCACCGCTACGTCGGGGTTCGTCATGCCAGCCTCCTTTGGCTTGGTCACATTCGGGTAACGACCGCGGGAGTGCTTGACACCCGCTCGGCGGCTAGCCTACCGTCGCTAGTGCACACTTTAATCATAGAGTGCACAGAAGTTCACATTGACGTGGAACCGGAGGGACCTCAAGTGGGTATTCGTATCAGTAGCCTCGCGGCCGTCGGGATCGCCGCCGTCCTAGCCTTGACCGCCTGTTCAGCCGCTCCCGAGCCGACCAGCCCGCCAGCCGGTGAGAGCCCCGCAGCGCCCTCGAACACCGAGGCGCCGCCGGCCGAGGACGACTTCGATGCCGCCAAGTACTCGCTGGCCGGCAAGACGATCGGCGTGGCGGTCGTCGGCACCCAGCACTTCTGGGATCGCGAAGCGTTCCAGGGCGCGGTCGACGAGATCGAGCGACTCGGCGGCACCGCGATGACCACCGACGGTGGCCGCGACAACACCGTTCACGCACAGAATCACGACGTGTTCCTCAGCAGCAAGGTGGACGCCGTGATCACCATCCTGGGTGACGCCTCGGTCGACCCCAAGCTCAAGGCGCTCAACGACGCGGGCATCCCGGTCTTCGGCGTCGACCACGCCTCGGAGTACGCCGTCAATAACAGTCAGTCCGACAACCTCGCGGCGGGCAAGTACGCCGGTGAGATGACCGTCGAGGCGCTGGCGGGGAAGAAGGCCAAGGTCGCCGTCTTCAACGCGTTCAGCGAATCCCTCTCCTTCTGCAACGAGCGGTACCAGTCCTGGAAGGAAGTTCTGACCGCGGCAGGCATCGAGATCATCCAGCCGGAGCTGGCCGAGCAGTTCGCGAACGCGCCGGAGGACGCCCGTCAGCAGACGCTCACCCTGCTGCAGAAGCATGGTGCCGGCGAGATCGACGCGGTCCACGTGGCGTGCTGGGACCAGCCGGCGATCGGCGTGGTGCAGGCGATCGAGGAGTCCGGACGGACGGACGTCTTCGTCTCGGCCATTGACGCCGGTCCGGACACCCTGGAGATCATGATGGAGGACAACAGCCCCTTCAAGATCAACGTCGCCCAGCAGCCCCGGCTGATCGCCACCACGGCGGCGCGGAACGTGGCTCGCCATCTCCACGGGGAGCAGGTCGAGAAGATCTCCGAACTGCCGGTGTTCCCGGCGATGGGCCCGCAGCAGGCGGAAGAGGTCTTCCTGAAGCTTGGCTACGACCAGCAGTAATAGGCAACCGGACGAACGCGGGACACGGAAACCGGAGGACGAGATGACCGTGCCTTTGGCACTGAACATGACGGGGATCTCCAAATCCTTTCCGGGCGTTCTCGCGCTCGACAACGCCAATCTGTCCGTGCTTCCCGGCGAGGTCCATGGCCTCGTCGGGGAGAACGGGGCGGGCAAATCCACCATCATCAAGGTGCTCGCCGGGGTCTATCGGCGCGACGCCGGTGAGGTCGAGGTCGGCGGGGTGGCGCTCCCCGAGGTGAGCCCACGTACCGTCCATGAGCGGGGCGTCAGGTTCATCCACCAGGAACTCCATCTGGTGCCGCACCTCACCGTCGCCGAATCGGTCTTCATGGGCCAGGAGCGCGCCGGCTGGCTGGGACTGGATCGCCGCGGCATGACGAAGGCGGCCGAGAAGTTCCTCTCCGAGTCGCTCGGCGCCGACCTGTCGGGCCGGACGCTGGTGAAGGACCTCAGCCCGGCCGAGCGCAAGCTCGTCCAGGTCGCACGTGCGTTGATCGACGGCCAGGCGAGCCTGGTGGTGTTCGACGAGCCGACCGCTCCACTGGCCGCGGACGAGGTGGAACGGGTGTTCGAGGCGATCGCCGCGCTGAAGTCCAGGGGCAATGCGATCCTCTACGTCTCCCACTATCTGGCTGAGATCGCGGCCCTCTGCGACCGGGTGACGGTCTTCCGGAACGGCCGGGACGAGGGCGTGGTCGACCGTCCGTCGGAGAAGTCCGACGAGGAGATCATCCGCCTGATGATCGGACGCAGCATCGATCAGATGTTCCCCTCCTCGCAGCGGGCGCCGGGCGAGCCCCGGCTCGCCGTGCGCGGGCTCACCGACGGCCAGCGGCTGGCTCCCGTCGATCTCGACGTCCGTGCCGGTGAGATCGTCGGCATCGCCGGACTACTGGGCTCCGGCCGGGAAGAGCTGATCGACCTGCTGTTCGGGCTGGAGCGCAAGCGCGGCGGCACGACCGCCGTCGATGGCGAGGCGGCCAGACTCTCCTCTCCGCACCGAGCGCTGGCCCGCGGGATGGCGCTGGTGCCCCGCGACCGCCGGCACGACGGCCTCGTCCTCGACATGACCGTCACCGACAACGTCAATCTCGCCACCATGGAGAAGGTGTCCAGCTTCGGCCTGGTCAACACCCGGCGGGCGCTGGAGGCCTGCACCCGGATGATCAAGACGATGGACATCCGCCCTCCCGACCCCGAGAAGCGCACCCGGCTGTTGAGCGGTGGCAACCAGCAGAAGGTCGTCCTGGCCCGCTGGCTGGCCGCCGACACGAAGGTCTTCGTGCTCGACGAGCCGACCGTCGGCGTCGACGTCGGGGCGAAGTCGGAGATCTACCGGCTGCTCAACCAGCTCGCCGACTCGGGTGCGGCCGTGCTGGTCTCGTCCAACGACTCCGCCGAACTGCTCGGCGTGTGCGACCGGGTCGTCGTCCTGGTGCGCGGCGAGGTCGTCGCCGACCTGCCCACCGCCGATCTCACCCTGGACGAGCTGATCGCCATCACCACCGGCACCCGGCAGGTGGCGGCCCCCACAGGAGAGACCGCGGGAGACAACGCATGACCGCCCTTGGTATCGGCGCGCCGAGCGCCCGCGGAGCGCTTTCGGTGCAGAACCTGAAGCGCCGGATCCCTCTGCTGCTGTTCCTGCTGCTGCTGGTGTTCCTCTCCGTCCGGGCGCCTGCCTTCCTGGAACCCAGCAATATCCTCGCCAGCCTGGTGCAGGCCGCGCCGATCGCGATCGTCTCCTTCGGCCTCGCGGCCGTGGTGATCGGTGGCGGCGATGACGCGGTGGCGGGCGGCATCGACCTGTCGATCCCGGCGTCCGCCGCCCTGGCGACGGCGATCGTCAGCGACCAGCTCACCAACGCCGGAGCGGGCATCGTCCAGGCCTTCCTGCTGGCGCTGGCGGCGGTGCTGGTGGTGGGCGTGGTGAACGCCGTCCTGGTCACCGTGGTCGGCCTGCCGTCCATCCTCAGCACGCTGGCGACCTACGCCACCGTGGTAGGGGTGATCCGCGTGGTCACGGTGAACCGCCGGATCAACGTGGACCACCCCGCCATCTTGAGCATCCGGGACGGCAACCTGCTCGGGATTCCGGCCGCGGTGGTGATCGCGCTGGTCCTGTTCGCCGGATTCGCCTTCCTGATGCACCGCACGCCCTATGGCATGCACGTTCAGGCGGTCGGCGGCAGCCGGGACGCCGCGGAGTCCTCGGGGCTGAAACCGAGCCGGTACATCGCGAGCACCTTCCTGCTCGGAGCGGTGGCCGCGGCCTTCGCCTCGCTCGTGCTCACCGCACGCGGCTCGGGAATGTCACCCGGCATCCAGGACCGGCTGATGATCGACATGGTGCTGGCGACCTTCCTTGGGGCGAGCTTCTCGCCCCGGAACGTGGTGACGGTGCAGGGGGCGTTGCTCGGCGCCATCCTGGTGGCCTTCATGTCGAACGGCCTGATCCTGATGCGGGTCGACAACTCGTGGGTCGACGGCGCGAAGGGTGCCCTGATCCTGATCGTCGTGGCCTCGGCGGCCCTACAGAATCGGAGGCGGTCGTGAGCCAGGCCGAGGCGGCAATGCCGCGCCGGATCGCCCAGTACGCGATGCAGTACGCCTTCCTGGTGGGGTTCTTCATCACCTTCGCCTACTTCGCGGTGGCGGCCCCCTCATTCCTCTCCGGGTCCAACATGCTCAACATGATCGAAGGCAGCATGCTGCTGTTGTTCGTCGCCTTGGCGATGACGGTGATCGTGGCCTCGGGGGGCATCGATCTCTCGGTCGGTATCGCCTTCGACTTCGGTGCCTGGTTCTCGATCATCATGATGATGAACTTCGGTGTGCCCTGGCCGCTGGCGATCCTCATCGCGCTGGCCGTCGGCACCTTGGTCGGGCTGCTCAATGCCTTCCTGATCGTGAAGCTCCGGGTGACCCCCTTCCTGGCCACCCTCGGCACCTACTTCATCGGACGGAGCGTGCAGCAGATCGGTACCGACGGCGGCGCCACGGTCAGCTACCGGCGCGCCCCGAAGGAGTTCCTGCGAATCGCCCAGGGCGACATCCTCGGCCTGCCGAATGAGATCTGGTTCGGCGCGATCGTCCTGGTGATCTTCTTCCTGGTGCTGCAACGCTCCGTGCACGGCCGCCGGTTGCACGCGATGGGCCTGCAGAACTCTGCCGCGATCGTGGCGGGCGTGCCGGTTCCCAGATACCGGGCGCTGGCCTACATCCTGACCGCCACCACCTGCGCGGCGGCCGGCATCCTGCTCAGTTCGGGTTTGCGGATCTACACCCCGAACGCCGGCTTCAGCTACTTCATGGACGCGATCGCCGCCGTGTTCATCGGTGCCTCCATGCATCCGCGCTCCCGGCCGAACGTGCCGGGCACGCTGATCGGCGTGCTGTTCCTCGGCGTCGTCGGCAACGGACTGGATCTGCTGGGCCTCGACTTCAATGTGAAGGCGGCACTGCAGGGCCTGATCCTGGTGGTCGCCCTTGCCCTGGCCTATCTGGTGGCGAAGCGCTCCCGGCGATCGCTCAGTGCTTAGGCGGGTGCTCAGATGGATGTGATCGCGCTCGACGCCGGGACTTCCTTCATCAAGGCGCTCCGGCTGGACGCGGCCGGAAACCGGATCGCCGCGGCGTCCGCCCCATCTCCCACGGAATCCGCGGCGGGGGCCGACCCCGAGGCGGTGTGGTCGGTGGCCTGTGGGGTGCTCTCTCGGGTCGCCGGGCATCGCGGCGAGTTGGCGGGCGTGATCGTCACCGGGCAGGGCGACGGGCTGTGGCGGATGGATGGCGACGGCGCGGCGCTGGCCGCCTACCAGTGGAACTCCACGCGCGCGGCGAACGTGATCCGGCGCTGGGAGCGCGAGGGCGTCATCACCGAGCACTTCCGGGCCAGCGGAACCGTGCTGTGGCCGGGTACCGCCGCCGCGCTGTGGGTCTGGCTGAGCGAGACCGATCCGGCCGAAGCCGCCCGCACGGCCACCTTCTTCACGGTCAAGGACTGGATCGGCTTCCGCCTGTCCGGCCGGGTCGCCACCGATGTGACCGATGCGACGATTCCCTTCCTCGATCCGGCGACCGGGCAGTATTCCGCCGCCGCCTTCGACAGGCTGGGCTGTCAGGCACTCCAGCCGTTGGCGCCACCCGTGCGCGACCCGGGAGATCTGCTCGGCCACGTCCTGCCCGCCGCCGCGGAGGTCACCGGGTTGCCCGAGGGGGTGCCGGTCTTCGTCGGATGCCTCGACGGTGCCGCGATGCTGTACGGCCTGGGCCTGCGCGAGGCGGGCGAGGCGATGGCCATCCTGGGAACCACGGTCGGCGCGGTGGCGATCAGCGATGAGCTGCCGGTGAGCCAGGAGCCTTCGGGGGCGGTGCTCCGGCTCGGTCCCGGGCGCTACTACCGCATCATGGCAGCCAACTCTGGGACCACCACCCTGGACTGGTTCCTCAATGCCAACGGCTATCACGGCGCGGATCGCTACGACCGGTTCTGGGCAGACTACGCCGAAAGCGACGGTGGCCTGCTGATGCTGCCCTACCTCGCCGGTGAGCGGGCGCCCTTCCTGGAGCCGAGCGCGACCGGCGCCTACCTCGGCATCACTCCGCGAACGACCACCGCCGACTTCGCCCGTGCGACGGTTGAGGGCATCACCTTCGCGCTCAACCTCGGACTGGCCGCAGTCGGCCGCGGTGGCGGTGGGCTGCTGCTGACCGGTGGTGGCGCGAGGCGTCCCGAATGGTGCCAGTTGGTCGCGGATGTCACCTGTGCGCCGGTCCGGGTCGATGCCGGCGGTGACTCCAGCCTGGTGGGCGTCGCCAGTCTGGTGCCCGGGTTCGGCGAGCTGCCGGCCTTGACCAGAGGCGACCGGCCCGCCTACGAGCCCGGGCCCCGGGCGGCCTCACTGGCCACCGGCTACCGCGATTTCACGGAGGCACTGGAGGTCTTCCGGCAGCTATGGAAGCAACGTGGAGAGGTATGAAGGTGGACGAGCGGATACCCCAGGACATGCGGGTGGGCATCTACTACGCGGCGGACGACATC
Source organism: Propionicimonas sp. (assembly GCA_049841235.1). Taxonomy (GTDB): domain Bacteria; phylum Actinomycetota; class Actinomycetes; order Propionibacteriales; family Propionibacteriaceae; genus Propionicimonas. The sequence goes on along the minus strand of JASGEM010000034.1, from coordinate 27,899 downwards.
CGGGTCGAACGGCGTCCGGTGCCGCCGATCGCCGACGACGAAATGCTGGTCAAGGTCACCGCCACCGCGCTGTGCGCCGGCGAGGCCATGGAGTGGTACTCGACGAAGGAGGGCGGCAAGATCCTGGGTCACGAGCCGGTCGGCACGGTCGCCCAGGTCGGCAGCCAGGTCGCCGGCTTCGCACCCGGCGACCGGGTCTTCGTGAACCACCATGTCGGCCGGATGTCCTCTCACTGGTCGATTCGCGGCCACGAGACGATGGATCCGTTCTACAAGCAGAACCGCCTCGATCCCGGCGCGATGACCGAGTACTTCCGGGTCAGCGCGCATCACCTGCGGGCGGACGTCCACCGGGTGCCGGAGCAGATCGAGGACGATGTCGCCACGACCATCGAGCCGTGGTCCTGCGTGCTCGCGGGGCTGAAGTCCTGCGGCATCCAGCCGGGCGACACGGTGCTGGTGATCGGCGCCGGCTTCATGGGGATGGGCTTCATCCACATGGCGCATCTCTTCGGTGCAGGAAGGGTCATCGCCTCCGACTTCTCCGAGTGGCGACGCGACAAGGCGCTGGCGCTGGGTGCCACCGACACCCTCGATCCGGGCCTGGACGGACTGCCGGCGCGGCTGCGTGAGATCAACGGCGGGCTGCTGGCCGACGTCGTGGTGGTCACCGCTCCCAGCGTCGCCGCGTGGCAGAGCGCGGTGGAGCTGGTGGAGAAGGGCGGCACCATCCACCTGGGCGCCCCGGGCCGCCCCGGATCGGACTGGGTGCTGGACGCGGCGGACCAGTACTTCAGCGAGGTCACCATCACCTCGCGGTACTCGGCCGATCACCGCAGCACCTACCAGTACATCCGGCTGCTGGCCAGTGGTCAGGTCGACCCTCGGCCGGCGATCACCCACCGATTCTCCCTCGACGACCTTCCCGAGGCCTTCAAGCTGCTCCAAGCGCAGGGAGACTCGCTCAAGATCGTGCTTCACCCCGAATCAGGCAGTTGAGAAAGGCAGACGACAAATGATGCTTTCGGATCTCCGCGAAGAGGTTCTCGCGATGAACCTCGAGCTTCCGGCGAACCGGCTCGTGGTGTGGAGCGGCGGCAACGTCAGCGGCCGGGACCCGGAGACCGGGCTGATCGTGATCAAGCCCAGTGGAGTGCCCTACGACAGGCTCACGGCGGAGAACCTGGTGATCACGGACATCGACGGGAACGTCGTCGAGGGAACCCTGAAGCCGTCGGTGGATCTCGGGGTGCACCTGGTGATCTACCGCAACCGCCCCGACGTGGGGGGCATCTGCCACACCCACGCCCCGTATTCGACGAGTTTCGCCGTCCGTGGCGAGCCGATCCCCGCGGCGCTGACTCCGCTGGTGCACCTGCTCGGGACGGCGGTGCCCTGCACCCGCTACGCCACCCCTGGGGACGCGGACACCGGCGAGGCGATCATGGAGGTGGTCGGCCAGACGGGCATGGTGGCGCTGGTGGATCGGCACGGCGTGTTCACCATGGGCCGCTCCGCCAGCGAGTCGGTGAAAGTGGCGCTCTACACCGAGGAAGCCGCGCTGACGATCCGGATGGCGCAGATCGCCGGCCCGGTCACCGAGATGGATCCGGTGGAGATCGACCGCTGCGCCAACTGGTTCAAGCGCAACTACGGTCAGTGAGCCGCGAGTAGCTCGCGGGCGTTGCGCTCGTCGGTCACCAGGACGGTGGCGTAGCGCCCTGCGAGCGTCCCGGCCAGGGCGGCCTCCTTGTTCCGGCCGCCGGCCACCGCGACCCGGATCGGAACCTGCTCCAGTTCGGCCAGCGTGACGCCGATGATCCGCTCGTTGAGAGGGGTGTCGATCGGCCTGCCCGAACTGTCGAAGAAGCCTGCGGAGATGTTGCCGACCGCGCCGGCGTTGGCCAGTCGCTGCAGGAGCTTCAGTGAGCCCGGCTCGTCCATGATGATGCCGGAGCCGGGCAGCAGCCCGCCGATCCCGAACACCGCGACATCCGCGGATCGCGACTTCGCCAGTGCGTCGGCGACCACCGGTTCGGCCTTGAGATGGGCTGCCGAGCGTTCGTTGGAGGCGACCAGGGGAGCCGGCAGTTGCTGCCAGGTGCCGCCGAAGGCGCCGGCCAGGGATCTGGCCGCCTCGGTGGGCTGGATCCATTCTCCGTTCCCGAGCCGGTTGCCGGTGGCCGCGACGAACAGCGCGCCGGTCGGTGCGTCCGCCCGGACGTGGGCGGCGATCCTTCCGACGGTCTCCGACAATCCGACCGCGATGGTCATCGGTGAGGTGACGACCGCCTCCAGGGCGGTGGCGCCGAGAATCCCGAGCGCGTTCAGCTGGCCCTCGCGGTCGTCCACCGTCGGGGAGACCCAGGCGCTCTGCAGCTCGAACCGCTCGCACAGCGCGACCTCCAGATCGGTGAAGATCGTCTCGTCGCTGTGGATCTTGATCTCCACGATCCCCTTACGGCGTGCCTCGGCCAGCATCCTGGTGACCTTCACCCGGGAGAGCCCCAGTGTGTCGGCGATCTGCTGGTGGGTGTAGCCGTGCTCGTAGTAGAGACGCGCTGTTCTGCCGAGCACTGTGTTCCTCCGTCTCACGGGGTGGTCGATCAGCCTGGCTGGCCGGCCGGGGCGCGCTGAACCGATAGAGTGAACTATAGCTAGGCGCACTGGACAATTGTGCAGTAGCGGCCGGGTAGCCGTAACAGATCTTTCCGGAAGAGCATGCGATATGGCCAGCCGAAGTGCCGATCGACGGACCATGGCCGCCCCTGCCGTGACCGGAGCAAGTCCCGAACGGGTGATCTGGAGTTCATGTCTGGTCAACTGCGGTAGCCGGTGCCCGGTGCGGCTGGTGGTCGTCGATGGGAAGGTCGTCAGGGTCGAGCCCGACAACACCGGCGATGATCAGATCGGTAGCCAGCAGATCCGGGCCTGCGTTCGCGGGCGCTCCATCCTGCAGCGGATCTACTCCGCTGAGCGGATCAAGCAGCCGCTGAAACGGGCCGGACGCCGTGGCGAGGGGCGCTGGCAGCCGATCAGCTGGGACCAGGCCTTCGCCGAGATCGCCGACTCCCTGCGGCGGGTGATCGCCACCCACGGCAACGAGGCGGTCTACCTCAACTACGGAACCGGCGTGATCGGCGGCACGGTGACCAAGAGCTCGCCGTCGCGGGCGTCGGTGGTGGCCCGGCTGATGAACTGCATCGGGGGCTTCCTCGACTACTACAACGACTACAGCACGGGGAATGTGAAGACGGCGGTCGAGTTCCACTACGGGACCTGGATCACCTCCAACGGCAATGACGACTCGGTCAACTCCAAGCTGGTCGTGATGTTCGGCAACAACCCGCACGAGACCCGGATGAGCGGCGGGGGCGAGCTGTTCGTGACCCAGGAGGCGAAGCGCCGCTCGGGTCACCGTGTGATCGTGATCGATCCGCGCTACACCGATACCGCGATGAATCTGGCCGACGAATGGGTGCCGATCCGTCCGGGCACCGATGCTGCCCTGGTCGCCGGCTTCGCGCACGTGATGATTCGCGAGGGACTGCTCGACCGGGAGTTCCTCGACCGCTACTGCAGCGGCTTCGACGACGCGCATCTGCCGCCGGAGGCGCCCGCCCGCGCCTCCTACGAGAGCTACATCCTCGGGCTCGGCGGGGACGGCGTGGAGAAGACTCCCGAATGGGCGGAGCAGGTCACCGGGGTGCCGGCCGGGACGATCCGCCGGCTGGCACGCGAGATCGCCACGACCAAGCCCTGTTCGATCAACTCCGGCTGGGGTCCGCAGCGGCATTCGAACGGGGAGAACCAGGCCCGTGCTCCGATGGTGCTGGCCGCGATGATCGGCCAGATCGGGATCCCTGGGGGAGGTACCGGCGAACGGGAGGGATACGCCCAGCTGCCGATGGCCGCCTTCCCGGTGCTGACCAACCCGGTGCGTCCGCTATTGCCCTTCTTCCGCTGGACGGACGCGATCGTCGCCGGCCGGGGAATGGGCTGCTGCGACGGCATCCGGGACAACCGCGACCGCAACTCCAACGCGAATGTCGAGCACGACATCGTGCTGGGTTCCAGCATCAAGTTCATCTGGAACTACGCGTCGAACGCCCTGGTGAATCAGCACGGCGATATCAACCGGACCCTGGAGATCCTCGCCGACGAGAACCTCTGCGAGACCATCGTGGCCATCGACAACCAGATGTCGGTCTCGGCGCGGTACGCCGACTACGTCCTGCCCGACACCAGCACCGCCGAACAGCTGGATCTCGCCGTGCAGGGCAGCGCCGGGAACATGGGCTACACGATCCTGGCGAGCCGGGCGATCGAGCCACTGTACGACTCGCTGCCGGTCTACGAGCAGATGGCCGGGATCGCCGAGAAGCTCGGTGTGCGGGAGAAGTTCACCGAAGGGCGGACCCAGGAGGACTGGGTGCGTTGGCTGCTGGACGAGAGCCGCAGGCAGATACCGGATCTGCCCAGCTTCGAAGAACTACTCGAGATCGGGATCTGGCGCAAGAAGCTGCCCTCGCACATCCCGCTGCAGGAGTTCCGGGCCGATCCGGAAGGCCACCCCTTGGCGACGCCCTCGGGCAAGATCGAGATCTTCTCCAGCAACCTCTACCGGATGAGCCTGACCTGGCCCACCGAACCGGGCCAGGAGATCCACCCGATCCCGGTCTTCGCCCGCACCCGCGAGGTGCCCGGCGACCCGCTTCAGGAGCGGTTCCCACTGCAGTGCATCGGCCACCACGACCGGCAGCGCACCCACTCCACCTACGGCAACAGCCCGTGGCTGAAGGAGGCGCACCCCCACGGCGTGTGGATCAACCCCGTGGACGCGGGCCCGCGCGGGATCCGGTCGGGCGACCAGGTGATCATCCGCAACGACCGTGGGCAAGTGCAGGTGGAGGCGATCGTGACGCCGAGGATCGCCCGCGGCGTCGTCTCGGTACCCCAGGGTGCCTGGTATCAGCCGGTCCGGACAGCGGGCCTGGATGTCGGCGGCTCGGTGAACGTCCTCACCAGCCAGGTGCCCACCGCCTATGCGAAGGCGAACGGTCAGCACTCCGCCCTCGTCGAGATCGACCGGGTGGAGCTGCGATGACGGACGCCCGAGGCCAGTTCGCCTTCACTTTCGACCAGGGCCGGTGCACCGGCTGCAAGGCCTGCCAGATCGCGTGCAAGGACGACAACCGGCTGCCGGTGGGGGTGACCTGGCGCCGGGTCTACGAGAGCTCCGGCGGCGCACTGCCGCCCGAACCGGTCGGTCTCGCCGCGATGGACGTGTTCACCTACTACACCTCGATGTCGTGCAATCACTGCACCGACCCGATCTGTGTCTCGGTGTGCCCGAGCACCGCCATGCACAAGGGTGAGGCGGGCCTCGTGCTGGTCGATCCCGGCGTCTGCATCGGATGCGGCTACTGCGCGATGGCCTGTCCCTACGAGGCGCCCCAGTACCGAGCCGACCTGGGGATCATGTCGAAGTGCGACGGATGTCTCGATCGCGTCGAGCAGGGTCTCTCGCCGGCCTGCGTGGCAGCCTGTCCCACGCGAGCCCTCGGCTTCGAGTTCAGGGACCAACCGGTGCAGCCACCTCCCCGGATCGAGCCGCTGCCGGATCCGGGGCTGACCCGGCCCAACCTTGTGCTGGAGGCGCATCCCCGCGCGTTGGCGGTGGCCCCGGACGAGGTCAGCACCATCACCCGTGCCCAGCCCGATCTGCTCCACGAGGCTCCGCTCGCGGCGTTCACCGTTCTGGTGCAGGTGGCCGCAGGACTCGTCGCGATGCTCGGACTGACGATGCCGTGGGGCGAGTTCGCCGCACCGCTGCCGCTGGTGGCGACCATCGTGGCCGGAGTGCTGCTCGGCATCGCCCTCGTCGTCAGCACCTCCCACCTCGGTTCCCCGCAACGGGCGATGAACGCGCTGCGCAACCTGCGTACCAGTTGGCTCAGCCGCGAGATCGCCATCACCGTGCTGTTCGGCGGCGCGCCGGTGCTGCTGTGCGGCGCCCTGCTGCTGTGGCCGGAGGCATCACCGGTTCACGTCGTCTTGGCGGGGACTGCCGGGCTGACCGGTGTGACGCTGGTGCTGGTGATCGGCCGGGTGTACACGCTCCGTACCGTCCCGGCCTGGAACTCCCGGCACACCACCATCGGCTTCCTCGTCACCGCCGGAGCCGCAGGATCGATGCTGCTGGCGATGCTGGCGGGCATCGACGCCGGTGGCTCCGCGAGCACGCGATCAGTGCTGTACCTCGTCGGTGCCGGCGTGCTGCTGGCCGGTCAATGGGCACGCGCGCGGTACCTTCGCGGATTGGCATCGGGTTCGTCGGCGGCCCGGCTCTCCTTCGAGATCCTCACCGTCAGTCACCCGAGACTACGGTCGATGGGTCATCGCAGCGGGTGGGGTGGTGCCGCGACGGCGATCGCCGCGGCGCTGGCCGCGGTCTGGTCGCCGTTGCTGTCGGTGGTGCTCGGCGCGATCGCGCTTCTGCTCCTGGTCGCCAATCAGTCGGTCCTCAGGCTGTTCTTCTACCGGAGCATGATCCGCGAGGGACGCTGACCGCTCAGTGCCGCCAGAGGTTCGGCGGTTCGTCGCCGGCAACCCAGGCCGCCAGCGCGGCCGCCGCCTGCCGGGAGTGGTTACGGATCGCATCGTCGGAGGCGCCGCCGATGTGCGGGGTGAGGACGACGTTCGCGAGTCCGAGCAGCGGATGGTCGGGGGCCAGTGGTTCGGTCCAGTAGACATCGAGGCCGGCGCCCGCGATCGCGCGCGACCCCAGGACCTCCAGCAGCGCCTCCTCGGAGACGATCGCCGCGCGGCCGGCGTTCACCAGGAACGCCGACGGCTTCATCAGGGCGAGTTCGGCGGCGCCGATCAGCCCGCTGGTCGACTCGTTGAGCGGCGCGTGAATCGAGACGACATCGCTGGTCGACATCACCTCGTCAAGGCTGACCAGGGTCATCAGCCCGGCGAGCTCCGCGGGGTCGGCGAAGGGATCGTGGGCGATCACGCGCATCCCGAATCCGAGGGCGCGCTGCGCCACCCGGCGGCCGACCGCTCCGGCGCCGACCAGGCCCAGCGTCCGGCCGTTGAGCGCCATGCCCCGGAAGGTCTCGTAGGCGTCGTAGGGGTGCTCGGGGTTCCATTCGCCGGCGCGGAGCCAGCGCTCGGCCGCCGACGCCTGGCGGATGGTCATGAGCAGCAGGGTGAAGGCGAGATCCGCGGTCGCGTCGGCGTTCCTTGCCGGGGTGGTCACCACGTCGACACCTGCGGCACGGCAGGCGTCGGTGTCGACGTTGACCGGATTCGCGCGGCAGGAGACGACCAGCCGGAGCCTGGGGCAGGCGGCGACGACCTCGGCGGTCACCAGATCGGTCTCGCAGACGATCGCCTCGAACCGCTCCAGTTCGGCGGCCTCAAGCCGGTCGGTGAGTGGTGCGGGTCCACTGGCCGCGGGAAGCACCGCCAGCGTGTACCGATCATCGAGCGCCCGCTGGATCTCGGCGTCGAAGTCGGCGGTGATGAGAACCTCGGGCCGCGCCGGAGACTGCGCGTTCATGCGTGGTGGAGGTCGGCGAAGGAAGCCGGCGGGAAGGTCGTCGTGCGATCCCCCAGGCAGAGGGCGCGATAGGTCGCGATCGCCGCTTCTTCCAGGTTGACCGCGCGACGGTACGCCATGGAGACGTCCTCTCCGACGGCGGAGCAGCCATGGTGGCTGAGCACGACGCAGTTGTGGACCAGGCACTGTTCGGCGCTGAGGTCGGCGAGTTCGTCGGAGCCGTTGGGGTAGTAGCCCACCTGGCCGACCGACTTGACGTAGTACGCATGATCCAGCGTGATCAACCGGATCTCGTGGCCGAGCGCGTCGAGCAGTACGGCGTGCTGCGGGTGGAGATGGATCACCGAGTTCACGTCCGGCCTGACCTGGTATGTCCGCTGATGGAGTTTCCACTCGCTGGACGGGGTGGCGCCGCTGAGGTGGTTGCCGGCGAGGTCGACCACCCCGAAGTCATCGGGGGTGAGGCGATCCAGCCAGGTCGCCGACCCGGTGACTGCGAAGACGTCGGCGCCGGGCAGCCGAGCCGAGAGATTGCCGCCGCTCGCCAGCACCAGGCCGCTGTCCACGGCCATCCGTCCCACCTCGCTCAGTTGCTGGATCAAACCGCTCAAGGTCGTTGGGGCTCGCATGGCACTCCTGTACAGACGTTCGATAGCTGAACAATAGCACGGGTATCTGTTCGAGTGTCGGCAGAATCCACGCAAGATCGCCGCGAGAAATCACTACCTGCGGAGAAAAACACAACATTTCGGAAAAAAGCGGGACGCGGGTCGGGTCGCGATGATATGCAGTACCCATGACGACCGGACGTGCACATCTGGACGGCCCGGCGGCCGATGCGCTGCTCAAGCTCGGCCGCTACTTCACCAAGTGGGACGAGACCGACGACGGCCGCGCGGTGTTCCGCGAGGGCGGACGTCAGGGCGATGTCTTCTACCGCGACCGCTGGAGCCACGACAAGGTGGTCCGCTCCACCCACGGGGTGAACTGCACCGGCTCGTGCTCGTGGAAGGTGTACGTCAAGGACGGCATCATCACCTGGGAATCCCAGCAGACCGACTACCCGACCACCGGCCCCGATCGTCCCGAGTACGAGCCGCGCGGCTGCCCGCGCGGTGCGGCCTTCAGCTGGTACACCTACTCGCCGACCCGCGTCCGCTACCCCTATGGACGGGCGGTGCTGGTCGAGGCCTACCGCGAGGCCAAGGCCCGGCTCGGCGGCGACCCGGTCGCCGCGTTCAAGGAGATCTCAAGCCACCCCGAGACCCGCAAGCGCTACCAGCAGGCCCGCGGCAAGGGCGGCCTGGTGCGGATCAGCTGGCACGAGGCGATCGAGATCGCCGCCGCCTCCTACGTCAACACGATCAAGACCTACGGCCCAGACCGCTGCGTCTCGTTCTCGCCGATCCCGGCGATGTCGATGGTCTCCCACGCCATCGGCACCCGGTTCAACCACCTGATCGGTGGGGCGATGACCTCCTTCTACGACTGGTACGCCGACCTTCCGGTGGCCAGCCCGCAGGTCTTCGGCGACCAGACCGACGTCCCCGAATCCGGCGACTGGTGGGACGCCACCTACCTGATGATGTGGGGCTCCAACGTGCCGGTCACCCGCACCCCGGACGCTCACTGGATGGCCGAGGTGCGCTACCGCGGCACCAAGGTGGTCACGGTCAGCCCCGACTACGCCGACAATGTGAAGTTCGCCGACGAATGGCTGCCTGCCCAGGCCGGCACCGACGCCGCCCTGGCGATGGCGATGGGCCACGTCATGCTCAAGGAGAACTACGTCGACCGCCAGGTGCCCTTCTTCACCGACTACGTGAAGCAGTACACCGATCTGCCGATGCTGGTCACCCTGGTCGAGCACCCGGACGGCCACGGCCTGACCGCGGCCAAGTTCCTCACCGCCGCCGACCTCCAGCAGCTGGGGACGGGCGCCGGGACGAGCTCGGATCCTGACGAGGCGTCAGCAGCGGCCCCGGGAACAGTCTCCGGTGAGACCCAGGAAGCCTCGAAGACCCTGGCTGGGCTCGTCGGTGCCCGGCTGGGATTGTCGGCGGAACCGGAGGGGTCGTCCCTGCCCAACGGCGCCCAGGCCGACCCCGGGCCGGACGCCGCCTTCAAGACCGTGCTGTGGGACACCGTCACCCATCAGCCGGTGGTCCCCAACGGCACCATGGGCGACCGGTACAACGAAGAAGGCCAGGGACGCTGGAACCTCGACCTGGGCGACCTGCAGCCCGCGCTCAGCCTGCTGGATGTCGAGGGTGCGGAACCGGTCGAGATCGCGCTGCCCTGCTTCGAGGATCCCCGCGGCGAGGGGACGGTCGTCCGCCGCGGCGTCCCGGCCGTGAAGGTCGGCGATCAGCTGGTCACCACCGTGCTCGACCTGATGCTCGCCCAGTACGGCGTCGGCCGCGACGGCCTTCCGGGGCAGTGGGCCAAGGACTACGACGACGTCACCAGCCCCTACACCCCGGCCTGGCAGGCTGAGATCACCTCGGTGCCGGCCGAGGCCTGCATCCGGATCGCCCGCGAGTTCGCGAAGAACTCCGAGGATTCGAAGGGGCGCACGATGATCATCATCGGCGCCGGCATCTGCCACTGGTTCCACGCCGACGTCACCTACCGCGCGATCATGGCGCTGCTCATGCTGACCGGCTGCATCGGACGCAACGGCGGCGGCTGGGCGCACTACGTGGGCCAGGAGAAGTGCCGGCCGATGACCGGCTGGTTCAACATGGCCAACGCGCTGGACTGGTCGCGTCCGCCGCGCACCATGATCGGCACCGGCTACTGGTACATGCACACCGACCAGTGGCGCACCGACGGCTACTCCGCCGACCGGGTCAAGTCGCCGCTGTCGACCGGAAAGCTGGACGGCCTGCACACCGCCGACGCCATGGCGCTCAGCCACCGGCTGGGCTGGATGCCGTTCTACCCGCAGTTCGACCGCAACCCGCTCGATCTGGCCGACGAGGCCAAGGCCGCGGTCGCGGACGGCGAGGCCGAGTCGGTCGGCGCCTGGGTCGCCGACCAGCTCAAACAAGGCACGCTCACCACCGCACTGGAGGACATCGACGCCCCCGAGAACTGGCCCCGGACGATGGTGGTCTGGCGCTCCAACCTGTTCGGCTCCTCGGCCAAGGGCAACGAGTACTTCCTCAAGCACCTGCTCGGCACCGGCTCGAATCTGATGCCCAACGAGCACGGCGCGCAGGCCAGGCCGGAGGTCGTGAAGTTCCGCGACGAGGCGCCCGAGGGCAAGCTCGACCTGCTGATCAGCGCCGACTTCCGGATGACCTCCACCACGCTGCTCTCCGACATCGTCTTCCCGGCCGCCACCTGGTACGAGAAACACGACATCTCCTCCACCGACATGCACCCCTACGTGCACGCCTTCACCCCGGCGATCGACCCGCCCTGGGAGGCCAAGAGCGACTACGACTTCTTCGTCCTGCTGGCCAATGCGATCTCGCAGCTGGCCAAGGGCCGCCTCGACACCCGTAGTGATCTCGTGGCGGTCCCGATGCAGCACGACACCCCGGGCCAGATCAGCCAGCCCGGCGGACACGTCCCGGACTGGCGCGGCACCGACCTGCCGGCCGTCCCGGGCAGGAACCTGCCGGCGTTGATGGTGGTCGAGCGCGACTACACCGCGATCGCCGACAAGCTGACCAGCGTCGGCCCGCTGGCCGACCGGCTCGGCTTCACGGTGAAGAACATCACCTACGACATGAAGCACGCGGTCGAGCGGCTCGGCAAGCTGCACGGCGTGATGCCCAGTGGCGCCGGCGAGGGCCGCCCGGCGATCGACACCGACGCACGGCTGGCCGAGGCCATCCTGACCTTCTCGGGCACCACCAACGGTGAGCTGGCCACCCACGGCTTCCACGACCTGGAGCGCAAGACCGGACGCAAGCTGGCCGACCTGAGCGAGGGCTCGGAGGAACGCATCGTCACCTTCAAGCAGACCCAGGAATCGCCCCAGCCGGTGATCACCTCGCCGGAATGGTCGGGCTCGGAGACCGGCGGACGCCGCTACGCCGCGTTCACCATCAACACCGAGCGGTTGAAGCCCTGGCACACCCTCTCGGGCCGGATGCACTTCTTCCTCGACCACGACTGGATGATCGATTCAGGGGAGCAGTTGCCCACCTTCCGTCCGCCGCTGGACATGACCCACGCCTTCGGCGAGCCCGAACTCGGCCCGACCGGTGAGAAGGCGATCACGCTGCGCTACCTCACCGTCCACAACAAGTGGTCGATCCATTCGGAGTACCAGGACAACCTGTTCATGCTGAGCCTGGGACGCGGCGGTCCACAGGCCTGGCTGAGCGTCAACGACGCCACCAGCATCGGCGTGGCCGACAACGACTGGATCGAGCTGACCAATGCCAACGGCGTCTTCGTCGCCCGGGCGGTGGTGACCCACAAGCTGCCGGACGGCATCTGCTACGTCCAGCACGCCCAGGAGCGGACGATCGACGTCCCCAAGTCGGAGGCCACCGGCAAGCGCGGAGGCATCCACAACTCGGTGACCCGCATCCTGGTGAAACCGACCCACCTGATCGGGGCGTACGCCCATCAGTCCTACGCCTTCAACTACCTCGGCCCCACCGGCGTGCAGCGCGACATCGTCTCCACCGTCCGCCGCCGCTCTCAGGAGGTGACGTACTGATGGCCCGCAAGCTGAAGCGCGTGATGGCGCATGTCGGCATGGTGATGAACCTCGACAAGTGCATCGGCTGCCACACCTGCTCGGTCACCTGCAAGCAGGCCTGGACGAACCGGGCCGGCACCGAGTACGTCTGGTTCAACAACGTCGAGACCCGGCCCGGGCTGGGCTACCCCCGGCGCTACGAGGATCAGGAGAAGTGGCGCGGCGGCTGGGTGCGGACGAAGACCGGCGGCCTCAGACTGCGTAGCGGCGGACGGTTCCAGAAGCTGCTGAGCATCTTCGCCTCGCCCGTTCAGCCCGAACTCGGCGACTACTACGAGCCCTGGACCTACGACTACCAGAACCTGATCTCGGCGCCCTTGGGCGACGACTTCCCGGTGGCCCGGCCGAAGTCGTTGATCACCGGTGAGGACACCAAGATCACCTGGAGCGCGAACTGGGACGACTCCCTGGGCGGCATCCACGAGACCGGCGACACCGATCCGATCGTGGAGAAGTTGCGGCAGGAAGCCAACGAGAAGATCAAGTTCGAGTACGAGCAGAGCTTCATGTTCTTCCTGCCCCGGATCTGCGAGCACTGCCTGAACCCCTCCTGCATGGCCTCCTGCCCCTCCTGCGCGATCTACAAGCGGGCCGAGGACGGCATCGTGCTGGTCGATCAGGATCGGTGCCGCGGCTGGCGCCAATGCATCACCGGCTGCCCGTACAAGAAGATCTACTTCAATCACCGCTCCGGCAAGGCCGAGAAGTGCACCTTCTGCTACCCGCGGATCGAGGTCGGGCTGCCCACGGTCTGCTCGGAGACCTGCGTCGGGCGGCTGCGCTACCTGGGCATCGTCCTCTACGACCCGGACGCGGTGACCGAGGCCGCGTCGGTGCCCGAGGACGAGCTCTACCAGGCGCAGCTGGATCTGCTGCTCGACCCCAACGACCCCGAGGTGATCGCGCTCGCCAAGGCCGGGGGCATGCCGGACGACTGGATCGCCGCCGCCCAGCGCTCGCCGATCTACGCGCTGATCAAGCACTTCAAGGTCGCCCTGCCGCTGCACCCGGAGTACCGGACCATGCCGATGGTCTGGTACATCCCGCCGCTCTCGCCGGTCACCGACCTGCTGAAATCGCAGGGCCACGACGCGGAGGCCGCCGGCAACCTGTTCGGCGCGATCGACGCGCTGCGGATCCCGGTGGAGTACCTGGCCGAGCTGTTCACGGCCGGCGACACCGCGATCGTCACGGATGTGCTGCAGAAGCTGGCGGCGATGCGCTCCTACATGCGCGGGGTGACGCTGGGCACCGGACGCGATCCGGAACTGGCCGCCGCCGTCGGGATGACCCCGGAGGCGATCGAGCAGATGTACCGGCTGCTCGCGATCGCCAAGTACGAGGACCGCTACGTCATCCCCAAGGCCCACACAGAGGAGGCCCACAATCTGGAGGAGCTGGCCTGTTCCCTCGACTACGAGGGCGGCCCCGGCATGTACAACTCCGGCCCCTTCGGCGAGGCCTCCGGACGTCCCGTCCCGGTCGCCATCGAGACCTACTCCGCCCTGAAGGCACGCCAGCAGGCCGAGGCCGCCGCCTCGGACGCCGCCCTGGCCAACCGCTCCGGCATGCTCAACTGGGACGCCAACCAGGACGCCCGATGAGTCCCCTGCTCGGTCGGTCCGCCGCCGTCATCTTCCAGGCTGCGGCGCTCGTCCTGACCTACCCGGAGGAGGAACTGCTCGCCCGGCTGGACACCCTCGAGGCGGCGCTCTCCGGAACCGGTGCCGAGCAGCAGTTCGCGTCCGTCCTGACCCATCTCGGCGGGACGACGCTGCCGAAGCTGCAGTCCTTCCACATCCAGGAGTTCGATCTCTCGCGGCGGCATGCGCTGCACCTGAGCTACTGGACAGATGGCGACACCCGCCGGCGCGGCGAGGTGTTGGCCGAGATCAAACAGGTCTACCGCGAATCCGGATTGCTGGTCGCCACCGGTGGGGAGCTGCCGGACTACCTACCGATGGTGCTGGAGTTCGCGGTGGCTGACCCCGAGCGTGGGGTCGGCCTGCTGCAGCGGTTCCGTGCCAGCCTGGAACTGCTGCGGCTCGGCCTGGCCAAGGACGGTCTGCCGCACGCCGGCGTCCTGACCGCGGTCTGCGATTGCCTGCCGGGGGAGTCGCCCCAGACCCACGCCGAGGTGCAGGCCCGCTACGGCGAGGCACGTCCGGTGGAATTCGTCGGTCTCGATTCGGTGGAGAGCCTCCTTCAACCCACCCGGGCAGCGGCCGGCCAACCCGGCGCCGCCCACCGCCGCCCCGCGTCCCCTACCCGTCGTCCCCGCGGAGGCGGGGATCTCGTCACGTCGTCCCGCGGAGGGAGCTGAGATGAACGCACTCGACATCCTGCTGTGGGGCGTGGTGCCCTATCTGGTCGCGCTCACCCTGATCGCCGGGCTGATCTGGCGCTACCGCTACGACCAGTTCGGCTGGACCACCCGCTCCTCCCAGCTGTACGAGTCGAGGTTGCTGCGGATCGCGTCCCCGCTGTTCCACTTCGGTCTGCTGATGGTGCTGGGCGGCCACCTGCTCGGGCTGCTCGTGCCGAAGGCCTGGACGGATCTGGTGATCACCCAGGACACTTACCACTTCATCGCGCTGAGCGCCGGCACCCTGGCCGGTGTCGCGACCCTGGTCGGGATCGCGCTGCTGATCTACCGCCGCCGGACCACCGGGCCGGTCTTCCTGGCCACCACCCGCAACGACAAGCTGATGTATGTCATCCTGACCGCCGCTATCGTGTTCGGCCTGATCGCCACCCTCACCGGCGATCACACCCCCACCGGCGAGCATCACAACTACCGCGAGACGGTCTCGATCTGGTTCCGTTCGCTGCTGGTCTTCCAGCCGAACATCGAGGCGATGGCAGCTGCCACCTGGCAGTTCAAGGTGCACATCCTGATCGGCCTGGCGCTGTTCGCCCTGGTGCCGTTCAGCCGGCTGGTGCATGCCTTCACGGTCCCGCTGCACTACCTGTTCCGTCCCTACGTGGTCTACCGCAGCCGGGACGTCCAGCCACCCGCCGCCTCCCACACCCGCCTCCGCGTCCGCGGCTGGGATCCGGTCGGCACCCGCGACCGAGACCGAGGAGAGCGCTGATCGTCAGCGCCGCCCTGCCTGCACACCCCCAGATCCCCTTTCCGCACCGACAGACAGGACGAAGTGACCACACCTGAGCACGCCACCGGACGGGGCGCGAACCGCGTCCTGGCGATGTCGACCATCGACTTCACCGTGATGTTCGCGGTCTGGCTGATGTTCGGCATCCTCGGCATCGAGATCCAGAAGGAGCTGCTGCTCTCCGACGTCGAGCTCTCCTGGATCACCGCGCTGGCGGTGCTGAACGGCTCGATGTGGCGGCTGCCGGCCGGCATCATCACCGACCGGATCGGTGGCCGCAAGGTGACCATCGTGATGCTCGCGGTGACCGCCGTCCCGGCCTACTTCGTCTCCACCGCGCACTCCTACGGGGTGCTGCTGGTGCTGGCCTTCCTGGTCGGCTTCGCCGGCAACCTGTTCAGCGTCGGCATCGCGTGGAACGCCGCGTGGTTCGGACGGGACCGGCAGGGTTTCGCGCTCGGCCTGTTCGGCGCCGGCAATGTCGGTGCCTCGGTGACCAAGTTCATCGGTCCGCCGCTGATCGCCGGGACGGCCGGGACGACCTTCGTCTTCGGGGTGCAGGGCGGCTGGCGGCTGGTGCCGGTGATCTACGCCGTGCTGCTGCTCGTGCTGGCCGTACTGACCTGGCTGATCGTGCCGCGGCACGACCGGGTGGCGGGGTCGAGCAAGCCGATCGCGGAGATGCTCGCTCCGCTGAAGCACCTGCGGGTCTGGCGGTTCAGCCTCTACTACGTGGCCGTCTTCGGGGCTTACGTCGCGCTGTCGGCCTGGCTGCCGAAGTACTACGTCGACAACTTCGGGGTCGACCTGTGGACGGCGGCGCTGCTCACCGCGATCTTCATCTTCCCCGCTTCGCTGCTGCGCCCGCTGGGCGGCTGGGTCTCCGACCGGATCGGCGCCCGCAAGGTGATGTACGCCACCTTCGTGGTGATGCTGGTGACCAGCGGGGTGCTGATGATGCCCAACGGCCACATCGTGATCTCCCACGCCGACGGCACCCAGACCCAGCACCTCGGCTACGCCATCAACGTGTGGTGGTTCACCGTCCTGGTCTTCCTGCTGGGCTGCGCGATGGGGATCGGCAAGGCCGCGGTCTACAAGCACATCCCGGAGTACTTCCCGGACAATGTCGGCTCGGTCGGCGGCCTGGTCGGCATGCTCGGCGGCCTGGGCGGATTCATCCTGCCGCCGCTGTTCGCCTACACCAAGGTGTGGACGGGCTTCCCGACCAGCACCTTCTTCGTCCTGTTCCTGCTGACCGGCGTCTGCGCGGTCTGGATGCACGTCACCATCGTCGGGATGCTGCACGTCAAGGCACCGGAACTTGCCGATCACTTCGATACCGAACACATCGACACCCTGGAGAGGGCCGGAGTATGAAAACCCCACGACGTTCTTCTCACCCGCTAGGCTCCCCCGAACAACGCCGCGGGGGCCCCAGCATCGTCGAGAAGCTGCAGGGCGGGCCGGAATGGCTGCAGTCCTGGGACCCCGAGAACGAGGAGACCTGGGACAAGAGGCTGGCCTGGCGGACCCTGTGGATCACCACGTTCTGCCTCACCCTGTGCTTCGTCGCCTGGTTCCTCCCTTCCGCGATCATCCCGAAGCTCAACGCCATCGGGTACTCGTTCACCCAGGCACAGCTGTACTGGCTGGCGGCCACCCCGGGACTCGCCGCCGGTCTGATGCGGCTGACCTGGATGGTGCTGCCGCCGATGATGGGCACCCGCAAGATGGTGGCGTTCACCACCCTGCTGCTGTTCTTCCCGGTGCTCGGCTGGGGCGTCCGCTCGATGTCGCCCACCGCGCCCTACTGGGAGTTGCTGGTGCTGGCCTTCCTGGCCGGCATCGGCGGAGGCGCCTTCTCGGGCTTCATGCCCTCCACCTCGTACTTCTTCCCGCGGCGGCTGCAGGGCACCGCGCTCGGCCTGCAGGCGGGCATCGGCAACTTCGGCGTCTCGCTGGTGCAGCTGCTCACCCCGCTGATCATCTCCATGGGCTGGCTGTGGTGGCTGGGCCAGAGCCAGATGATGAAGATGCCCGGCAAACCCGATGTCGAGGTCTGGTACCAGGCAGGCTCGCTGGTCTATCTGCCGTTCATCCTGATTGGCGCGTGGATCGCGTGGCGGCACCTGAAGTCGGTGCCGATCAAGGCGAACATCCGCCAGCAGTTCGACATCTTCCGCAATCAGGACACCTGGTGGATGACGCTGCTGTACATCATGACCTTCGGCACCTTCTCAGGCCTGTCGGCACAGTTCGGTCTGCTGGTGATCAACCTGTACGGCTGGGGCAACTCCGCGATCGTGGAGGGCTCGGGCGCCACCGCGACGATCCTGGTCGAGGGCTACACGGTGCCGGACGCCGTGTCGTTCGTCTTCCTCGGCCCGCTGATCGGCGCCGGCGCGCGCATCCTCTTCGCGCCGCTGACCGACCGGATGGGCGGCGCGATCTGGACCCTTGTCTCGGGTCTGGGCCTGATCGCGTCGATCATCTACACCATCCCTGCGCTGGTGCCCGACACCTCGTCGGCGGCCGCGCTGCAGGCCGGGTTCAACCAGTTCCTGTACGGCATGCTCGCGATCTTCCTGTTCACCGGCATCGGCAACGCATCGACGTTCAAGCAGATGCCGATGATCTTCGAGCGGCGCCAGGCCGGTGGCGTGATCGGCTGGACCGGCGCCATCGCCGCCTTCGGGCCCTTCCTGTTCGGCGTCGGGCTCACCCTGATGCCCGCCACCACCTTCTACTGGATCGGCGTCGCCTGGGCTGTGATGTGCGTCGCGATCACCTGGTGGCGCTACGCCCGTCCGGGTGCGCCGAAGAAGTCCTGATCCATGATTCGCGCGACGGCGATCACGGTCTCGGACGAGGTGGCCAGCGGTGCCGACGCCGATCGAGGCGGCCCGGTCGCTGCCGGGTTGCTCGGTGAGCTCGGCTGCGAGGTGACCTCCGCGGCGGTCGGCGACGACCCGTCTGCCATTGTCGCCGCGATCCGTGACGCCATCGCAGGCGGGTCCCGGGTGGTGCTGGCCTGCGGGGGCACCGGCATCGGTCCGCGCGACCTCACCTCACAGGCGGTCCGGGAACTGCTCGCCTTCGAGATCCCCGGCATTGCCGAGGAGATCCGCCGTCGGGGCCTGGCACACACGCCGCAGGCGCTGGTCTCCCGGGAGGTCGCCGGCGTGGTCACCGGGCCGGGGCATCGTCCCGCGCTCGTCCTGGCCATTCCTGGCTCTCGGGGCGGCATCCGGGACGCCCTGGCGGTGATCGGTGACCAATTGGGCTACATCATCGACCAACTCGACGGCGCCGGCCACACCTGATTCCCTCGACAGGTCCGAGCGGAGCCGTCGGACAGGGCTGTGCCGCGGCCGGCCGTCCCGACGGTCAGCGCTGGCTGGCCGTCCGTCCTCGAACCGGGCCACCGAACCGGTCGATCGCCTGCTGCACCGCCTGGAACCCCGGATCGTCGGGATCGATCAGCTCGTAGTGCCCCACCCCGTGCAGGCGCACCAGGCTCACCGTTGCGCCTGCCCGCTCCGCCCGGGCCCGATAGGACTCACTCACCGCAACCGGAACTTCGGGGTCGTCGTCTCCGTGAACCAGCACCACCGGAACCGGGCAGGGCACCAACCGGGCCGGATCGGTGTCGGCATAGGCCTGCGGACGGTCCGCGGGCGTGCCACCCAGGAAGGCCGTCACCGCGCCGTCTCCGAGATCAAGTTCGACCGCCAGTTCCAGATCGACGCAGCCGGCCAGGCTCACCACCGCTGCCAACTGGCCGGCCGCTGCGGGCTGCGAAGCCACCCAGAGCGCCAACTGGCCACCAGCGGAATGCCCGACCGCGACCCGCGGTTCGGTGAAGCGGGAGTCGGCCGCGATGGCGGCCAGGCCGGCCCGCAGGTCGGCCAAGGTCGCGGAGTATCCGTCACCGGAGTCGCCCGGACGGCGGTACTCCAGCACCGCGGTGGGGGCTCCGGCATCCGCGAGGTGCTGTGCCATCGATCCGATATGTGCGCGGTCGTAGCGGGCGCGCCAGAAGCCACCATGGATTAGGATCACGGTGGGGCCGGTGAGCGCGCCGATCGCCGGCAGGCGCACGTCGTAGACCTGGGCGGCGTCCTCGCCGTAACTGATCGTCTCCGCCGGTCCGTGGGCCTCGGTCGGGGTCGCGCGGGGCTCGCTGCCCGGTACGGACACGGTCACCTCACAGCTTCTCGAAGACCAGGCTGGTGGTGGAATTGGCCAGATCGGTGTTCGTGCCGATCTTCTCGTTGATGAAGGTCTTCAGATCATCGGCCGACTCGCACACCACGTGGAGCACCAGGTCCCGATCGCCACCGACCAGGAAGACGTCCAGCACGTTCGGCTCCGCCCGCAGTTGGCGGGCCACCGCCAGCATCCGCGGCCTGGCATGCACTTGGACCCGGAGTTGCACCAGGGCGTGGACGGTCAGGCCCAGCAACCCCAGGTCGAGATCGGCGTGGTAACCCTTGATCACGCCCGCTTCCTCGAGCCGGCGAATCCGGGCCAGGGAAGTGGACGGCGCCACCCCGGCACGGCTGGCCAACACGTTGTTCGCGGTGCGCGCGTCCTCCACCAGGTCGCACAGGAGGCGCTGATCGACGGCGTCGAGTCGAACGAGCTTCGGCCGGGCCGGTCGGTTGGCCAGCAAGGACGAACTTATTTTCGACATTTCGGCTCCTATCCCCATTTAATTCGAGATTGCTATGACTTGTCGACGTATAGGCGACTATTTAGACGCCTTACGAAACCTGGTGTCACGACAGCGTAGTAGATCCAGGTCGAGGGAGACATAGCTGAATCGTCCGTCCTGGTGCCAAGGATGTGTTACCGGTGGCGGTCGTCACTGAATGGAGGATTCCTACATGACAGAGCTCATCGCCCGAGAGGAACTCACCACCCGAGAGGAATGCGTTCGGGCCGATCAGCGGGATCCACTAGCTCGCTTCCGGGAAAGATTCGTCATTCCCGAGGGCGTCATCTACCTGGACGGGAACTCCTTGGGCGCCATGCCTGCCGACGCCCCGGCCCGGGCGGCCGACGTGGTCACCGAAGAATGGGGCAAGGAACTGATCGGTTCGTGGAACAGCCGAGGCTGGTTCGATATGCCCTCCCGTCTGGGTGACCTCATCTCCCCGCTCATCGGTGGCCAGCACGGCCAGGCCGTGGTCACCGACACCACCTCGGTCAACCTGTTCAAGGTGCTCGCCGCAGCTCTGACGATCCAGGAGGCCGACCAGCCGGGACGCCGGGTGATCATCTCCGAGCGGGACAACTTCCCCACCGACCTCTACATCATCGAAGGCATGACGGCTTTCCTGGATCGAGGCTACGAACTCAAGCTGATCGACAACGATCAGCAGGCCCGCCTGGAGGATCTCCTGGACGATCAGGTGGCAGCCGTGGCGCTCTCCCATGTGAACTACCGCACCGGAGCGCTGTGGGACATGGGGGCCGTCACCTCTCAGGTCCACGATGCCGGCGCCCTGATGATCTGGGACCTGTGCCACAGCGTAGGCGCGCTGCCGATCGAATTGTCGGCCTGCAATGCGGACTTCGCCATCGGCTGCACCTACAAGTACCTCAACGGCGGCCCCGGCTCGCCGGCCTTCCTCTGGGTGAACGAAACGCATCAGAACCGGTTCTGGCAGCCTCTGTCGGGGTGGTGGAGCCACCGCGCACCGTTCGAGATGTCGCCGAAGTACCACGCGGCCGACGGCATCGAGCGATTCCTGTGCGGTACACAGCCGATCACCTCCATGGCGGTGGCCGAGTGCGGTTTCCGGATCGCCGCGGAGGCCGATCTGGCGGAGGTTCGCCATAAGTCGCTGGCGATGGCCGACCTCTTCATCGGTCTGATCGAGGACAAGTGCGCCGGTCACCCGCTGACCCTGATCACGCCCCGGCGGCACCAGGATCGCGGCAGCCACGTCAGCTTCCGGCATCCCGAGGGTCACGCCGTGGTCAACGCGCTGGTCTCCCGGGGCGTCATCCCCGACTACCGCGAACCGGAGGTAATCCGGATGGGGATCACTCCGTTGTACCTGCGCTACGCGGATGTCTGGGACGCAGCCACGATCCTGGCCGACATCCTCGACACCGAATCCTGGAACACCGAGGAGCATCGTCGTCGCGGTGCCGTGACCTGATCGTCCCGCCGATCTCCTGACCTTCCCCATAGGACGACGTGCTGTCGCCCGTCTTTGGTAACTCACCTGCCCGACGGCAGTGCAGCCGTCGCCCCCTAACGAGAAGGGAGCCCTCTCATGGGCAGTTTTGACAAGATCCAACAACGCGAACAAGGCCTGAGCAAGGCGCTCACCACGCGGCAGATCGGGATGATCGCGCTGGGTGGAGCCATCGGCACCGGTCTCTTCCTGGGCTCGAAGTTCGCGATCAGCTACGCGGGCCCCAGCGTGATCATCAGCTATGCCATCGGCGCGTTGATCGCCCTGTTACTGATGGCCGCTCTGGCTGAGATGACCATCCAGCACCCGACTTCGGGCTCGTTCGGTGCCTACGCCGAGCACTACATCGGCCCGATGGCCGGATTCCTGGTCCGGATCTCCTACTGGTCCTGTCTGGTGCTGGCAGTCGGTACCGAGGTCACTGCGATCGGCACGTACATGGGATTCTGGTTGCCCGAGGTGCCCGGCCTGGTCTGGATTCTCGGATTCTCGGCAGTCCTGATCGGCGTGAACATGTTCAACGTGCACGCTTTCGGCACGCTGGAATACTGGCTGAGTTCGGTCAAGGTCTTCGCGATCATCGCCTTTATCATCATGTCCGCGATCGCGGTATTCGGCCGGCTGAGCCCCGAGTTCGGCTTCCACAACTACACCGCCGAGGGCGGTTTCATGCCCAATGGCGTGTGGGGTATGTGGATCGCCGTGATCGTGTCGATCTTCAGCTACCTTTCCATCGAGATGGTGGCGGTGGCCGCCGGGGAGGCTGCGGAACCCGAAGTTGCCACCAAGAAGGCCTTCCGCACGGTCATCCTCCGGCTGTTCATCTTCTACATCTGCACGCTGGCGCTGATCGTCGCGATCGCGCCGACCAGCAAGATCCTCGAGGGTGGCAGCCCGTTCGTGACAGTGATGGGAGTGATGGGCATCCCGTTCGCCGACTCGATCATCAACTTCATCGTGATCATCGCAGCCCTTTCGGCCATGAACAGCCAGCTGTACACCTCCACCCGGATGGCCTTCAGCCTTTCGCGCAGCGGCGATGCTCCGAAGTTCGTGGGCCGGGTCCACGGCAACGGATCGCCGATCAACGCGTTGGTGCTGTCGGCTCTGGGCATCGCCGTGGCGACGGTGGTCTACGTGATCAATCCCGAGCACGCCTTCACCGTCATGATGGCGGTGTCGATGTTCGGTGCGATGTTCACCTGGTTCATGATCTTCGTCTCGCACATCTTCTTCCGTCGTGATCTGGCCAGGCGGGGCGTGCCACAGAAGTACAAGCTGCCGTTCTACCCGGTCGGCACCTGGCTCGGCGCGTTCCTGATGCTGGCGATCCTGTTGACCACGCTGTTCACCGATTCATCCTTCAACATGACGCTGATCTTCGGCATCCCCTTCCTGGTCCTGATCAGCGTCTGGTACTGGATTCGGGTGCGCCCGCGCAAGCTCGCCGAACTGGCGGCCGAGCGGGACGCCAGTGACGAGCGAGTCGAATCACCCGTGCCCGAGGATCGGCTGCCCAACTGAGACCGGGCCCTTGACGGGAAGGCGTTCGGCCGAGCTTGCCGTGGCCCGTGACGAGGTCTCGGCAAGCTCGCCCGGCGCATGCGGAGCGCCGCCGGGTGCGCCGACCGAGGAACGTCCCCTGATCCGTCGACTTCATTCACCATCACCAAGAGAGAGATACAAGATGCACATTGCTGTTCCCACCGAGGTCAAGAACAACGAGTTTCGGGTGGCGATCACCCCCGCGGGGGTCGCCGAGCTGACCCGCCGCGGTCACAAGATCTTCATCCAGGCCGGCGCCGGTGTCGGCTCGTCCATCACCGACGACGAGTATGTGGCGCAGGGAGCGACCATCGTCGAGGGTGCCGAGGCGACCTGGGCCGCCGGCGAGATGGTGATCAAGGTCAAAGAGCCGGTCGCCAGCGAGTACCGGTTCCTGCGTGACGACCTGTTGCTGTTCACCTATCTGCACCTGGCGGCCGACCGCCCCCAGACCGAAGCGCTGCTGACCGCGGGAACGACGGCGATCGCCTATGAGACGGTGCAGTTGCCCAACGGCGGCCTGCCGCTGCTGTACCCGATGTCGGAGGTGGCCGGCAGCCTGGCTCCCCAGGTGGGTGCGGAGTACCTGCGCAAGGCCAACGGTGGCCGCGGGCTGCTGTTGGGTGGCATCGGCGGGGTGGACAAGGCCAAGGTCGTGGTGCTCGGGGGCGGTGTGGCCGGGCAGAACGCGGCGAACATCGCACTTGGGATGAGCGCAGACGTCACCATTCTGGACACCGATCTGGACAAGCTGCGGATGACCTACTGGCGCTACCAGAACCGGGTGCTCGGGGTGTCCTCGAACGCCATGAGCCTGCGCGAGCATGTGCTGGCCGCCGACTTGGTGATCGGTACGGTGCTGGTCCCAGGGGCGAAGGCTCCGAAGCTCGTCACCAACGAGATGGTCGCCCAGATGAAGCCGGGTTCGGTCCTGGTGGACGTGGCGATCGACCAGGGTGGCTGTTTCGAGGACTCGCATCCGACCACCCACGCCGATCCGACGTTCACGGTGCATAACTCGATCTTCTACTGCGTGGCGAACATGCCGGGTGCGGTGCCATGCACTTCGACCTGGGCGTTGACCAATGCTGCTCTGCCGTACGCGGTGCAGTTGGCCGACAAGGGGTGGCTGACGGCCTGCCGGGAGAACAGGCCGCTGGCCAACGGCATCAACACGCACGACGGAGCCATCACCCACGGGGCGGTCGCGGGCGCCTTCCCCGATCTGCCCGCTCGGGAGTTGGCAGCGGCGCTCGCCTGACTCGATCGCATTCGCCAGCCCTGCCGGCGAAAGACCCGGTGGGGCTGGCGGCGAGCTATCGACCAGGGCATCCGGCCCGATCATGAGTGACGCCGCGCGGGTGAGGTCGGCCGGGATGCCATTCCGGTATCGCGGAGTGGGAATTCGCGGGGACCAGGCTGCGGCGCTCGGGTGAATTACGTACCATGAGAGTTGTGAAAAAGAGCGACGGAGCTTCCGACCACCTCACCCCCGAGGAACTCCCGATGGCCCAGCGCCCGATCGAGGACGTTCCCGGTCACTGGCTGCTGGCTCGGCTGGGCAAGCGAGTCCTGCGCCCGGGCGGTCGCGAGCTGACCGACGAGATGCTGACCGCCGTCCCGCTCACCGGGCTGGATGTCGTCGAACTCGCGCCGGGGCTGGGCCTGACTGCCCGGGAGATCCTCGAGCGACAACCGCGCAGCTACGTTGGCGTGGACGAGAGCCCTGAGGTCGCGGCGATCGTGCAGCGGGTGGTCGGCGACGCCGGGCGGGTGGTCAACGGGGACGCGGCCAGCACCGGGCTGCCCGACCAGAGCGCGGACGCGGTCGTTGGCGAGGCGATGCTGACCATGCAGACGGACCGTGGCAAGGCGGCCATCATCGGGGAGGCGGTCCGGGTGCTGCGGCCGGGTGGGTACTACGCCATCCACGAACTCGGTCTGCAGCCCGACCACCTGGACGCCGAGACCAAGACGAGCATTCGCAAGGACCTCGCCCGCACGATCAAGGTGAACGCCCGACCGCTGACCATGGCCGAATGGCGCGCCGCCCTGGAAGCCCACGGATTGGAGGTCGAGTTCACCGGGACCGCGCCGATGGCGCTGCTGGCGGTACGCCGCAACCTCGCCGACGAGGGGCTGCGGGGGTCGCTGCGGATCCTGGGTAATCTGCTGCGCAACCGGGGAGCCCTCAAGCGCGTTCTCGCGATGCGCAGCACCTTCCACCGCCACCGTGCGTCGCTGACCGCTGTCACCCTGGTGGCCCGCCGAGCCGAGACCGTCCCGACTACTACCGAGGAGCCCTCATGACAGCCGCACCCTTCACGGCGATCCCGGATCTCACCGCACTGATCCAGGTCCAGCCCGAGGCGACGGTTTCCCGCACAGCCTTCCGCGCGCCCGGAGTGCGGGTGGTCCTGTTCGGCTTCGACGCCGGGCAGGAACTCACCGAGCACACCGCAGCGATGCCGGTGCTGCTACAGGTGCTCTCCGGCCGGCTGAGCATCACCGCGGACGGCCGGACCGAGGAACTCGTCCCCGGCGGCTTCATGCATCTGGACACCCGCGTTCCGCACGCGGTCTACGCCCACGAGCCGTCCACGATGCAGCTCACCATGCTGGACGCCCGCTGACGCCTCAGACGAACTCGATCCGGGCTTCCTTGTTGTTCAGGACCACGATCGGGGTCACCGCGGGGTGTCCCGCGGCGGCGATCTTGGCCGGATCGAAGCGGACCAGCGGAGTGCCGGCGGTCACCTTGTCGCCCTGGCTGACCAGCACCTCGAAACCGTCGCCATCCATCGTGACGGTGTCCAGGCCGATGTGGATCAGCAGTTCGATGCCGCCTTCGTCCAGGGTCAATGCCACCGCGTGCCCCGTCCGGAAGGCCATCGACACGGTGGCGTCGGCGGGGGCGATCACCAGATCGCCGGTGGGCTCGATCGCGATTCCCGGCCCCATGATGCCGGTGGCGAAGGTGGGATCGGGCACCTCTTCGATGCCGACCACGCGGCCCTGGAGCGGCTGGCGCAGCCGGACCGTGACCGCTGCGGGTGGCTCAGTGGCCTCGGCAGCCGGTGCGGGTTCGGCCACCGGGGGTGCCGCAGCCGGTGCGGGTGCTGGCGTCGAGACAGCCGGTTCAACCGGCTCTGTTGCGTCCTTGCTCAGTCCGAGTGATTTGCCCAAGCGATCGAAAAACCCCATTGTCTGACCTCCAAACGGTGTGTTGACCGGAGCCTGCGCGTTCAGGTCACGTTCGAATATAGCGCCGACGCGCCGGATCGGCGCCAGGCAGATCGGCCGATTCCACGCCAGGCAACATCCGGCGTCGTCCGCGCGGGCACCCGGTCGACCGGTAGCTTTACGATCGCGGCCAAGAGAGTGGTGGCGCACAGCGAAGGGAAGTGGCTGACAGTGGGTGACAACCAGACCCCCGTCCTGGGGGTGACCGTTGGCGATCCGGCCGGTATCGGACCGGAGATCAGCGTGGCGACGGTGATCCGTCCGGAGATCCGGGAGCAGTGCCGCGCCGTGCTCTACGCCGATCCCTGCATCATCGAGCGGGCCGCGTCGATCGTCGGCGAGCGGGTCGAGGTGCGGGTGGTGGCCGATCCTGCCGATGCCAGCCCGGATCCGGCCGTGGTCGACGTGATCGACATCGACGTGGTGTCCGATTCCGCGCAGATCGAGTTCGGCAGGGTGCAGGAACTGGCCGGGCGGGCGTCCGTCGGCTCGATCGAGGCTGCGGTTGCCGACGCCCTCGCCGGTCGCACCGCCGGCATCGTCACGGCGCCGATCAACAAGGAGGCGATCTGGGCCACCGGTTCGGAGTTCCTGGGACACACCGAGATGCTGCAGGACCTGACCGGCGCCGAGAAGACCGACACGATGTTCGTCCTGGGCGAGTTGTGCACCTTCTTCGCCACCCGCCACATGTCCCTGCTGCAGGCGGTGCAGTCGATCAAGCAGGATCTGCTGGTCGGCTCGATCGTCCGCGCACTGAAGGCGCTGGAGGTGTTCGGGTACACCCAGCCGAGGCTTGCGGTGGCCGCGCTCAACCCACACGGCGGCGAGAATGGCCATTTCGGACGCGAGGAACTGGACGAGATCATCCCGGCGATCCAGCAGATCAACGCGGAAACCGGCGCCGGCGTGATCGGCCCCATCCCGGCCGACTCGGTCTGGCACCTGGGGCTGAAAGGTGCCTTCGACGGCATCCTGTCGCTCTACCACGACCAGGGACACATCGCGACGAAGACCTACGACTTCGACCGCACCGTCTCGGTCACCGTAGGGCTGCCGATCCTGCGCACCTCCGTCGATCACGGTACGGCCTTCGACATCGCCGGCACCGGCAAGGCCGCGCCGCAGACCATGATCTCCGCGTTCGAGGCCGGCGTGCGGTTCTCCGCCCGCAACCAGGCCATCGCGGCGGCGTATCCCAGCCGCGATCCCCACACCCAGCCCGCGAACTAGCCCGGACACCGGGTTCGCGCCCGGAGTCCGGTTGTTGGGAGCTTGCGGAACAGTCATGTCCCGGCTGGCGCTCGTGCCGCCCTTCCTCCTCGGTGAACCGAGCAAGCTCGCCTCACCTCGTCGCCGGGTCTGCGGCGCGCCCGGACGGGCGGTCTGCGGCACCTGGACCTGGCGCCAGATCTCCCATCCGGCCACCAGTTCTCGTTAACCCCAGCTCATCCCGCCGGGCACCTCCTCGCTCGGAACAGCAT
>JASGEM010000033.1:0-2770 GCA_049841235.1 Propionicimonas sp. | reverse complement strand
GTGTGGCGGACGGCTGACGAGGCGGCGTCCGGCGCGCCCGGCTCGCGGTCTCTCGAATCCGGGACGACAGGCTCTGCCGGTGCCGAACGGTCCGGTGACGCGCCCCGTCCGGAACCCGCGACCGGTGAGGAGTGGCGCCCGCCGTCCGGAAGGTGACGGGCCTGGGAAGGCGCCGAGTGCGCCACAGGCCGCGTGGCTTGCTGCTGCCGGCGCAGACCTGAGTCGTCGGACGGTTCGCCAGGACGACAGCGAACGACCGGACGGAAGCGGCGCATCCGCTGCCCGGCTCGATGGATCCGTGCAAGTTCAAGGGCCAGGAACCGGGCATGGTAGACCATCGGGGTTGACTTCTTGGGAATGACAGGCGTGTAATTCTCTCCAAGTAGTTTTCGTGTGTGCCGCACACTGGTCGAGGAGGGTAGATGCGCGAGCTGATGCTGATCGTCAATGAAGACGACGAGGGGGCACTCGGTTGGCAGGAGCGTGCACTCTGCGCCCAGACCGATCCCGAGGCCTTCTTCCCCGAGAAGGGCGGGTCCACCCGCGAGGCCAAGAAGGTCTGCCTCTCCTGTGAGGTGCGCAGCGAGTGCCTGGAGTATGCCCTCGGCAACGACGAGCGGTTCGGTATCTGGGGCGGTCTGAGCGAACGGGAACGCCGCCGCCTCAAGAAGCAGGCCATCTGATCCGGTAGGGCGCCGGCGTGCTCGATGCCGGCATCCGGCCAGATCGGTGGCCGGTACGATCCCTCGGCCCGTCGAAGGGTCGCGGACGCTGCCCGGGGTCCGAGCCCGGGATCCCCTGACTCTCAGGCTGAGAAATTCCTGAGGAGCCGGGCTGTAGGCTGGGACGCGCCGTTCCCCCCTGAACCCGGAAGAGACCCAGTTGACCGACCTGCCTGAGGATCCGTGGGCCTGGCTGCATACCCGCGGTTCCGGAGACGGCCCCCGCTGGGCGGATGCCGAGGTCACCGCGATCGTCGAGCCGCGGCCCGGGGTTGACGTCTCCCGTTGTGTCGCTGCTATCGAGGCCGGCGATCTCACCCCCGACGAGATCGTGGTGGACGACGCCCGCGGCGATCAGGCCGGTGAGTGGCTGTGGATCCTGCCGGCCGACAGCGAGCCGCTCCCCGGTGCGCTCAGCGCCTTGCTGGTCACCCTGGAGCGGCGTCCGGAGCTGGACGTGGTCGGCCCCCTGCTGGTCGAGCCACGCCGTCGCGGTCCGGGCACCCTGATCCGCCAGTTCGGCCAGACGGTCACCGCCAGCGGACGGATCCGGGGCCTGGTGCCACCCGGCGAGCTCTATCAGGGTCAGTTGCAGACCACCGATGCGCTGGCCACCGACGCCACCGGCATGCTGGTGCGAGGCGAGGTCTGGCGCACCCTGGACGGCTTCAACCACGATCTGCCGGTCAGCCACCGTGGCGCCGAGTTCTGCTGGCGCGCCCGGCTCGCCGGTCACGAGGTGGCGGTCGAGCCCGCCGCGCAGGTGATCAACCACGCCGAACCCGTTCACCCGGCGGACGTCCGCGCCGCAGGAATGGCATTGGCCGCAGCACATCTGCCTCGTGGCCGGCGCCTGCTGGGACGGCTCCGGCTGGTGCTCAGCAGCCTGCTGGCCGCGCTGGGCTATCTGCTCGGCAAGGACGGCGAACATGCCCTGGCCGAGGTCGCCGGGCTCGGAGGCTGGCTGAGTGATCGTCGGCTCCGCCGCTCGCTGGCCGCCGGGGTGCGCAGCGTCCCGCCCGTCGAGGGCGCCCAGGCGCGGATCCGGCAGTTGCGACCCCGTCCGGGCGCGGGCGTCTGGCACTTCGCCGAGGGAGTCGGAGAGCGGCTCGCGGAATGGGCCGGGACCTTCGCCGGCCCCGCCCCCTTGGTCAGCCTGGACGAACTCACCGGTGACGACTTCGCCGCTCGCGGCCGGATCGAGCCACGCATCCCGGTGCTGCTGGTCGGCGCACTCGCCACGATCGGGCTGGCGGTGGCCGCCGGCCGTTCCGCCTTCGGCGCCGGCGTCCTGTCGGCCGCCCGGCTGCTCCCCGCGCCGACCGGCTGGCTCGACCTGCTGAACAGCTACCTGGATCCCCTCGCCGGAATGAACCCACCGGCCGGTCCGGCCTGGACCGGCGTGGCCGCGCTCGCCGCCTTCGTGACCGGCGGGCAGCCGGAATGGCTGGTCGGCGTCCTGCTGCTGGGCTGCGTCCCACTGGCCTGGCTGGCTGCCTTCCGCTTCCTGCGTCAAGGCGTGGCCAGCGCCGCGATGGCTGCCATCGCGGCCTTCGGCTACGCCCTGGCCCCGGTGCTGACCGGTGCGGTCGGCGTCGGTGCGGTCGGCGTCGCGGTGTGGACGATCCTGCTGCCGGTCTTCGGTTACAGCCTGCGGGCCTGGCTGACCGAGGAGACCCTGCTCTGGCGCCGCGCCGCCGCCACCGGGCTGTGGGCGCTGTTGCTGGTCGCGGTGCTGCCGCTGGCCTGGCTGGTGCTGCTCGGGGCGATGATCGCGGTGGTGATCCGGCGCGGACAGGCCTGGGCACAGGCCCTGCTGGTGGTCGCTGCCCCTCTGCTGCTGCTGATCGGGCCCTGGCGCTACACCCTGCTCACCCACCCCGGACGGCTGCTGACCGGCATCGAACCCACGCTGGCCGGCACGAACCCGGTCGAGCCCTGGCAGTTGCTGTTGGGACGCGGCACCGGAACCCCGCCGCCGCTGTGGCTCTCGATCATCGTCTTCGGCGGTCTGTGGCTGATCGCCGGCGCGGGAGCCCTGCGCCGGC
>JASGEM010000032.1:0-27616 GCA_049841235.1 Propionicimonas sp. | reverse complement strand
TCGCCATCACCGACGAAACCACCATCACCGTCATCCACCTCGACACCGGCGAAATCCTCAGCGAACACACCATCGACCCCACCCGCGGCTACTGGCGAACCCAACTCACCCCACCCGGCCGATGGCCCCAAAAACGACAAATGTCCCGCGACATATGAGACACATGTCGCGAGACATCACAGGGTGGTCCTCCGTAGGTGCTTCTCAAACCCTCGGAAGCCCGTCAGTTCGCTGATTTCCCGTGTCCACAAGGCATCGCGGCCTCGTGGAGCACGTACCCAGGCTACTCAGCAGGCCGATGTTCGAGGGCCGGTGGTCGAAAAATCGCGCCAGTCTCAAACTCGTTTGAATGCCTCGAATCGTGCTGCGCTGCTCGATTCCTACGCCGCTGGCGTGCCCGTGCGGGAACTGGCCGACCGCTTCGGAGTGCATCGGGCGACGGTCAGCGAGCTGGTGCGCCGGGCGGGCATACCGATCCGGCAGCCGGGGCTTCCCGAGGGCATCCGGCGCGAGGCAGCGCGTCTGTACAAGGAAGGTTTGACCTTGCCGCAGGTCGCCGCTCGACTGAGCATCAGCAAAGACGGTGCCCGCGCAGGCATCCTCGCTTGCGGCGGAACCATCCGGCCACGCGGCCGCCAGCCTGCGCGCGTGTGAACGTATGGAGAAACGCTGGTCAGGGCTCGCCGGGGCTTGATCGCCTAGACGAGGTTCCCCGCGTAGTCCTCCGGGTTCACGGCGGCGTGCATGGTCTCGCGTCGCTGACGCCGCTCCTTCGCCCGGACGGTGAGAAGCACGATGAGGCTGACCGGCCCGATCCAGAGGAACTTTAGGGTGTTCCAGCCGAACAGCAGGACCAGCAGGTAGAGCGGGCCGGGGCCTTCCCGCTGGATGATCGTGTAGCAGATCGCCGTGGCGAAGTAGTAGCCGCCACCCAGGATCAGCATGGCGGGGATGCCCCACTTCAAGCCTCGGCGGCGGTAGCGGATCGCGTTTAGGAGCAGGTTCGTGGGCGCGTACCGGAACAGACCGTAGCCTCGTGCGCTGAGGTTCATGGATTGGCGGAGCATTGCGGGCCTCTTTTCCTCGTCATAGCGCGACGGTGTTCCGTCGTGGAGGCGGCTATGAACCGAGTGCCCGCGAGGGGCCGTCCCGAAGGACCCGCGTAGTTTGCTGAACCTGCCTCGCTACCGAGTTTACGACTGACGCGTGACAGAGGGAACCCCGGCGGCAGATGGGCGTGTACCTCGTCGGTGACCTTGGAGAGAGAGGACACCGATCATGGCGACGTTGGCGGAGCAGGTACAGGGTGAGCGGATGGCGCGGATCGCGTTGTCGATGATCGCCGAGCCGAACGATCCGACCACCGGGCACGTCCTCGCCCGTCACGGCGGGGTCGAGACACTGCGGCTGATCGAGTCTGACGCCGAGGTTCCCGGCCTGGCGCGCGCCGACGTGTTGATGTGGCGCGAACGGGTGGCGGCGCGGGTCATGCCCGACCTGCTGGATCGGATGGCTCAGGTGGAGCGGCACGGGTTCGGTGCGCTCATCCCGACCGACAAGGAATGGCCCGCCGGGCTGAACGACCTGGGCGAGCGCGTGCCGTACCTGCTGTGGACGCGCGGCGCGGCCTCGTTCCTGACGACGGCGCTGAGTGATCGGGCCACGATCACAGGCGCTCGCGCCGCGACCTCCTACGGCGAGCAGATCGCGGGCGAGCTGGCGACAGGTCTTGCCGATGAGGAACGAGTCGTCGTCTCCGGCGGCGCTTACGGGATTGAGGGGGCCGCGCACAAGAGCGTGCTCGCCGCGAGCGGACATACGATCGCGGTCCTGGCGAACGGGTTGGATCGCCCCTACCCGGCCGGGCACAGCGAGCTGTTGAACCGGATCGGAGATGTCGGGCTGCTGGTCAGTGAGCTGCCGCCAGGCGCCGCGCCGACCAGGCACAGGTTCCTGTCCCGCAACCGCCTGCTGGCGGCACTCTCCGGTGCGACTGTGATCCCCGAGGCCGGTCCCCGGTCCGGGTCGATGACTACCGTCATCGCCGCACGCGAACTCGGCCGGGGCGTCGGCGCGGTGCCCGGCCCGGTGACCAGCGTCGCGAGCGCGGGGCCGAACGAACTCATCAAGCAAGGCTTCGCCTCACTCGTCACTCAGCCAAGCGACGTGATCGACCTACTCGACGCCGACAGAACCCCGGACCGGACTGTGACGCGGCCCGAGGTCGCACGCGAGTTCGGGCACCGGCACCCGTCGCCGGGCACACCGGGACGTTCTCTCTGACGGCCGCCCTCGCTGGACGGGTTCACAAGCTCGGTGCGGGGCGTGATGCGGCCGCTGGCCGCACCGCATCAGCCGTCGCGCCTTCGTGAGCAATCGCCTGAGCGCGGTTCAGAGCGGCGCGGGCGCGGATGGCGTCGATCTTCTGGCTGGTGCTCTCTGGTGCCGCGCCGAGCGGGGTCCGGTCGTCGGTGATGCCGTAACGGTCGCGGTAGGCGGCGACCGTGCGAGCGGCGCGCCACCACGCCGCCTTCTGCTTCTCACCCCTCGGAGCCGTGCCAAGGTCGGCCGTCCACGGCTCCTGACCGGCGAGGCAGCCGCGGAGCACGGCGTCGGCGCGGGCCTCGATCAGCTCGCGGCGCTCGTCCAGGGCTTGCCGCATGTCGTCGGTCATCTGTCCGCCGGCGTGCGGGATCAGTCCGACGATGAGCCTCGGGGGCTTGCGGGTTCGGCCTGATCCGGCGGGCCGGGTGGTGGCGCGCGCGACGCGGGCGTGGAGGACGGAGGCGATGTCGTCGGCATCTTCCAGGCTTCGCGCGGCGACCAGACGCGGGAGCAGCGCGTCGAGGTGGTGGTGGTTGGCTTCGGCGTGACGCAGCTCGGCCGACAGGGCGCCGTAGGCGTCGGAGTCGAGCACGTCTTCGATCTGCTCGGCGGTGAGCCCGGACGTTTGTAGGAGGGCGATCCAGCGGTCGTGCTGGGCGGCTTGCGCGATGGTGTCGTACTCGGCTGCGAGCTGGGCGATCGAGCCCCAATGCTCTTGCTCGGCGGTGATCGTCTCGTGCGCGGACAGCTCGGCACCGATGTGCTGCAGAACGCCGTAGAGGACCGAGCGGGCGGTGACGTTCGGGTTATCGCCGGGATGCGGCACCGCGTGTTCGGCATCCTCTCGATCGACGGCGACGTAAGCGTGGTTGCTGTGGGCGCCGCGGGTCATGGAGACGTAGAAGTTCTCCCGCGTCGTGGTGGCGGTGACGACCGCGTGCGCGGTGTCGGTGGTCACGCCCTGAGCGCGATGTGCGGTGACCGCGTAGCCGAGGTCCAGGTACTCGGCCACGTAGTCGGCCGGCAGGACGATCCCGCCGCCGAACCTGCGCCCGGCCGGGCGGATGCTGACCGATCCGTCGTCCCGAACATCGGTGATGATCCAGCGGGAGCCGTTGCGGACCCACGTTCGGCCGTTGCGGAGCCGCCGGTCGTTCTCGCGGGTGATGACCAGATCGCCCTCCGAGACCGCGGTGCCGTCGCGAAGGGCGAGTTCGCGAGTGGGATTCACGGTGCCGTCGATGATCCGATCCGCCCGCGCTCTGGTGTTCAGCTCGGTGACGGTCGCCTGGGTCTCGGTGACCAGGATCGACGCGCGCCCGGCGGCACGATCACGTCGCCATGCGGTGTAGGCGGCGTCGATCATCGCTTCCTCGTCGCCCCCGGTGATCCGGCGGTGCTCGATCAGGGTGTCGATCGCCTCGGTGCGGCCGTGGCGGAGTTGGAGCGAGGTGGTCTTCTCCCACTCGTTGGTGAAGCGGTGCAGATCGGTCAGCTCGGGGGTGTCGTCGCGGGCGTGCACGAGCATGGCGAAGCTGCCGCCGGCGCCGGGTGATTGGAGCTGGCCCCAGTCGCCGACCAGGAGGACTTTCGCGCCGGCCTTCTCGGCTTCACGGGTGAGCCGATCCAACGACATCGTGCCGGCCAGGCTCGCCTCGTCGATGATGACGAGCTGCCCGGCCGTGAACGTGGCCCCGTACATGATGTGGTTTTGCCACCACTTGGCCGTGTTCTCGGTGGCGATGCCGAGGTCATCGGCGAGGACCTGCGCGGCGACCGCCGAGGGGGCGAGCCCGATCACCGAGCCGGTGCCATGTTCCTTCTCCCACGCCCGGCGGAGCCCGTTCATCGCCGTGGTCTTCCCGGCCCCGGCCGGGCCGACCAGCACGTCCACGACGCGACCGGAGACCGCGATCGCGGCCAGGGCCGCGGCCTGGTCCTCGCCGAGCACCCGGCCGCGTGCGTCGGGCTTGCGGGCGATCCTCTCGACCGTCTCCAACGGCACCACCGGCCCGGAGGTGTCAGCGGCGCGCGCCAGGAGGCGGTCTTCGGCGGCCAGCAGGACTTCGGATGAGAACAGGGTCGAGGCGTGCGGCCGGAACCGGGAGGTGCCGTCCACGCGGCGGAACTGCAGCGGGCTCGACGCCAGCTCCGGCGGCGTCAGCCGCAGCGAAGCGTGCTCGGCGGCATCGACCACGAGCCCGGTGATCGCCTCCCGGTCCTGGATGCTGGCGAACCGCCACCCCATCAACTGCCGGGATGCTTCGGCGTGCAGGTTCCAGCGGGTCCAGGTCGAACGCTTCTCACCGACCGTCCCCATCACGGTCTGCCCGACTTCGTGCACCACATCCAGCGGCACGTCGTCGGCGCGCAGCACCCGCCGCGGTGCGTCCGCGGTGGATGCGGTGAGCGTGCGCGCCCAGCCGTTCGCGTCCCGGCGCAGCACCCGGCCGGCCCGTTGGCGCCATTCACGCGTGAGGTCGGCCAGCGACCGGACCTGCTTCTCCGGCCTCGTGGCGAGCGTCGCCTGTGCCCGCAGCTTCAGCACCGTTCGGGATGAGGGCTGCCTGCCGTGCTTGGCGACGTACTCCGCGATGAGGCGGTCTTTCTCTGCCTCGATGTGCCGTGACCGGGTGGAGAACTCGGCCACGAGTTCGTCGGGCACGCCCTCGATTTCCCATGCCGGGTTCCGGTCCCGGCCTCGTGCGCGCGCTTCCCACTCGACGCCGAGGACACGGGTGAGCTGGTCGGCCAGAGCGGCGTTGTAGAGCTCGGAGACCGCGACGACCACCGCGTGCATCGGCCGGCCGGCGAGGGTCCGCCAGCGGCCGTCTTGCACGGTCAGGACCTTGTTGCTGATGACGACGTGGGTGTGCAACTGCGGGTCGCCGGCGCGGCTGTCGTAGTGATCGAACGCCGCGGCCACGACTCCGGCGACATCGACGTGTGCAACCGCTCCGTCCGGGCCGGTTGCACCAACGCGGGTTGCGGCAACCTCGCGTTCGAGGAACGCAACCAGCTCTGCAACCGCCGCGTGATGGGCGTCCGCGATCAGGGCTTGGGTGCCGGCGTCCGCAACCGCCCAGATCGTGGAGACTGACTTCGGCACGCTGAATGTGAAGTCGTAACCGGCTACTGCGCGGCGGGTGCCGCGCTCGGCTTCCTCCGCCTCGATTGCGGCCACTTCCTGCGCTCGAGTCGCCGGTCCCAACTCGGGGTCGAGGGCGTCGACGCGCTGCTTGATCCGCTCGGTGATCGACGCGAACTGCTGGTAGGCGCGGCCCAGCGGCTCGCCCGTCATCGGGTCATGGCCCATCGCGACCAAGAGCGCGAGCTGAGCTTCTGAGACCTGCGCTCCCTCGACCAGCTCGCCGTGCCCGAGCCGACCAAGCCCCGAGCCCATCCAGAAGCCCGGCGGCGTGCCCGCCTCCGCGTAGTAGCGAGTCAGCGGCGTGGACAGCGAGCGGTCGCCGTCGCCCGCGGCGATGGACTTCAACAGGTACTTGTATCCATCGCCCGCGCTCATCACGCGCATCGAAACCGTCACCTGGGCTGCTCCTTCCGCCGACGTTCGGAGGGCAGGTGAGCCCGCGAGCCCGGTCGCATCAGATGCGATAAATCCCGCTCGCGGCCTCGTCTGAAAGACGTGTGATGGCTCCGAGAGCTGGGGTGCCCGCGATCTGCTGGCTCGCACGAGGCTGTAGTCGGACGACGCGATAGAGGCGGTGCGCCTGGGAACGCGCGAAACAGACATCAGGCGCGCTGGCGGTGGATCGGGTGGCCGAGCACCTGGACGCTGACCAGCCCGGCAGCGACTTCTTCCGAAGGAACAGACCGGGAGACGCCCGTCAGCCGGAGTCCTCATGCTCGATCCCGACGACCACAACCGCCCGCTCGGAGTCGGCTCCCTGTTCAGCGGATACGGCGGCCTCGACCTCGCCGTCGAACACGCCCTGGGCGCCGAGACGATCTGGTTCTCCGAGAACAACGATCACGTCTCCCGCGTCTTCGCCCACCACTGGCCGGGCGTTCCGAACCTGGGCGACATCACCGCCATCGACTGGCGCAACGTCGAGCCGGTCGATGTGCTCTGCGGTGGATTCCCCTGTCAGGACGTTTCCACGGTCGGCAAGCGGGCCGGCCTCGCGCCCGGCACCCGCTCCGGGCTTTGGTCGCACATGGCCGAAGCGATCGAGGCGCTGCAACCCCAGCTCGTGGTCATCGAGAACGTTCGCGGCCTGCTGTCCTCACCGGCCGTCCGCGCACCCCTGGAAGGAGACGACGATGCGCAACGCAACCTCGACCATGCAACCCCCGGCGATGCAACCCTTCGCAGTATGGAACCCGACCCGTGGGGTCTGGGAGACATCGCAGCTCGACCTCTCCGGGCAGCCGGCGCCGTACTCGGCGATCTGGCCGACCTGCGGTACGACGCACAATGGATCGGCCTACCAGCATCCCTTATCGGCGCTCCTCACCCCAGACTTCGCATCTTCATCCTCGCTCACCGCCAAGGCGCTGTTCAGGACCCCGCTTGCCACGGACTCGACCCGCGGCGGGGAATCGCTGGAACAAGTACGAGCGAGACGAGGGACGATCGCACTGTCCCATCAGATCATCGATCTTGCGCTGAACGGACCTACTGGCTTGCGGAACAGGAGCAGCGAACCGGAGATGCTGTGGTCGCTGATCGAGGACATCTTCGCCGCTGGGGACGCTACGCCGACGCCATTGCCCAATGGGAGCACATCACCGGACGACCTGCACCGGCTCCCGCGCTCCTGAACGACGCCAAGGGACCGCGGCCCGCGCCGGTGTTCGTGGAGTGGCTGATGGGCCTGCCCGCCGGCTGGGTAACTCACCCGTCAAACAGGCTCACTCCGAACCAGCAGATCACCGCGCTCGGGAACGGCGTCCTCCCACTGCAAGCTGTCGCGGCACTCCACTAGATTCCCTACGGCGCCGGGCTAGGGCTTCGAGGAATCGGCACTGTCGGCCAGGGCCTGCGATTCGGCTGTTTGGATTTCGGCGGCGCGGCGTTGGTAGTTCGCGACGACTGCGAGCTCGTCGGTCGTGTACTCGGCGTTGAGTTCGCTGAGCTGTGACATCAGGCCGCCGAAGAGGGCACCGATGCGTTCGGTGCCGGAGGCTGTTCCGATCACCGAGACCTTGCGCCCATCGCTGGGGTGAGGTTGGCGTTCGATGAACCCCTTCTCTTCCAATCGGTCGAGGGTGTCGCTGAGGGAGTTCTTGCGCATCCCGGCGTGCTCGGCCAGTTCGCTGACGGTGGCGTGCCGGTGGCGGTGGACGAGTTCGAGGACCTTTTCCTCCGAGGGGCCGAGCCCGACCCGCTGGGACAGGTTGGTGTGGAAGAGGATCACCGCGGTGCTCAGTTCACGGCCCGAGTCGGCCAGCGCGGCCAGCACCTCGTCGCGGCTGGGTTGCTCAGGTTTGCTCCGACTCACAGCACCTATGCTAGCGTTATCTTGTTCGTTCGCTCGAACGATCTATTACGACCAGGTCCATCCCCGCTTCGACTCGGGCGAGGGCTGAGAGGAACCCCGCCATGACAACCGACACGAACGAAACCGACATCTTCGCCGACCACGAGGTCGTCAAGAAGCTCGGCCGCTGGACCACCGGGCGCGGCTTCACGGTCCGGGCACGTCGCTCCACCGTGGTGCTCGACCTGCGCTCCCCGGAGATTCAGGACGGCGACATCACCGTGAGCATCGACCTCGACAAGGCCACGCTGGAACTGCTCGTCGCCGACGATGCACAGATCGACCAGACGCAGATCGCCTGGACCGGCCGAGGCCGGGTCAAGGACTCCGTCGGCGACTCGGGCGGTCGGCGCATCGTCCTGGTCGGCTCCAGCACGAGCAGCGAGGTGCGCGTCAAGCGCGGTGGGGTCGCGATTCTCACCGCGATGGCCAGCCGCGAGTTCATCGAGGACGCCAAGAACGCGCACCGCACGGGCGGGAACACCACCGTGGACGACCCCACCCGCGACCCGAACAACTGACGCAGCCGACCGGACACACCAGCGAGGGAACCATGAAGACTCTCATCATCGGTGGCGGCATCGCAGGCTCCACGCTCGCCTACGCGCTGCGACGCTACGGGCACGACGCGGTCGTCGCCGAAGCACGCGGGAGCCACCGCGACACCGGCGGCGCATTCCTCTACCTCGCACCCAATGGCATCAATGCCTTGCGCGCGATCGGCCTCGGCGACGTGCCCTCCGCGGCGGGCGGGTTCGAGGCATCCGGGATGGACTTCTACAACGCCCGAGGACGCCGGATCGCCGAACTCGACGGCAGCGACGACCTCGAACGCTACGGCGTACGCGGCATGGTGCTGCGGCGGGCGCGGCTACACGCCGAACTCGCCGAACACGCCCAAGCCGTAGGAGCGACCTTCCAGTTCAACTCGCGACTGGTCGAACTACGACACGACCCTGGCGGTGTCGAAGCAGTCTTCGAGGGTGGGCTGGCCCTGACCCCGGACGTCGTGATCGGCGCGGACGGCATCTGGTCGACCGTGCGCAGGCTGACCTGGCCCGACGCTCCCAAACCCTCCTACAACGGGATCGTGGACTGCGGGAGCTGGACCGAGGTCGACCTGCCCGACACCTCCCGCCAGCAGATGTACTTCGGACACCGCGCCTTCTTCGGGTACACCGTCAAGAACAAGGTCGCCTACTGGTTCACCAATCTGCCCCGCCGCGACGAACCCGCCCGGAACGAACTCGACCGCCTCGACCAGGACGACTGGATGGCGAACATCCGCCGCCTCCACGAGAACGACCCCGCACCGATCCGCGCGATCCTCCACGCCGCACGACACTCCCTGGGCGCGTGGCCGCTCTACGACATGCCCGCCCTCGACACCTGGCACACCGACCGCATCTGCCTCATCGGCGACGCCGCCCACGCCGTCAGCCCCTCCACCGGACAGGGAGCCAGCCTCGCCATCGAGGACGCCGCGGTCCTCGCCCACTGGATGCAGCAGGAAACCGACCCTCGCGCCGTGTTCGAGGGCTTCACCGCCGACCGGAAACCGCGCGCCGAGAAGATCGTCCGGTTCGGACGGCAAATCGGCGCACGCAAAGTCTCCTCAGCCGCAGGCAACCTATTCCGCGACCTCACCCTGGGAATGTTCCTGCGCATGGGCGGCAAGGCCACCGCCGAACAGTACGGCTACCAGTACGGCTACCGCGTCCCCGACCACTCGACCTCGCCACCGGCGGCCGATCCCGGTGCCCCGAATGCCTGACCTGGGCGGCGGCGAGCCGACTAATCAACCGAGTGCGGGGATGCCGGCCATGAGCGATGCTGAGAAGGCGACGAAACGGAAGGTCAGCCGGAGACGGTTCCTGAAGTGGACCGCCGCGACCGCCGGGGTCGGAGCACTCGCGGCGGTAGGCGGAGGTGGCTGGCTGGGCCTGTCCTACTTCAACGCCCGCATCAACACCATCGGCAAAGTCGATTTCAACCGTCGCCTCGCCGTGCCGCCGCTGGCCGAGTCGCGCGTGGAGGACGGCGTGCGCGTCTTCGACCTCACGATGCAACGCGGCGAATCCGACCTGGGGCAGGGCTCGATGACACCGACCTGGGGACTCAACGGCCCGAACCTCGCGCCCACGATCCGGGCCGAGCGAGGCGAGCACGTCCAGGTCCGCGTCACCAATGACCTGGGTGAGGCAAGCACCCTGCACTGGCACGGGATGCACCTGCCCGCGGTGATGGACGGCGGGCCGCACCAGATGGTGGCCCCCGGCGAGACCTGGACGCCGGACTGGCTCATCGACCAGCCGGCCGCGAGTCTGTGGTATCACCCCCATCCGCACGGCCGGACGGCGGAGCACGTCTACCGGGGCCTGGCGGGCATGTTCCTCATCGACGACGCCGACGAGGCGGCGCTGGAACTGCCCCGCGACTACGGGGTGGATGACATCCCGCTGATCGTGCAGGACCGCAAGTTCCACGGCGACGGCACCCTCGACACCTCCACGTCATTCATGCAGTCCACCGGGATCATCGGCGACACGGTGCTGGTCAACGGCACCCCCGGCCCCTACTTCGAGGTCACCACGCACACCGTGCGGCTGCGCATCCTGAACGGCTCGAACACGCGCCCCTACAATCTTGCGTTCGAGGACGACCGGGACTTCGCACTCATCGGCACCGACGGCGGGCTGCTCGACGCGCCGGTCGAGCTGAGCAACATCCAGCTCTCGCCCGGCGAACGAGCCGAAATCGTCGCCGCCTTCACTCCCGGCGAACAGGTCCGGCTCCAAAGCCACCCGAGCGAAGGTGGCGACCGGCTGGCCGGAGGCGAGGACGACCTCGACATCATGCAGTTCCGGGCAACCGGTCAGCTCGGCGGCATCACCAGGGTCCCCGCCGCGCTGGTCAGCGTGCCGCGCATGGATGAGTCGGCCGCGGTGCGGACGCGAGATTTCGAGCTGTCCGGCTACTCGATCAACGGCGAGATGATGGACATGGCGCGGATCGATGAGGTGGTCACCCTCGGCGACACCGAGATATGGACCGTCACCAACGTCGACGGCCAGACCCACAACTTCCATGTCCACGACGTCCAGTTCCAGATCCTCGACATCGACGGGCGGGAGCCTCCGCCGCAGCTCCAAGGTTGGAAGGACACCGTGTGGCTGCCCAATAGCCAGCGAGTCCGGCTCATCATGCGGTTCACCGACTACACCAGCAACGAGTGGCCGTACATGTACCACTGCCACATGCTCCGCCACGAGGACCAGGGCATGATGGGCCAGTTCATTGTCGTGGAGCCCGGTCAGAGCACGAACCCGGCGGACTACGGGCTCCAGACCGACCACGGGTCGCACGGCGGCTGACCACTCTCCGTGAGCCGCAACGGTGCGCCGAGAGGCACGGGGTCGAACCCTTCCGCGCATGATGCGGCTGGGATCGTCTGATCGGCAACGCGAGTGCCCACGACCCATGCTGGGGGCGACGATCGGCAGGAGGCGCCAGGGCGTTTCCAGCCGATCATGGCGCGCACTCGGACCGTTCACCGGCCAGTGGGTCCGGTGGCGTATGACTGTGTGAAGGTCATCGCCGTGCGCGACGGTTCGGCGATCCTGTTTAGCGAGTTCGGGCAGAACCCCGTCACCGTGGGCGATGTCGTCGTGCTGGCCGCGAACACGCTGTGCGGTAGCGAGCCGGAAGGTCACATCACCGTCTCGACGGTGTATCTCGACACGGACTACGTAGTCGATCAGGTGTTCTGGCAGCACGCAGGACTGCTCTGCGACCGCTTGGAGGCGCAAGACTTCGCTGCGACGATCTACACCGAGCCCGCGCAGATTCTCCACCTTGGTGAGGACCGTGCCGGGCAGCTGATGCCGTGGCTGGATGAGCTGGTGGCGCTCAGCGTCAACGGCGGGTTCGTGGAGAACTTCTACCGGATGCAGGCGCTGTGGTTCTCCATCGCGCATGTCATCGTCCCGTTCATCACGACCTCACCGATACGCACGTCGCCAACGCAGCGGGCAAGGACGTGGCCGACCCAACCACGCTCGCGCCGGTTCGCTCCATTACGACAGGAAGCACGCGAGGCAGCGGAGCTGCTGCGCGCGGATCCGGAGCGCCACTGGTCGGTAGCCGACCTTGCTGACGAGGTGCATCTGTCCCGGTCGCAGGTGTTTCGGGTGTTCGTGGATGCCTACGGCAAGACGCCGATCGCCTATCTGACGATGTTGCGGACGGAGCGGATGGCGGGTCTTCTGCGCACCACGGACGCGCCGATCGCCCGGATCGCCCGTGAGGTCGGCTGGGGTGATCCTGACTTCGCGGCGCGTCAGTTCCGCCGTAGCGTAGGGATCACGCCCAGCAAGTACCGGACGATGAGCCGAGCGCGGGCCGGCAGCGCGTCCGGGTGATGGTCGCAGTCGTCCGGGGGATGATCGCGGGCCTGCGCGTTCCTCGCTCCACGGTCGGTCCCGATGCGGTAGTCCGGTAAAGACTCGTCGGGTTCTTCTAGCGGCCTGGCGGTCACCGCCTTGTTCCGTTGTCCGTCTCGTCTCCTGGTCCTCCCGGCGTACCTCACGGTCGCACGGTCATCAGATCATCGACCTGGCGCTGAACGGACCGCATGGCTCGCGGAACAGGAAACGCGAGCCGGAGATGCTGTGGTCGCTGATCGAGGACATCTTCACCGCTGGGGACGCTACGCCCCCGCCATCGCTCAATGGGAACACATAACCGGCTGCGAAGCTCCCGCCCCGGCGCTCTTGACGGACGGATCGGCACCGCGGCCGGCGGCAGGTTTTGTGGAATGGCTCATGGGTCTACCAAGTGGCTGGGTCACTAGTGCCGCATACGGTCTTACGGCCAACCAGCAGATCACCGCGCTCGGCAACGGAGTCCTACCGTTGCAGGCGGTCGCGGCAATCAGATCGGCGCTGCGGTGAGTCCGAAACTCACTTCTTGGATTGCGAGTGGCGGACTCGGGCGAGTGCGGCGTCGTGGGTGAGTTTGGCCGGGTCGTGGCCGTGGCTGATCGCGTGTTCGGTGCCGAGTTCTGCCAGGGCTTCCTCGGTGTCGGCGGTGAGGACTTCTCCGCAGCCTCGGCACGTCATGCTGACGCTCATTCCGACTCGCCTGGGTGGTTCTGTTCGCTCGTCGCCGCGCCGGTGGCGAGGGCGGTGCTGGTGAGAGCAACGAGGCGCTTGACGGCGGCTTTCGATGGGAGGTCGGGCGCGGCTGATAAGGCGTGGATGCAGTACGTCGCTAGCTCTTTCGGTGCGATGTCGTCGCGGACCTCGCCGGCCCGAGCGCCGGCGCGGAGCAGTTCTTCGAGGAACTCGGCCAGCGCGTTCTCGGCGTGGGCCATGTGCGGGCCTTGGTGGAGCAGTCCGGCGAGGTCGTGCCCGCTGTGTTCGTGCCGGTTGAGCGCGTACCGCTCCAACACGGTGCCGAGGCGTTGGCTGGGAGTGGCGGGGGTTTCGGCGAGCTTCTTGAGGTGTTCGAGGTGGTGGGCGACCTGCTGCTCGTGCCAGGCGAACATGATCGAGTCCACGTCGGGGAAGTATTTGTAGAGCGTCGCGCGGCCGATGCCGACCTTCTCCGCCACCTGGGACATCGTGACGGCGCGCAGTCCGCCCTCGGCGACAAGGGCCGCGGTGGTGTCCACGACCGCCTGCCAGACCGCGGCACGGTGGCCCTCGATCGTCTGCGTCCACAGCTTCGGCATGACCCAATCCTACACCGCGCCCTTAGTGTGACATGATGGATTGAGCACGACATCGTGTATTGATAATGTCGAGGTGGGACGACTACCGTGAGAAGGGACCGCAGATGAGCAACGAACCCCAGCAGCCGGGCAGGTCCGGGGGTGACGCCGAGCCGCCGAACCGCCGATGGGTCAAGATCG
Source organism: Propionicimonas sp. (assembly GCA_049841235.1). Taxonomy (GTDB): domain Bacteria; phylum Actinomycetota; class Actinomycetes; order Propionibacteriales; family Propionibacteriaceae; genus Propionicimonas. The sequence continues at coordinate 13,873 of JASGEM010000032.1, read as the reverse complement.
TCGTGATCGTGGTCGCGGCCGTCGTCTTGATCGTGGTGGCGATGATGCTTCTCAGCGGCGGTGAGCATGGACCCTGGCAGCACATGGGCGGCCAGCCCGAGAGCGAGCCGACCAGCGAACACACGCCCCCCGCGGGAGTCCACCCGTGACCGGGAACTCCGCGATCCGCATCGCCGAGCTGGTGAAGTCCTATCCGCTGGGGGACGCGACGGTCACCGCGCTGGACGGCATCAGCCTCGACATCGCCGAGGGTGAGTTCGTCGCGATCGTGGGACGCTCGGGCAGCGGCAAGACGACCCTGTTGAACCTGCTGGCGGGCATCGACCGGCCCACGTCGGGGACGGTGGAGGTCGCCGGTGCCGAGCTGTCCGGCTTGTCGGAGTCCGGTCTGGCGTCCTGGCGTGCGGCGAACATCGGGTTGGTCTTTCAGTTCTTCCAGCTCCTGCCGACCCTGACCGTGGTCGAGAACGTGATGCTGGCAATGGACTTCGCCGGGAAGGTCCCGGCTGCCGAGCGCCGTGATCGGGCGCTCGCGCTGCTGACCACCGTCGGGATCGGTGACCACGCGAACAAGCTGCCCGCCACGCTGTCGGGTGGGCAGCAGCAGCGGGCGGCGATCGCTCGTGCGCTGGCGAACGACCCGCCGCTGCTGCTGACCGACGAGCCCACCGGCAACCTGGACAGCCGCACCGCGTCCGATGTGCTGGAGTTGTTCTCCGCGCTCAACGGTGAGGGCAGGACCATCGTCGTGGTCACCCATGAGCGGGACATCCGACAGGTCGTGAGCCGCGAGGTCACGCTCGTGGACGGTCGGATCGTCGCGGACGAGCAGGTGGGGGTGCCGGCGTGATCGGCGGCCTGCTCGGCGTCAAGCTGCGGCGCGACCTGCGCGCGACCTGGCCGCGGTTCGTCTTGATGACCGCGGCGGTCGCGGTCAGCCTGACCATGTTCTCGGGCACCCTGCTGGCCTGGGCCACGGTGAGCCGAGAGGTCGATGCCGCCTATCGAGGCACCGAGCCGGCGTCCGCGACGATCGTGCTCGATGAGCACATCGACGCCGACGAGCTGGCCCAGATCGCCGCCGAGGCCAGCAACCAGCCCGGCATTGTCACGGCAGCGGCGCGGTCCATCTTCGGCAGCGATGTGCAGGTCAACGGCGAGGATCGAACCATCCCGCTCCAACTGATCGTCGCCACTCCCGATGACGATATGAGCGTCGCCCGCTTCGGGATGCAGCCCGGAACCTGGCCGCCGTCCCCGTCGCAGATTTATCTCCGGGCGGACTCGCTCGCCCTGCTGGACGCCCAGATCGGCGACACCATCACCCTCACGCCGTCCGGCGGCGAGCCGGTGCAGCTGACGATCGCGGGCACGGTGTACGACCCGAGTCTGGCCCCCTCGCCGCAGGAGCAGCGCGGCTACGGCTACCTGTCCACGGCCGCTCTCGGCCCCGCAGCGACGCTCGATCAGATCAAGATCGAGGTCGCGGATACGACCGGGCAGTCCGTGACCAGTGATCGCGACCAGATCGTGAGCGTCGCGAACGACCTGGGCCAATGGCTCCAAGACGAGCACGGCATCGTAGTCCGCGAGATTCAGGTCCCGCCGCCGTTCGCCCACCCGCACCAGAGCCAGGCCGACGCACTGCTGCTCTCGCTGCTCGGCGGCAGCGCGGCGGCGCTCCTGCTCGGTGCGCTCCTGGTCGCGACCATGCTCAACAACCTGTTCATGCAACAGATCCCGCAGATCGGCATGATGAAGGCGATCGGAGCACGGTCCGGCAACGTGGCACGGCTCTACCTGACCATGACACTCCTGATCGCAGGGATCGCAACCCTCATCGCCACACCCCTGGCCGTCCTCATCGGACGAGCCGGGACCGGCGCACTCACCGGATTCCTCGGCGTCGAACCCGCCAGCCTCACCGCCCCCTGGTGGGCCATCCTCACCACCATCGCCGTGGGGCTCGCCATTCCACCCCTGCTGGCGCTGCTCCCGCTGATCCGGGCGAGCCGCACCACCGTGCGCAAGGCCATCGACCACTCCGGCGCAGTCGCCCCGACGGGCAAGTCAAGAGGACTCTTGACCGGCTCCGCCGGGCGTGGCCGCCTCAGTCGCGCGCTGATGATGACGGCCCGCAATGCTGCACGCCGACCCGGACGGCTCGTGCTGAGCGTCGGACTGCTCGCCGTCGCCGGTGGAGTGTTCATCGCCGGGCTCTCTCTGAACGCCAGCACCCAAGCAGTCGATGACGAGCGCATAGCCGAGCGAACCTGGGACGTGGAAGTCCAGCTCGCTGGTCCCGCACCAGCAGCCGAGGTCGTAGCCACGGCCGAACAAGTGCCTGGCGTCACCAGCGTGAGCACCCTGTACCGAATGCAGACCAGCATCGCCGCGCCCGGCGAGCTGCCGGTCACGCGCACCTACCCCGACCAAGGACACGGCAGCGTGTCCCTGACCGCAGTGACGGACCCGGCGACCGACCCCGGCTTCCCCCCGACGATCATCGACGGACGCTGGCTCACCCCAGGTGAGACCGGCTCCGTCGTCCTCAACCAAGTCGCGCGGAACAACCTCGGCACCAGCATCGGTGCCGGCGACACCGTTGCGCTCCTCATCGCCGGCGAGTCCTACCCGTTCACCGTGGTCGGCATCGCCGAAGAACGCGAGGGCGGCAGCGGCAACGTCTACACCACCGCCGAAGCACTCGCCGAAGCAACCGGCCAACCGATCCAGGCCAACATGCTGCGCATCGAGACAGCCGAACACGACGAACAAGCTCGGCAGAGCATCGCCGAGGCGACAAGCACCGCGCTCACCCAAGACGGCATCACAGTGCAGACCGCCGCATCGGTCAGCCGCAGCGACGCCATCTCGGCCGGACACCTCGGCCCCGTCCTGCTGATCCTCCTGGGCGTCGCCGTCCCCCTCGGCGTGATCGGGACCATCGGACTCGCCGCCACCATGAGCGCCAACGTCCTCGAACGCACACGAGAACTCGGCATCATGAAAGCGATCGGCGCAACCCCGCGGAGCATCCGCCGCATGGTCGTCAGCGAAGGACTTCTCGTCGCGGGCATCAGCCTGCTCGTGGCGATCCCGATCGCCCTCGCACTCAGCGCGATCCTGGGCGATGGGCTCGGCACACTGTTCATGTCCGCGCCCCTGCCCTTCCGTATCTCGCCGGTTGCCATCGCGATCTGGATCGGCCTGACCACCCTCGGCGCCGTACTCGCCACAGACGCCGCCGCGAACAGGGCATCACGCCTCACCATCCGAGACGCCATCACCCAGCTATGACGCGGCAGCCCTCATGCCCGCCCATAGCCGAATCGACTCCGTTCCGGCGAACAGGTCTCGTCGTGGAGGAACGATGGTGCGAAGCCTCCTGGCTCGCGCGAGAAACGAAGCAGGTGCGTGATCGGCGCGCATGGACGCGACATCGGCAGGCGCCAGGAGCGAGCGGAAGGAACTGAAGCAGTTCCACCCTCTGCTTGCCCGGACGCGGACGATCCATCGCTCGGTCGACCCGGTTGCGTACGACTGCGTGAAGGTTTCCGTTGTCCGGGACGGCTCGGCGTTCGTGTTCAGCGAGTTCGGGCAGAAATCCGTGACGATGGGCGATGTCGTGGCGCTCGGAGCCAACGTGCTGTGCGGGATCGAGCCGGAGGAATACATCACCGTCACGACAGTCTCGCTCGACACGGACTACGTAGTCGACCAGGTGTTCTGGCAGTACGCGGGAATGATGCTGGATCGGCTCGATGCGCAGGACTTCGCGGAGACCATCTATACCGAGCCAGCCCAGGTTCTCCGTCTCGGTGAAGAACGAGCCGGACTGCTGATGCCCTGGCTGGACGAGCTGGTGGCGCTCAGTGTCGATGGCCGGTTCGTGGAGAACTTCTACCGGATGCAGGCACTGTGGTTCAGCATCGCTCACGTCCTCGCCCCGTTCATCACGGTCTCGCCGGTCCGTACCTCGGCGACGCAGCGCGCACGGTCATGGCCGACCCAGCCACGGCTTCGCCGATTCGCGCCGCTGCGCTCTGAGGCGCGCAAGATCGCCGAACTTCTTCGCGCCGATCCTGAGCATCGCTGGTCGGTGACGGAACTATCGAACGAAGTGCACCTGTCGAAGTCGCAGGTCGGCCGCATGTTCGTGGATGCGTACGGCAAGACCCCGATCGCCTACCTGACTATGCTGCGGGCTGAGCGGATGGCGAGTCTTCTGCGCACCACAAACACGCCGATCGCGGTGATCGCTCGTGAGGTGGGTTGGAGCGATCCTGACTTCGCCGCTCGCCAGTTCCGCCGCAGCGTCGGCGTCACCCCGAGCCGCTACCGGACGATGGGCCGCGAGCGGGCAGCCACTCTATCCGGGTGATGCACGCATTGAGCCCGGTGATAACCGCGGGATCAGCGACATCGGCTCACAACCCTCGTCCGGTCAGGTAGTCCGGTAGAGACTCGTCGGGTCTGTCTCGGAGCCTGACGGTCACAGCCTGATTCCTGGTCCGTCTCGTCTTCCTGGTCCTTCCCGGCGTACCTCGCGGTCGCACAGTTGCCCTCTCGGAGTGGCCCTGGCGGAGGGAGGTCGGACGATGGCTGCGAACGAGGACAAGCAGGCGGCGCGGCAAGCGACGCTCGATGCGCTGGAAGAACGCATCGTGCGCTCGGTCGAGGAACTGATATCGGGCGATGACTGGCGTCGTGCGATCGAGTTCGCGGCGAGGTTCCGCACCCGCTCGTTCAACAACACGCTGCTGATCTGGGCGCAACATCTCGAAGCCTACGAACAGGGCCGGGTCCCGACGCCGACGCCGACCTGGGTTGCCGGGTACAACGACTGGCGGAAGATGGGCCGCTGGCCGGAGAAGGATGGCGGCTATCGGATTCGCGGTCCGGTCAAGGCGCGGTTCGCGTCGGCGACCCCGCGTGATCCGGCGTCGTGGCGGCGGCTGGGAAAGTGGGAGAAGCCGCGGCCGGGCGAGGTCGTGCGCAGGCGGATCGTCAGCGTCGTCCCGGCCTATGTGTGGGACGTGTCGAGGACGCACGGAGACCCGCTTCCCGAGCTGCCCCGTCCGAGGCTGCTGGAAGGCGAAGCCCCCGCTGGGTTGTGGGAGGGCCTGGTCGGGCAGGCGGAGTCGCTGGGGTTCGAGGTGCTGCGGATGCCGCGCGACCGCATCGAGCGGGGCGCGAACGGCTGCACCGATTTCGAGACCCGGCAGGTGATGGTCTGCGCGGATATGGACTCGGCTGCGCAGGTCAAGACCCTCGCGCACGAGCTGGCGCATGTCCGGCTGGATGGCCCGAACCAGCAGGAGGACGCCCGCGAGCATCGCGGGATCAGCGAGGTGCGGGCCGAGTCGGTCGCGTTGATGATCGCCGCCGCGCACGGCATGGACACCAGCGACTACACGATCCCGTATGTCGCCGGATGGGCGGCCAATGTGGACGGGAAAGACCCCGTGGCGGTCGTGCGCGCTACGGGCGAGCAGGTGCGCAGCACCGCGTTCGACATTCTCGACAAGCTCGACACCGCCCAGCTCGGCAACGGCAACCCGTTGTCCCTGCGTGTCGGTGGCCCGGAGCACACGTCGCAGTCTCAGCAGGCGCCAGAGCAGACCGCGCGCAGGGTCGAGCCGCTGCCGGAACGGGAGATGCCGGCGGCTCCGGTCGGCTCAGGGCGGGGCCTGTGATGGTCGCCGCTGTGACGGCTGCCGCCGTGTTCGGTCAGCTCGATGGGGCACCGCTGCCGGTCGCGGCGCGTGAGCTGGCGCGCGCCGGGCTGCCGGTGTTCCCTTGCGCGCCGGCCGGGAAGCGGCCGATCCCGGAGCGCGGGTTCCACGAGGCGAGCGTCGACCTGGACCGGGTTGAGGGGTGGTGGCGGTCGCGGCCGACCGCGAACATCGGCATCCCGACCGGCGCCGTCTCGGGGCTGGTTGTGATCGACGTGGATGTGCACGGCGTCAACGGGTACGCCGCCTATGCGCGGGCGGCGCGGGCCGGGCTGATCCCCGAGCCGTTGGCGGTCGTGCGCACACCCACCGGCGGCCAGCACGCCTACTTCCCAGCCGACCCGAACCAGACGCAACGATCCTGGCAGGCCGGGAAGGTCGGCATCGACTGTCGCGGGGACGGCGGCTACATCATCGCCCCGCCCTCGCTGCTGCGGCTCGACGGCGTGCGCACCCCGTACCGGATCGAGCAGGTCGCGGCCGGTGCTGCCCGGCCGATAGATGCGGGCCGGTTGCGGGACTTCCTCGATCCTCGGCCCGCGCCCCGGCGGCGCCTCGGTGGGCCGGTGCGGCGGGAGGACGCGGAGCGGCTGGCAACGTGGTTGGGCCGGCAGGCCACCGACCGCAACCTCAAACTCTTTTGGGCCTCGTGCCGGTTGGCCGAGGGCGGGGTGCCGCTCACGGATGCCTTGGACGCGATGGTGACGGCCGCGCAATCCGATTTCGGGGAGCGGGAAATCGCTCGCACCGTCTACAGCGCCTATCGCAGCGTCGGCGCCGGAGCCCGGCGGGACCGTCCCGCCGCATCGCCTTCGGGCGAGTTCGCTCGTGGGAACGTGCAGCAGCGGGCACCCGCCACGCGGGGGCTGTCATGAAGGAGCTACGCGGCCGCCGATGGGCGGTCATCACGTCGGTCGCCGGGACGGTGTTCATCGCCGCCGGCGCGTTCTGGTTGTCGTTCACGTCCCTGGCCGACCTTGCTCGCCGCTCCGGGATCGGGGCCGGGCAGGCGTGGGCGTGGCCGCTGATCGTCGACGGCGTGATCGTGGTCTCCACGGTCGCCGTCGTCGCCCTCGCCGGTGAGCGGGCGGCGTGGTATCCGTGGGCGTTGCTGGTCGGCGGTGCCGCGGTGTCGGTGACGGCGAACTCGCTGCACGCGGTGGTCGCGGCCGACGCCGACGTGCCCGGCCCGCTCGCGGCCGCGGTCGCTGCCGTGCCGCCGGTCGTGTTGCTGGCGATCACGCATCTGACCGTCGTGCTGACCCGCGCCACCGCACGCCCCGCTACTGCGCTCGAGGTGCCGCCGGCGGTCGCGCCGATCACCCCGTTGCCGCAGAGCGAGACGGCATCTCTCGACCCGCGACCTGCGGCGGCAGGCGTCACCGCTGCGGACGCGGACGGCGTGCCGGATCGTCGGGCGCTCGCGGCAGAGCTGCGAGAGCAGGACTGGTCGAACAAGGCCATCGCCCGGCACCTGGGCGTGCATCCCTCGACGGTGGGTCGCTGGCTGCCTCGTGCTCACCAGTCCGATGAGGCGGACCCGTCCGGGTCGCAGCCCGAGATGGAAGGAGCCCTGCCATGAACGACGAGGACCGGATGCGGGAGCAGCATCGCTCCGAGCCCGAGCCGCCGCCCCCTGCGCGGAACGACGCGGACCCGGCCGAGGCTACCGAAGCAGCGGGGACGCCGGATGCGGTCAAGGACGCCGCGTCCCGCAAGGCCGCGAAGGAGAAGCTGGCGCGGGTGCGGGGCCGGGGCGTGGATTGGGTGCGCCCGACCGACCTGATCGCCCAAGGCGGGGGCGCGCTGTCCCGCCGGGGCATCGACCGGACCGCCGAGATGAACCGGTTCGTTCGCGCCCCGATTGAGAAGGGCGCCCGCTGGGTCGCCGAGCGAGCCAAGCGTCTGCCGCCTCTGAGCGCGTTCGGCCGTCGCGGGGGCGCCGAGCAGGGACCGCGCCGCTCCGGGGTCGGGATGAGGTAGCCGGGTGGTGATGAGTCATGGGCGCCCACTCCACAAAGGCGAGACCCGCAGTCGTCTGCGGGTGCACCTCGCCGCCGGGAGGTGCCCAGACCATGACCAACGACACCAGCACCATGAGCGAGACCAGCGGCCGGCCGGCTGAGGACTACCGCACCAGCGAGGGCTTGCGTGCCCTGCTGAAACGGCTGCACACCGCCGGTCGCGGCGCCTGGGGGCATGACCCGGTAGCGGCAGAGCTGATGGCGTTCGCAGCGGAGAAGTACGCGGCGCTGGCGCACAAGCACCGGCTCGATCCGTGGGAGGCCGCGTCGGCGGCGTTCGACGTGATGCGCACCAAGGCCGCCCGCACCGCCGATGACCCGTGGGCGGTCATCACGCACGCGGTGAGGATCACCTGCATCGCCGAGGAACGCGGCCAAGGGCTGCTGTGCTCGACCCACCAGGCACGCCGGCCCCGCTACTCGATCTTCCACGACCCCGAACGGCTCTCCGACCGCGAGAACGTCCTGAGCGACTACCATCCCGCGTTCCAGATCAAGGATGCCCACGACCGCGACGACACCCCAGAGCAGGCAACGGCCGAGCCGGCGGCAACCACGGCGGCGTCGGCGGTCGAGGACGCGATCACGCTGTTGATGCTGTTGGACTGGCCCGAGGGCACGGCACGCTCGGCGGTGGAGCACGTCTGCGTGGCGCTGACCCGCGTCGGGAATCGGCACACCGCCTACGAGACGCTGCGACGCGACAAGCACGCCAGAGCCCTGATCGACCTTCCGGGACGCTCCTGGGCGGTGCTGCTGCGCGCCCTGCTCGGCTGCCCGGACCCGGCGCTCGCGGCGACCGGCGCGGGACGCGGCGTGCTGTTGCGGCTGCTGATCGGCGAGACGCTGCCGGTGCTGCTGCGCGATGACGACCTCGTGCTGACCCTCTCCCTGGCTGCACCGGGCACGACGAAGGCGCGGGGTGCGGGATGAGCGCACCGGCCGGGCACATCGAGCTGGAGCGGGCGGTGGACTCCATCACTGTCGGCCAGCGACACCGCACGGACCTGGGCGACCTGGACGCGCTCGCGGCGTCGATCGACCGGGATGGGCTGTTGCAGCCGCCGACGATCACCCCGGATGGGGTGCTGGTGTGCGGGGCGCGCCGGATGGCGGCGATCAAGAAGCTCGGCTGGCGCCGTGTCAGCGTGTGGGTCCGTAGCGGTATCTCGGACCGGCTGGGGCATCTGCTGGCCGAGCAGGACGACAACCAGCTCCACAAGCCGCTCACTCCGATCGAAGCCGCCGCCTTGTACCGGGAGATCAAGGAACTCATGGCCGAGGACGCCGCTCGTCGCAAGGCCAAGACCCAGTTCCACGAGGGCCACGAGCCGGGACAGCATGGTCCCGCCGATTCAGCGGGACCATCGAACTCGCACCAGCTCGGGGACGCTCGGACACAGGCGGCGCGGATGGTGACCGGCGCGGCGTCCTACAGCCGGCTGGAACAGATCGGCTACCTGCAACACCTGGCCGACGACCCGAACACCCCGGAGGCGATCCGCGTCCAGGCGCGGGACGGGCTGGCGCAGATCGAGGATGGCGCGGCGGTCAACCCGATCTTCCAGCGCCTCCGCGACACCCAAGCCGAGGCCGACAGCGAGCGGGACCGGCGGTTGCACGAGCTGGCCGACGAAGCCCTGGCGCGCGTCCACGCCGCCAAGACCAGCAAAGCAACGAAGCCGGCCACGCCGAAGCGTCGCCCAGCCGCCGAGGACGAGGGGCCGGCGCGGTACCCGGTTCGTGCGTTCGTGCTGACCTGGGGCGACCTGGAAGCGTGGTGGACCCACTACGACGTGGACGAGCTGGCCGTCGAGCTCACCGACGCGCAGGCCGAGGCGTTCTTCGCCACCGTCGAGGGCACCACCGAGTTCGCCGATCAGCTCCGCACCGCCCGCACCACTGTCGCCGCCGAGCCCGGCGGTCGGCCACTGCTGCGCGCCCTCTGACCCAAGCCCGCCGTCGCTCTCGTCGTTCGGGGCGGCGAGCACCTGGCGATATGAAGACGAATCCCGCCTCCTGGTCCCGTGGCCGCCTGATCGCCGTGATCGCCGCCGGCCTCGTCCTGCTGATCCTGGTCGGTATCGGCGTCTACGGGCTGATCGCCGGCCCTCAACGACCCGCCGCACCCGATCCCGGAGCAGACCCCACGGTCACCGCGCCGGGCGAGACCGGGCCGGACACGCCCCGGCTGCCGCAGGTCACGCCGTCCAGCGATCCCGACGAGTTCGCCCGCAACGTCGCCGAGGCCCTGTTCGCGTGGGATACCGGCTCAGGGCTGATGCCCTTGGACTACACCAGCGTGATCCTCGCGGTGGGCGACCCGTCCGGCACCGAACAGGCCGGCCTCGCCTCCGACATCGCGTCCTATCTGCCGTCTCGTGAGGCGTGGATCGAGCTGCGCAAGTACGCCACCACCCAGCACCTCACCATCGAGTCCTCGTTCGTGCCCGAGGCGTGGGACACCGCGGTCGAGCAGGCCCAGCCCGGCCAGCTCCCGGCCGGTGCGACCGCGGTCACGATCGAAGGCACCCGGCACCGCGAGGGCGTCTGGAACGGCGAAACCGTCACGAGCGAACACCCTGTGGCCTTCACCGTGTTCCTGGCCTGCCCGCCCCCGGCACCGGAGTTCCGCGCCGGCCTGTGTCATGTGCTGCGCCTGTCGCAGCTCGACAACCCGCTGCGATGACAGAGGGCGCGTCGTGGTCAAGAAGCTCCTCATCATCGGACTCGCCTTGGTCCTGTTCGGCCCGGCCTGCGTCCTGCTGGCGATCGGCGTGCTGATGAACCCCGCCGCCGCGAACTGCGCCGTCCCCGGCAGCAGCGTCACGGTGGGAAGCATCCCCGACTCGTTGACCGTCACCACCCAGGACGGCACCACGTTCACCGTGAACCGGCAGCAGCTCACGCACGCGGCCACGATCATCACGGTCGGAGGCGGCATCGAGGGTGTGGGCCGGGCCGGCATCAAGATCGCGCTGATGGCCGCGCTCACCGAGAGCACCCTGCGTCAGCTCGCCAACACGAGTGCCTACCCCGAGTCCGCGAACTACCCCAACGACGGCAACGGCGGCGACCACGACTCCCTCGGCCTGTTCCAGATGCGCCCGCAATCCGGGTGGGGGACCGTCGCGGAGCTGATGGACACGACCTATCAGGCCCGCGCGTTCTACGGCGGACCCGATGGCCCGAACTATCCCTCGCCGCGGGGCCTGCTGGACATTCCCGGTTGGGCGCAGATGGACCCCGGAGAGGCCGCGCAGGCCGTCGAGGTCAGTGCTTACCCTGACCGCTACCGCAACTACGAGCCGGTCGCCGAACGCATCCTCGACGCCCTCACCGGCGCGGCGGGTGCGGCCGGCCCGGCCGCCGCCCCGTTGGCGGTGGGGCCGGTTGCGGAGTCCTCGCGGGTCGTGTTCCCGCTCCCCGAGGGAACCTGGGTGCTCACCAGCGAGTTCGGGCCGCGTATCCATCCGATCACCGGGGAGCCGTCGTTCCACACCGGCACGGACTTCGCCGCACCGGATGGCACGCCGATCCTCGCCGCCGCGGACGGCACCGTGACCGTGGCCGAGTTCTCCGGCGGCTACGGCGGCCTCATCGTCATCGAGCACCAGATCGACGGCGCCACAGTGGCGACGGCCTACGCGCATATGTGGCAGTCGGGAATCCACGTCGCGGCCGGAGACCGGGTGACCGCGGGCCAGCACATCAGCGATGTCGGCAGCTCCGGCAACAGCACGGGACCGCACCTGCACTTCGAGGTCCGGCCCGGCGGCACCAGCGGCGAGGCCGTCGACGCGGCCAAGTGGCTCAACGACCACAACGCGGCCGACCTGCTCGAAGCCACGGTCGGCAGCCCCGCCGGATGCGACGCCAGCGGCGGCACCGCGGGCGCGCCGGCCCCGTTAGACGGCGACCCCGACCGGATGGTCGATGACCCCACCAGTTCGGGGCAGATCACCGCTCGCATGGCGCACGTCATGGCCCAGGCTCGCGCCGCTTTCCCCGACACCTCGTGGGCGTGCTACTCGCCCCGTCCCGGCACCGTCTCCGAGCACCCGCTGGGCCGCGCCTGTGACGTGACGTTCGGCAACGCCATCGGCCAGTACCCGACGCCCGCGCAGCTCGAAGCCGGATGGGCGCTCACGAACTGGCTGAAAGACCACGCCGAGGTCTTGGGCGTGGAGTACCTGATCTGGCAAGGCCAGATATGGTCCCTCGCTCGCAACGCCGAAGGCTGGCGCCCCTACAACGGCGGCGGGATGCACGACCCCGGCAACGTGACCGGCGGGCACTTCGACCACCTGCACATCACCGTCCAAGGCGGTGCGTGATGGGCGTGTTCCCCGACTTCGACGGGCTGGGCGGCATCGGCGATCTGAAACAGGTCATCGGCGCCCTGCTGATGATCGTGCTGATCGTCGCGGTGCTCATGGTCATCGTCTCCGCGATCTGCTGGGCGTTCGGCGCCTCGCACGGCAACCCCGCCCTCGCCTCCAAAGGCCGGGTCGGGGTGCTCGTCGGGATCGGCGCCGCCACGCTCGCCGGCGCCGGGGTCGCGTGGGTGAACTGGCTCATCGCCCTCGGCAACCAGCTCTGACCTGCACCGAGTGAAGGCCCGCCTGTGGGCGGGCCTTTCTCATGCCCGCACGCGCTCGCCGGCGTCCAGTCGCTCTCCGGCCTACCTCGCCGCCACAAGCCATCCGCTCAGCGAGGGAGTAACCGCCGTGATCGACATCGACCCCAACAGCAACGGCCTTCCAGGCATCGAACAGCTCCGCACCATCGTCGGCGCCGTGATGACTGTGGGCCTGATCCTCAGCGTCCTGGCGCTGATCGTGAGCGCGATCGTATGGGCCTACGGCGCCAACAGCTCGAACCCCCACCTCGCGGGCAGGGGCAAGCTGGGCGTCCTCATCTCCTGCGGTGCGGCGGTGATCTGCGGCGCGGCGGTCACCTTGGTCAATTTCTTCTGGAACGTCGGCCAGGCCGTATAGGGCCGCCGGTCACAGCAGGAGATTCGTGATGGGTGTCTGCGACGTTCCCGTGATTTCGACCGTCTGCGACGTGGCCGGCGAGGCCGCCGCGACGGTCGTGGCCGCCCCGTTCGACTGGCTCGCCCAGGCGATGGGCGGCGCGGCCGGCTGGCTGATCGAGGCGATGTGGGCCGTGTTCGACACGACCACGCTGGTCGATGTCCAAACGGACGGGTTCACCAGCGTCTACAACCTGATCTTCGGCATCGGGGTCTTCCTCGCCCTGATCTTCTTCTGCCTGCAACTCATCACCGGGCTGATACGCCGAGACCCGACCGCGTTGTCCCGCGCGGCGCTCGGCGCGGCGAAATCGGTGCTCGGCGCGTTCGTGGTCGTCACGCTGACCGCGCTCGCGCTGGAAATCGTGGACCAGCTCTGCATCGGCATCATCCAGGCGTCCGGGGAGACCACCGGGACGATGGGCGACAAGATCATCCTGCTCGCCGCCGGGCTGAGCGGCATCAACATCGCCGCGCCCGGTGTCGGCGCGATCGTGACGATCTTCCTGGCCGGCCTGATGATCGCCGCCGTCGCGATCGTCTGGTTCTCGTTGCTGATCCGCAAGGCGCTGCTGCTGGTCGGCGTGGTGCTGGCACCGATCGCGTTCGCCGGTGCCTCCTGGGACGCGACCAAAGGGTGGATCGGGAAATGGGCGGCGTTCGTGATTGCCCTCATCATCAGCAAGCTCGTCCTGGTCGTCATCTTCCTGCTGGCGATCACGCAGACCGCCACCCCGATCGAGCTGGACATCGCCGCGGTTACCGAGCCGATCACCGGCATCGTCCTCATGGGCATCGCCGCGTTCGCGCCCTACATGGTCTACAGGTTCGTCTCCTTCGTCGGGTTCGACCTCTACCAGCAGATGGGCACCGAGCAGGAAGCCAAGAACGCCCTCAACCGGCCCATCCCGATCCCGTCCAAGCCCCAAGGCGGCAGCGAGCCCAAGAAGGTGCTCGATGACCCGAAAGGCGGTGGCGGTTCCGGCGGCGGATCGGGCGGAACCCCACCGCCCAAGACGCCCACGCCCGCACCGGCTGCGGGCGGAGCCGGTGCGGCGGGAGCCGGCGCCGAG
>JASGEM010000031.1:0-5770 GCA_049841235.1 Propionicimonas sp. | reverse complement strand
TGGCGCGCAGCTTCTATCTGGAGAATTGCCGGGTCCGCAACGATCTGATCCGCACCGAATTGGGGGTGAAATTAGCGTATCCATCCTATCGGGAAGGATTCGCGGCATTGCGAGCGCTTGGGGAGGGGTCAGCTTAGCGCTCCAGAGAGCTTTGAGAGTGAGGCTCAGCGGTCCGTCTAAGCTGGTTGATTCGAGTCCTGGAGCCGAATTCGGGACTGCGCTGCCTTATAGGCGACAAGCAAGCATAGCCTGGATGAGCGAAGCGACATCCAGGTTTGGCGCTCCCGCATGTCGCGGTGCTCTTGCGGGCACTCCCTCCGATGTCGCATCAATGAGAGCCCCGTGTTGCACACAAATCATGGCGTGCGAAATATAACTCTTTGTGCGCCAGCGTATAGCCTTGCTAATAGCCGCGGTCGTCGTCGTGAGAATGATATCACCCCGGACGAGGCTCGTCACCTTTGCGTGTTTCATGCCAGATCTCCGCGACACCGCTCATTGCGGATACGAGAAGGTCAATCAGCCGAAAAGTTGTTAGAAGCTGCCATCGAGACGAACGGAAGCAATACATGGCGAACCTCGATTTGCGCCGAGACGTCTCTGTCGTGATCGGTCTGAAAACGCTCGCACGGCGGGATGACGTCGCCGTTTATAATTCCCCCTCGGGATCGCAGGACCGTGGCTTCAGCTTTGATTGCGGCGTGCACTTGCTGTAGCGCGAATGCCAAATCGCCGTCCATCACATAGCCGAGCATGCAGCCGACTGGCAAGCCCTCGGCGTACTGCTCCCTTACAAACCGCATCAGGCCTTCTTTAACGTAAGACGTCGCAAGCGAACTGCGTGCCCCCTTACGAATGACATTTAATCGTTTGCACTCGTAAGGAAGGTACGTCTCTCGATCAAAATCGAGGAATAAAGTCAGGTCGATGATGCCCTTACTATAGCGTGCGCCACTATCATCGACCCCAAACGGTTCGAACTGATATTCGATCCAATGACAAATTGTGCGAACAACCGGATCTTTCATAAGGAGGTCGACGAGATTGATCGTCACCTCATCCTCTGTCGGTTGCGTTGGCAATCGAGCAACGCAACGCTGCCAGACAGACAAGATGCGCTCAAGAATCCGCTCATCGAGGCTTATCAGGCTTTGCCTCCACTTCTGCGGATCGCCGAGCATCATACAAGCTGGCTCCGGCTACGCCCAATATCGACCACCGTTTCCAATTCACGCGCCACGGCATCAGCATCCGCGAGCGCCGTCGATTTCAACCAAAAGCGCTTCTGCATCGGCTTGATGAGATAGAGGTCGTTTTCGACAAACACGCGCAGGTCGGGAAAAAGCTGGAAATTGCCGTCAAGCGGGCGATGAATGTGCTCCGCCAAACGAGCGATAGAGCTTTGCACGGACTTCGTTTTCTCTTCCATGTAATTCTGCTTCGTGTCGTCCAAGCTCAAGCGTAGCACGGCAAGGTCGGCATTTGACGATTCCAGCGCGGCGTTAACTTCGACGCCCTTCTTTAACCAACCATCGAAACGGCTGACGAGCGTTCGAGCGTAGCGCTCGCGATCGTCCTGTGTTGGCGCTCTCCAAAGTTGAGGATAGCTCCCCTGATGAGGCTGGGTCGCTGGTATGATTTGCGTGACTGTGTCCTCGATCAGCGTGATTTCGCTGTCCGAGAGACAAAAATACTCGTAGGTAAGTCGATCAATTTCAAGCAGAACTCCGTCGGATTGCGCACCGAGCTGAAACGGCCCCCGCGCGCGTTCGACCTCGCGATCGATCAATTTCGCGAGTTCGATGCTTGCCTTCCTCGCTCTGTCGGGATCTGGCAGATCATCGACAGCTGGAAACGGTAGATTCAGTAGCTCAGCTTGCTGAACTTCGGGCCGCTCGGCTCCAAACGACGCTGTTCCGTGAAAGGCGAACCACAGCGCGATCCGGCTGTTGAGAATGGCAGTCAAAACCTTGGCGCAAGTTTCCTGTCCAGATGGAACGGAAATTGCCTGAATGATGTGCTGAAACGTCAGCGCATCTTGCGTATACGCCGCGCGAAGCCGCCACTGCGTTGTCTCGACCCCACGTGGGATAAGTACGCGCGTTCCTGAAAAGCCGCGCTCAAAGCCCATGCGCCGGACGCGCTTCGAGCGCGCTGGCTTCAAATGATCGATGGGTTGTGCCAAACGACAAAAGGTATCGATTGGTAGGTCGGGCAAACGGCCGACAAACTTGCTCATGTGGAACGAGGAGTCGCCCCCCTCCGAGCCGTGGAATGGCTGGTATCCTTGACCGATCACCCATTGGCCGTCCGAGGCTAAGCCACGGCGCTTAAGCCCACCGAATTGCTTGATCAACGATGCAAGGTTAGGAAGCCGCGAAAGATAGCTAAATAGCTTAGCGTCCGGCTCGCGCATCCATAGCCGATGCTTGAACGCTAGACCGTCGCGCTCCACCGTTGCCGAACTCAGAGTCAACTTGTCCACGGTGCTCAGCGTGATCATGCGCTTAAGCTGCAAATTCAGGTCAGCCTTCGGCGTCCAGTAATCAAATTTGTAGGGGACATTTGGGCGGTCGGTCATTCCGAAGATAATCAACGCTGCCGGACGGATAGCGCCATCGAATAGCTGGAAGCGTAGGTCCGCGAAATTTATGACGCGGATAATCTTGCTCTCGGCAACGAGCTTTCGGCGAGCCTCCAACGAATTTGCGGCGTGGTTGTGCAGGAAGCCCATCGCCGGGAGTAGGAACGCGACGATGCCTCCAGGACGGAGATGCTTCAAAGACTTCCAAACGAAAGCCCAAGCGTCTTCGCGGCTCGGCATTGGCGCATTGTTTTCCGCTGACCAGCGAAGCGATGCACGTTCAGGGCCGCGCCGACTTGTCCATGGAGGATTCCCGATTAAAACCTCGAAGGTGGCGAGTTCCTTGTTTGGCTCGACGAAGAAATCACGTCGAACGAGCGTCCTACCCCAAAGTTCAGGAAGGAGCTTACCGCGCTTGATCATTACCCGAATATCTGGAGGCGAAACTTCCTCCAGCAAAGCAACATAAAGCGAGAACACTGCAACGCGCACCGCGCTGCCGTTCAAATCCCAGCCGTGAACGCGCTTGAGGATAGCGAGCAGACTGTCCCAGCGAATTGTCCGTGCCTGCCGCGTTGTCCGCCAGTTTTCGCAAAGGCGCTGGAACGAGCGGACGAGGAATACGCCAGAGCCGCAAGCAGGGTCAAGGAAGTGGCCCTTTTCCCGCGTCGCCGCTGGCAACACGTCCCACAATTGCGAAACGACGGTGTCGGCCAAGAACATTGGCGTGTAGTACGCGCCTTGCGCTTTACGCTCCTCCTCCCGCTCGCCTAAGAAGCGATCATAGACAGCGCTTACTAACTCGATCGGGATATAGCGAAAATCGTATCCCCAAAAGCGGAACTGACCACCCCTCGCCATTTCTTCGCGCCCGCTGCGAAACCGCGCAAGCACGTCCAAATGCGCCTCGGTGACCGTCGGCGCCTTAGCGATGGACTCAAATGAGCAGGGGGCGACAAACAGGTCGCCGTTGAAATCGTTGCGAAGCTTCGTAAACAGCGCTTTGATAAGCTTTACGTCGCGGGATTCGAGCAGAGCGGAAAAGTTGGTCGCCTTCCTTCGCGTCGCTTCCAAGAAATAGTCCGACGTGATGATCTCACGGTCTTCGAGGTAGGCGATAAACATCGCCTGTATAAGAAGTGCTTGCGCGGCGTCTGTCGAGAGATTTGTCCTGCAAAGCTCAAGATGAGATTCATTGAGGTTGTCCAGAAGTACTTCATCGATCCGCTCTTTAGGATCGAAGAGATCGGCGTGCTCTCTCCATAAGCGGCCAGACTCTGCGCCATAGATGAGATTGCTGACCTCTAACGCGTCTGCCGTTGCGTCGAGAGCAGCGACAAGGCAGCGCTTATCAAAGTCCTCCCCCCACTCGCGTTGCGGCAAACGTGCAAGTGAAAAGGCGCGGAGCGTGTCTTGCGTGATCACCAGCAGTAGGCTGGCTAGCCCCTGGTTCCACAGTGCACCGTGAATGTCTACTACGCGGCTCGCGTCGTACTCATCAACTTGTAGCATCACAATCGTCGGCACGCCTTGGACGCAGAGGACGGCCGAGAGGCCCAATTCGTCGAGTGCCGAACGGATTGCCACGGCGTGCGGTGTATCGACAACCGAACCGGCATTTTCGTAGAATTCGGGCGATTGACGGGCGAAAAGGCCCAGCCGCTTTTTCCAAGGATCAGAAATGGTTTGGACGGCTGTCACGACGAACGCCTCGCGCCACATGTGGCTTCCCGGTATTCGATCGGAAGATGTTGAAGCTCGCGTTGATGAGAAACCGGCAGGCGTTTTTGCAAGGCACCTCCAAGCTCCGTCATGAGATGCGCCATTGGGCAAAGGATGATTGGTTTGGCACGGACACTAGGTCCGCCATGCCTTGCCAAATGACATGTCGCACCTTCGGGATCGATGAGAAGATCACAATTCGCGAGCTCCGCCCAAGGTGTCTCATTGCACAGGCGGACGATGTCTACCGACAAGCGGCCAAGGTGCCCGGCTCGAACGCCGAAGGTCTCGGTAAGGCAGCGCAGTACACGCGCGGCCACGAGGTCACCGATGGTGAAGGTCGGGACATAACTTTGGCGATCCAAAAAAGGCGGTAAGACGCGCTTCCAGTGGCGATACATCTCCACCGAAACGCCAACCGTCTCTCGCAACTGACCGGCCGTAAACTGCACCGTTTGGCACCATGAAAGGAATCATGGGGTAAACCCCAAATAGGACCTTACGAGTCCAGACACGGTAGGTCAACAAATGGTTCTTGATTTGTTCTCAGAAGAGAGAGGGGTCAATTGCTCGATCGGATCGCGCCCGAGAGATCACGCTGGCCATCTTTCTCATTCCCCGAAGCTAAGATCCTGGTCTAGCGTTTGTACGATGACCTTTTGCCCACCGACGCGGGGACAGGCGACGACGCCGAAGACGCGTTCGTGTGCCATGCCTGTGTTGGTGACAGCAAGCGTAGCCTGGACGCGCGAAGCGACACCAGGTGTGGCGCTCCCGCATGTCGCTGCGCTCATGCGGGGATGCCGATTCAAACTACGCGTTTCCAGATGTGCGCGACAGGCAAGACCTCATGGTAAGGAGGCGCGAAGCGCCGTCTCGAACCATGGGCCGCGGGTTTATGCGTGGCCGCATCCTTCGAGACGCTCGGCTTCGCGGGGCTCCTTGTATAAGGGCGACCTGCTCAGGATGAGGACCTATTACCCAGGGAAGGGCCAAATCCGTGTCGCCCCATCGAGAGGCGCTTGAGGGGCTCCTTGGCGGATCAGGAGGTTGCCTCAAATGCGAGCTATGCGCAGGTTTGTTGCGCAGACTCTGGGCATCGGTGCAGCCGGCGGCTGAACCGGAGGGGCGTTATCTGAGGAATTTCTCGGCGAAATGCGCGTAGCCGGAGCCGTCAGGCGCTGGCACGGCGATTGCTTAGTAAGTTCCGGTCAACGACGACCGCCGTCCGAGAATTGCCAAGCCGGTGTCCGGCAGACAGCAATGGGACAGCTCTCCCGCCGACGGAGAGCCGCGGTGTCGTCGAGGCTCCGCCCCCTTGTTGCTTCCCTGGCTTTTGCGTTCCGACGCGGCCTTTTCAGCAGCAAACGGAGCACGGAGCAGATGTCCTACCTCGCGCCTTCAGAATTCGTCACCAAGATGGTCGACGCCGGCGAGTCCAAGATCCTGATGTCCACCCGTGAC
>JASGEM010000030.1:0-123219 GCA_049841235.1 Propionicimonas sp. | reverse complement strand
TCTGCGCCGCCGCCTGCTGCGCCGCCGGCGTGGCCGCGTCCGCGGCCTGAGCCGCCGCCCCTTCGAGTGCCTGCTGCACGGAGGAACCCTGCGCCTGCTGGGCAGCAGCCTGCGAAGCAGCCTGCATCAACTCCTGGTTGTCAGCCAGCCCGCCCATCGCGGTCCGATACTGCTGCAGGCCTCCAGCGAGTCCGCTCGCTCCGTCCGCGAGCTGTCCGACCCCCTCGACCAGTTGCCCCTGCTGCTCCAGCGAGGCCAGCGTCTGGTCGACCAGGTCATCGACGCCACCGACGTACTGCTCCACCCCATCGGCCAGCCCGCTGGCGCCGTCCGCCAGTTTGCGTACGTCCCGGGGCAGGGACGCGGTCTGACTCGCCATGGTTCCCAGCCCGCCCGCCAGGGCCGACGTCCCGTCGGAGAGCTGGACGGCGCCGTCCGCCGCCTCGGCGATGCCGTCGGCCAGCTGCTCGGCCCCGTCGGCGAGCTCGCCGGCACCGTCCGCCATGGTGACGAACTGGTCGCCCATCTCATTGAAGCCGAGATAGATCTGGTCGAGGTAGGTGCTGGTCAGCGTCTCGTTGAGGATGGTCGCGGCGGTGTGGGCCACCACCTTGCCCAGGGTGGCGTCGGCTATTCCCGCCACCGGTGAGGTCTCCACCGTGATCGTCGCTCGCCGGGCATCGCCGGCCTCGCCGCCGTAGGAGGTGGCAGCTGCCGAGAAGTCGGCGGGGATGACGACCATCGCCGCATAGCGTCCGGTGGCCAGACCGGCGCGGGCATCGGCCTCCGAGGCCGGCAGCCAGGTCAGGTTCTCCACCCGGTCGGAATCCACCAGCGCGGCCGACAGCTGGCGGCCGAGCGGTATGTACTGATCGTCGATGGTGACCGGCTCGTCCAGGTTCACGATCGCGGCCTCGACCTGGCGCGGGTTGCCGTTCCAGGTCGCTGCGAACAGCCCGCCGGCCACCAGCACCGGCACCAGGATGAGCCCCAGCCAGGTGAGCCACCGGGCCGGACGGGCGTTGTTGCGTTCCACGATCATCGGGCCACTCCTGCGACGGCGAGGTGGGAGGGGAGGTGCAGCGTGCGGTAGTTCCGATTGGGGAGAGAGGGGGACGAGCTCGCCCGCATCTCCGAGCCGGTTGAGGAACTCGACGAGCGACGCGAGGGATAGCCGTCGGGCACCAGGGATTCGGGCTCGGTGCCGGGCATCACGCCCAGCACCCAGGTTGTGGGACGATCGGGGTCGGGTGGGGCGGCCAGCGCGGCGATCAACTCCGCCTGCAGCTCGTCCGGCAGCTCGTCGGCGGCCGGGACGAAGACGATCCCACCCTGGGCGAGCGTCAGTTCACCGGTGAAGTCGGCCGTGGTCGCCTGCAGGACGGGGGCCTGGGTGCGCACCAGCGAGGCTTCCTCGGGCAGCACCCGTCCCAGCACCTTGGCGTCACCGCCGGTGAACTTCGCCCGGCCCGACAGGCCGTACATCAGGGCGAGCCGGCCGAGGTGTTCGCCGGAGACCACCAGGATCTCGCCCCGTTCCAGCCGCGTCGAGACCCCGTCGAACAGGGTGTGCTCGCCGTCGCCGGCCTGCAGTCCCTCGGCGTGGATCGCGGCGGTGTCACCCGGGACGGGCCAGTCGGCCAGCCGGGTCTGGTGGGCGAGGGACTCGCCCTCGACGTCCAGCACCGGCAGCCGGCGTTGCAGCCAGGACGGCAGCCACCAGGCCGACTGTCCCATCAGCTTCATCACCGCCGGGCCGAGCGTCATCCGCACCAGGAAGGCATCGAGGGCCACGCCCAGTGCCAGCCCGAAGGCGATCGGCTTGATCACGCCGATGCCGGTCGGCACGAAGAAGATGAAGACCGAGAACATGATCAGCGCCGCGGCGATCACCACCTTGGCCGAATGGACGAAGCCGTCCTCGATCCATGCCTTGTTGCCGTGGACGTAGTCCTCCCGCATCCGGGAGGTGAGGAAGACCTCGTAGTCCATCGCCAGGCCGAACAGGATGCCCATCAGGATGATCGGCAGGAAGCTGATCACCGGCCCGGGCTCAGGCAGGTTGATCAACCAGCCGCCGATGCCCTGGTTGAACACCAGGGTGATCAGGCCGAAGGAAGCGCCCACGCTGAGCAGGTAGCCGAGCGCGGCCTTGATCGGCACCCAGATCGAGCGGAAGGCCATCGCCAGCAGTACCAGCGACAGGCCGACCACGAAGATGCCGAACGGCAGCAGCGCGTCGCCCAGTTTGTGACTGACGTCGAGCTGGATGGCGGTGAGGCCGGTGACCGCGGTGTCGATGCCGAACTCGTCCATCCAGCGCTGGTGCTGGGCGCGCAGCTGGTCGACCAGCTCGCCGGTGGCCGGATCGTCCGGTCCGGTGGTGGGAATCACCTGGACCATCGCGGCGTCCGCGTTCTCGTTCGGCACGGCGGCGGCGACCATCTCGACCCCGGGCATCGCCTCGATCTCGTCGCGGAGCCCGTCCAGCGCGCTGATCGGGTCGTCGAGTTCGACGATCGAGCCGGTGATCACCAGCGGGCCGTTGAAGCCGATCCCGAATTCCTGGCTGACCAGATCGAAGGCGATCCGGTCGGCGGCACCCGGGGTCGCCCGTCCGGAGTTGGGCAGGGCGAGTTGCAGATCCTTGGCCGGGAAAGCCAGTGCGCCCATCCCGATCACCACGATCAGAACGGTCACCAGCGGACGGCGGGTGATCACACCCACCCACCAGCGGGAGGCGCGTCCGGGTTCACGCGGGGCACGACCGGGACGCGGTGCCCTGGGGCGCATCCGCTCACCGACGAAGCCCATCAGGGCAGGCAGCAGGGTGAGCGCCAGCATCACTTCCAGACCGACGCCGACGGCCGTGAAGACGCCCATGATGCCCAGGAACGGCAGCCCCGCGATGCTCAGGCCGACCAGCGCGATGATCACGGTCGCCCCGGCGAACACCACCGCCGAGCCGGCGGTGGCGACGGCACGGGCGGCGGATTCCTCGACGTCCATTCCGGTGCCCAGCTGGTCGCGGTGCCGGGAGAGGATGAACAGCGCATAGTCGATGCCGACCGCCAGGCAGAGCATCACCACCAGCATCAGGGTGGTCGAGCTGATCGAGATCACGCCGGTCGAGATCATCACGATCGTGACGCCGAGCCCGACCCCGGTCAGCGCCGTCCCGATCGGCAGCAGCGCCGGGATGATGCCGCCCAGCACCACCACCAGCACGATCAGCGCCACCACGACACCCAGGGCCTCGACCAGGCTGATCTCGGGCAGGTGGATGGAGAAGACGTCACCCCCGACGGCCACCGTCGATCCGGGCAGGGTGGTGAGCAACTGCTGGGCGGCCTCGACCAACTCCTTCCGCTGCTCGTCGGTGAAGGTGGAGACCGTTCCCTCGACCTGGACGCGGGCCAGCGCGTGGCTGCCGTCGGCGCTGATCAGGCCACCGATGTACTCGCTGAACGGAGTCTGGGTGCCCTTGACGAAGGGGAGTTCGTCCTCCAGGTGCTGCAGGTAGGCCTCGATCGCCGCCTGGTTGGCGGTCGTGTCAACCCTGGTGCCGGGCGGCGCCCCGATCACGATCGTCGCCGAGGCGTCCGCCGCCTGCGGGAAGGTGACGTTGAGCGTCTCCAGCGAGCGCTGGGAGCTGGAACCGGGAATGGTGAACGCGTCGTCGTAGGCGCCACCGAAGGCGAGCCCGAGCAGGCCCAGCAGGCCCAGCAGCACCAGCCAGGCGACCACGACGCGGCGCCGGAGCCGGTAGCTGGCGCGGCCGAGGCGATAGAGAAAAGCCGACACGGTTCTCCGTCCATCGGAAAGGTCAGAGGAAAAGTTCGATACAGAACTGTATCCGATACGTTTGTGTATCCTGACATGCGAGCGAGAACGGCCAGGGACAGGGACGGTCCCTCGTCCCGTCCCACTGGATGCGCGATGGTGAGCCGGGGACGAAGGAACCGTCCCCGCGTCCCAGCTAGTCAAAGCACGAATGGAGGAGGTCAGGGGTGAACGTCAGCCCGAAGCGCGCCCAGACCCAGGACCGGTTGCTGGACGCGGCGGTCGCGCTGTTCGCCGAGAAGGGCGTCCTGGGCGCGAGTGTGGAGGAGATCTGCGAGCGGGCCGGATTCACCCGTGGCGCCTTCTATTCGAACTTCGCCTCGAAGGACGAGTTGCTGATCGCCACGATGGAACGCAAGGGGGAGGAGATCCTGCAGGCGGCCCGGCAGGCCACGGCGTCCGTCCCGGGTGAACGGATCGAGCCGGCCTCGGTGGACGACGTCGTCCGGCAGGCGATGGTGGTCTTCCTGGCCAGCCACCCGATCGACCGCCAGTGGCTGCTGGCGCGCGAGGAGATGCGGTTGTACGCGCTGCGCAATCCGGCTGTCCGGGAACCGCTGCGCGGGGTCGAGGAGAGTCTGGATTCCCTGCTGACCGAGGCGATCGCCGACGTGATCGAACGCCAGCGCGCCGTCCTGTCGCTGCCGCCTCAGCAACTGGTGATGCTGCTGGAGTCCTACTGCGAGGAACTGGCCACCCAGGCCCTGCTCGGCGGCGACGAGCCCGATGACGACGAGGTCGCCGCCCGGCTCGCTCAGGTGGTCCGCCACCTGGTCGTCTTCCCCGAGGAGGACGCCTGAGCCGGGCCCGCCCCGAGACCGTTCGAAGAGCCGCAGGCCGGCCTCCGGCTCCCCAGACGGCACCGGGCCATTCGATCTGGTGACGCGGACCGCAGCCCCCCACTAGGCTCAGCCCATGAGCACAACCGCAGCCGAAACCCCCGGCGCCAAGACCTCCAAACTGACCGTCGTCGGGGCCGGCTCCGTCGGCTCCTCGATCGCCTATGCCTCCTTGATCCGTGGTTCCGCCCGCCGGATCGCGCTGTACGACATCGACGCCAAGAAGGTCGATGCCGAGGTGAAGGATCTCGCCCACGGCACCCAGTTCACCCCGACCTCCGTGATGGAGGGCGGTGCCGACATCGAGGTGGCCCGCGACTCCAACGTCATCATCATCACCGCCGGCGCCCGCCAGAAGCCGGGCCAGACCCGGCTCGACCTGGCCGGCGTGAACGCCCGGATCCTCACCGACATGGTGCCCAAGCTGCTCGACGTCGCCCCGGACGCCATCCTGGTGCTGGTCACCAATCCCTGCGACGTCCTGACCGTCGTCGCGCAGAAGGTCAGCGGACTGCCCAAGTCACGGGTGATCTCCACCGGCACCATTCTCGACACCTCCCGGCTGCGCTGGGCGATCGGGCAACACGCCCACGTCGCGCAGCGCAACGTCCACGCGATCATGGTCGGCGAGCACGGGGACACCGAGTTCCCGATCTGGTCGAGCGCCACGATCGCGCAGATCCCGATCCGGGAGTGGAAGGACGAGAACGGCGATCGCCTGTTCACCGAGGAACTGCTGGCCAAGATCACCTACGACACCGTGCACGCGGCCTACGAGATCATCGAGGGCAAGGGTGCCACCAACTACGCGATCGGCCTGGCCGGCGCCAGCCTGGTGGAGGCGCTGCTGGGCAATCACCGGCTGATCCTGCCCGTCTCGTCGGTGCTGGACGACTACCGCGGCATCTCCGGGGTGGCCATGTCCGTGCCGAGCCTGATCACCCGCGAGGGCGTCTCCGAGGTCTACGAGTTCCCGATGGACGCCCACGAGATCGGGCTGCTGAACAAGTCCGCGGCCGCGATCAGGGAGACCTTGAAGGCAGTCGGCTTCTGAGGCTGACCAGCCAGGGCGCATCCGGACGGCCGTCCAGCAGACCGCCGTCCGGGTCGTCCAGGCCACCCGACCGGACGATATCCCGCGCGGGGTTCCAGGCGTCCCGGATCACTTGGACGCACAGCCACAGCTGGACGCCGAGGCGCAGCAGCACCGCGGCCATGTAGATGCGATCCTCGCCGCCGAAACCGGTGGCGGTCATCTCCCCGAGGTGCGCCCAGATCGCCATGAAGTAGGCCAACTCCGCCACGGAGAAGATCGTCCAGTCCAGCCAGCGGGGCCGGGCGAGGACCAGCAGCGGCAGCAGCCACAGCACGTACTGCGGGGAGTAGACCTTGTTCACCAGCAGGAACAGGGTGACGATCAGGAAGACGCCCTGGGCCAGCCGGGGACGCCGCGGGGCGAAGAGCAGCAGCGCACCGATCGCCAGCGTGCCCACCACCATCAGCCCGGCGATCCACAGCGAGATCCCCTCGACCGGCAGCCCGGCCAGTTGCAGTACGTACCAGATCGACCCCAGGTCGGCGCCGCGGTCGACGTTGAAGCCCCAGAAGTTCAGCCAGCCCTGCGGCGCGAGCAGGTAGACCGGCAGGTTCACCGCAAGCCACGAGGCGGCGGTGGCCCCTGCGGTGACGAAGAAGGGACGCCAGCGTCGGGAGCGCAGGCAGAGCACCGCGAGCGGCACCAGCACCAGCAGCGGATAGAGCTTGGCCGCCACCCCCAGCCCGAGCCAGATCCCCGTCCATCCCGGACGCTTGCGCGACCAGGCCAGCAGGGCCAGCGAGGTCAGCGCCACCACCAGCGCGTCCCAGTTGATCAGGGCGGTGGTCATCACGGCCGGCGAGGCGGCGATCATGAGAGCGTCCCAGGGGCGTGACATCTTCAGGTGCGTCCATACCAGCAGGACGAAGCCGGCGAACATCAGCACGGCGCTGACCCCGAAGAACAGGCCCGCCGAGTGGGAGAGCGCCTCGCCCTCCAGCCCGGGATAGGTCTGGCCGCCCAGCAGGTTGACGATCCGGCGGCTGAACTCGATCAGCATCCCGGTCAGGACGGGGTACTCCAGGTCGGCCTCGAGGTAGGGAATCAGTCCGTCCCGCACCCCGCGCCAGTAGAACAGCGCGGTGATGTCGGTGTAGCACATGTTCTGGTAGGCGTCGCCGCCACGCAGGCAGGCAGTCTGCCGCAGCATCAGCACGAGCCAGGAGATGGTCAGCGCCAGCATCGCCCACGGGCCGGCCGCGCGCCACGGGCCACCTGAACGGGCATGGCGTCCGACATCGCCGCCCAGCACGTGCGCGACGGAGGGCCCTGGGTTCGTCACGTCGGCGATCCTAGGAGATATCGCCGCTGGGTGGCGAGACGGCGTTGCGGCGAACCATTGCCCGGCCGTTCCTTGCTTCGCCCGTCGAGACCCTCGACCGGCTCACCCTGGCGGCAGGCGGGATTCGCCTCGATCGGGTCCGCCCTCCTCACGCGCACCGACCAGCGCGCGCGTCGTCGTCCGTCTTGCCAGCCACTCAGCACGTCCTCTCGCCTGTCCGCCGCCTGCAGAGGAAGCCGCTACGGCTCCGTATCCTCGGCGGGCGGCGGCGCTGCCGTGGTGGGCGGGGCCGTGGTTGGCGGTGGCGTCGGCGTCGGGGTGGGCGTGGGGGTCGGCGTCGGAGTCGGGCTCGGTTCCGTGGTCGGTTCCTCCGTGGGTTCCTCGGTGGGCAGCTCGCTCGGCTCCTCGCTGGGCGACGGCTCCTCGGATTCCTTCGGCGAGGGGGACGGGGTCTGCGTCGAGACACGTCTGGTCGGCGGGGCGAAGGCGATCTTCTCCTTGCCGTCCATCGCCACCTCCATGAAGTCGAGCCAGGCCATGGCCGGGTATCTGGAGCCGTAGAAGTACTGGCCCAGGTTGCCGGTCCCCTGGTCGCCCTTGACGATCATCACCGAGGTGGTGATCTGGCGGGTGAACCCGACGAACCAGATCGCGCGGGTCGCCTTCAGGTCCGAGATGTAGTAGGAACCGGTCTTGCCGGCCACCGGATAGCCCAACTGCGAGGCCCGGGAGCCGGTGCCGTCCTGGGCCACTTTGGTCAGCGCGTAGGTGACGTCGGTCGCGACGTCGGATTCGATCCCGTTCTCCGGTGAGACCGAGGCGGTGTACAACGTCTGCTCGCGGGAGTCGGTCACCTCCGCGACCACATGTGGCCGGAAGTGCATGCCCTGGTTGGCAAAGGTGGAGTAGCCCGATGCCTGATCCAGCGGGCTGATCTCGCCGGTGCCCAGCGGAATCCGGTAGCCGGTCTCGTCCCAGCTCTTGTTGTGCGGGACACCGGCATCCTCGGCCGCCTCGACCACCTTGTCGTGCCCGTCCTCCAACTGCATCACCAGATCGACGAAGCCGGGATTGCTCGAGCGGGTGGTGGCCGACAGCAGCGAAATCCGTCCGGCGCGGCCCGGAATCGGCTTACCCCCGTCGGGCGGCGTGACGGTGCTGCCGTTGACCTTGTCCTCCAGCGTCCAGCCGTCCCGGAGCGCCGCAGCCAGCGCGTAGGGCTTGAAGGTGGAGCCGACCGGACGCGGACGGGTCGCCCAGTTGATGTAGTTCTCCGTGTAGTCTCTACCGCCGTAGAGGGCCAGCACTCCGCCGGTCGCATTGTCGATCGATGCCAGGCCGACATGGATGTCCTCGGCCTTCTTCTTCGATCCGCCCACCTCGCGGGCGTAGGTGTCGGCGGTCTTCACCGCCGCAGCCTGCGCCTTGCGGTCAAAGGTGGTGACGATCCTCAGACCGCCACCGTTGACCTGGTCTTCGGAGAAGTCATTGGCCAGCAACTCCTTGCGCACCATTTCGAGCAGGAAGCCCTTCGGCCCGCCCATCGCCGAGTCCTTCTTGACCTTCGGGAACTCGGGCAGTTCGGTGTAGATCTCCAGCCGTTCGGCGTCGGTGATCTTCCCCATCTCGACCAGGCCCTTGAGCGAGTACTGATACCGCTCGAGCAGATCGGCGGCCTGCTTCTCGCCATTGGCGGGATCGAGATTGGCCGGCGAGTTGACGATCGCCGTGAGCGCGACCGCCTGGGGCAGATCCAGCTTGGATTGCGGGACGCCGAAGTAGGCCTGGCTGGCCGCCTCGATGCCATAGGCGCCGCGACCGAAGTAGACGGTGTTGAGGTAGTCCTGAAGGATCTGCTCCTTGGTGCGCTCCCGTCCGATCTTGACGGCCAGCAGGATCTCCTTGGCCTTGCGGGTGAAGGTCTTCTCCTGCGTCAGGTACATGACCTTGATGTACTGCTGGGTGATCGTGGAACCGCCCACGGTCTGTTCATCGCTGATCAGCGAACGCGCGGCCCGCGCCAGCGCGGCGATGTCGAAGCCCGGATCCGTCCAGAAAGTGCGGTTCTCGGCGGCCACCATCGCATCCACCACCAGCGGGTTCATGTCCTCGAAGTCGATGGTGACCCGGTTCTGCACCTTGAACGAGCCCAACTCGCTCTTGCCGTCGGCGTAGTAGACGAAGGTGGTGTTGGTGCGGAAATCGGCGTTCGCGTCAGGCAGCTCGATCTGGCTGTAGGCCACGACGACTCCGGCGAAGCCCAGCACACCGAGCCCGAAGAGGATGCCGAAGAACCAGCCCAGCGCTCGCAGCCAGGGGTTGCGCTTGCGCTTCTTGGGCTTGGTCGTCACTGCGCGGGCGGGCTTAGCCATAGATGTCCTCGACGGTTCGTTGACGCCGGGGCGGCGGACGGCGGGTCCCGTCCCCCAGCAGGTAGGAAGCGATCATGTGGTTCCAGCTGCAGTCGAGGCAGACCTCCACCACCCGCACCATGAACTCGCCGTACTCCGACTGCATCTCCTCCAGTTCCGCGGTGGATTTGATCCTCCCGGAGTACTGGCCGAGCTGCTCGCCGAAGACGTAGTGCAGGTTGACCATGCGGCGTCCCGCGCAGATCGGGCAGGGCACCGAGGAATCCTCGCCGTGATGCATCGCCGAGCGGATCAGCATCGGGTCGGCATCGCAGACATCTGCGCGACTGAGGGTGCGCTGCGGACGCCGCAACGCCTGCAGGGTGTGACGGCGTTGCAGCGCGTAGTCGATCTCCTCGCGCTTGGACCACATGACATCAAGGGTAGTTGGTCGCTCCGAGCGCGGTCTTGTCGGCCCTTGGCGGCATCTCCCGTTGCCCGGTCGCTCCGGGTATCGCCAACTCCCGCCGGATCTGAAGTGGGCGGAAGCCGCGATGCGGAGGTTCCGCAGCCGATCCGCCATAATGTTCCGGCAGGGGGCATTAGCTCAGTTGGTAGAGCGGCGGCTTTGCAAGCCGTAGGTCAGGGGTTCGAATCCCCTATGCTCCACCCTGTGATGTCTCGCGACATATGTCTCCTATGTCGCGAGACATCTGTCATTTCTGGGGCCATCGGCCGGGTGCGGTGAGCTGGTCTCGCCAGTAGCCGCGGTCGGGATCGATGGTGTTGGTGGCGAGGATTTTCGCGGGTGTCGGTACTGACGGTCATCCTGCCTGCGGCGCGGCAGACCCAGCCGTAGACCTTATCTAGGCGCAGCCTGGAAGGTCCGAGGCCAGTGTCCTGTTCGATCATTTCCGTATAACATTAATAGCATGCGCGAGCACGAGACCATCAACGGGACTCCGATCACAGAGGAGCAAATCGAAGCCTGGGCGACCGAAGCTGAGGCTGGATACGACGTTGCGGCGTTGAAGAAGCGAGGCCGCGGACGGCCTGGTCGTGGTGCTGAGCCTTCACAGGTCATCGCCTTGCGTCTCACGGCGAACGAGATCAGTGTCCTTGATGCGCGTGCGAAGCGAGAGGGTAAGTCTCGCTCCGAGGTGATCCGCGAGGCCCTGGCCTCGACTTGAGAGTTCACCCCGCAGCGCTCAAACACGGGATCGCTGCCGAAGACGCGATCCAGGCCGCAACATGGGCGACCTGGATCGAAGACCTCGACGACGAGAACCCGGCCAGGCAGCTTCGCCTCGGATTCGACACCCGTGGTCGGATGCTAGAGGCTCCCCCAATCCTTCATGGGCGGCCACGATCCCGACACGGGCGGACCTCGCTAGTCGTCCAGTTCGACGTTCACGGAGGTCGCACCTCGTAGGGACGCGATCTGCTCGGCCTCGGCCCGTGCCCGGTTCCTGTCCCGATCCTTCAGGGGATCGAACGTCTTGATCGTGATGGTCAGGTTCCGTCCGCTCTTGCGTGGACGCCAAAAGCCGATGATCTTGCCCTCCGCGAGCACGGCCCCGGGATCGCCCACGGGTTTCCACAACTCCTTGTGGTGCGACTTGTCGGCGATCGTCTCCCGGTCGCGCAGTTGGGTGTAGGGATCGCGTGGCGGGAGCAGGCGCACGCCTTTTGGCATCGGCGGCGATCGCAGCGCATCCAGATCGTCGGTGAGAATCCAGGTCGTGCGGCCGAAGTGGACCTGCGTCATCTCGTCTTCGATCAGGCTCCACCAGGGGTCTGCGTCCCCGGCGCGGACGCCGAGCCATGCGGCGAAGTCCGCACGGGTGGAGGGTCCGTAACAGCGCAGGTAGCGGCGCAGCAACTCGGCGCGGGCGGCCCTGGGGTCGGTGTCCGGGATCGGACGACCCAGCCATTCATCGACCAGGACGAAGGGGGCCTTGTTGTCGTCGCGCGGCGCGAAGCAGGCCACGCCCTGCAAGGTGAGGATACGGAGGCAGAAGTGGGCGACGGCCTCCCCGAACGGCTGGCCGGCGGCGTACGGCCCTTCCTGTTCCCAGACCTCGCACTGCTTCTTGGAGAGATTGCCGGCGATCCGCTCGGCGAGTTCCTTCCCGAGTTCGTCGATGGCGAGCCGTCGCCCGCTCAGGACGTGGCGAATCTCGGCACTGGTCAGCTCAACCGTCTCGGTGAGGCTGAGGCCGAGCTGGTCCAAAGCCGGCCTCACACCGAGGAGCAGCTGCCGCATTCCCTCCTCGGTCGGCGGGAGCACGCCAGCGGTGAAGATGGGGGCGTCAGCGGTCGGGAAGTAGAACGGCGCGCCGCGCATCGACCAGCTCTGCAACAGGGTCTTGTCCTTGCCGAGCGCGTCGTCCAAGCGGGCCTGGGTGACGTTCCGCACGCGAGCGTGCAACGCCAGCAGCCCGGACCCCGGCGGACTGTTCTGGATGCCGCAACTCCCCGCGGCATCCGCCAGTCGCCGCTCGTCCCCGCGTTCGGTGAGGTGGTGGGCATGGAGGCGGAACGCGATCACGTCGCCACCCGACACCCTCACTGCCATACCCTCAACCTATCTCCGGCCCCTCCGCCCGATCGCCTCCTCGCATCTTCCCCCGCGAGCGAGGGCGTTGGTAGCTTGGGAGGATGAGGGCGGTTCCCGATGACATCCGTGACTACCAGGAACACCTCGATGCCGAAGCGCGACCGATCTGCGATCTTCTTCTCGCAACGGTCGAAGGTGAACTGCCGGACGCTGACCGGAAGCTGTGGCACGGGCACCCGGTCTGGTTCTTCGACGGTAACCCGGTGGTGGGGTACGACCGGCTCAAGGCTTCCGTCCGCCTGCTGTTCTGGAGCGGACAGTCGTTCCGGGAGCCGGGGCTGAAGGCCGAGGGCAGCTTCCGGGCCGCCGAGGCGCGGTACACGGCTGTGGAGGAGGTCGATGTCGAGGCGCTGAAGCGCTGGCTCGCCGAGGCGCGGGAGGTGCAGTGGAACTACCGGGACATCCGCAAGAACCGCGGGCTGGTGCCGCTGCGCGGAATAGGGAAGTGAGACAGCAGTCCATGGCGCGGTCGATCGTGCTGCTGGGCGGCGTCAACGTCGGCGGTCACCGCCTGGACATGTCAACGCTGCGGTCGGTGCTGGGGGCGGCGGGCTGCACGGATGTCGTCACATACATCCAGTCGGGGAACGCGGTTGTGACCCCGCCCTCTCCCGAACCGGGCGCTCTCGCGGCGATGCTGAGCGAGGTGATCTCTTCCGCCGCGGGGTACAGCGTTCCGGTGGTGTTGCGGACCAGGGACGAACTGGCGGCCGTTGTCGACGCGAACCCGTACCCCGGCGCCGAGGGCAAGCAGCTGCACGTCGTCTTCATGGCGGAGGAGCCGCCCGCCACTATCCTCGATTCCCTCGACCTCCACGCGTTCCTCCCGGAGGAGTGCACGCTGATCGGACGGGATCTCTACCTGCACCTGCCGAACGGCATGGGCCGGGCAAGACTGCCGGTGGCGCTGGAGAAGGCGGGTCGCAGGACCGACCCATCGGGCGTCGGCACCTCTCGCAACTGGAACACCGTTCTCAAGCTCCTCGATCTCGCCGATCGCCGGTCTGGCCAGGTACCGGCTTGACCGGCACGGCCTTGGGTTCATGACCTCAGGTGGACAGCCACTCCCGCGCGACGCGCTTCGGCGCCAGGTGATTGCGCACTGTCCTTGTCGAGACATCGAGTCGCGCACCGATTCGAGCATCAGCAGCTAGGTGATTCGGCAGGTCAATCGCAACTCGCGACCCTGGATGTGCGACAGCCGCCGGGTCTCGGCTTCGAGCGCGGCCTGGGGAGCCGGACCCGCCTCGGGGAACCACGAGACGGTCAGCGTCGCCGTTCTGACCTGCCAGGTGCCGGAGACGACGCCTCGCCGGATCACGAGATTGCTGCCACGGGAGGCGAGCGCTCGCCGGGCCGGGGCGAGGAGGGAGGGATCCGCGGTGCCCGGCCCGAGCAGCCAGGGGTCGTATCCGGGAAGCAGCCGGACGGAATCGGACGGCTCGCAGGAACGGAGGCCATCGAGAGCGGAGGTGAGCGCGAAGGCGTCCTGGCCGTCGATGCTCATCTGCGTCACCAGGTCGCCGGCGAGTTCGGACACCCATCCCTGCAGCCGGTGCCGAGGGACGCCGAGCCCTTCGACGAACCAGTACTCGAGGTTGGTGTTCGTGGCCGGGCCGTAGGCACCGAGATACCGCACGACCGCCCGCCGTCCGCCCTCGTCGGGATCCGGCAGACCCGGCCACCGGGGATCGTCGCCCAGCCAGCGGAATGTCGCCTTCTGGTCACGCTGCGGCCCGAAGCAGATGTCCCCCCACCAGTGCAACGGCTTGTAGAGGACATCCGAGCCGGTTCCGGTCGCACCCTCCGCGAGATGCCGCAGCGCGGCAATCCCGGCCAGCTGCGCGCCGATCTCGTCGCGAGTCCTCGGTCCGCTCGCCAGTATCTCGCGCATCGCCTCCCGGAAGGGGGCCCAGTCGTCGAGGACGAAGTGCCCCTGTCGCTGCCAACGCGCGTTCTCCCAGATCCGGGAGGCAGTACGCGCCGCCAGCACTGCGGCCGCATCGTCGTGGGTGAACAGGTACGAGCCGCCGCGGAACGCATAGCTGCGGATCAGGTCGCCGTTGTCGAGCGCACGGCTGAGACCACCCGGCTCCGGCCGGGCCTGGCGGACGCCGACGGCCAGTTCGGCCAGATCCGCAGGCCAGCCGCGCAAGGCCACCACCCGGTGGACGACCTCGGCCACACCGGCGCCGTCCACCGGATCCAGCGCGTGCCGGCGCAGGCGCCACGCCAGGGCACGTCCACGCTCTACAGGCACGGTTCTCAGCATAGAGAGCGGGTCCTTGGCGAGCCCGAACAGGATCGGCTGGTCAGCCTGCTTCGAGCGTTCTGACGATCCGGCACCGGGGGCGCGTCGCCGGCCGGGGCCGGGACGAAAGCGAGCCATAGACTGGCTGCCATGTTCCCCTGACGTCTCGAGGCGATCGATCCATGGGAGGCTGAAGGGATGACCAGCTATCTGCACGGGCACCACGAGGCGGTGCTGCGATCCCACCGCAGCCGGACCGCGGAGAACTCGGCCGCCTACCTGCTGCCCGTCCTGCGTCCGGGCGATCGGTTGCTCGATGTCGGTTCCGGAGCGGGGACGATCACCTGCGACCTGGCGGGGCTGGTGGCCGAGGTGGTGGCGATCGAGCAGACCGAGGCCGCGCTCGAACTGACCCGCCAGGAGGTGGCGCGACGTGGTGCGAGCAATGTGAACTGCCGGACCGCCGACGTCCACCGGCTGCCGTTTCCGGACGACAGCTTCGACGTGGCCCACGCGCACCAGGTGCTGCAGCACCTGTCCGACCCGGTGACCGCGCTGCGCGAGATGGCCCGGGTGGTTCGTCCGGGTGGCTATGTCGCGGCCCGGGACAGCGACTACGGCGGCTTCCTCTGGCACCCGGATTCGGCCGCGCTCGACCGCTGGCTCGCGCTCTACCTCAAGCTGGCTCGGCGAGCCGGCGGCGAACCCGAGGCCGGCCGCTGGTTCCCGGCCTGGGCGGCTGCCGCCGGGCTCGGTGAGGTGCTGATCACCAGCAGCAACTGGTGCTATACCACCGCCGAGGACCGCGGCGGGTGGGCTGGGGCGTGGGCGGACCGCGTTGTCGCCTCCAGCTTCGCGGAGCGAGCGCGGGAGGCCGGGGTGACGACAGGGCAGCTGGACGAACTGGGCGAGGGATGGCGGGAATGGGCGCGGTCAGACACCGGCCTGTTCCTCATTCCGCACGTGGAGCTGCTCGCTCGGGTCTGAATCGGCCGCGCGACTTGGCTATCCTGCCGATCGCCCGCGTCCTAGGATCGAAACCACGATCACGCGAGGAGGCCACGAGTGACCGCGCCACCCGGACAGTGGGGAGTGCCGCCCACGCCTCCACCCGCCGAGCCGCGATCGAGGAAGAAGGCAGCGCTGTACGCCTTCTTCCTCGGCGCCCTCGGTGTTCACAACTTCTACCTGGGCCAGCGCAAGCGTGGAATCGGCCACATCGTCCTGCTCGGCCTCGCGGTGCTCGGGTTCGTCGCGGTCGGGTTCTACACCCTGTTCATCGTCTTCTGGTACTCCGATCTCTACCTCGGCCACACCATGGACGACACCGCTCAGGCCCTGTCCGTCGTCCTGATGGTGCTGCCCTTCGCCCTCATCGCGATCAATGTGATCTGGGCGATCGTCGAGGGGATCGTCATCCTGGCCGGTCCACTGGAGCCATGAGCGAGGAGCCAGGCATGGCCAGGAACGGATCGCGGACGACGAGGTCGGCAGCGTCTCGTCGTCTGCCGATGACGGCCGCGTTCGGCTCGTCGACCTCCGTCACCCAGGCCACGGCCTCGGCCCCGGACTCCCCATGTCCGATCCGCCGCGCGACCAGCCGTCGGCGCAGTTCGTCCTCGGGCACGTCGAGGAACCACACTTCGTCCAGCAGCGGACGTACCTGATCCCAGCCATCCTCGTCGTGGAGCAGGTAGTTGCCCTCGGTGACCACCAGCGAGATCTCCGGCGGCACCGGCACTGCACTGCCGATGCTCAGTTCGAGCGAACGGTCGAAACGCGGGGCATACACGAGATCCGTCCCAGGGGACCGCAGCCGCCGTAGCAGGCAGACATAGCCGGCGACGTCGAAGGTGTCCGGGGCGCCCTTGCGCTGGCGACGGCCCAGTGCGACCAGCACCTCGTTGTCCAGGTGAAATCCGTCCATGGCCGCCAGCGCGGCCCGCTCGCCCAGGGCCTGCCCGAGTGCCTGGCAGACCGTCGACTTGCCCGCTCCGGGCGGCCCGACGATCCCCAGGATCGCGCGCCCGGACCGCTCCGCCAGGACGGAGGCACGCTCGATCAGGTCGCTTCTGAGGTGATAGGCCATGATGCCTCTCTGTCCGTGATCGGCGGGATCAGTATCGCGCAGGACGACTCATGCGCCTGGGCCCGAGACCGGTCAGGCGGGGTCGAGAACGATCGGCACCTTCGCCCAGCCGCTCACCGGGGGGAGCTCACGGACCGGGCCACGCTCGTGGGACATCGCGATGCGCGTGGTCTGGGCGAGCAGTTCCCAGATGATCACGCGAAGCTCCATGAGCGTCAGGGCCCGGCCGGGACAGATGTGCGGGCCGATGCCGAAGACCAGGTTGGCCTCGGCATGGTCGGCGGGATTGAAGGCATCGGGGTCGGCGAAGGCCTCCGGATCCCGGTTGGCCGCCGTCCAGTTGAGGACGACACGGGTGCCGGCCGGGAGCTGCTCGTCGCGGACAACGGTATCGCGGGTCGTCACGCGGCGGTTGGAGACGAAGGGGTCGTCGATCCGCAGGATCTCCTCCATGGCATCCTCGAACTCCCGCACCCGGTCTCCGGCGACCAGCTGGCGCAGATGGCTCTGCAGCGCGACGTCGGTGGCCAGGTGGTGGACGATCACACCGACCGACGCCGCGAGGGAGCCCAGGTCACCCGCGGTCCAGTTGCGCAGGATCGACACGATCTCCGCGTGCTCAAGCGGGCGTCCGTCCACCCGGTCGCGCATCAGGCGCGTGGTGACGTCGTCGAGGTCGCCGGCGCGCCGCGCGTCCAGCAGCCGGGTGATGATGGCGTCGAAACTCTCGGCGACCTCCGCCATCCGGGTACGGTCTCCCGACCTGGTGGCCTCGCGGTTGTCGGCCACCCAGTCGACCAGTTCCTGCTCGATCTCGGCCGGCCAGCCCAGCCAGGTGCTCTGCGTCCGCACCGCGAACGGCGTGCCGATATCTAGCACGGTGCGGACGGTGACCCCGCGGGGCAACCCGCCGACGATCGCGGCGGCGTGTTCACGGCACTGCGGCTCCTGTGCCGCAACCTCCTCCCCGGTCAGGTAGGCGTCGATGAGCCGCCGGTAGGCGCGGTGTTCCTCGCCGTCCAGGCTGTTGGGCAGTGCCCGGTGAGCGGAGACCGCACTGGAGAAGGTCACCGCATCCAGCGCTGCGGCGCGCACCTCGGCATGCGAGAGCAGCGTCACCGTGCCGTCGGGCGCGCGGACGACCGGGCAGGTCTGGCGTTGCGCGTCCAGCATCACGCGCAGATCGGGCTGCGTGCCGGCCGCCTCGTGGGCATCGAGCTGGAGGTCGGTGGATGTCTCGGCCATGACAGCAGGATACGAGCGGGCGTCAGCACGGTCGAGCACGTAACGACCTCCTCGGCTCGGCCCTGTCGCCAATATCCCTCTGAGGGATATTGTAGGAGTGTGCATCACATGATCCTCGGACTCCTGCTGTCGGGACCCCTGTCGTTGTACGACGTACAGAAGCGGTTCGCGGCCGGCATCTCGCACTTCTACAGCGCAAGTTCGGGCAGCATCGAGCGCGCGCTGCGACGCCTCGTCAGCGAGGGAACCGCGACCGTGACGGACGAAGCCGGCAGCGCACGAGGAAGGCGGCTCTACCGGATCACCGACGCCGGCCGCGCAGCCTGGCGCGAGTGGATGCACGCGCCGACGCCGCCCGGTTC
Source organism: Propionicimonas sp. (assembly GCA_049841235.1). Taxonomy (GTDB): domain Bacteria; phylum Actinomycetota; class Actinomycetes; order Propionibacteriales; family Propionibacteriaceae; genus Propionicimonas. Next base: position 105,241 of record JASGEM010000030.1, on the reverse strand, counting down.
GGACGCCGAGACCACCGCGCTCGCGAAAGTGTTCCTGCTGGGCCGACTCGACGATCCCCACGAGCAGGCCCAGGTGCTCTCCGGCATCCGTGCCGAGGCCGAGGCCTCCCGCGACCGGCTGAACGCATTGGCCGTGGCTGTGGACGCGCAGGCATCCGGGCTCGACCCAGCAGCCCGCCGCCTGTTCGATCACCAGCGCGCGACCCTCGACTACGGACTGCGGGCGCACGACACCCTGATCGCCTGGCTCAGTGAACGTGAGGAGGTGTTCCCATGACTGCTTCGCCGCCCCTGCCTCAGCACGCCCGACTCTGGTGTTCGCTCGGGGCAGCCGCGGCGTCCGTGATCGCCGTCGTGTTCCTCACGGTCGGCGACGGCGTCGAAGTGGCGGATGCCCAGGGGTTCCGCCGGGTTGTCGTTGACTGGGGGCACACCTCCGTGTGGGTGTTGCTGGCCATGGCGTTCACCATCGCCGCGGTGCGCAGTCGCTGGTCGCCGGCCTCGCAGGCACCGGCGGTCGCGGCGGGGGTCCTCTACCTGGTCTTCCTGTTCGCGGTGTTCCTGTGGCCGTAGCGGTCCCCCTCGCGATCGCGTGCATCGTCCTCGGCGCGCTGGCCTGCGTGCAGGTCGCCGTCGCCTGTGGCGCGCCCTGGGGACGGTTCGTCTGGGGCGGGGCACATCACACGCTTCCCCCACACCTGCGCGCGGCCAGTGCCGCGTCGGTACTGCTCTACGCCGGGTTCGCCTGGATCCTCGCTGACAGCGCGGGCTCGTGGGGTCCGGCGTCCGCCTTCTCGCCGGTCGCCGTCTGGGTGCTGTTCGGCTACTTCTGCCTCGGGATCGCCATGAACCTCACCTCCCGCTCCCCCGCCGAACGCTGGACGATGGCACCCACCTGCGCGGTGCTGGCGCTGGCGTCACTCGCCATCGCTCTGGGGTAGCCACCGGACGACCGTCGTGCCCGCGAGGGACGACCGGAGGACCTTCACGTGATGGTGGCGTCCCGTTAACCTGCTCGCAACCCGGGCCGCGCATAATGGTCTGACCATGAAGACTGAGAACCGGCGCAAGATTGCGCTCGTCGCACACGACAACATGAAGACGGAACTGCTCCGCTGGGCCGAGTACAACCGGGACACCCTCGCCCAGCACGACCTCTACGCAACCGGGACCACGGGCACGATGCTCGAGTACGAGTTGGGCATCCCGGTGCATCGCTTCCTCTCCGGACCGGTTGGTGGCGACCAGCAGATCGGCGCTCGGATCGCCGAGGGAGAGCTGGATCTGCTCATCTTCTTCTGGGATCCGCTGGCTGCCCAGCCCCACGACCCCGACGTGAAGGCACTGCTGCGCATCGGTGCTGTCTGGAACATCCCGATGGCCTGCAACGTGGCCACCGCCGACATGGTCATCTCCTCCCCGCTGCTGTCGAACGGCTACTGGCACCAGCGCCCGGATCTCACCCCACGGGACTGGGATCAGACCGCGGGAGCGCCGGCCCCCACCGCCGCAGCGCACGCCGCCTAGGTCCCGCTCCCGGGACGGCACACGCCTCGCACGCCGCATGCCACAACGGGCGCGGCGTTCATGGGGGACGTCGCGGATCTCACACCCATCGCGCGGGGCACCCGGACCGTGTCCGGCTCAGCGCGGCCGGCGGATCCGGGAGAGCCAGTCCCGCGCGGTGGCCGCGGGGCTGAGACCGGGACGGTCGGCGTCGGAGCCGACACGTGGCAGTCCGTCCAAATAGGCGGTCAGCACCGCGCGTTCGTCGAGTTCGGCGGTACCGATGACGCGCTGCAGCAGCAGTCCGTCGAGCAGCCCGACCAGAGTGCCGGCGTGGGATTCCGGATCCTCCACGTCGAGCAGTTCGAGGACGGCGGACGCGGTGGTGAGAAAGGCACTGCGCACCTCCGGACGGGTGACCAGCGCACTGCGCAACTCGGCGTCCTGGTGGTACTCCAGCAACAGCAGCAACCGTGCCCGGTGCTCGTCGGGTGGCTCAGCAGAGCCCTCCAGCGCCGCGGCCAGAAGGTCCGCGACCACGGCGCTGTTGAGCACGGCGGGCAGCCGCGGGGCGATGAACTCGCCCTCGGTGCGTCCCGCCAGGTGAGCGACGATCAACGCGATCAGATCGCGGCGGGTGCGGGCGTAGTAGGACGTCGAGCCGTCCGGCAGGCCGAGTTCGGCGTCGATCGCCCGATGGGTCAGTGCTCTCACCCCACGGGACGCGACGATCCGGACCCCGGCCTCGGCGATCTGCGTGCGACGATCCGACATGCTCAACCCCTTCCGACCGACAGCCACTCTACGGAAATAGAGCATACGCTCATTCGCGGCGATGGCGACTGCCTGGACGTGGGGAGGTGGCGCCGTCGGGGACGGCCCCACCTCCCCACGCATGTCTAGCCGAGGTGCTCGTCCTCCCTGCGGCGAGTGGCCGCTCGCAGAGCACCGCCGATGGCGATCAACGCCGCCCCGGTGCCCAGGACGCCCAGCCCGATCATCGCACCGGTGTTCGGCAACTCCTCATCGGCGTCCTCCTCCTCAGCCGGTTCCTCATCGGTCGGCTCCTCAGGAAGTTCCTTCAGCACCACACCCGCATCCCAGGTCGGGTCGATGCCCTGGGTCGCGGCGATCTCGCGGTGCGGGTACTCCCCGGTCAGCGCCCCGTTGGAATCGTCCAGGACGATCGTCACGGTCAGCCCGTCCAACGGATTGGCATCGGAGTCGCCCGCATCGTCCGCGCCGGAGTCACGGGTGGTGAACTCGTACAGTTCCTGCTGCGCCTCGGTCAGCGTGAACCGCACCTGGTAGGTGCCGGCCGCGAGGTTGTCGAACACGTAACGGCCATTCGCGTCGGTCGTCGTGGTCGCCACCACTGCGCCGTCCACCAGCAGGTCGACGGTCACACCGGACAGCGGCTCCTCACCCTCGTCCTGCACGCCGTTGTCATTGGCGTCGATCCAGACCACATCGCCGATGGCATAGGTCTTGGCCACGAAACCGAAGTCCAGGGTCGGGTCGCGATCGCCATCTTCGTGCAGGTCGCCGGCCTCGGTGCTCGCCTCCCAGGTGGAGGAGTCGCCCGCCCGGTCGCCCGCACCGGCCGTCGTCGGGACATACGGGCGCAGGGCTGCCTCCGAGGACTCCCGGTCGATCCGGACGGTGTAGGTCTGGCCGCCGGTCAGGGCGGGCAGTTTCTCGAAGGTGTACTCGCCGTTGGGGCCGGTCGTGGCCGGGCCGACCGGGTTGCCGTCCACATCGGTGACCGGCTCACCGTCCGGGCCGACGATGGTCAGCACCACGCCGGGGATGCCGGGCTCACCCGGCTCCTGCCGCCCGTCACGGTCGGTGTCGACCCAGACGTAGTCGCCCACGGAGACCGACTTGAGCGGTTCGATCGTCGCCGAGGTGGTGCCGATCCGGTTGACGATCGGAGCGGAGGCATCGATGATCCTCACCGCGACGTAGGCGGCGATGGGCGAGCCCGCCTCCAGCAGCGTTCCGTCCTGCTGCCGAATGGTCACCGTGCCGGTGGCAGGATCATGGACCGCCACCAGATTGCCGCCGATGTCCACCGGTCCGGAGGTCGGGTTGGCGCCGGTCGCAGCGTCCGCCTCGCTCACGAAGCCGAGGAACTCGGCCGCGCCCGGCAGCAGGTCGACCACCGGCACGATCACCACGTTGTCGTAGCTGCCGTGCGGGATGAACTCGATCCGGTACACGTAGGTGTCCTGCACGAGGTTGCCGGAGCCATCCATCCGAGCCTTGAGGGTCTCGACCCACTGCTCGTCGTCCCGGTCGTAGACCCGCTTGCGGACCTCGGCCTCGTCACCGTAGGAGGTCGCCTCGGACTCGTCCTCCGACCAGTACAGCGGATCGCCGCTCTCACCGAACAGGGTCGCCCGGTTCGTGATGGTCTTGGTCTCCTTGCCCTCGAACGGCCGGGTGGTCAGCGCGAGCGTGATCAGGTACTGCCGGTCGGCGCCCCGTGCGTCGACGATCGCCTTGCCCGCGTCGCTCAGTTCGATGACGAGGTTCCCATCGGCGGTGCTGAGGGCGAAGTGCGAGACGCCCAATGCCTGACCGTCGTAGCTTCCTGAGATCTCCAGGGCGCTCGGGTCACTGAGATCGAAGATCTCGGCGTCGATGTAGTCGACGATCCGGCTGGTGCGCGCATCGATACCGGCCCCGGCGGCCACGGTGAACGTGTAGTTGACTGTCGCCGACTCGCCCGGATCGACGGTGGCGTCCTCCGCGGCTCCGGTCTTGGCGAAGACGCTGGAGTCGTTCACGCCACCGCCGGTTTCGGGGAGCACCACCACGGTCACGTCGCGGGTGGCCTGGTAGGGGTTGCCCTCGCGGTAGTGGAAGTTCGCCACATTCCGCCAGCGGTACGGGGTTGCGTCCTCGATCGTGGTGCTACCGGTCTGGGTGAGGCCGACGACGGTACTGAGCTGGGCCTTGACCGCGATCGTGGCGTTCGTGGTGTTGTCACGACCGACGTTGACCAGCAGCCGCTGGCCGTCGACGCAGTACTGGCCGACGAAGGCGTCGGCGGCGAACGCCGCCGCGTCGGCCGGGCAGGTCGCCGCCTCGCTCAGGGTGATTCCCGAGGCCGTGATGAACTCCGCATCCGCGGTGTTCCAGGAAGCCTGGCTGGGCAGCACGTCGCTGATCACCACGTTCTGGTTCAGCGTGAAGTTCGGTCCGCCGACCCACTGACGCAGATCCGCCCGCAGCGTGTAGGTGAGATCCGCCGGCGGGGTCAGGTTGCCGGCTTCGTCGGTCACGACATTGCGGCTGCTCCAGTCCGCGTTCTTGCCGAAGGCCTGGCCGATGTTCACCCCGGGAACGTTGCCGCGCAGGCGGATCGACGCGGTACGGTCGGTGTCGCCGAAGCTCGCGGTGTTGACGCGGGTGATCTCGAAGTTCCCCGTGCCGCCGTTCAGCGCTTCGTACTGGGCCTGGAGCAATGCCTCCAGTGCCGGGATGTCGGTCACCGTGGCCCGGTAGGTGACCGTGAGGATCGACGGACCGGGCACGTCGACAGTTCCGCTGAACGAGTTGCCGGTCACCGTCGGGCTGAAGGCGAACGGCGCGGTGGTGCGGTTGAGACCGTCGGCGTCCCAGCTCGTGAGCTGGCCGGCGAAGGAACCACTGACGTAGCCCAGCCCGGCCGGCAGTTGGTCGGCGATCGTGAAGCCGTTCCGCGCCGCGGGTGAGTTCATCCGCAGCGTGTAGGTGATCTCCCGATCGGCGATCTCCGGCCGGAGCACCACCTGGCCACCGACCACCGTCACGAAGCTGTCAAGATTCCCCGGCGAGGCGCTCTTGGCGTACTCCTCGGACACGTTGGCGAATTGATCGCCGTCATTGCGGACGATGACCTGGATCGACTCCTGCTCGCCGTCGATCGTCCAGGTCAGCGGCTCCTGCACGCTGGCGTCGACGTCGTTCACCCGGAAGTTCAGATCGAACACACCCTGGTTCACCTCCGGAGGCCAGGGATCCCGGAAGGTGACCGAGACGCTGTTGCCGCTCTGGGTGACCGACTCGATCGCCGTGTTCGCCGTCGGCACGCCGGTCAGGGTCACGTTGGGTCCGAGATCGAAGACCACCGTCGATCCCGGTGCCACGTCGTTGTTGTACTGCACGCGGAGCGTCAGGGTGGCACCCTCGTCCACCACGGCTGTGCCGTCGTAGGTCTCGCTGCCGAGCAGGATGCTCGAGGTGATTCCCGGCGGCGCGGCCTGGGCGGCCGGCGCCACCGTGACCATCGCGGTCAGCGCCAGCCAGATCGCGAGCAGAACGGAGAGTCCGCGCCTCAGGACGGGGCTGGACGGACGTGTGGCATTGTGGGCGTAGGACATGGGGCTCCCGATAGAAGGCTGGTCCGGAAAGGGGGCGTGACTGCTGGCCATCGTGGTGCAAGCCGCAGGACCGAAGCACCTGGTGGACGCCGCTTTCACCCTGTACGGGCAGGATTTGGTACCGGGTTGTAGCCCGTACGGGTGACTATTCGGAGCTGCGATCCAGCAGGCCGAGTTCGCGTGCCACGGCGAGCGCGGCATCCCGCGAGGAAACCCCCAGCTTGCGGTAGATGCTCTGCAGCTGGGTCTTGACCGTGTGTGGCGACACCACCAGAGATTCGGCGATCGCTCGCGCCCCCTCGAACTCGGCGAGAGCGCCCAGCACCACCCGCTCCCGTCCGGTTAGGGCGACCGAGGCCAGCCCGGTGGCCCTCGCGTCGGAAAGCGGGACGTCGAGGTAGCGCTGCAGGCTGACCGAGCCTCGCTCGCGTCCGAACTCCCACAGCAGCCGGCGATCCCGCGGGGCCAGCAGCGCGACGTGCAGTCTGGCTCCGTAGGTCTCCCAGGCCACCACACCGGCGCTGAGCCAGCCCCAGGCGAGTTCCGGCTCACCCTCCCGCAGGGCCGCGACCGCCCCGGCCGTCTGCGTCTGAGCGAGGGTCCGGATGGTGTGGCCGGGCAGTTCCAGCAGTGTCCGCGTCAGGCGAAGCGCCTCGGCGTCGCGTCCCCCGGCGAGCAGGACCGCTATCCGGGCGAACCCGAGATAGGGACTGTCGGCCGGCTGGCCCTCCAGCAATTGCGCCGCCATGCGCTGGTCTCCGGCCGCCAGCCACGCCAGGCTGAGGACGGCGTGCAGGTGCTCGGTTGCCACGTTGTCGCCGACCCCGGGCGGCGGTATCGCCGCGGTCAGTTCACGGGTCACCCGCTCGGCTTCGGCCCGGGACTGTCCCAGTCCGTCCCGGGCGACCACCGAGATACCGGTCAGGAAGGACCAGAACTCCGCGACCTGGATGTAGGAGGCCGCATCGCGCAGCACCTCCGCGGCGCCGGCGAAGTCGAAATCGTCGAGACAGGCGTAGCCTTCGGCCACCAGCCCCATGCCGTTCATGAACGAGTGCCGGAGATCGACCGGCCAGGCCCCGGTGTCGATCGAGGCCGATACCATTCTGGCCCGGGCGACGTCTCCGGCGAAGGCACTGGTGCCGGCGGCATAGACGGTGGAGTAGTCCCGGGTGGTCGGGGTCGGGCACAACGCCACCGACCGGTTGATCGCCGCCATCGCCTCGTCGATCCGGCCGCCCTGCAGCAGGGAATAGCTCAGCTGCCGCAGGATGGTTCCGGCGTGCTCGCCGAACCGGGCCAACAGCGCGGGGTCGACCGGCTCCAGCGAGCGCACCACCTGCAGGCACGCCTGGCAGGAATCCCGGAAGGCCCAGGCCAGCCGGCGGGCGATCGCCTGCATCGCGGCCAGCGAGAACGCATCGATGGTCGGCTCGATGTAGGCGGGCCGCGCCGTCGACTCCACGGCGATCCGCGCGATCCGGGGCGCCTCCCCCCGCAACAGCGGGTTGCCCGCCAGGGCCAGGGCCAGCCCGAAGGCGAGCATCGGATACTCGCCCAGCACGGCTTCCGGGATCTCGCGCAGGGTGGCCAGGAAACGGTCGGTGATGTAGCTGTCGGGATTGCCGATCACCACCGAGACGAAGACCCGGTCGGCCAGGGCATAGTCGCGCCCGGCGATCGCGTAGTGCAGCGCCTGCTCGACGACCTCCTCGTTCTCCAGCAGCCAGGCAGCGGTGACGACACAGGATCGCCGGAAGCGTTCGGCGTCCTCGACCGCCCTGGCCCGGAAGCTGTCCCGGATCGTCTCGACGTACTGGAAGACGGGACGTTGCCGCGCATAGGGAATCCAGCGGCCGAAGCCCTGCCGCTCCAGCATGTCCAGGAGCGCAGCGGCTTCGGGGTTCCCGCTCAGCAACTGTCCGAGTTCCACGTCGACGTAGGGCGGAACGCTGGTGTCGGTGACGAACTGGACGGCCACCGGGCCGGGCAGCAGCGACTCCAGTCTCGTCGCCAGCACGAGATTCCACTCCGCCGAGTCGAGCCGGGGTACCCGGCCGAGTTGGGCCAGGGTGAGCACCACGGCCCGCACGGTCAGCGCGAAGCCCTGCGTCGCGCTCGCCACGGACTCGGCCAGCTGGTCGTCCTCGATCCCGGTCTGGCTGGCGATCAGGGTTCCGGTCTCCTCCGGCGTGAAGGCCAACTCGTGCAGCGCGACCACGCGGACGATGCCGCCGGGCGGATCGAGATCGGAGAGCCGCGTGCTGCTCCTGGTCGTGATCATCAGCCGGAGTTCGGGAGCCGCGGTCATCAGGTGCGCGAGATCCCGATCGATGTCGGGGATCACATCGCCCAGGTGTTCGTAGGCGTCCAGGACCAGCACCACCGGCCCGGCGTCGGCGAGGATGGCGCTCGCGATCCGTACCGGATCCGCGGCGCGGGCCAGTTGCTCCCGGATCTGGAGCGCGGTCTCCTCGGTCAGATCGCCCAGCCGGAAGGCGCTGCTCGCGACGTGCTCCCAGAACGCCTGCCGGCTGGTCACGCCGTCATTGAGCGATACCCAGGTCAGCGGCGGATCCTCGGGCCTCTGCAACGCCCAGCTGCGAAGCAGGGTGGTTTTTCCACAACCGCTGGGGCCCTGCACGATGCAGACTCGCACCAACGGCGAGTCGAGCACCCGGTACAGCCGTGGCCGGTCCACCACGCCGGCAATGGAGGCGCCCTCGAATTCCCCACTCACGCGCTATTTGTACCAAACCCGGCCCGGGGCCGAGGTCCCCCATAGGGGGGTAGACCTGCCCATCCACGAAGGGAGCACTGCCCACCGGCCAGTCATTGGCCGCTCGACCGCCATCCCGGCGTAGGCCGGGATCTCTCCGCTCAAGATTCCGGGTTACGCGGGAATGATGCCGCGCCGCGGATCCGCGGTGTTGCCGCTCTCCTGAACCTCGGGCTGCGAATCGGAGCGGGAAGCGTCCGCTTCGGTGCCGAACCCCGGCAGGCAGCCGTCGCCCTCGCAGGCGGCGCCCGGCACGCCGACCATGGTGATCAGGGGTTGCCGGCTCATGCCTGCGTCCCCCGCTCTCCGGCAACCTGGGCGAGCACCTGGGCGAAGGTCGCGGTCTCCTGGGCGCCCGAGACGCCGTACTTGCCGTCGAAGACATAGAACGGGACGCCGTTGATGCCGTAGGCACGGGCCTGCTCACCGTCCTCCTTCACCGCCGGCAGGTACTCGTCCTCGGTGAGCGAGCGGAGGACGTCCGCCCGGTCGAAGCCCAGCCCGGCTGCGAGATCGGCGAGATCCTCGATCCGTCCGACGTGGCCGCCGTCGATGAAGTAGGCCCTGAGCAGCGCCTCCTTCACCTCCGCCTGGCGGCCGTGCGCCTTGGCGTAGTGGAGCAGTTCGTGCGCCTTGACCGTGTTCGTCTGGTGCATCGCGTCGAAGTCGTAGTCCAGCCCGACCGCGGCGGCGATCGACGTCACCCGCTGCAGCATCTGCTCGACCTGGGGAAGCGACATTCCCTTGCGCTCTGCCAGGTACTGCGCAGGCGTCCCCTCATAGTCGACCGGGGTGTCAGGCGACAGCTCGAAGGAGTGGTACTCGACCTCGACCTCGCCGTCGAAGCCGGCGACGGCCGCCTCGAACTTGCGCTTGCCGATGTAGCACCAGGGGCACTGGACGTCCGACCAGATGTCGACCTTCACGGGTTCACTCACGTCGAGAACAGCAATCCCGAGCCGGCGGGTATTCCGCGCTACACCCGCGCGGCCAGCCACTCGGCCTGCCGGACCCACTGATGGGCCCCGCCGCCCTCGTGTTCGTTGAACGAGTACTCCGCGATCTCGGCCTCACCGCCGGCCCAGTGGTTCCGCGCCGCGAACACGGTGGAAGGCGGGCAGATCGGATCCAGCTGGGCGACCGAGAACAGGGCCGGGGCGCTGGCCCGCTTGGCGAAGTTCACGCCGTCGAAGTACGACAAGGTGCGGAACACCCGCTCATCGGCGCCGCGGTGCACCGAGAGGTAGCGCACAACCTCGTGGTAGGGATCGCGATCGGTCAGCCCGACCGCCCGGTCGAAGTGACACAGGAAGGGCACATCCGGCATCGCACCGGCCAGGCCCGCGGTCAGCCCGGCGACGGCGATCGCGATGCCGCCTCCCTGGCTGGCCCCGGTCACCGCGACCCGTGTGCCGTCCACCCGGGGGTGGGAACGCAGGGTCTCGACGGCCTGCACCCCATCGGTGAACACCCGCCGGTAGTAGTAGGTCTCCGGATCGTCGACACCGCGGGTCAGGTAGCCCGGCGTGGCCGGGCCGGAACCCACCGGATCGGGTGTGTCACCGCCGCTGCCCCACGCGCTGCCCTGCCCGCGGGTGTCCATCACCAGGTGGGCATAGCCGGCGGTCACCCAGGCCAGCCGCTCCTGCGGCAGCCCGCGTCCGCCGCCGTAGCCGACGAACTCCGCCACACCGGGCAGCGGGCCGTCGACTCCGGCGGGCAACAACAGCCAGGCCTTCACCGGGTGGCCGTCGAAGCCCGCGAAGGTGACGTCCCAGACCTCGATCAGGCGGAGCGGGCTCGGCACCCGGGTGAACGCCGGCGCTCCGGACGGACGGTGGTCGGTCAGGGTGGCCTTCCAGAAGGCGTCGAAGTCGTCGGGCTCGGGGACATCGGGCCGATAGCCCCGCAGTTCGGCGGGTGAGAGATCGAAACGCGCCATGGCGGCTAGACCGGCCGGACCTTGGGCTGACCCTCGAAGGTCATGCCTGGGTCCCGGACCACCACATCGCCCAGCACCTCGTCGATCCGCGCCATCAGCTCGGCCGGGATCTCCACGCCGGCGGCCTTCACGTTCTCGGCGATCTGCTCTGGACGGGAGGCACCGATCAGCGCCGCGGCCAGGTTGTCGTTCTGCAGCACCCAGGCAACCGCCAACTGAGCCATGGTCAGGCCCAGTTCGTCCGCGACCGGACGCAGCCCCTGCACCCGGCGCAGCACCTCGTCCTGCTTCAGGAAGCGCTGGATCATGCTCGCGCCACCCTTGTCGTCGGTCGCCCGGGAACCGGCGGGCGCCGGCTGGCCGGGCAGGTACTTGCCGGTCAGGACGCCCTGGGCGACCGGCGACCAGACGATCTGGGAGATCCCCAGCTCACGGCAGGTCGGCACCACCTCGGCCTCGATCACCCGCCACAGCATGGAGTACTGCGGCTGGCTGGAGACCAACTGGAAACCCAGCTGCCCGGCCAGCGCATGGCCGCGGCTGATCTGCTCGGCCGTCCATTCGCTGACGCCGATGTACAGCGCCTTGCCCTGCCGGACGATGTCGGCGAAGGCCTGCATCGTCTCCTCCAGCGGCGTCTGGTGGTCGTAGCGATGCGCCTGGTAGAGGTCGACGTAGTCGGTCTGCAGCCGCTTCAGCGAGCCGTTGATCGACTCCATGACGTGCTTGCGCGAGAGCCCGGCGTCGTTGTGGCCCTTGGGACCGGTCGGCCAGTACACCTTCGTGAAGATCTCCAGCGACTCGCGACGCTGGCCCTTCAGCGCCTCGCCGAGCACCGCCTCGGCGACCGTGTTGGCGTAGACGTCGGCGGTGTCGAAGCTGGTGATCCCGGCGTCCAGCGCGGCATGGACGCACTGGGTGGCGATCTGGTTCTCGACTTGCGAGCCGTGGGTGAGCCAGTTGCCGTAGGTGATCTCCGAGATCTTCAGACCGGAGTTGCCCAGGTAGCGGAACTTCATCGGTTTCCTCCTTGATGCCGCGTCAACCCTATCGCCGCTCCGCCCTGCGCCGTGCCATCGTCCTCATCCACCGAGGGCCAGCCATAGCCGCCGAGGGCCAGCGCTCAACGCAGGCCCTCGAGTGCCAAGCCTGGCCCTCGGGGAAGGAAGCACCTGGCTCAGCCGACGCGCTGGGTTTCCTCGGCGGTCTCCTCAGCGGACTCGGCGGTCTCCTCGGCGGACTCGGTAGTCTCTTCGGCGGACTCGGCCTCGGCGGCGACCGCTTCGGCCGGTTCCGCGACCGGCTGTTCGGCGGTGGCGGACGCCTTGCCGAACTCCTCCAGGGGGTCGATGCTCGTGCCGCCCAGGGTGGCCAGCATCTGGCGGACGTTGGTGAGCTGGGCGGTGATCGCGTCACGGCGGGAGGTCGCCGCCTGCAGCTCGCGATCGGACTCACGCCGGATCTTCTCGGCCTGGGTGCGGGCGGCCGACACCGCGGCAGCGGCCTCGTCCTGGGCCGCCTTGACGATGGACGCGGCCTGGGCCTCGGCAGCCACCCGGATCCGCTCGGACTCCGCCTCGATCGCAGCCTGCCGCTCCTCGGCGCGGGCGATCGCGGCCTCGTTGGCGGCCATCTGCTCGGCGAACTCGACCGCGGCCTTGTCCCGGCGCTCGGCGAGGGTCTTCTCGAAGTCGGCAGCGGCCGCGGCGGCGCGCGCACGCTGGTGCTCGTAGACCGCCTCCGCCTCCTCGCGGCGGGCGGTGGCCTCGCGGTCGGCATGGTCGAGGATGTCGTCGGATTCCCGCTTGGCGGCTTCGATCGTCCGGGCAGCTTCGGCGTCCGCCTTCGAGCGAGTGTCGGCGGCATAGCCCTCGGCGGAGGTGCGAGCCTGCTCGGCGGCGGCCTGGGTCTGCTCGGTCAGCGCCTCGGCCTCGGCCTTCGCCTTCGCCACCAGTTCCTTGGCCTCGGCATCGGCCAGCGAGAGGATCTTGCCGACCCGGCTGCCGAGATCGGCGAAGCTCGGCGCCGCGGCCTGCGCCTGCTCGTCCTGCAGGGCGGCCAGCTGAGCGGCCTGATCGGTGAGCCGGGTCTCCACCTCGGCCAGTTGGCCGCGGAGCTTGGTCACTTCGACCGTCCGGTCGGCGGCCTCGGCCCGGGCCTGGTCGGCTGCCTGGCGCAGCTGGCCCACCGTCCGCTCCACCTCGCTGGGGTCGTAGCCGCGCATCACCGTGCGGAACGTCACATCACTCATCTCGATCTTCCCCTGTTGCTGTCGCGTCCGTCGGACGCTCCGGTACCGCCAAAGCCTCGATCACCCCGGAGAGGTGACCGAGCTGAGAACTGATGTCGTCGCGTCGCCTGGCCAGCTGCGCGACCTCACTACGAGCGCGTTCCATCATCGCACGCGCCTCGCCCCGGACGGCGTCCGCATCGGATCTGGCCTGGGCCAGCAGCGCGATCGCCTCCTCCCGGGTGGCGGTGGCCCGCTCCCAGGTCTCGCGCTGCAGCTGCTCCAGTTCGGTTGCGGTGCGTTCCCGGATGACCTTCGCCATCCCCTCGGCCTCGGCCAGCCGCCGTTCGGCCCGTTCCACCTGGGCGCGAGACTCGGATTCGGCGTGCGTGAGCAGCCGGGTGGCCTCGTCGGAGGCGGTCTGGCGGGTGCGGCCGGCGTCCCGCTCGGCAGCCTCCAACAGCGCGGCGGCACGCGCCTCACGGTCGGACGCCAGTGCCTCGGCCTGCGCGCTGCGGGATTCGACTTTCGCGGTGGTCGTCGCCAGCGACTCCGCGGCCCGGGCACGGACCTCGGCGAGGTGCTGCTCGGCCTGCTGGTGGGCCTGCTTGACGATCTTGGCTGCTTCGGCCTCGGCTCCGGCACGCAACTCGGCCATTGCCTGCTCCGTCCAGGCGGTGTGGGCGGCAGCGGCGGCCAGCTGCTCCTCGGCGTCGGCCTGCGCTTGCGCGGCGAGCTGTTCGCGCTCGGCCTGCGCGGCGGCGGTGGCGGCGGCCAGTTCCTCGTCCCAGGCCTGGCGCTCCGCGGCGAGTTGGAGGTGGACGGCCTCCAGTTCCTCGGCTGCGGCGGCTCGCCGGGCGGCGAGTTCCTGCTCCAGTTCGGCGCGCAGCCGTCCGATCTCCAGGTCGACCGCGGTGCGGCGGCCGGCCTGCTCGGAATCCAGCTGCTGGAAGCGTTCGGTGACGAAGGCCTCGGCCTCGGCGATCCGCGTCCCGGCGCGCTCGCGGGCGTCCGCCTCGGCGGCCTCGGCCGCCTCGCGCAAGTGCTGCGCGCGCTGCTCGGCCTCGGTGACGATCTGCTCCGCCTGCGTCCGCGCCTGGTCGACCAACTGGTCGGAATTGCGCTGCGCGGTGGAGGTCAGCAGCGCGGCCTGCTCGCTGGCGTCGGTGACGAGGGTGACGGCATCCTGGCGGGCCTCGTCAAGCCGCTGGGTGGCGTCGGCGAGGGACAGCTCGATCTCGCGCCGGCGGTTGATGAGCTCGCGCTCCAGTTCGTCGCGCTCGGTGCGCAGCTGCTCGGATTCCGCCCGCAACTGGCTGACCTCGGCGTTGGCCTCGGTCAGCAACCGGTCGGCGAGAATCTGGGCCTGGGCGATCACCGCCGAGGCATGCTGGGTCGACTCGCGCCCGACCGCTCCAGCGGCAGGTGAGCGATGATCCAGCATGGCTGCAATCCTCCCTGCCAGGTATGACCTAAGCAACTTGGGGCCAGGTTTCTCAGGAATCCCTGAATCTGCCCTGAAGAGATCCCCACGTTCGAGGGGATGACAGCAAGTCTCCCACCGTCTTGCCCGCATATGTCCTGTCTTGCCCGCATCTCTCCAGCTCATCGCCATTCCCGCGAAAGCGTGAATCCCCCGTCCGGCCACCGACGGTAAAGTTCGGACGTGCGCTACATCTCAACCCGCGGCCTGCCCGGCGACCCGGAACTGGGCTTCTGGGACATCCTTCTCGAGGGCCTGGCACCCGACGGCGGGCTCTACCTGCCACGGGAGTATCCACAGGTCGGGCAGGACACCCTGGCCGAGTGGCGTTCTCTGCTGAACGAACAGGGCTACGCCGCGCTGGCGCAGGCCGTCCTGTCGCTGTTCATCGACGACATCCCGGACGCCGACCTGCGCGGGATCTGCGAGCGGGCGTACAACGGCGAGGTCTTCTCCGACCCGGCGGTCGTCCCGGTCACCGACCTCGGGGACGGGCTGCGGCTGGCGCATCTGTCGAACGGCCCGACCGCCGCCTTCAAGGACATGGCCATGCAGCTGCTGGGCCAACTGTTCGAGTACGAACTCACCCGGCGCGGTACCGAGCTGAACATCCTGGGCGCCACGTCAGGGGATACCGGCTCGGCCGCCGAGTACGCGATGCGCGGGCGGAAGGGCGTCCGGGTCTTCATGCTCACCCCGGCCGGCCGGATGTCTCCCTTCCAGCAGGCCCAGATGTTCTCCATCGACGATCCGGCGATCGTGAACGTGGCGGTCGACGGCGTCTTCGACGACTGCCAGGATCTGGTCAAGGAGGTGGCCGGCGACCTGCCGTTCAAGCAGCGGTACTCCCTGGGCGCGGTCAACTCGATCAACTGGGCCCGGCTGGTCGCGCAGGTGGTCTACTACATCGCCGCCTGGCTACGGGTGACGGAATCGGACGACCAGCCGGTGTCGTTCTGCGTACCCACCGGCAACTTCGGCAACATCTGTGCCGGCCACGTCGCCCGGATGATGGGCCTGCCGATCAGGGATCTGGTGCTGGCGACCAATGAGAACAACGTGCTGGACGAGTTCTTCCGCACCGGGGTGTACCGGGTGCGCTCCGCGTCCGAGACCCACCAGACCTCCAGCCCGTCGATGGACATCTCCAAGGCCAGCAACTTCGAGCGCTTCGTCTTCGACCTGCTGGGCCGCGACGGCACCCAGGTGCGCTCGCTGTTCGGGGAGGAACTGGCCCGCCAGGGGTTCCTGGACCTCTCGGAGATCCCCGAGTTCGCGACGCTCCGCGAGCACTACGGGTTCGTCTCCGCCTCCTCCACCCACGCCAACCGCGTGGCCACCATCGCCGCCACCTGGCGGCGCCACGGTGTGCTGATCGACCCGCACACCGCCGACGGGGTGGGCGTGGCGGTGCGGTTCACCGAGCCGGGGGTGCCGATGGTCGTGCTGGAGACCGCGCTACCGGTGAAGTTCGCCGCCACCATCGTCGAGGCGATCGGACGCGAGCCTGACCGTCCCGCGGCCTTCGAAGGCCTGGAGGATCTGCCGCGGCACGTCGTCGACCTTCCCAAGGACGCCGGCGCGCTCAAGCAGTTGATCGCCTCCGTGGTCGACGGCTAGACCGGGCCGCGGGGACGGTTCCTGTGTCCCGGCCAGGTCACATCCCTATTGCCAGGTGGGCCAGAGGAACCGTCCCTGTGGTCCGCGGGTCCGGCGGAACGCCTCGGCCATCCGTCGAAGGTGCCGATCAGTGGCGCGGGTGACCCGCCTTGGCGTACATCTCGTCGACCAGGGCGGCGAAACGGCGCTCGACCTCGCGGCGCTTGACCTTCAGGGTGGGGGTGAGCAGGCCGTTCTCCTGGGTGAACTCCTCGATCATCACCCGCAGGTCGCGGATCTGTTCGTGAGCGGCGAGCCGCTCGGTCATCGCGGCCACCCGGCGCTTGATCTCGTCCAGGATCGCGGGGTGGCCGAGCAGCTCGTCGCGGTGTTCCCAGCTGAGCTGCAGCTGGCGGCCGATGTCCTCCAGGTGGGGCAGCGAGGGCGAGACGAGCAGGGTGAGGTAGGGACGGTTGTCGCCCAGCAGCGCGGTGTACTCCAGCAGCGGGTCGGCGGCCAGCATCCCCTCGATCGGGGCCGGGGCGATGTTCTTGCCGTTGCTGGTGACGATCAGGTCCTTGATCCGGTCGGTGATCCTCAGGTAGCCGTCGGCGTCCACCTCGCCGATGTCGCCGGTGTGCAGCCAGCCGTCCCGCAGCACCTCGGCGGTCGCCTCGGGCTGACCCCAGTAGCCCAGCATCAGGTTGGGGCCGTGGTAGCAGATCTCACCTTCGGCGGTGAGTCGCACCCGGGCGCCCTCGATCACCTGGCCGACTGTGCCGAACCGGTAGGCCTGTGGCGAGGGGAAGCTGACCAGGGGTGATGCCTCGGTCAGCCCGTAGCCCTGCAGCACCAGGAGGCCACAGGCCAGGAAGAACTCCTCGATCTCCTGTCGCAGCGGAGCCCCGCCGCAGGCCAGCACCGATTTCGGCCCGCCCAGCGCCGTCCGGATGCTGCCCAGCACCAGCCGGTCCGCCAGGCGGTACTTCGCCCGCAGCCCCACCGACGGGGTGCGGTTCGCGAGCCGTGCCCGGTGATAGGCGCCGCCGACTTTCAGCGACCAGGACATGATGCGCCGCTTGATCGCCGAGCCGGCCACCTTTTCCCTGGCGGCGGCGAACACCTTCTCGTACAGCCGCGGCACGCTGACCAGCAGGGTGGGCTGGGCCAGCACCAGCTGATCGGCCACCGTCCGGGGGTCGGGGACGTAGGTGTTGAGCGCGCCACAGGAGAGCACCACGAAGGTCCAGGCCCGCTCCAGCGCGTGGCTGAGCGGCAGGAAGCAGAGGGACGAATCGTCCGGGCTGATCCTCAGCGAACGGGTGAGCACCTCGAGCTGATGGACGAAGCCGCGGTGGTGCAGCATGACTCCCTTGGGTAGCCCGGTGGTGCCCGAGGTGTAGACGATGGTCGCCAGATCATCGCCGGTGATGGCGGCCATCCGCTCGTCCGCCCGGTCGGCGGCGGGGGCGGCGTCCAGCTCCTCGGCC
This sequence comes from Propionicimonas sp., assembly GCA_049841235.1. GTDB lineage: Bacteria > Actinomycetota > Actinomycetes > Propionibacteriales > Propionibacteriaceae > Propionicimonas. Next base: position 87,842 of record JASGEM010000030.1, on the reverse strand, counting down.
AGGGTGGGCAGGCCGTCGACGGCCGCGAAGCTCACCACCCGCTCCAGGCAGGGCAGCTCGGCGTCCGCGATCCGCTGGTGACGCTCCTCGTCATCCACGAAGAGCAGCCGGCAGCCGGAGTCGGCCAGGATGTGCTCGGCCTGGTCGGACGTGCTGGTCGGGTACAGCGGGACGACCACCAGCCCGGCGGTGAGGCAGGCGAGATCGACCAGCGTCCATTCCGGGAGGTTGGGAGCGAACAGCCCGACCCGGTCACCGGGTTGCAGGCCGAGGTCGATCAGCCGGGCGGCAAGCCGCCGCACCTGGCCGCTGAACTGTTCGTACGTCTGGACGACCCACTCGTCTCCCACCCGAATCCGCGTGGCCGGGCGCTGACCGTGAGTCAGTGCGGCCGCAGCAAACCTCACCGCGATGTTGTTGGGATCCATCCACCACTCCTGTCGGCTTCGACGCTAAGTTACCCTACCGTAGGTTTCTCCCGCTGCGTCGGCCACGGGGACGGTTCCTCCGGTCCCAGGCTTCCTGGTCCGGCTGCAGGCGCCCGATCCGGCAGTGACACCGCAGGTGCCGGCGCCCTGAAGGGTGCCGGCACGGAACCGCCCACGCCGGACAGGAGCCTTCGTTCTGGTCTGCGAACGGTAAGGACGCGCGGTTCGCGCCGCTCGACGATCGACGGGCCGTCATGGGTGGTGTGGATGCGCGTTGATCCCCGGACACCAGGAACCGTCCCCGGTGTCCAGGGTCAGCGCAACAGACCGCGGCGCTCCAGCAGGTGGCGCAGGTCGGGATCCTGACCGCGGTAGTCGCGGTAGGCGTCCATGGCGTCGATCGAGCCGCCCCTGGCCAGCAACCGCCGGCGGTAGCGCTCGCCGTTCTCGCGGGTGAGCCCGCCGGTGGCACGGATCCAGGCGGCGGTGTCGGCGTCCAGCACCTCGGACCAGATGTAGGAGTAGTACCCGGCGTCGTAGCCGCCCTCGAAGGTATGACGGAAGTAGGCCGAGCGATAGCGCGGCGGCACCAGAGGCAGGTCCAGCCCGACCTTGGCCAGGGCGGCCTGCTCGAAGGCCTCGACCTGCTCGGGATCCTCCGGCAGTTCGGCGAGCGGGGTGGTGTGCCAGACCTGGTCGAGCAGCGCGGCAGCCAGGTACTCGGCGGTCTTGAAGCCCTGCTGGAACAGCGTCGATCCGATCAGCGTCTCCACCCAGGCGGCGGGAATCGGCTCTCCCGTCTCCACATGCACGGCGTATTGCGCCAGCAGGGCGGGCTCCAGCGCCCACATCTCGTTCACCTGAGAGGGGTACTCCACGAAGTCCCGCGGGGTTTCGGTGCCGGATTGGGAACGGTAGCGGGTGTCGGAGAGCAGGCCGTGCAGGGAGTGCCCGAACTCGTGGAACAGCGTGATCACGTCGTCCCAGCTCATCAGCGCCGGCTCGCCGGTCGGCGGCTTGACCAGGTTGGAGTTGTTCACCACGACGGGCAGTTGGTCGAGCAGGTGGTTCTGATCGACGATGTTGTTCATCCAAGCGCCGCCCTGTTTGGCGGCACGGGTGAAGAAGTCGGCCAGGAAGAGCCCGATCGCCGTCCCGTCCGCCTCGCGCACCTCGAAGACCCGCACCTCCGGGTGGTAGGGCACCAGGTCGCTCCGCTCGTGGAAGGTGATGCCGTACATTCCGGTCGCCGCGGCGAACACGCCGTCCCGCAGCACGCGCTCGACCTCCAGATAGGGACGCAGCGCGCCCGCGTCCAGCGCGTACCGCTCGGCCCGGACGATCTCGCTGAGGAACTGCCAATCCCACGGCCGCAGGGTCGCGCCGGGCTCCAGCCGCTGCAGGACGGCATCCAGCTCGGCGGCCTCGGCGGCCACGTTCTCAGCCAGGGCCGGAACCAGGCCGGTGAGCCTCTCCCAGATCGCCTCCGCGGTCTTGGCGCAGGCGTCCGCGGCGACATAGTCGGCATGGTTGGCGAAGCCCAGCAGGGTGGCCCGTTCGGCGCGCAGCCGGGCGAGTTCCAGCAGCACCGCCCGGGTGTCGTGCTCGCCGCCCAGCCCGCGTCCGATCGCGGCGCGGTGGATCCGCTCGCGCAGCGCCCGGTTGGTCAGCACATCGAGCGGACGCTGGCCGGTGGTGTTCGCGATCTCGATCAACCAGGCTTCGGGACGTCCGCGCTCGGCGGCCAACTCCGCAGCCGCCTTGACCTCGGCCTCGGACAGCCCGTCCAACTCGTCCGCCTCGGTCACCCAGACCGCGGCCGCGTTCATCCCCGCCAGCGCGAGCCGTCCGAACTTCGACTGCAGTTCGGCGATCCGTCCGTTCAGTTCGCGCAGTCGTTGCTGCGCGGGTTCGGGCAGCGCGATGCCGGAGCGCTCGAAGCGCTGCCGGGTGCGTTCCAGCCAGTACGCGCCCTGTTCGTCCAGGTCCGTCTCGTCGGCAGCGACCCGATCGGCCAGCGCCACCACCCTCCGGTACAGCACCGGGTCGAGGTGGATCGCATCGGAGTGAGCAGCCAGCCGCGGTGCCATCTCCTCATCGATCGCGCTGAGTTCGTCGGTGGTGTCGGCCCACTTCACGGTGAAGAAGGCCAGCGCCGCCCGCCCCAGCAGCTGGCCGGAGGCCTCCCAGGCATCGATCACATTGGCCTGGGTGGGCGGTTCGGGGTTCTCCGCGACCGCGGCGAGTTCGGCCAATTGCTCGGCCATGCCCGCGGTGAACGCCGAGCGGTAGTGCTCGGGCGTCAGCACGGCGAAGTCGGGAAGCTCGAAGGGCAGCGTGGAGCGGTCGGTGAGCGGGTTGGCCACAGTCATACGCTCATCCTGTCCCCGCCGAGCGCTCAGGTCCATTCAAAGGCACCTCGCCGCTCGCAGAACCCGTCACCCTTCGCCCCACGGCCCATTGACCGCCACCCTTCGCGTCGAGCGCTTGTGCCTAGGGGCTGGCGCTCGACGCGAAGGGAAGCGCTCGGCGAGATCGGGGACGGCGCGTGCCGAGCCGCCGGTTCGGGCTGTGGGTTGGCTGTGAATCGGGAAGGAGGGGTTGCCGTGGCCGGGGAGCTGGTTGAACAATCAACCATGGAGATCGCGATGCCCCCGGCCCATCCCCTCGTCGTGCACGCGGCGGTGGTGCTGCTGCCACTGGTCGCGCTCGGGGCGATCGTGATCGTGCTGTCCCGGCAGGCCCGGGAACGCTACGGATCGCTGCTGGCGGTCGGGGCGGTGGTCGCCGCTGTAGCGACGATCGGCGCCAGGCTCAGCGGCGAGGCGCTGGCCGGCACCACCACCGCCACCGGGACGCTGGGCGCTCACATGTTCTGGGGGCTGATCGCACCCTGGCCGTCCACCGCCCTGGCCCTGGCCCTGATCGGGTACCTGCTGGCCGGACGCGGAACCAACCGTCCGCTCCAACTGACCTTGGCCGTGGCCACCGTGGTGCTGGCGCTCGGATCGCTGACCGTGGTGGCCATCACCGGGCACCTGGGCGCAACGGCTGTCTGGATCGGGTGACGGGATGCTCCCCCGGCCCGCTGGCGCGGCCGTCGAGACTGCTCGCCAGCCCCCGGCTGAGGCCGGAGCCGGGCTCTCACTCGCAGTAGTGCAGTTCCCCGGCCATCACCATGTCGGGGACCTCCACCCCGACGAACCGGATGCCGTTGGGCAGGGTGAAGATCTCGCTGCCGTCACCCAACCCGGTGTCCGCCAGCTTGCCCTTGGGGTAGTTGGCCTTGAGTTGCTTGAAGCTCAGGTTGAGCGGGATGTCGTCCTCGAGCTGGACCTTGGGCAGCTTGCCGTCCAGTGACAGCGACCAGCTGTTGAGCGTACGCGGCGCGGACTTCTTCGCCGACTTCGCGGTGAACACCACCGCGAATCCCTCGTAGATCACCGACCGCTGCCAGGGGCTGCCGGAATCGAGCTCGCAGAGGATCCCCTGCACGGATTCGTCCGGCTCGCCCAGGGTCGATTCCAGGGTCTTCTCGACCTTGGCCTCGGCGGTGCCGAACTTGTGGCCACCGACACCGCTGCCGGACAGCACCAGGCCCTTCGCCTTGGTCGGGCTGGGCGAGGGAGTGGGGGTGGCGGTGACCGAGGGGGAGGCCGTCGGGGAGGCCGGGTCCGAGGGGGTCGGGGCGGTCGTCGGCGACACCGTGGGTGCGGTGGTCGCCGGAGTCGTGCCCGTGGCCGTGGCGGACGGCGGGGCCGGCGCGGCGATGGTGGGCGTGGTCTGGCCGCAGCCGGTCAGCAGCAGGGTTGCCGAGATGCCCGCGACGAGCACCGATCCGTTCAAGCGCCGCATCCCGGCTCCTTCCGTTGGTGGCCACTGGGGAACCACTGGTTTACCTGGTCGAGCTTGCCGAGACCACCGGAGGTACCCGGCGAGCCCGTGGTCTCGGCGGGCTCCCCGGCGGAAAGCGCTGCGCGCTCCCGAAGACCACTTCCGATTATGCCCGGCCGACCCCAGGGCTCCGGGCATCCCCCGCCGAACCTCGTCGCCTTCTTCACCAGCCGATACCCTGCTGGTCCAGAGAGGAAGGATGCAGCGCGATGACGACGGGTAGCAGCAGGAAACGAATCGGGATCCTCACCGCAGGCGGGGACAGCCCCGGTCTGAACGCCGCGATCCGCGGCTTCGGCAAGGCGGCGATCGGCCATTACGGCATGGAGTTGATCGGTTTCCGGGACGGCATCCGCGGCCTGGTCGAGAACCGCTTCGTCCCGCTCGACGGGGCGGCCCTCTCCGGAATCCTGACGGTTGGCGGGACGATCCTGGGCACCAGCCGGGACAAGGTGCACCGGATGGTGGTGGACGGCGAAACCCGCGACATGCGGCAGCAGGTGGTGGAGAACTACCAGAGGGAAGGGCTGGACGCACTCGTCCTGCTCGGCGGCGGGGGCACCGCGAAGAACGCCATGCGGCTGGCGGAGATGGGGCTGAACGTCGTCCATCTGCCGAAGACGATCGACAACGACATCGCCCACACCGACACCAGCTTCGGCTTCTCGACCGCGATGGAGATCGCCACCGAGGCGATCGACCGGCTGCACAGCACCGCGCACAGCCACCACCGGATCATCCTGACCGAGATCATGGGCCACCGGGCCGGCTGGCTCACCCTGGGCTCCGGCATCGCCGGCGGCGCGGACATCATCCTGCTGCCGGAGATCCCCTATTCGGTGGAGTCGGTCGCCGAGACCATCAACGCCCGCCGGTCCCGTGGCAGCACCTTCTCGGTGGTGGCGGTCGCCGAGGGCGCGCGCGACCTGGCCGATGCCGCCGACATCGCGGCCGCGGAAGCGCTGGTGAAGGCCGCCAAGACCCCCGAATCCGTCGGTGCGGCGAAGAAGCACCTGGCCAATGTGGTGGACTCCCAGCGCGAACACACCTTCAAGCTCGCCCGGGAACTGGAGGCCGCGACCGGGCTGGAGTCGCGGGTGTCGATCCTGGGCTACGTACAGCGCGGCGGGACGCCCGTGGCCGCCGACCGCCTACTCGGCTCCCGCATCGGGACGGCCGCCGCCCACCATGTCTCCAAGGGCGAGTTCGGCATCATGGTGGCCGCGCGCGGCGAGGAGACCACCCCCGTCCCGCTGTCGGAGGTGGCCGGCAACCTGAAGCTGGTGCCGCTGGATCACGAGTGGATCCAGACCGCCCGCAAGCTCGGGACCGGCTTGGGCGAGAGCTGAGCCAGGCATTCCGCGATGGGCGCTTCACCGCTGTTCGAGTTCAGTTCGGAGGTGACCCGCTGGGAGAGCCGCCGGGATGTCTGGCTGTTCGCCCACGTGCCGCTCGAACTGGCGGAGGAGATCGACTCCCTGCCCATCCCCCGGGGCGGGTTCGGCTCGCTGCGGGTGCAGGCGACGATCGGTGCGACCACCTGGCGCACCTCGATCTTCCCCTCCGGCGACGGACGGTTCGCGCTCGCGCTCAAGCGCGCGGTGCGTGACCGGGAGGGCATCTCCGAAGGCGACCTGATCCCGGTCAGCCTGGAGCTGGTCGACCTTCCGCACTGACCCGTCGGCGCACTGACGTCCGGCTCAGTCCCGTTCGAGTTCCAGCCCGAGCCAGTCGGCCAGAGCCCGGAGCTCGGTGTCGACGCCTTCCACCGCCTCGTCCTCCCACGCGACGTCGCGGTGGACGGCGAACACCCGCAGCAGCCCGGCCTTGCGGTCGGCCTTGGCATCCACCTTCCCGATCAGCTGGTCGCCGTGCAGGATCGGCAGCGCAAAGTAACCCCAGCGCCGCTTCGCCGCCGGCTTGTACATCTCCAGGATGTACTCGTAGCCGAACAGCGCCTGGGCTCGCGTCCGATCGAAGACCAGCCGGTCGAAGGGCGACAACAACGCCGTCCGTCCGGCGAAGGGGAGCCCGAGACCGGCCAGTCCCACCGGATCCACCCGCCAGGTGCCCGGGACGTCCTCGACCACGGCCTGCTCGCCGGTCCCACCGACGCCCATCGGCTCCATCGACACCGCGGTCTGCTGTGCCCGCGCGATGCCGAGCGACTGCAGCCGCCGGGCATCCCGCTGCCGCTCCGCCTCGGCACTCTCGAGTTCCGGCAGGCCCGGCGGGTAGACGCGCTCGGCGAGATCCCACCAGCGCTCCCGTCCGGTGCGGCCCGCGATCGCGATCTCGCCCAGCCGCGCCAGGATCTCAAGCATCTGGGTGACATTGCGGTTGTTCGTCCACCCCGTCGATCCCCAGGAACGTCGCGCGGTGTCGGGGAACTCGCCGGTGCGCAGCGGCCCTTCGTCACGGAGCCGGGCGAGGATGTCGCGACGGAAGCCGGCGTTGTCGTCCAGCCACTGCCGGGTCTCGGCGTAGCGCAGCGGCTGCCGCATCAGGGCCTGGTACAGCGGCAGGTCCAGCACCGGGCGATACATGCCGTCGTACTCGAACACGGTCCGGTCGTCCTCCACCGCCTGCTGCAGCAGGCCGTGCTCGTAGCCGGCCCCGAGACGGGACCACAGGATGTGATCCTCGCTGGGCGCGATCGCGTTGGTCGGGTCGATGTTGAGGACGGCGAGTTCCTCGACCACCTCGGCTACCAGGGACGGCCGGACGGCGTCCAGCAACTGCGCGCGGACGGCCAGCCGCCGGGCGTCCTGCCGGCTCAGCCGGTGCGGTTCCATGCCGGGACGATACCCACCCGACCCCGGGCCGACAACGCCGAACCCCGGCTCGATCCGCGGCGGGCGGACGCCTCGGGCGAGGCCGGTCTGGCCGCTGCTCGGCCCTCGCCCGGCTCCGGAGGCGATGGGAAGTACCCTGGGTGTCTTGGCATTCGCGAAGGAGAAACGACGATGCCCGTCCTGCGATCCCGGACCACCACCCACGGCCGCAACATGGCCGGAGCCCGTGCGCTCTGGCGTGCCACCGGCGTGACCGACTCCGATTTCGGCAAGCCGATCATCGCGATCGCGAACTCCTTCACCCAGTTCGTGCCCGGCCACGTCCACCTCAAGGACATGGGCCAGCTGGTCGCCGGCGCCATCCACGAGGCCGGCGCGATCGGCCGCGAGTTCAACACCATCGCGGTCGACGACGGCATCGCGATGGGACACGCCGGCATGCTCTACTCGCTGCCCAGCCGCGAGATCATCGCCGACTCGGTGGAGTACATGGTCAACGCGCACTGCGCGGATGCGCTGGTCTGCATCTCGAACTGCGACAAGATCACCCCCGGCATGCTGCTGGCCGCGCTGCGGCTGAACATCCCCACCGTCTTCGTCTCCGGCGGCCCGATGGAGGCCGGACGGATCCTCGGCACCCGGGTGGTCTCCGGCGCGCCCGACGAGGGCGGCTCGGAGCGGCTCGACCTGGTCGACGCCATGGTGAAGGCGGTCGACGAGTCGGTCACGGACGAGCAGATCGCGGCGATCGAGCAGAACGCCTGCCCGACCTGTGGCTCCTGTTCGGGCATGTTCACCGCCAACTCGATGAACTGCCTCACCGAAGCGCTCGGGCTTTCGCTGCCCGGCAACGGCTCGACGCTGGCGACCGCGCTGGCGCGCAAGGGCCTGTTCCTGGAGGCGGGACGGTTGGCAGTCGAGTTGGCCAACCGGTACTACCACGGCGACGACGAGTCGGTGCTGCCGCGCTCGATCGCCACCAAGGCGGCGTTCAGCAACGCCATGCGGCTGGACATCGCGATGGGCGGCTCGACCAACACCGTGCTGCACATCCTGGCCGCCGCCGTCGAGGCCGGCGTCGACTTCACCCTGGACGACATCGACGCCCTGTCGCGGGTGACCCCCTGCCTGAGCAAGGTGGCGCCGAACTCGACCAAGTTCTACATGGAGGATGTGCATCGGGCCGGCGGGATGCCCGCGATCCTCGGCGAACTCCGCCGCGGCGGCCTGCTGGACGAGTCGGTGCACGCCGTCCACTCCCCTTCGCTGGCCGAATGGCTGGACGCCTGGGACCTGCGCGGCGGCAAGGCATCTCCCGAGGCGATGGACCTGTGGTACGCCGCGCCCGGCGGCGTCCGCACCACCGAGGCGTTCAGCACCAACAACCGCTGGGCCGATCTGGACACCGACGCCGAGCACGGCTGCATTCGCTCGGTCGAGCACGCCTACACCGCTGACGGCGGGCTGGCCGTCCTGAAGGGCAACATCGCCCCTGACGGCGCGATCGTGAAGACCGCCGGCGTCCCCGAGGCGCAGTGGGACTTCACCGGTCCGGCCATCGTCACCGAGTCGCAGGAGGAGGCCGTCGAGGCCGTCCTGAGCAAGAAGGTGCGGGCCGGTGACGTCGTGGTGGTGCGCTACGAGGGCCCCAAGGGCGGGCCGGGCATGCAGGAGATGCTGTACCCGACCTCCTACCTGAAGGGCACCGGCCTCGGGCCGAAGTGCGCGCTGATCACCGACGGACGGTTCTCCGGCGGCTCGTCGGGGCTGTCGCTGGGCCACATCTCGCCGGAGGCTGCCTCCGGCGGCGCGATCGGCCTGATCGAGGACGGCGACCTGATCCAGATCTCCATCCCGAACCGGTCGATCGACGTCCTGGTGGACGAAGCCACCCTGGAGGAGCGGCGGCTGCGGCAGAACCAGCTCGGCTGGAAGCCGAGGACCCGGCAGCGCGAGGTCTCCCAGGCGCTGAAGATCTATGCCGCGCTGGCGCTGTCCGCCGACAAGGGTGCCGCCCGTTCGATCGAGGGTGCCTTCACTCCGCCGGTCACCGCCCCCTCGGACGCGTCGGCACTCCGAGCCTGATCCAGGCTCAGTGGTCAAGCAGGGCGGCGGACTCCCGATCCAGGAAGAGCTTGGCCTGCGGCTGGGTGCGCAGGATGGACGCCGGGCAGTCGGCGCCGATCTCTCCCTGGAGCGCCCGCCTGACTGCCTCGGCCTTCCTGGCTTCAGGAGTCAGCACCAGGACGTGACGCGGGGCGAGCAGCGCCGGGATGGTTAGGGTGAGAGCGTGGGTCGGCGTCTCGGCCAGGGACGGGAAGTGGCCCTCGCCGACCTGTTGCCGGCGGGAGATCTCGTCCATCTCCACCACTCGAATCAGCTCCGGAGTGTCGAAGTCGGCAGGCGGATCGTTGAACGCCAGATGTCCGTTCTCACCGATGCCCATGACGCAGATCGCCGGCTCCAGTTCCCGGAGCAGGGTGCTGTAGCGCCGGAGCTCCGCCTCGACGGAATCGGCGTCGCCGTCGATGCCCTCGAACCGCGCTGGGCGGAAGGGTTCGACCACCCGTTCCTGCATCCAGCGACGGAAGCTCGCCGGATGCCCGGCGTCCATGCCGAGGTACTCGTCCATGTGGAGCACCGTGATCCGGCCCCACTCGATGTCAGTCCGGTCGCGAAGGGCCTCGGTGAAGCTGAACTGGGAGTTACCGGTAGCCAGGATGACGGCGATCTCGCGACGCTCCGCCAGTTCACCGCGGACGATCGAGGCGAACTCCGCCGCCGCCCGCCGGCCCAGTTCTGCGTTGCTGTCGAGGATCGTGATCTCGAGATCCTGGCTGCGGGTTGCATGCATAGGAGCTTCTCCTGGTTGGGTGCCGTCACCGCGGCCGCGGGGTCGCGGGACCTACGCCGGTCTGCTGAGTGACGAGTCACTCTTGCGCTCACCCTAACATGCCTTTGCTGCACATGCAGCACACTTGCTGCCGAGGCGTCGCTAAAGGCGCTCGGCCGGGGGCGGCGCGGTCGAGGTGCGCACCACCAGTCGGGTCTCGAGCAGCGAGCTCACCAGCAACGGTTGCAGGTCCCGGCCTTCGCTCTGGGCGGCCACCAGGTCGAGCAGCGCATCCACCGCGGTCATCCCGGCCTCGCTACCGGGAATCTGGATGGAGGTCAGGGAGGGATGCACCATGCCCGACATCGGGCTGTCGTCGATGCCGATCACGCTGATCCCGGACCCCACCTGAATGCCACGCTCGTTGAGGCGGGTCATCACACCCAGGGCGAGCAGGTCGTCGTAGGCGATCACCGCTGTCGCCCCAGATGCGCACAGCAGGTCTGCCGCGCGCATGCCGGCCTGGATCTGCGGCTCGAAGGGCCCGAACTCCACCAGGTCGACACCGGCACGCTCACACGCCTCCCGGACCGCTCTCTGCCGCTGCTGATTCGACCAGGACCGCCGCGGGCCGTTCAGGTAGCACAGGTGTCGGTGACCCAACGCGACGAGGTGCTCCACCGCGTCCTCGATGCCGGCGCCGTTCTCGATGTTCACGCTGGCGACCCCGTCCCATTCCCGGTTGACCAGGACGATCGGCTGCATTGCCACCAGCTTGTGGAACTGGTCGGGAGGCGTGCGGGCGCTCACCACGATCAGGCCGTCCACCTGATCCAGCAGTTGCTTGGCACGCCGCAGTTCGTCGGCAGGGTGTTCGTCGATGTCGGCGATCAGCACCGTCCATCCCCGCGCCGCGGCACGAGCCTGCACCGCTTTGATGATCGGCGGGAAGAAGGGATTGACGATGTCGGGGACGATGAGCCCGATCATGTGCGAGGCCCGTCCGGACGGCCGCGGCGCGCCCGGATGGACATAGCCCAGTTCCGCGACCGCTGCGAGCACCCGCTCCCTGGTGGTGGCATTCACCCGGTCAGGTGCGGAGATCGCGCGGGAGACGGTCGACGGCGAGATCCTCAGGTGACGGGCGACGTCGGACAGAGTGACCTTCACATTGCCTCCAGAGCGTTCTTGCGGCAGCGCCACGATATCGCAGCGAGCCGCTCCCGGATTCTCGCGACGGCCTGCTCCATCCACGGACACTCGTGAATAGCCAGGCACATGTTGCAGTTCTTGCAGTATATTGCTGCATGCATCTTGCCATGGTGTCCACCCGTCGGATAGTGTCAACGACGTCCACTGCCCGGTTCCGAGGCGTCCGGGCCCGGCCCGCAGACAAGAGATCGAGGAGAACACGGATGAAAGCTCGCACTCTGAGGAAGCTGCTCGCCGGAGTCGGGGGGATGGCACTCCTGCTCACCGCGGCGGCCTGTTCGGGATCGACGGCACCCTCGGCAACCACACCGGGGGGACAGCCGTCGGCCGGCCCGACAACGGACGAAGCGTACGCCGGCACGTTGACTTTCTGGTTCTGGGCGGAACCTGACGTCCCGGGTGCAACCGCGTGGATGGAGGAGGCGATCACCCGATACGAGCAGCTGCATCCGGACATTTCGATCGAGTTGGTGCCGCAGGCGAGCGAGACGCTCCAGGGGGCCTTCGAGACCGCGGGACAATCCCGCTCCGGCCCTGACATCGCGATGCAATGGGCCACTCTGCCCGTGCTCACCCCGGTGTGGCGGGGCTATGTCGAGCCGCTCACCGGGCTCGTCCCCGAAGCGGAGATGGCCAACTGGCTCAACACCGCCGAGAACACCTACGACGGCAAGGTCTGGGCCATGCCGCTGTACCTTCTCGGCGCACCCTTCGTCTGGAACAAGGACCTGTTCGCTCAAGCCGGCCTGCCCACCGACCAAGGCCCCCAGACCTGGGACGAGCTGCTGGCGGCGTCGGAGAAGCTCAAAGCGGCCGGGATCACCCCGATCGTCTTCGGTGCCAAGGACGGTGCCTTCGGAGGCTGGTTCCAGGGCATGGTCGGCACGCAGACGCTGGATTCCGTCCAGGAACTGCAGGCCGTCTACTCCGGCAAGGCCCAGTTCACCGAACCCAAGTACTCGCGCTACCTGGAACTGCTCGCAGAACTCGTGGAGAAGGGCTACCTCAACAGTGACATCTCCTCCATCGACGCTCTCGAAGGCTGGCAGCAGTTCGCCCAGGGTCAGGCTGCGATGACGTGGGCGACGGACGGCAACGTGGTCGAGTGGATGAACTCGGGTCTGGGCAGCTCCCTCGGTGTCCAGAAGACGCCCACCGCAGGGGACGGCGCGCTCGCCCAGGCCTACACCGCGACCCAGTCGATCTCCGCCTTCGTGACATCGTGGTCGGAGCAGAAGGTGCAGGCCGCCACCTTCCTCGCCTGGCTTCACGACCCCGAGAACCTGGTCAGCTGGTACGAGACGACCGGCTCCTTCCCGGCGGACAAGCGGTTCGACTCCAGCCTCGTCGAGGACGGGCTCAAGCGCGACCTCTACGAGCTCAACACCCTGCCGCTACAGCTTTGGGCCCAGAACTACGCACCGCCTCAGGTGGATTCCCAGGGGCTACGGTCCGTCGGGCAGGCACTGATCGCCGGCTCCCTCACGCCCGACGAGGCGGCCGCTGAGATTCAGCGGGTCATCGAGGCCTGGCAGACCCAGCAGCCCGCGGAGTTCGAGGCCTATCTGACGTGGGCCGAGGGGTAGCCGGCGTGACCCCGCCGCGTGACGGCGGGGTCTGGCCGTTTCTCTTCATCCTCCCGGCGGTGGCCGTCCTCGGGTTGGTGTTCGTGTTCCCGCTGGTTTCCGTGATCCGCAACAGCCTCTACACCGGCTCGATGGGTCGCATGCAGTTCGGTGGGCTGCGCAACTTCGAGGCGCTGCTGGCCGACCCGGTCTTCGTCACCTCGCTGACCAACAGCCTGAAGCTGCTGCTCGCGGTGCCGGTGACGACGACGGTCGCGCTGGTCGTCGCACTCCTGCTCTACGAGGGCACTCGTGGCTGGCGGCTGTACCGCATCCTGGTGTTCCTGCCCTACCTGATTCCGGCAACCGCGATCGGGCTCAGCTTCTCCTTCCTGCTACAGCAGCGAGGCATCGTGAACTCGCTGTTGCGTGGAGTGGGTCTCGATGCTCTCGCCATGGACTGGCTCGGAGACCCGGCGTGGGTCCTGCCCACCATCGGTGGTGTGCTCGTCTGGGCCCAGCTCGGCTTCGGGGTGGTCATCTTCGCCGCCGCGCTCGACGCGGTCCCTGCCGAGCTGAGCGAGGCAGCGATGGTGGACGGTGCGACGCGCTGGCAACGCAACCGTCTGGTCCTCGTCCCGGCGATCCGGGGCACCATCGAGTTCTTCCTCGTGCTTCAGGCGATCCAGGTGCTGGCGTGGACCTTTCCCTACGTCTACGTCATCTCTCGCGGCGGCCCGGGCACCGCATCGAGCGTGATGGATCTGTACGTGTGGCGCTACGCCTTCGAGTACAACTCGCCAGGGCTGAGTTCGGCGGCCGCGGTCGTGCTGCTCACCCTCTCCGGCGTGCTCATCGTCATCTACTCACGGCTGCGCCGCGCCCAGGGGGAGTCGTGAACAGCCGCGGTCCGCGCGCCGGCTCGGTCGTCAAGCATGCCTTCCTCGTCGCGGTATGCCTGGTCTGTCTGTACCCGATCTGGTTCATCGTCCAGACCTCTTTGAAGACCGACCCGCAATACCAGCAGGATCCGCTCGGCCTGCCGGTGCCGCCGACGGTGCAGAGCTTCGTCCAGCTCATCGAGTCCATGCCGGTGCTGACCTGGCTGCTGAACAGCATTGTGGTTTCCGTTGCGGCCTCGATCGCGACGACAGCGATCGCCCTGCTGGCCAGCTACGCGGTGGTCTTCGCGCGGTTCCCCGGCCGCTCACTGTTCGCCAACGGGAACCTCGCGCTCATGGTGGTGCCGCCGGTCACCCTGCTGACCCCGCTGTTCGTCCTCATGGTGGACATCGGGCTGATCAATCGCCTGCCTTCGGTGATCGTCATCTACGTCGGGCTGTTCCTGCCGTTCTCGGTGTTCTTCCTCACCAGCTTCCTGCGGAGCGTCCCCATGGAACTGATCGAGGCGGCGAAGATGGACGGCCTCGGCCCGCTCAGCACCCTCACCCGGATCGTCACCCCGCTCTCCGGACCGGCGTTGTTCACGCTGGTCCTGGTCAACCTGATCTATGCCTGGAACGAGCTGCTGATCGCGTTGGTCTTCCTGCAGCAGGGGGATGCCCGCACGCTCATGGCCGGCCTCGCCACCTTCCAGGGGCGCTACCTGGCCCAGCAGCCGCTGGTCATGGCGGGCGCGTTCATCTCGGTCGTCCCCATCGTGCTGCTCTACATCTTCGGCCAGCGCTTCTTCGTCCGGGGTCTCACTGCGGGGATCGGCAAGTGAGCGCCGTGGTTGACCGGATCAGCCGGATGGACGTGGGGGACGCGAGCCTTTTCGTCACCGAACGGGGATCGGGCGAGCCGGCGATGCTGCTGGTCCACGGCTGGTCCGCGGACGGCAGCGACTGGTCGTGGCAGATGCCGGCGCTCTCGGGGCGCCGTCTGATCGTTCCCGATCTGCGCGGTTTCGGCCACTCCACGGCGACTCCTGCCGGCTACGCCCCGCGCGAGCTCGCGGGGGATCTTGCCGTTCTGCTCGACGGGCTCGGCCTCACCGGGGTCGTCGCCGTCGGCCACTCGCTGGGCGCCGTCGTCGTCTCCGCGCTGGCGGTAGAGCGTCCCGAACTCGTCTCAGCGGTGGTCGTGGTCGACCCCTCGTACGGCGTCTCGGAGCAGGAATGGCCCGAACGGCTCGAACTGCTGAGGGCCGTCCGTGCCCGCGGCCCGGTCGCGGCGGCGGAGGCGGTCCGGTCCTGGGCCGGCCCCACCACCCCCGAGTGGTTGGTCGAGTGGCTTGCCCGGCGGGCGCTGGGCTGCGATCCGGCGGTGCTCGAGGCCTGCCTCGCCGGCCTGTTCGAGGCACCCGACGAGATCTGCAGCCGAGCGGGTGCGGAGGCCTATCTGGTGCGACGGGTGCAACCGGTGCTCGCGGTGCACACGACGCCCGCCGGGGCCGACTGGGAGCGGAGATTGTACGGCGATCCGCACAGCCGTTCGGTCGTCTGGGAGGATGTTGGGCACTGGGCGCAGATCGAGCGGGCGCCGGAGTTCGCCGGCCTGCTCGCCGACTGGGTGGACGGCGGCACATGAGGACACCGGTTACGTTCGCGCGAGGGAGAAAGCCGTGGTGAGGCGTCTCGAGCAGTTGCTCCGGCCACCCGCGCGCGGGTCGATGCTGCCGGACTTCGTCCTCGATCAGGCCAGCCTGCTGGCCCGGCGGCAGCGCGAGGCTCGGGCGCGGGGCGAATTGCCCGAGCCGGAACGGATCCGGGAGGCACTCATCCGCTCGCTCGGTACCGACCGCATCCCGTCGGCCGAGGCACGCACCTGGCTCGATGAGGTGGAGGGCCCGGGCTACCGGATTCGGAAGCTCGTCTTCGAGACCGCACCGGGGCTCCCGGTCCCGGCGCTGCTGTATCTTCCGGACGGCGCCGGCCCGCACCCGGCGGTGGTGCACCCGCCCGGGCACTGGATGGAGGACGGCAAGCTCGCCGCGCCGCTGCAGCTCATGAATCTCCGCCTGGTCCGCGACGGCATCGCCGTGCTCTGCTACGACACGGTGGGCCAGGGTGAGCGGAGGGTCGGCTGGCACCAGCACGGACAACTGGCGCCGGTGCTGACCGGGTTCACCACTCTCGGCCTGATGGTCGCCGAGACCCGGACGGCGCTCGGCATTCTGGAGGGCCTGCCCGAGGTCGACCCCTCCCGTCTCGGGGTGGTGGGGGCCTCCGGCGGCGGGTTCTCCTCGATCTTCGCCGCCGTGCTCGACCCACGGATCGGGGTCGCAGCGATCTCGTCGATCGTGAACACCCACCTCGGCCAGCTCGGCGACGCCGCGTTCGGAACCGGTTGGGACGGCTGGGTCGACCTGTGCAACCAGGTTCCCCGGCTCTGCGCGATCGGCACGATGGGCGAGATCCTGGCCTGTGTCGCCCCACGGCAGCTCCTGGTGGCCAATGCGACCGACGATCCGCCGTTCCCCCTGGCCGGTGCCCGCGAGGTCGCCACGGAGGTCCGGGAGCTCCTCGGCGAGCAGGACCTCTCTTTCGCCTACGTCGAGGTTCCCGGCGGGCACGGCTTCGCCTCCGCCGCGATGCGCGAGGTCGTCGCCGGCCACCTCGTCCGCCAACTCGCCGGTCACGCGGCGACCACCCTTCCCGACGGGAGGCCGGACTTCGACCCGCAATGGCCGAACCCGCACAACCTGGGCTCGGCACGCCGGCCCCAGGACATGTCCCCCCGCCCCTCGTCCGGCACCTGCCTGCCCAGCCCGGTGGACGCCAACCTGCCCCTGGTCGAGCTTGCCCGGCAACGAGCGGCCGCCCTGCGGACGACCCGGCCCCCCGCGGACGCAGGGTCGCTTCGCGCCTTCCTCGGACTGGATCCGCAGGACCGGCCACCACCCGTCCGGGTGCGCCGGCATCTCCCGATCGAGGGTGGCTTCGCGCAGCACCTCGAATTCGACTCCGAGCCGGGGATCGTGCTCGACGCGCTCCTGCTGCTGCCGGAGAACTGGACGGACGCGCTCGCTCCGATCGTCGTCATCCTGGACGAGGGCGGAAAGCAGGCGGCGCTGGACCTGCCCGCCACCGCGCTGGCACGTGAACGCGGGTGGGCCGTGCTGCTACCTGACCTGCGGGGAACCGGCGAGTCCGACGCCTCCGAGTTCGAGATCGCGACCGCGGCCTGGATGCTCGACCGCGACCTGCTGAGCCAGCGGGTCGGGGACGTGGGCCGGCTGGTGGACTATCTCTCGGCCCGGTACTCGTCGGCCCAGCAACTCGACAAGGGGAGCATCATCCTGGCCGGGGCCGGCGCCTTCGGTCTGGTGGCCCTGCTGGCGGCAACGCTCGACGACCGGGTGGCCGGGGTGGTCGTCGAGGGACTGCGGAGCCTCGAAGACCTTCTCGTGCCCAGCCCACGCGAGACCACCCCGATGGCCTACCGGCACGGGTTGCTCGAGATCGCCGATGTCCCCGATCTGATCCGCCTCCTGGAATCGCGTCCGGCCGAGCTCGCCGACCACCCGGCGGGCTGCTGTGCCGCACTCGAGTCGGTGCTGGCCCGGCTCACGTCCAGCCGTTCCGGTGGCACTCGCCCGCCCACGCCCGAGCGTCCAAGGAGGACACCATGAGCCTTCCGGCCACCGATGTGCTCACCGATCGCGAGAGCCTGCTGCGATCCGTCGAACGACGGGTGCTCTGGCTCGCGACCGCCATGGTCGACCACGCCAATCGGGTCCGCCGAGACCCGAGCGGGCTCAAGGTCGGTGGCCATCAGGCGTCGAGCGCCTCGATGACCACGATCATGACCTGCCTGTGGTTCGACCGGCTCGAGCCGGAGGACCGGGTGTCGGTCAAGCCGCACGCCTCCCCGGTGCTGCACGCCATCAACTACCTGCTCGGGCAACTCGAGGAGGCGGACCTGACCACGCTGCGATCCTTCGGAGGGCTGCAGAGCTACCCCAGCCGGACCAAGGACCGGGGGGTGGTGGACTACTCGACCGGATCGGTCGGGATCGGGGCGACCGCGCCCCTGTGGGGCACCCTGGCGCGGCGCTTCGTCGCCGACCACGGTGGCACTCCCGGCCGAGGTCGCCAGTACTCCCTCGTCGGAGACGCCGAGCTCGATGAGGGCGCGGTCTGGGAGGCCGTGAGCGACCCGCTCGTCCGCGAACTCGGCGAAGTCGTCTGGATCGTGGATCTCAACCGGCAGTCGCTCGACCGCGTCCTTGCCTCGGGCAGCGCGGCACGGGTTCAGCAGATGTTCGAAGCCGCCGGCTGGCAGGTCATCCAGGCCAAGTACGGCAGCGAGCTGCGCTCCCTGTTCGCCCTTCCCGGAGGCGAAGCGCTGCGGGACCGGATCGAGCAGATGGGCAATCCGGAGTACCAACGACTCCTGCGCTGCCGCCCGGAGGAACTGCGCAGTCGCCTCGCGGACCCGGCGCACCCCGGATTGCGCGAGGTGATCGCCCCGGTCGGCGACGACCAGCTGTGGTCGGCGTTGCGCGATCTCGGCGGTCACGATCCGGCGACGCTCCTGGACGCCTTCGATCAGATCGACGACACCCGTCCGACCGTGATCGTCGCCTACACGGTGAAGGGTCACCAACTCGCCAGCGAAGGACATCCCCAGAACCATTCGGCACTGTTGACCCCCGAGCAACTCGAGGACCTCGCCGGCCGGCTCGGCGTCGATCGCGACCGGCCCTTCGCCGGCTTCCCGAAGGACAGCGCGGAGGAGAAGCTCTGCCGCGAGACCGCCCAGCGGCTCTCCCGACCGGAGACCCGGGCCGCTGCGGGCTTCTCTCCGCCGAGCGACTTCGGCTGGTCCCCGCGTGGCCGGGCGACCACCCAGAGCGCACTGGGCCGCGTCCTGCTGGATCTTGCCCGGTCGGCGCCCGAGATCGGCGGGCGGGTCGTCACGGTCAGCCCCGACGTGAGCTCGAGCACGAACCTCGGTGGCTGGGTCAACAAGGTCGGGGTATGGGCGCCGACCGAGCGTTCCGGCTGGTTCGAGGACGATCCCGAGACGATCCTTCACTGGCGGGAACGTCCCTCCGGCCAACACATCGAGCTCGGGATCGCCGAAACCAACCTGGTCGGCCTGCTCGGCGAACTCGGCGCCACCTGGAGCCGGTGGGGCGAGGCGCTGATACCGATCGGCGTCGTCTACGACCCGTTCGTGGGACGGGCGCTGGAACCATGGTCGTTCGGGGTCTATGCCGGCGGACAGTCCATCCTCGTGGGCACGCCCTCGGGGGTCAGTCTCGCGCCCGAGGGCGGCGCGCACCAGTCGATCGTCACGCCGTCGATCGGCCTCGAGCAGCCCGGCGTGATCGCCTACGAACCGGCCTTCGTGGTCGACACCGAGTGGGTACTGCTGGAGTGCATCCGCGGCCTGGGGCGTGCCTCAGGCACGTCCAGCTATCTGCGGTTGTCCACCCGGCCGGTCGACCAGCTGCTCGCGGATCTCCCCACGGCTCCCGAAGCACGCGAACTGCGCAGGCGGCAGGCGGTCGCCGGCGGCTACCGGCTGCGTCCGGTGGAGCGACCGGACGCGGTGATCGCCGCGATGGGTGCGGTAGTGCCGGAGGCCCTCGCGGCAGCTGACCAGCTCACCAGCCTCGGCGCTGAAGTGGAGGTGCTGTGCATCACCAGCCCCGGGCTGCTCTTCTCCGCACTGCAGGCGCGGCATCGTCGGGTCGAAGAGGTCCGACCCGACGGGGAGTGGGTGCTGCGCACCCTGCTGCCCGAGGAGCGCAAGGCTCCGCTGGTCACCGTCCTGGACGGGCACCCGCACGCGCTGTCATTCCTCGCGGGCGTCCAGCGGGTGCCGAGCACGCACCTTGGGGTCACCCGCTTCGGCCAGTCCGGCGACCTCGCCAGCGTCTACCGGTACCACGAGATCGACGCCGATTCGATCGCCGCCGCAGTCCTTGACCTACTGCCGCGCTGACCTCCCGCAGGTCTCCATCAGGTCACCGGGAAGGGTTGGCGGGGCCTTCTGATCCACCGTCGGCGCGCGGGAAGAGATCCGCGACCTCGACGTTGAGGGTGGTGGCGAATCTCGTGATCACGTCGAGGGTCGGATTCCTGACTCCTCGCTCGACGCCGCTGACGTAGGTTCGGTCGAGATCGGCGCGATGGGCAAGCTCTTCCTGCGACCAGCCCTTTCCCCTGCGCAGTTCGCGTAGCCGCGTACCAAAGGCGATGCGCGGCGACGGGAGGGGCATGACCCCACCGTTCCGCTATGCTGACAATGAGTCCACGGACTATGAGTCACATTCGCCATTCGGGGGCTGGCGGAGACCATCTCCTCCGTTTCCTCACGTTCCAACCTCAAATGCCGCACCGACGCGTCGACAAAGAAGGAAGACCGATATGAGCCGGACGGTACGAAAGCTCAGGTGGCGCGCATGGCCATGAAGGTGAGAGAACAGAACCTGGCTGTGTTCGGTGCCAGCGGCAGCGGCAAGACCGTACTCCTCTCGTCCTTCTACGGCGCCACCCGGGAGCCCTCCTTCCGCAGCAAGAGTCTGTATAGCCTGATTGCCGCAGATACGGGGCAGGGCAACCGGCTGCACCAGAACTACCTCAGGATGAAGAACGCGTCACAGGCTCCCCGACCCACCACGTTCAAGCCGACCAGCTATGCCTTCACTGTGAAGCCGAACAGCGGGGACGGCACCAAGAGCGTCAAGGGGCAGCCGTTCAGCGCGCTGCGGCTGGTCTGGCATGACTACCCGGGTGAGTGGTTCGAGGAGGATCCCAGCAGCGAGCAGGAAGCCGCGCGGCGGGTCGCGACCTTCACGAAACTGATGAAGTCCGACGTCGCCCTCATCCTGATCGACGGTCAGAAGCTGATCGATCACGTAGGCGAGGAGGAGAAGTACCTCAAGTACCTGCTCAGTAGCATCGGGGACGGGCTGGAGCGGCTCAAGGACGACATCCTGACTGACGGCGAGCCCCTTGCCGAGTTCCCGCGCATCTGGGTTCTGGCGCTCTCCAAAGCCGATCTGCACCCCGGTCTTGACGTCCAGGGGTTTCAGGATCTCGTGGTGGAGAAGGCAGCCGGCGATGTCGCAGCACTGCAGGAGACGCTCAAGGGGTTCGTCCAGGTGCCCGAGGCACTCTCGCTCGGTGAAGACTTCCTCCTCCTGTCCTCGGCGAAGTTCGAGCCCGACAGGATCACGGTCAGCGAGCGAGTGGGCGTCGACCTCATCCTGCCGGTGGCCTCCATGCTCCCGTTGGAGCGAGTCGCGCAATGGGCCGACACGTTCAACATCCCGCTCAAGGTGCTGGGCGGACTGGTCGACCACGCGGAAGTGCTGGCGACGGTGCTGACGGGCGTAGGTGCGAAAGCGACCACGAAATTGCTTGTCAAGGTACCGAAGGTCGGACGCATCCTCGGTCCGCTGGCGATGCCGGCACTGGCGGAGCTCGTCCAGCTCGGAAGGTCGAAGCTGGCGGAGATTCACCAGCAGGCGCTGCAAGACAAGGACTACCTCACGGCCATCCTCACCAAGCTCCGGCTCGACCTCGATGAGGGTGTGGCGAACCATCTCCTCGTCAAGAACCCATGGTGAACCTGATCTGGGCGACACGCGGCCGTTCCTGGGGGTTCCGTTTCCTTCTCGACGGAGGCTTGGCCGACCCGCTGGCAAGCTACGAGCAGGCGTTCGCCGGTCTGGAGGACCGGGACACGGTCTGCAGGCTCACCGGCGGACGCCTGGCGCTGCGGTTCCCCGATCCTCTGGACCGGAAGGACGTGGCTGGCCGCACGATCCCTCACGACTTCGTCCTCCTCGGATCAGCGGCCCCTCTCATCCACTCCGTCGATGAGGGCGTCCGACGCATCTGGCCCCTGGTCGCCGACGTCTTTGCGCGGGTGTGGCAGGACGGACTACCGCCACCCGTCGGGTCGATTCGATACGAGTAGAGAAGTCGATCAAGAAGCACTTCGGCGAAAGCAAATCCGACAACCACCAGTTTCGACCAACCTTGCCTAGAAAGGTCCACCCATGTTCAAGAAGATGCTCGCCGCCCTGGCGCTCCCGCTGCTGGTCCTGATGGGATGCAGCGCGCCCGTAGCCGAACCCGTCGACATGACGGGAACCTGGACGAGCGTCGGCGACACGCCGTCCCAGTTCGAAGCGGACATTTCCACAGACGAGATCGTGGTCGAAATCGTTTCCGACGGAGCGAAGATGCTCTACTGGAAGGGAACCTTCGATCATTCTCAGTCACCCACATTCACGTCCGTCGCCGATAAGGAAGCTCTGAACGGCTCCCTCCTAGGGTCGACAGCAGACGACAAGGAGTTCGCATATTCCAATGGAGAACTCTCTTTCGAGTTCACCGTCATGGGCACGACCACCACGGTGAGGATGCAGCAGAGTAGCTAGCCGGAAAGCCGGCTCGGCCGCGATGAGATCGCCAACACCGCGGACCACCAATCGCGGGGGGGCGCGTCGATGTGGCGGGCCCGGGCGATGTGGACCTGGCGTCCACGCCACGGCCACCAGCGTCTCCTCGAGTTCGAGTGTCGCGACAGTATGGTCCTCAGGCGGGAGGAACACCGCGCAAAGGCCGAGCATCACCCCCGCCTGACCGGACGGGATCAGACGACAGCCAGGCCGCGGAAACAGACAGTGGTGGCGCCACCGACCCACACGATGTCGTTCTCGACGGTGATCGTGATCTCACCGGCGCGGCCGAGCCGGGTTCCCTGGGAGACGGTGTAGCGGTCGGGAGCCTGGCCGGCGCTGGCCAGCCATTGGGCCACCGAGGCGTTCAGGCTCCCGGTGACCGGATCCTCCGGCACGTTCACGGCCGGGGCGAAGGCACGCAACTCGAACCCATGGCGCGAGCCCTCCGGGTAGGCGCCGACGGCTCCGACCATGGCGTCCGGGATGAGTGACAGGTCGGGATCGAGCGCCAGCACCTCGGCGGCGGTCGCGAGCCGGATCACCGCCCAGCCCGGACCGTTGTCCACCCACTGGTGCCCGATCACCTGCTCCGCGGCGATCCCCCAAGCGGTGATGATCCGCGCCAGGTAGTCCTCGTCGAGCGGACCGGTGCGCAGCAGTGGCGGCGCGGCGAAGGCGAGTCCGCCGTCCTGACGCAACTCGACCAGCCCTACTCCGCACTCCTGCACGATCCGACCCTCGGCGCGCGGCCGGCCCCCATTGTCGAGCCACGCAGCAGCCGAGCCGAGGGTGGGGTGCCCCGCGAACGGCAGCTCACCGGCTGGGGTGAAGATGCGCAGCCGGTAGTCGGCCTCCGGGGCGGTGGCCGGCAGGACGAAGGTGGTCTCGGAGAGGTTCGTCCAGCGCGCGATCCGCTGCATCGCCTCGTCGTCCATGCCCTCGGCGTCGAGGATCACGGCGACCGGATTCCCTCGGTAGGGCTCGCGGGAGAACACATCCACCTGGGCGAACGGACGGGAGCGGGTCATTGGGGGCCTTTCGAGGGTTCGGTGCAGGTTGAGGACCGAGATCGGTCAGGCGTGCCAGCCCAAAGACCGCTGCACGACGTCAAAGGCCCGGCTGGGAAACTCCGTCCAGCCGGGCTCAAGCTCGGCCCGAGCCAGCCGGACCAGGCCGCGGGCACAAATCTCGGCCTCGGCATCCAGGAGGTCCGCAACGCGGTCCGCCACCTGAGGCAGCGCCTGCTCAAGGTGGCGCAACGGATCAAACGGGTTGCGCGGCGCGTCGGGGGCGAGCCGTTGCCGCAACACCTCGCAGAGCGCGATGAGGGCGTAGACCCTGATATGGGCGTTGCCGGCGACCCGCTCGCCGCGACGGACACGCCCGACGCCGATGGCCGTCTTCACCAGGAACAGCCCGATCTGATCGGCCGGGTCGGGCAACGGTGGTGGCGCCGCGGTCGCGATGTCACCACCGTCGAGCAACACCTCACGGTCCGGATCACGAATCACCCAGGGCTCCCCCGCGCCGAACTCACACAGCAGGCCATCGGAGTAGACCGCGACTCCCCCGTTGTCGCCCTCCCGCGCGGTGAGCACCAGGTCTTCGCGATCGGGCAGGAAGGCCCAACTCCGCCGCAGTTCCGCCGCGGATACCGGTGCCAGGAACACGACGAAGTCCAGGTCGCTCCAGTCGTCCCGGCGTGCGGCCGCGGCGGCAGCCGTCGATCCGAACACCGTCAGCGACGTCACCCCGGGGGTCTGCTCACACATCGCCTTCAGCGCTGCGATCCGCGGCTCCAGGTCACGCATGACAACCGCCTTGGCCGGTAACCTCGAGGCCGGGGGTCACCGTACGGCCTTGACGAAGTTCACCAGCTGGTAACTGCCGGCGGACGTCCGGCTCGTTTCGTGGTAGCCGTGCCGGGTGTAGAGACGAATATTGGCGGTGCTGTGCTCGCCGGTGAACAGGCGCATCTCGCGAATCTCGGGGGTCACGGTCTCGGCGTGGAGGAGAAGCCGGGTGCCGACACCCTCACGCTGCCGGTCGGGTGCTACGACAAGTCGTCCGAGTTCGACCGTGTGGCCCGAACACCGCAGCCGGGCCGCTCCTATCAGCCGGCCGTTGTCGCGAATGCCGAGGGCGACGACGGCGGGATCTGCGAGTTCTTCTTCGAGGTCGGCCAAGGTCTGTGTCAGCGGCGGAAGATCGAAGTCGTGGTGGGCCGCGGCTTCTGTCACGTACGCGGCTCGTTGGAGGGTGAGGATTTCTCCGGCGTCGTCTGGGCCGAGGATGACGATGCTGGACAGTGCAGTCCCGTACAGATCGTCGAGCGCGCCGCGATGGCTCATACGACCATGCTACGGAGTCCGCAGGGGGGAGGCCGGAAGCGCGCCACCACGTGGGAATAACACCGATGTAGTTATCCCCACTGTGGATAAGGGCTGTGGATAACTCAGGCGATGGCCTCCAGCAGTTCCCGCGAGTGAGCGGCCAGACGGCGCACGGCGCGAGAACAACGTTGCCGCAGGGCGGCGGGAGCCACGCCGAGCACGATGGCCGCCTGACCGGTGGCGAGACCTTCGGTGTAGACCAGACGAAGGGCACGCTCGGTCTCAGCGGTGATCAAGGCTGACCGACGGGCCTCGGCGAGCACCAGGTCGGCCGGCGAGGGGCCGGCATCCTCCGCTCCCTGGCCGGAGCCCGCCAGTTCCGCCGGATCGACCGGGGGAACCAGCCGGCCACGCACCCGCTTGCGAGTGTCGAGGACGAGGTTGGCTGCGATCCGGCCGGGACGGCGGACGAGTGGATAGGTGGCGATCCGCAGCCACAGCTCGGCGACGTACTCGTCGAGGTCGTGGAGCGGGTCCCTCGCGGCATCCAGCACCACACCGCCGAGCATCGCCTGCAGCACCACCCGGTGGGCAGTGGCGTCACCACACCGCAGCAATGCCCCCAGCACGACGTCCGGCGCGGCCCGCACCGACGCCAGCACCCCTGCCAGATCGGCGGCTTCGGTGAGCGGAGGTTCCGACCCCCAGCACGACGGCACGGGAGCCTCCGAGAGCTTCTGCCACTCGGCGTTCAGCCGCCGCAAGGTGGGGTGACTCGATCGCATGGAGCCACCCTGGCGGACGGGTGTTGTCGCGGGTGTTGTCCGGCTCAACCCCGGTGTTGTCCGTCTGAGGAAGGTATTGTCCGCGTGTCGCTACTGACGATTGCGTAGGTTTCCTAACGATCTGATTACAAGTGACGTTTCAAGTGGCGTTGACGAGCGCCTTCACCCGATACTGAAGCATCGGCGCGAGTCCGCTGCAGTCCTCCACCGATTCCTGATCGCCCAGGGGGTTGCTCGGATATCCAGCAGCCCCCTGGTGCCATGTTCGGCTCCGGCCGGCGGCCCACATCTCTATCGACCGGAGTAATTCTCCAGCGCCCGTGCCAGGAAGTCGGCCAACGGGCCGGTCTCGCCGTCGCGGCCGCCCCGTCCGATCTCCGTCACCGGGCGGGCGGGCGGGGGCGTCACCCCGGTGAACCGGGCCAGCGGCGGCCCCGAGGTCACCAGGTTGTAGAACTCCCCGCCGACGCCCACGGCGATCGTCTGCGCCGCGTTGATGTACCAGCCCTTCAGCGGAGTCTTCACCCGGCGTCCGGTGAGCAGCGTGGCCTGCAGCGCCTCCGGCGCAAGACCCCGCGCCGTGGCCTCGGTGACGAAGGCGTCCAGCTGCGGCTGCGCGGCGGCGGCCTCCGCGTTGGCGGCAGCCGTCGCCAACTCGAGCCGGCGCCGCGCGTCCGCGTGACGCTGATTCGGTTCGGACATGCGTCGAGGGTACCGCACCCCTCTTCGCGCCAGCGATCGCCTCCTCAGCAGCATCGTCCAGGCGTCCAGAGGCGAGACGGACCCGGCCCACCGGCGTTCCTCGCCGGCCTCACATCCGCCGTGAGCCCGATCTACCGCGATTCGGTGCGATCCACGCCCGATCCAGCGTCCCGGGGCCGAACCCTGGTGGGTATGGCCCAGCCAGCGGCCGGATTCGTCTCGGCGGGTTGGGCTACTGGTTAGCATGGGAGTCCGTCGAAGGGAGTTCCATGCGCCAGCGCGTCCTGATCGCCGTCGCGGCGTTCGTCGCGCTCGTCGGCTGCACTCCTGCCGCGGCTCCCCCGGTCAACCCACCGACCCCCACCGGATCGGCCGCCCCGACCTCCACGCCGCCGCCCCGCCAACTCGCCGTCGGCGATTGCACCGGACCGTTGCCCGCCATGCTCAGCAGCGATCCGATCCCCACGGTTCCGTGCGACACCGACCACACCTACGAGGTGTTCGAGGTGGTGCCACTGGGTGGCGAGACGCTGCCCGGCATGGAGACCATGAGGGTGATCGCAAACAACCGCTGCCTGCCCGCCTTCGAGGCCTACGTGGGAGTCACCCCGAGTCACAGCCGCTACAACTCCCTGTTCATCTCACCCGACGAAGTGGCCTGGGAGACACCGGCGCTGCGCCAGCTCACCTGCCTGCTCGGCTCCGCCGAGGAGACCCTGAGCACCACTGCCCGGGACGACACCGACCTCTTCCCCACGGTCGGCGAATGCACCGGACGACAGGACGTCCCGGTGCTCGACCTCGAGGTGATCGACTGCGCCAAGAAGCACCACTACGAGGTCTATGCCGAGAAGAAGATCAAGGGAAAGAAGGCACCGGACGAAAAGGAACTCGCCAAGCTGATCAGCAGCGTCTGCATCGCCGAGTTCAAGAAGTTCGTCGGCAAGGACGCCGCCAGTTCGAAGTACGAGTACACCTACTTCATCGCCGACGGCGACCTGTGGCGCAACGTCAAGGATCACCGCCTGGTCTGCAGCGTCGGTTCTCCCAAGGGCGGGATCAAGGGCAGCCTGAAGGACGCCAAGGCCTGAACCCGATCGAGCGTGTCCCTCTACCAGGCACGCTGGCCGCTCCCGGCGTACGCACTGTGAGTTTGGCGGGCCTGCACACGATTCTTGATCGCGCGCCGGCCGTTCCCGGCTTCGCTCGCCAAACCGCATCAGTTCGACTGACAGCAAGATCCGGCGCCGCGGCCCACGCTCATCGGACGACGCGGTCTGCCTCGCGCGATCGTCTTGCCATCCGCCGTTCGCCGACCGAGGCCCTCCATCGGCTCGTCCTTGCCCGGAATCCTTTGGCATCGGTCTGGCCCAGCCGCCACGGCCATCGCTGGATCCGGGCTGAGCAGGGAAGAATGGGGCCATGCTCTTCGGCTACGACATCCCCTGGCTCGACAAGGCCCTGCTGATCCTGCTGGTGATCGTGGTCGCGCTGGTGGCGCGCTGGCTGCTGGTGCGCGCGATCGGCCTGATCACCCGCAGCATGACGGAACGCGCCCAGCGTAGAAAGGCCGCCACCCCGGCCGGACGCATCATCGCCGCGATGACCGGCGCGGACAGCGCCCGGTACGAGCAGCGCGCCGCCACCATGGGCTCGCTGCTGCGCAGCGTGGTGGCAGTGGGGGTGTTCACCGTCACCATCCTCACCATCCTGGCGATCTTCGATGTCCCGCTCGGCCCCCTGCTGGCCACCGCCGGCGTTGGCGGCGTGGCCCTCGGTTTCGGCGCCCAGTCGCTGGTGCGCGACTACCTCTCCGGCATGTTCATGATCATGGAGGATCAGTACGGTGTCGGCGACATCATCGACACCGGCCAGGTCACCGGTACCGTCGAGGAGGTCGGCCTCCGCGTCACGCGGCTGCGCGATGCCAACGGCCAGGTCTGGTACGTCCGCAATGGCGAGATCCTGCGGGTCGGCAACCAGTCCCAGGGCTGGTCCACCGCCATCGCCGACGTGCCGATCGGCAACGATGAGGACGCCGCGCAGGCGCTGGAGATCCTGAAGGCCGTCGCCAGCGCGGTCGGCGCGGACGAGCAGTTCGCCGACGTGCTGATGGACGCACCGAGCGTGGTCGGGGTGGATTCGGTGACCGCCACCGGCACCACCCTGCGGATCACCGCCAAGACCCTGCCCAACCAGCAGTGGGGTGTGAAACGGGCCCTGCTGCAGCGCAGTATCGAAGCGCTCGGCGAAGCCGGCTACCACGGCCCGGTGGTGCCCGGCGTCCCGGGTCCGCCGGCCTGAGGTCGCGAAGCACCGTCACCTGGCAGACCTGACTGGCAGATTCGTCCGCCGGCCCGCCTACCTGAGGTGACTTCGCGATCCGGGCATCGGAGTCCGCGCCCTGCGGAACCGCGTCACGCGGTCGGGACGGCGCGCGCCCGCGTCATGGTCCGGGTGGCGCCGACGCTCGCGACGATGACGCAGGCCATGGCCAGCAATTCGATGGGCGAGAGCCGCTCGCCCAGGACGATCAGCGCCGACAGCGCCGCGACCCCGGGCTCGAGGCTCATCAGGATGCTGAAGGTTCCGGACGGGATCCGCCGCCGGGCCACCAGTTCCAGCCCGTACGGAATCGTCGACGACAGAATGCCGACCCCCAGCCCGACCGCGAGGACCCAGGGCTGCCACAGTGCCGTCCCGCCCGTGATCAGACCAGGGATGGCGAACCCGATCGCGCCCACCAGACTGCCCACCGTGGCACCGGTCAGGCCCGACCAGGCCCGCGCGGTCGGCCCGGCGAGCACGATGTAGCCGGCCCACGCCGCCCCGGCCAGCAGGGCGAAGCCGACTCCGATCGGATCCAGTGGTGCCGGCGACCACCCCAGCAGCACCACGCCGGCCGCGGCCAGCCCGGCCCAAAGGAAGTCCCGCAACCGCCGCGAGGTGATGACCGCCACGGCCAGCGGGCCCAGGAACTCGATGGTGACCGCCAGTCCGAGCGGGATCCGGGCGAAGCTCTGGTAGATCGACCAATTCATGGTGGCCAGACAGATCCCGTAGCCCAGCGCCACCCGCCAGTCCGCCCAGGTCCGTCCCCGGAAGCGGGGCCGGGCGAGGGCGTAGAACAGCAGCGCCGACACGGCCATCCGGAGCCATGCGAACGCGGTCGGATCGACCACCCCGAACACCGACTTGGCGATCGCCGCCCCGAACTGCACCGAGACGATCGCACCGATCACCAGCCAGACTGGGGACAGCCAGGCCGGCAGCCCCAGCTTCACCGGGGCACCGAGGAGGTTTCCTGCTGTCCCACCCCGGACAACGGCAGATGCCGCGGGCAGTCGACGACATGGTCGTTCACCATGCCGACCGCCTGCATGAAGGCATAGACGATGGTCGGCCCGCAGAACCGGAAGCCGGCCCGCTTCAGCGCCTTCGACATCGCCTCGGAGACTTCGGTGGATGCCGGAATCTCGGCGAGGCTGCCCCGCGCCGGCTGCAGCGGGCGCCCTTCCACGAACTCCCAGAGGAAGGATGAGAACCCGCGCTCGGACTCGATCCGCTGCCAGGCGATGGCATTGCCGATCGCCGCCTCTATCTTCCCGCGGTGCCGGACGATCCCCGGGTCGGCCAGGCAGCGCAGCACCTCGTCCTCGCCCCATCCGGCGATGCGATCCGGATCGAGCCCGTCGAACGCCCGGTAGAAGCCGTCCCGCTTGCGCAGGATGGTGATCCAGGCCAGCCCGGCCTGGAAGCCGTCCAGGACGAGCTTCGCGTAAAGCGCCTTGGACCCGTACTCGGGCACACCCCACTCGGTGTCGTGGTAGGCGACGTAGAACGGATCCTCGCCGACCCATCCGCAACGCTCGCCCATCGTCTCTCCCTTCCGCCCGCTCATGCTATCCCCGCCCCCGTCCCGCCCGCTCTTCCCCTCCCCTCCACCGAGCCTTCCCCGCTGCCGAGCGCTTGCCTTCCCGTCGAGCGCTTCACCCCAGGGCGTGGCGCTCGACGGGAAGAGTGGCGGTCGACGAAGGGGACGGACGGGAAGAGTGGCGGGCAGCACGAAGGGGACGGGGCGGGCAGCCGATTGCAGGATGGGCGGGCAGGCAGCTACGGCCGGCGGCGGGCAACTACGGAATCGTAGGTTTTCATCGCTTCATGAGATCTGAGCGGGCAGGATAGGTTCATGAGCGACGACGCCAAACCCGCAGCACCCTGGACCAGGCATTACCAGCCGGGCGTGCCGGCCGAGATCGAACTGCCCACCGAATCGCTGGTCGCCCTGTGCGAGCGGTCGGTGGCCGAGGGTGGCCAGGCGATTGCCACCGACTTCTTCGGACGCACCACCACCTACACCGAATTGGGCGACCAGATCGCCCGGGCTGCCGAGGGGCTCCGCCGACTCGGCGTGAAGGCCGGCGACCGGGTCGCGCTGATCCTGCCGAACTGCCCTCAGCACGTGGTCGCGTTCTACGCCACCCTGCGGCTGGGAGCGATCGTGGTGGAGCACAACCCGCTCTACACCGCGCGCGAACTGCGGCACCTGTTCGAGGACCACGCGGCGAGGGTGGTGATCTCCTGGGACGCTGCGGTGGCGAAGCTGCGCGAGCTACCCGCTGACGTCAAGCCCGAACGGATCATCGCGGTGAACCTGCTGAAGGCCTTCCCGCTGGTGAAGCAGTTGGCGCTGAGGCTCCCCGTCCCCTCGCTGCGCGCCACCCGGAACCGGCTCACCCAGCCCGCGCCGGGCACGATGAGCTGGGAGGAGCTGCTCTCGGCGCCGCCGATCGACCCGGCCCACTCCCGTCCGTCGGTGAACGACCTGGCGGTGATCCAGTACACCTCCGGCACCACCGGGCAGCCCAAGGGCGCGATGCTGAGTCACTCCAACCTGTACTCCAACGCCCTGCAGGGCGAGGCCTGGATGCACGGCGCGCAGTACCGCAAGGAGGTCTTCTACGCCATTCTGCCGATGTTCCACGCCTTCGGCATGACGCTCTTCCTCACCTACGGCGTCCTCAAGCAGGCCCGGTTGGTGCTGTTCCCGTCCTTCGACGCGGACATGGTGATCGACGCCGCCCGCAAGAACCCGCCGACCGTCTACTGCGCGGTGCCGCCGATCTACGAGGCCACCGCGAAGAAGGCGATCGAGAAGGGCGTCGACATCAGCACCGCCAAGTACTGCATCTCCGGCGCGATGAACCTGCCGGACGCCACGGTGGCGCTGTGGGAGAGCGTCTCGGGCGGGCTGCTGGTCGAGGGCTACGGCATGACCGAGGCCTCCCCGGTCTGCCTGGGCAACCCCTTCCATCCCAGCCGCCGCACCGGGACGATCGGGATCCCCTTCCCGTCCACCTGGATGCGGGTGGTCGACACCGAGGATCCGACCCGCGAGGTGCCACAGGGCGAGCGCGGTGAACTGTTGATCAAGGGCCCGCAGGTCTTCGGCGGCTACTGGAACAACGAGGCCGAGACCGAGAAGACCCTGCTGCCGGGCGGCTGGCTACGCACCGGGGACGTGGTGACGGTGGACGCCGACGGCTTCACCACCATCGTCGACCGGGTGAAGGAGTTGATCATCACCGGCGGGTTCAACGTCTCGCCGTCGGAGGTCGAGGTGGCGCTGAAGGCGCACCCGGGGATAGCGGACGTCGCGGTGGTCGGTCTGCCGGCCGCCGGCGGTGGTGAGCGGGTGGTGGCCGCGGTACTGCCCAACGAGGGCGCGACGCTGGACGCCGCCGAGTTGCGTGCCTTCTGCAAGGAGCGTCTCTCCGGCTACAAGGTGCCGCGCGAGTACTACCAGCTGGAGGAACTCCCCAAGTCGATGCTCGGCAAGGTCCTGCGCAAGCAGGTGAAGGAGTCACTGGACGCGCTCACGCCACTCAGCTGACGGCAGCGGGACCCCGGGGACGGTTCCTTCCGTCCCAGCTTGTCAGGACCGGGTAGCGCGGGTGTGCCAGCAGGAACCGTCCCCGGTGTCCCAGGGCTAGCGGGGTTCTTCGACGATCTCCAGTTCGGGGTCGTCTGGGGTGCGCAGCCGCGGCCACTCCCAGTGGTTGCGGCGGAGCAGATAGAGGCCGGCCACCACGACGGCGAGACCGCAGGCGAGCGAGCCGATGGCGATCGTCCAGCGGGGGCCCCAGGCTTCGCCGACCCAGCCCAGCAGGGGTGAGCCCAGCGGCGTCCCGCCAAGGAAGACCGCGGAGTAGATGGCCATCACCCGACCGCGCATCTCGGGTTCGACAGCCAACTGCACCGACGCGTTGGAGGCGGTCATCACGGTCAGCGCCAGGAAGCCGGTGGGCATCAGGATGGCGACGTAGGAGAGGTAGCTGGGGGCCAGCGCAAGCACTGCGGTGGCGAGAGTGAAACCGGCCAGCGCACTCAGGATCAGCCGCAGCCGCAAGGTTGTGCGACGGGCGGCGACCAATCCGGCCGCCAGCGAGCCGATCGCCATGATGGAGCCCATCAGGCCGAACTCCTCGGGCCCGACCTTGAACTCCGCGGTGGCCATCAGCGAGTTGGTGAGCTGGAAGTTCATCCCGAAGGTGCCCAACATGAACACCACGAACAGCACAACCATGATCTCGGGTCGATTCCTGATGTAGACAAGTCCCTCGCGCACCGCGCCCCTGGCCCGCGCCACGGGAGCCGGGGTCAGCTCACCGACCCGCATCAGCAGCAGGGCGACGATCACCGCCACGAAGCTCAGCGCATTCAGCAGCAGCGCCAGCGAGACGCCCCACCACGCGATCGTCAGACCGGCCACGGCCGGCCCGATCAGCCGTGCGGCGTGGAAGGACGTCGTGTTGAGCCCGACCGAGTTCGCGATCAAGTGCCGAGGCACCATCTCGGGGGCGAAGGCCTGGCGGGCCGGGCCGTCGAAGGCGGCAGCAGCACCCTGCAGAGTAGCCAACAGGTAGACATGCCACAGCGCGACATGGCCCGAGAACACCAGCCCGGCCAGCACCAGCCCGGTAACCGTCATGGCCAGCTGGGTCAGCAGCAGCACCCGCCGTTTGTCGAACCGGTCGGCCACCGAACCCGCCCAAGGCGCCAGGACGGCGGTGGGCAGGAACTGCAGGCCGGTCACGATCCCCAGCGCCAGCGAGGAGTTGTTGGTCAAGATGGTGAGCACCAGCCAGTCCTGCGCCACCCGGGCCATCCACGTCCCGACATTGGAGACGAAGCCGCCGCTCCAGAACAGCCGGTAGTTGTAGAGACCGAACGAGGCGAACATCGGCACCCGTTCGGCGGTCGCGACGCTCATGCGGGGTCCCCGCGACGTTGTTCGGGGGAGCGCAGCGGAGGAGAAGACCTTCGTGCGGTGCTCACGCCAGCACCTTCTCCCGCAGCAGGACGGCAGCCCGCTGGAGCACCTCGAGTTCCTCCTCGGTCAGACCCTTCAGGCGGTGGTACATCCAGTCGTCCCGGGCCCGCGACACCCGCTTCAGCACGGCTCGTCCTTCGTCGGTGAGGCTGAGCACCTTGCTGCGCCCGTCACTGGGGTGGTCGGTGCGGTCGATGAGCCCCTTGTCGACCATGCAGTTGGTGGTGCGGGTCATGCTCGGGGCGCTGACCTGTTCGAGATCGGCGAGTTCTCCTGGGGTCTTCGGGCCATCGATCAGCTTGCCCAGCACTCCGACCTGGTGCGGTGGGATCTCCGCGCTGGGCTCGAAGCGGACGCGGCGGCTCACCTGCTGGCAGGCGATCCGCAGTTCATAGGCAAGCTTGGCAAGGGCGATGGTCACAGATAGTTAGTCTAGCTCATTAGCTTAGCTAACTAAAGGCCGGGCAAAGGCGGCCCAGCCGCCCTTCACGCTCAGCACCGCGCGATCAGCGGGGACCCTCCCGGGCGAGGCGGCCAACCAGGCAAGGAGAGCAAGACGATGACCGCTCTGCCGTCCCCTCCGGACGAGCGAGGTACCCTCGCGAACCTATTTTTGTCTACGAAGAACCCTAGACAGAATCCGATAGGGCCATTATCGTCGACGATAGACCGTACAACCTCATCGTCGAGAGAGAGCGAGTGGACACGATGTCGCTTACGCAGGAGGTGCTCCCGCTAGCACCCATCACGGAAGCCAGCCGCGGCGAGCTTTGCGAACGCGTCTACGAAAGCCTCCGAGATGCCATCCTCCGCGGGGCGCTCCCCCCGGGCGCGCGGATCATCGAGGAGGCGCTCGCCCAGCAGCTGGAGGTCAGCCGGGCCCCGCTGCGACAGGCACTGCTGCTTCTCAAGGGCGAGGGTCTGCTGGTCGGGGAGTCCACCCGGACGACACGAGTGGTCTCGCTGGACCTGGAATCGATCCGGGAGCTCCACATGCTGCGTGTCCTGCTCGAATCGGTCGCCTGCCAGCACGCGGCGATCCATATCACCACCGAAGAGATCGCCGAGATCGAGAACATCCTGAGCGATATGCAGGCAGCCTCCGAGGCCGGGGACCGCCAGGCTGTCGCTCGACTGGACTATGCCTTCCACCAAGCGGTCTGCACGGCGTCGCGGCTGCCGCGCCTGGTGGAGATGTGGGAACGGCAGCACGTCCTGGTCAGGCTGTGGCTCAACATGGTCGGCGACACCTTGAGCGAGCATCACGATCACATCGCCGCACGTCACCGACAGATCCTCGATGCCGTGCTGAAGGGCCATCCCGACGAGATCTTCGACGAGGTGCTCTCGCATGTGTACTTCGTCGGCAGCGCATTGCAGACCGAACGACGCCGCTGGGCCGCTCAGCAACCTCGGGTGACTGCTCCCGGTCCCCTCTGGCGCGAGCCGTCGACCGCGGAGGCGGCCCGATGAAGACTCTCAACCTCACCCTTCCGCTCTACCCGTACATGCCCATCGGGAACGTGTGGGCGTGGGACGCGCCCTTCCGGCTCGAACACACGATGACCCGCGAGAAGCACGGCGTGGAGCAGTACGTGATGAGCTTTCACAGCGAGGCGGGCACCCGCCTGATGCTCAGTGCCTGCTACGACGACGCCGCCGCGCGCATCGACGAACTCGATCTGACCGGCTACGTCAACCGCGAATGCCTTGTGGTCGACATACCGAAACCGCCGGACAGCGAGTTGCTCCCGGAGGACTTCGACCGCGCGCTCACCGACAACCCGGACTTCCGTGACGGAGATGCCCTGCTGATCCGGACCGGCTGGGGACGCGGCTCGAATCACCTCGAGTTGGGCGACGACTACGCCAGGCACAGCCCCCACTTCTCCGTCGCGGGTGCCCACCGCCTGATCGAGCACATGCAGCGCAGAAACACCACCCTGCTGCTCACCGACTGCACCTATGTCGGCAATCTGGGCGAACGCTTCATGTACCGGGAGTGGGCCGAGCGGGAACCCTGGGACCGGCCGCCCTTCCCCTCCGACCAGGCACGCGCCTACATGCGCCACTACACCCCCGCGCGGGGCGCCGGTGGCGGCGCACCGGATTGGGCGGCATCGGTCGTGCTCCACGCCGCGCTGTCGATCGTCCCGGCCCTGACCAATGTCGACCAGATCACCGCCCGGCGGATCCGGGTGACCGTCCTGCCTCTGCTCCTGGCAGGCGGCGAGGGGTCGACCTGCACCGTGTTCGCCATGCAGGAGGAGGAGTGACGCCATGATCTCGCTGACCCATCCGCTCTCCACCGCGTCGTCCGCCGGTTCGCTGCTGCCCTGGGAGCAGCCGTACCGCACCGAGCCGATCGCCACGCTCGATCACAACGGTGCGAATCTGTTCCACATCCGGATGAGTCCGAGCGTCTCCACCCGGATTCTCTGCCTACGCGTGGCGGATGGTGCCGCGCCGTCGTTGCAGGACACCGATCCTCTGCGACTGATCAACCGTGAGGCCGACGTCCTCAGGGTCGCGGCGCAGCAGGGCGGAGAGATCGGGCGGGATGCTCTCGCCGTTGCCCTCGAGGCCACCGGCGGAGCCAGCGCGCTCATGCTGCTCACCGGCTGGGGAGACGTACCCGTGGCCGACGAAGCCCGCCTGCGGACGGCGCCGTGGTTCTCGCCCGAGGCGGCGGAGTTGCTGGCCACCACGGTCGCGCAGCGGGGAATCGACCTGGTGCTCACCGACCTGCCCTACCTGACCGATCCCGCCGCCACCCATGCCGGAAGGCAGTGGCTCGCCGTCCCCGGCTGGCAGCGCCCTCCCTGGCCGTCGTCGACGGCTGCCGCCTACCTCGACCGTTTCTACCCCCGCGATCAGGTGCTGGCCGACTGGGCACCGACGGTCGAGATCCTGCGCCATGCGCTCCTGGTGCTGGGCCTCGCCGGTGGAGGCAGCCTTCGCGGACGGACCAGGCTCACGGTTGCTCCGCTGAACGTCAGCGAGGTCGGGGAAGCTCCCTGCACCGTCGTCGCGGAGCCCTAGCCCGCCATCCACAGACCCATCGCGCCGCCACCCGAACACATCAAGGAGGATTCAGTGACCACAGCACGAGTCAAGCGACTCGCGGCGTTGGCGGGTGCGATCGCGCTTGCCACCACCGCCTGCAGCTCTCCGGCGACGCCCACCAGCGGCAGCGACGTGACCGGCGAGTTCGACTGGAAGCGATTCGACCAGGAGACACTGTCGGTCTACATCGCCGACACCGGACAGGCCGAACTGCTTCAGCAGAAGCTGCCCGAGTTCGAAGAACTGACCGGCATCGACGTCACCATCGAGACCGCCGACGTCACCAGCTACCGGCAGAACCTGCCCATCCGACTGACCGCCCAGGCATCCGACTTCGACGTGATGGCCACCTTCCCCGAGGTTGACGGCCCCCAGTTCGCCGCCAATGGATGGTACGTGCCACTCGACGACTACATCACCAACCCCTCGGTCACCAACCCCGACTTCGCCTTCGACGACTTCGGCGAGGGCGTCCGCCGCGCGATGCAGGTGGACGATCAGACCGTCACGGTGCTGTGGGAGATGCAGACCATCCTCACCTACTACCGCAAGGACCTGCTGGAGAAGGCGGGACTGCCTGTCCCGAACACCTTCGAGGAGTGGGAGGCGGCGGCGGCCAAGATCCACGATCCGGCCAACGGGATCTACGGGTTCGCGCTGCGTGGCATCCCCTACCAGACCACCACGCCCTTCTCCTCCTTCCTGTACGCGATGGGAGGCGCCTGGGTCACCGACGGTGCTGCGAGCATCAACACCCCGCAGGCGGTCGACGCCTATGAGACCTTCGGCCGGTGGGGCTCGCAGTACGGTCCGCCCGGCATCGTCGGTTTCGACTGGCCGGTGCCGTCCCAGCAGTT
Source organism: Propionicimonas sp. (assembly GCA_049841235.1). GTDB lineage: Bacteria > Actinomycetota > Actinomycetes > Propionibacteriales > Propionibacteriaceae > Propionicimonas. The sequence goes on along the minus strand of JASGEM010000030.1, from coordinate 50,666 downwards.
CGGCCAGGGGAAGGTCTTCGCCTTCGTCGACATCAATCTGTTCGTTCCGGAACTGGAGGATCCGACGAAGTCCACCGTTGCCGGGGATGTCGGCTACGCGATGGTGCCGGAGGGCCCGAGTGGCCGGGCACCGTTCATCGGTGGCTGGGGTTACGCGATCAACCCGTTCTCGGACAAGGCCGATCCGGCCTGGTACTTCCTTCAGTGGGCGACAAGTGCCGAACTCAACCTCGAGATGAAGCTCACCGGCTGGCCCTCACCGCGCACCTCCGCGTGGGATTCGGCCGAGTTCAAGAGCACCGACAAGACTCCGGAGTTCACCAAGGTGGTGCTGGACAGCACTCAGGCCGCCTCGGCGCGGATGAATCCCCCGGTCGCGCCGGGCGTCCAGGCCCGGGAGATCGCGGGTCTGGTGGCCAACAAGGCGCTCGAAGGCATCTCCCGAGAGGAACTCCAGAAGGTCGCCGATACGCAGAATGCAGAGCTGCAGCAATTGATCGACGCGATGCCGTCGGCCTGACGGCACCACGGGCGGGGATCCGGTGGATCCCCGCCCGACCGAGAGGAACCCTATGGTCACCGCAACCAAGACGCGGCCTCACCTGGCGCCCGATTCCCCGCCGGAGGCGAACCTCCGCCGCGGCGCCTTCTTCAGCCGGGTCGATCTCGACCGCTTCGTCCTTCCGGCACCGGCATTGATCCTGGTGCTGTTGCTGCTGGCCTTCCCCGTCGGCTTCACGCTGTACATGAGTGTCCACACCTGGAGCGGCGGACGGCGTCCGCCCCAGTTCGTCGGCCTGGACAACTTCGCCCGCAGCCTGGCCGACGAGCGGTTCTGGGCCAGCCTCTGGCACACCGTCGGGTTCGTCTCGCTCTCCGTCGGCGCCCAGGTGCTGCTCGGCCTGGCGGCCGCGCTCATCTTCCACCAGAAGTTCTTCGGACGCGGAGCCGTCCGTGCGTTCTACCTGTTCCCGATGATCGCCACTCCGACCGCGATCGCGCTGGTCTGGAAGATGATGTTCGACCCGACGCTCGGTGTACTGAGCTACCTCAGCCAATCGGCCGGCGGTCCGCCGATCACCTGGACCTCCGATCCCCAACTGGTGATCCCCGCGTTGGCGATGGTGGATACCTGGCAGTGGACTCCGCTGGTGATGCTGATCATCCTGAGCGGGCTCTCGGCGCTGCCGCAGGAACCCTACGAGGCAGCGCGCGTCGACGGCTCGGGTGCGCTCCAAACGCTGTGGTACATCACGCTTCCGATGCTCACCCCCACCATTCTGACCGCCGCGATGTTCCGGCTGATCGACTGCATCAAGACCTTCGACATCATCATGATCATCACCGCGGGCGGGCCGGGATTCGCCTCCGAGACCCTGAACCTCTACGCCTTCAACACCAGCCTGTCGTTCCTCAACTTCGGCTATGGCTCGGCGCTGCTGGTGTGGTTGACCGTGATCGTCTTCGGGGTCGCGCTGATGATCAGCTGGTTGCGGCGCAAGGGAAGCGAGGCGCTCTCATGACCGCCCTGGGAACCTCGCCGGCCAGCCTGGCCCCCGCGGCGATCAGAAGGTGGGGACGCCGGCTCGGACTCGTCGTCGCAATCGCCGCACTGCTGATTCCTGCGGCGTTCGTGTTCTTCTGGATGGTGACCTCGTCGCTCAAGCAGGGCGTCGACATCTACACGATGCCCCCGAAATGGCTGAGCTTCACCCCGACGTGGGACAACTACGTCAGGGCCTTCCAGCGCACGCCCTTCCTTCTCTACGCCGGCAACAGCATGCTCGTCGCGACCGCCGCCAGCCTGTTCGGCCTGGTCATCGGAGTTCCCGCGGCCTACACCATCGCCCGCTACAACCAGAAGCGCCTGTCGCTGTCGCTGCTGACGGCCCGGCTGTTACCGGGGGTGGCCTTCCTGGTGCCGTTCTTCATCCTCTTCACCCAACTTCGCATGATGGGCAGCTACCCGGCGATCATCCTCGGGCACGTCCTGGTGACCTTCCCCCTCACCGTGTTCATCATGGTCAACTTCTTCGAGGGAATTCCGGAGGAGCTGTACGACGCCGGCGAGGTGGACGGCTGCACGCGCTTCGGCGTCTTCTTCCGGGTCGCCCTCCCGCTGACCCGGAGCGGGCTCGTCACATCGGGAATCCTGGCGTTCATCTTCAGCTGGAACGACTTCAAGATGGCGCTGGTGCTGTCGAACGCCCAGACCCGCACGCTTCCCGTCGCGGTCTACAACTTCATCAACGAGGCCTCGCTCGAATGGGGGCCGATGATGGCCTACGCCACCGTCATCACGGTGCCCGTCATCGTCATCGCGATCTTCGCGCAGAAACACATCGTTACCGGCATGACGCTCGGCAGCGGGAAATAGGAGAGAAGACAGGATGACCGATTTCAAGACCCTCGTCGGCCGGCCCGGACGGTTGATCGCGGCGAGTCTCGCACCGGGGGCACCGCTCACCGACTCGATCGAGCAGATCTGCCGTGCCCACGGCGTCCGGACCGCCGTCATCGCCTCGGCGGTCGGCACCGTCCAGGAGCTCTACCTCCGCAACCCTCGTGACAACACCACCCTCCCCATCCAGCGTGAGTACGAGTGGGCGGACCAGATCGACACCGTCTACCTCAGGCGGCCGATGGAGATCCTGTCGTTGCAGGGCAACGTCACGATCGACGACGAGGGCAAGCTGTGGGCACATTGCCACGGAGTCTTCTCCGAGGCCGGCGGCCAGGTGCGCGGCGGCCACGTGTTCCGCGCCACGATCTGGACCCAGGGCGAGATCTTCCTGCAGGAACTCAGCGATGGCTGGATCGACCGGGAGCGCGACCTCAAGGTGACCGGCCTGCCCCAGATCCAACTCCACCCGGGCGAGGCGCCCGAGCACTGAGCGGGGTGTGCGTCCCGGAATCCGGCCTCCTTGGCGCGATGGGATCGGAACGGGCCGCACACCCTCCCAGGAGGCACGAACCGGCCTCCTCAGGCGGTCTGTTCCCGGTCCGCCCACCACTCCAGCAGCGCCTCCCGGGCGCGTTCGGGACCCAGCGGGCCGTCATCGATCCGCTTCTCCAGCAGGTACCTGTAGGCCTGACCCACCACCGGCCCGGGGCCGATGCCGAGGATCTCCATGATCTGGGTGCCGTCCAGGTCGGGACGCATCGCGTCCAGCTCCTCCTGCTCGGCCAGCGCGTCGATCCGCCACTCCAGTTCTTCGTAGGCGCGCTGCAGTCGCTGCGCCTTGCGGACGTTACGGGTGGTGCAGTCCGACCGGGTCAGGATGTGCAGCCGCTCCAGCTGGTCGCCCGCGTCGCGGACGTAGCGGCGGACGGCGGAGTCGGTCCAGTTGCCCTCGCCGTAGCCGTGGAACCGCAGGTGCAGCTCGATCAGCTTGGCAACCGCCTTGATCTGCTCGTTGGAGAAGTGCAGTGCCTGCATCCGCTTGCGGGCCAGCTTGGCGCCCACCACATCGTGGTGGTGGAAGCTCACCTTGCCGCCGGGCTCGAAGCAGCGGGTGGCAGGCTTTCCGATGTCGTGCAGCAAGGCCGCCAGCCGATTCACGAGGTCCGGCTGGTGACCGCGCGCGCGCTCCAGCTCGATCGCCTGGTCGAGAACGGTCAGGGAGTGCTGGTACACGTCCTTGTGCCGATTGTGCTCGTCCCTCTCCATCTGTAGAGCCGGTAATTCGGGCAGCACGATCTCGGCGATCCCGGTCTGCACCAGCAGGTCGAGGCCGGGGCGGGGATCGTCGGTGAGCAGCAGCTTCACCAACTCATCCCGGATCCGCTCGGCGGAGACGATGGCCAGCCGGCTGGCCATGGCGGTCATCGCCGCCACGACCTCAGGGACGCAAGTGAAGCCCAGCTGGGAGGTGAACCGGGCCGCCCGCATCATCCTCAGCGGGTCGTCGGAGAACGACAGCTCGGGTGCGGCCGGGGTGCGGATCCGCCCGCCGGCAAGATCGGCCAGGCCACCGAAGGGATCGAGCAACTCGCCGGTGGTCATGTCGAGGGCCATCGCGTTGACCGTGAAGTCACGCCGGACCAGGTCACCGCCCAGGTGGTCGCCGAAGATCACCTCCGGCTTGCGGGAATCCTCGCGGTAGGTGTCGGCCCGGAAGGTGGTGACCTCGATCAGCCGGCGGGTGCCGTCCGGATCCGTCAACTGGCAGGCGATCGTCCCATAGTCGCGGCCGACGTCCCAGACCGTCTTCGTCAGGCTACGCACCAACGCCTCGATCTCGTCCGGACGAGCCGACGTGGTGAAGTCGAGATCCTGGCCCAGTTCACTGCGCAGCGCGTCGCGCACCGAACCGCCGACCAGATAGAACTCGTGCCCGGCGGCGGCGAAGGTCTGCGTCAGCCGGTCCATCGACGCACTGGACGCCCGCACCGCGTCGAGCGAGGCGCGCTGGGCAGAGGTCAGGTGGGGCACAGCCGGTCACTTTACCGTGCTGACCCCGGTCTCCCCGGCTCGCTGCAGCCGCGGAAACCGGGTGATCCGGCCCAGCCTGGGGGATAGTGCAGGCACAGGGCCGGGATTGCCCGGATTGTGCTGGTGCGGCAGGAGGGCAGGTGAGCGGTCGCGCTCTCAGCGCAGGACGTACGGCTGCAGAGCCGAGGTGACCACGCTCGCGAAGTCCTCGGCGGTGCCCCAGTCGAACCGGAACACAGCGCCCTGGCCACCACCGGATCCCAGGTAGCCCACCCAGGTCTGGTCGTTCAGGCTCTCCAGCACCACCGACAGGCTGGCCCGGCTGGAGTTGCGCATGTAGTACTTCTCGAAGACCAGCATGATCACCTCGCGGCCGTCGGGCGAGCGATTGACGTACTCCCCCACCAATTCGACGGTGGTACCCGAGGCCTCCACCTGCTGGCGCACCAGGTGGGCAGCCTGGGACGGGGTCAGGCTCACGGCCAATGTCTGCATCGCGACCTCCAGGAAATCGGGGTGCCTGCGACTATGCCATGCCCGGGGCCAGTGGACTCGCCCTCGCGCCGGGCATGGCTATCGCGTCCCCGCCCGTACGATGGAGCAGTGAATCGGAGGCCGGGGTTGCTGTGGCGCGCCGTCGCGGTCGCGGCGGCAGCTCTCCTGGCGGTGGCCTGGCTGGCCGGGACGGCGCTGCCCGCGGCGGCGGCGGTTCCCCAGCTCGCAGTGGAGATCACCGGCGTGGAGATCACCGGCTCCGGCCCCTCCGACCAGGTCACGGTGACCGGACGGGTGAGCAACCCGACCGGCGCCCAGGTGTACGGCCTGGTGATGGCAATGTGGCGCTCGCGCGATCCGATCGGCGATCTGGCCGCACTGCGCCAGGTGACCGGTCCGGCTACGCCGCCCGGTGTGATCCTTCCCGGTGGGAAGGGTCAGGAGGAGAGCTACTTCCCGATCACGGCTTCCAACGTCCCCTTCGCGGCCGGCGCCACCGCCGACTTCACCCTGCGGGCCAGCCTGGACGATCTCGGCTTCGACACTCTCGGCAAGGCCTATCTGGTCGGTGCCAGGGCGGTGGGGACCGTCGCCGGCAGCCCGGCCTTCGGAAGGGTCGGCCAGGGTTCGACGGTGATCGCTCTGCCCGGCCAGCCGGTCCCGGTCACCCGGCTCGTGGTGCTGAGCACCACCCCCACCAAACTGACCGACGGCATCTTCCGCAACGAGAATCTGGCAGCCGAGCTGACCGGACGACTGGATGCGCTGCTCTCGGCCGCCGCCGAACCCGGCATGTCCTGGCTGATCGACCCGGCACTGGTCGACGAGGTCGCCGACATGTCCGACGGCTACCAGGTGCAGGGCACCGAGGGACTCCAGTCCGGCACCGGGCAGCAGACCGCGACCAAGTGGCTGCAGCGTTTCCGGCAACTCGATCCCGCCGCGGGCGCCCGCAGCCTGTTCGGCAATCCCGATCTCGCCGGCGGCGCGGCGGTCGGCGATCCGGAGCTGCTGGCGCGGATCAGGACCGCCGGCAACCAGGTCAGCAGCCTGCGCAGCCTGCCACTCGTGGTGTGGCCCACCGGCGGGGCCTATACCGAAGCGGTGGACGCCTACCTTGCCGGCGATGCCCCGCTGCTGGCCACCAATCCGCTCAGTGCGGGCGTAAGGCAGACCGCCGCCAGCGGCCGGACGGTGCTGGCAGCCGCGGTCACCCTGCCCACCGATCCCACTGACTTCACCACCCGGCAACTCGCGCTGGCCGAGACCGTGCTGGCCGCGGAAGCGGGACAGCTACGGGTGCTGCGCGAGCCGACCGACCTCGCCGCCGACCGGGCGATCACCACCGAGTGGCAGCAACCCCGGCCGCTGGACCAGGTGCTGGCCGGCGAGTCCCGTCCCGGGGAGTTCGTCCCGGTCATTCCCGACATGCTGCAGCCCGAACAGTTCGCCGCCGTCGCCGAGTTGGAGACGTCGGTCGCCGCCTACCGTCAGCTGGCGCCCGATTCCGTCATCCCCTCAGAAGCCGCCTCACTGCTGAGCCGGGCGGTCGCCCAAGCGTGGATCGGCCGGGACGACGCGCACGCCGCGCTGCTGAAGGACCTTGACCAGCTGATCGGCGAGGAAGCGCTGAAGAACGCCGTCACCCTGGATGCCGCGCCCCGGTTCGTGATGTCGGCACGCACCAGCCAGTTTCCGCTGACGGTCACCAACCACCTCAGCGAGCCGATCCGGGTGAAGGTGCGGACCGAGCAGGTGGAAGCCAACAACCCACAGCGGCTGCGGATCCCCGACAGCGACGTCGTCAGCATCGCGGCAGGACAGAGCGCCTCGATCACCATCCATCCCGAGGCCAGCGCCAACGGCGTGGCGATCGCGCAGGCCTGGGTCGCCACCGAGGACGGCACCCGCGTCTCGCCGCCCATCGCGATCACGATCGAGATGACCGAGCTGGGCTTCGTCGGCTGGGTGATCGTGATCGCCTCCGGCTCGGTGGTGCTGGGCGCCACCGCGCTGCGCATCTGGCAGGTTCGCCGCAAGGCCAAGCAATCCGAAGGCGCCGGCGAAGAACCCCGTCCGGTCCCGCAAGCCGAGGACGCGGCGGACGAACCCCAGATCCTCGCCGACGTGAAGGATCACCATGGCTGAAGCGACCGGCGGGCGCCGGCTGCTCAACGCCACCGCGGTGATGGCGTCCGGGACGATGGTCTCCCGCATCCTGGGGCTGGTGCGCAACATGCTGCTCGCCTTCGCGCTGGGCAATGCCGGCCTGCGGATGGACGTCTTCACCATCTCGATGCTGGTTCCCAACTCGCTCTACATGCTGCTGGCCGGGGGCACCCTGAACAACGTGCTGGTGCCGCAGATCGTCCGGGCCGTGCTGCACGACGAGGACAAGGGCAAGGCCTTCGTTGACCGGATCATGACCGCCTTCCTGGCCTCCCTGGCCGTCCTCGCCGCGATCCTGACCGTGGCGGTGCCGTGGGTGATGACGCTCTACGCCGCACCGCTGCGCGACCCGGGCATGGCCGACGCCTGGCAGAACCTGCTGCTGATGAGCTACATCACCATGCCGCAGCTGTTCTTCTTCGGAGTCTTCTTCCTGATCGGGCAGGTGCTGAACGCCCGCGACGTGTTCGGGCCGATGATGTGGGCGCCGATCGTCAACAACGTGGTCTCGATCGCCGTGCTCGGCATCTACATCGCCACCTGGGGAGCCAACGCCGCGGAGCGCGCCACCTTCACCGAGCAGCAGATCTGGCTGCTGGGCGGCGGCTCGACCCTCGGCATCGTCGCCCAGACCCTGGTGCTGCTGCCCTTCCTGAAGAAGGCGGGTTTCAGCTACCGTCCGCGGTTCGATCTGAAGGGGACGGGGCTGGGCCGCACCTTCCACGTGGCCAAGTGGATGGTCGGCTACGTGGCGCTGACCTCGCTGGCACAGGTCGTGGTGACCAACCTGGCCTCGACCGCCAGTTCCGCCGGCGGCGGTGGTCCGGGCGCCTATCAGAACGCCTACCTGATCTGGATCCTGCCGCACTCGTTGCTGACCGTCTCGCTCGCCACCGCGATGCTGCCGGCCGCCTCACGCTCGGCGCTGGCCGGCGATCTGGCCGGGGTGACCCGGGAGACCGACCGGGCGATCCGGCTGGCCACCACCTTCCTGGTGCCGGCCAGTCTCGGGCTGATCGCGCTCGCCCTTCCGATCACCGCGCTGCTCTTCGGTCACGGCCAGGGGGGTGGTGACTTCCAGTTCGTCGCCTGGGCGCTGATGGGCTTCGGGGTGGGCCTGGTGCCATTCACCATCCAGTACCTCTACCTGCGCGCGTTCTACGCGCTGGACAACACCCGGACGCCCTTCCTGCTGCAGATCGCGATCTCCGGCGCGAACGCGTTGCTGGCGGTGGCCTTCGTGGTCGCGCTGGATTCCCCCGGGACGGTGGCCGCCCGGCTGGCGCTGTCCTACTCGGTCGCCTACTTCCTGGGCTGGTGGCTGACCCATCGGGCGCTTTCCCGGCGGATCCCCGACCTGCCGTGGCATGACACCCTGCGCCACCTGGGCCGGCTGCTGCTGGCCTCGCTGCCCGCGGCAGCGCTCGCCTTCGGGGTGAACTACGGGGTCTCCTCGATGGGCGGCCTGCTGTGGCAGGTGATCGGGCTCGCCGCCGCGGGCGGGCTGGCGGTGATCGCCTACTTCTTCACGGCCAAGCGCATGGGCATTCCGGAAGCCAGCGAGTTGATCTCAGTGCTGCGTCGGCGTCCGGTCGCCACCGTCGAGGTGACCGACGATCTCGCCGGCAGCCTCTCCGCTGTCACGGAGGCTCAGGTCGCCGACCCTGGGTCGTGGGCCCCGGACGAAGCCGTGCCGGCATCCCCGGTCTCCGCACCGAGCCCGGCTCCGGGCAGCCCGACGAGCGGTGATGCGGCCGAACCGGAGCCGCTCAACACCGATCCCGACGGTGTCGGCGTCTTCGTCTCGGTGGATCCGCAGGCTCCGCCACCGGACGTCCTCGACTACCCCGAGCCGACCGGCGACGAGACCCCCGACCCGATCGCCGAGCCCACCAACCTGATCGACATCGGCAGGCTGCTGGCCGGCCGCTACCGGTTGGCCGAACTACTGGCCGAGCGCGGTGGACACCAGACCTGGCGGGCCGAGGACACCGTCCTCACCCGGCCGGTGCTGATCCATCTGCTGCAACAGGGCGACCCGCGCAGCGACGACCTGCTCGGGCTGGCGCGCCGGGCCGCGTTGGCCACCGACTCCCGTTTCCTGAGGGTGCTGGACGTGGTCCCGCCCTCTCCCGGGGAGCATGGCGCCTATCTGGTCTACGAGTACGCCACTGGGCAAACCCTGCAGCGGGTGCTGGCCAGCGGTCCACTGACCGGAGCCGAGACCGCCTGGGTGGTGCGCGAGGTCGCGGACGCCCTGGTCGCACTGCATCCCGCCGGGGTGTTCCACCGCCACCTCAGCCCGTCCACGGTTCTGATCACGGCCAGCGGGAACGTGAAGATCATCGGTCTGCTGGTCGACGAGGTGCTCTCCGGTGCTCCCGCGCGCAGCCGGGACGACGGCCAGGCGGCGGACGTGACCGCTCTGGGCAACCTCCTCTACGCCTGCCTGGTCGCTCGCTGGCCCGGCAGGGAGGCCCACGGGCTGCCCGCCGCGCCCGAGCACGAGGGACGGCTGCTGCTGCCCAGCCAGGTGCGCACCGGAGTCGCCCACCCCGTGGACGTGGTGGTCGACCGGATCCTCTCCCCCGTCCCACGCCAGCACGCCTCACGTCTGGTCACCGCCGCCGAGGTCACCACCGAGTTGTCGCTGGTGCTGGGCCCGATCAGTTCGGCCGGCGACCTGCGGCTGCGGCTGGACCACTCCCAGGACGGCTCACCGTCGGTCTCCACGGTGGCCCCGCCGGTCCCCGTGCCGGCTCGTCCGCGCTTCGAGGTGAGCGGAGTGATGCCCGAGCCTGACGAAGGCTCGCCCGCTCCCAGGACGTCAGGCTCAGGGATCGGTGCCGTCTCCGCTCCGAAGGCCGAGGAGGACACCCCTCCGCCCTTCACGCCAGTCCCTCCGCCACCGGAGCCGGCACAGCGCTCCCGGGGCTCCCGGGCCGGCTGGTGGCTCGGCGGCGCTGGTCTGCTGGTCGTCGCGGTGGCGGGAATCTGGCTGGCGCTCTCCGGGGGCGGTGGGGACGTGCCGGCCGAGCCCTCCCTGCCGAGGGTCACCCGGCTGGCGATCGCCAAGGCCACCGACTTCGACCCCCGGGCGGACGGCGGCAGCGCCCAGGAGAACCCGAAGGAGGTCGCTCTCGCGATCGACGGCGACCGGAAGACCGCCTGGCGTACAGAGCGGTACCGCAAGCGTCCCGACTTCGGCGGGCTGAAACCCGGCGTGGGACTGGTGCTGGATCTCGGCGAGGTGCGCGAGGCGAGCGAGGTGAAGATCACCCTGCTGGGTGGGCCGACCGCGCTGGAGGTCCGGGTGCCGACCGAGGCCACCACCGATGAGGCGCCAATGGAGTCGCAGCAGCAGTGGCGACGGGTGGCCGGAGTGGACGCCCGCACCGGCAGCTTCACGCTGGTCTTCGACGCCGAGCCGACCCGCTACCTGCTGGTCTATCTCACCGAACTGCCTCCGGTGGAGGAGAATTACTTCCGCGGCGCCGTGGCCGAGATCGAGGTGCTCGGATGACCCGCGACGATCACACCCTGCTGGCCGCACACATCGCCGGCGACCCGGAGGCCTTCGGCGAGCTCTTCCAGCGCCACGCAGATCGGCTGTGGTCGCTCGCGCTGCGCACCCTGCAGCGTCCTGAGGACGCCGAGGAGGTGCTGCAGGAGGCCATGCTGGCCGCCTTCCGTCGTGCCGGCGGCTTCCGTGGCGAGGCCGCGGTGGGCACCTGGCTGTACCGGATCGTCCTGAACGCCTGCCTGGATCGGCTGCGCCGGGTCAAGGCTCGTCCGACCGCTTTCGCCGGGGATGAGATCGTCGCCACGCTACCCAGCCGGGCGGACGGGCCCGAGGCGGTCGTGCTGCAGCGCGAGTTGTCGGACGAGGTAGAGCACGCGCTGGCCCAACTCAGCGCGGACCAGCGCGCCGCGCTCATCCTGGTCGATCTCGACGGCTACTCGATCGATGAGGCCGCGGTGCTGCTCGGCTGCGCGCCCGGGACGGTGAAAAGCCGCTGTTCCCGCGGGCGAGCGAAGCTGGCACCGCTGTTACGACACCTGGTGGAGGCATGATGGTCCCCGAACCGCCGCCCAGTGAGGATGCCATGCCGCTACCGTCAGACCTCGACAATGAGGCCGACCAGGCTGTCCAGGCACTTCTCCGCAGTCAGCCCGGCCTTTCCATCCCCGAGCCGGTGCGCCTCCGCGTCCTCTCGGCCCTCGCCGACGAGGCCGCCACCCGCGCGGCCCTGTTCGGCAACGACGCGGAGCCGACGCCGGGCTCCGAGCCGTTCCGCAAGACTGTCCAGCACCAGCCGAGCCCCGCGGTGCCCCTCACCGATCCGGAGTAGCCGGCCTCTCCTCTCCAACCACAGTCACTCCCGTTCCTGCCTCCACCGTCGCCGCGAAAGCGGGAGCTCGACCAGTCCTCCCGCAGAAACCGGGTGAATTCGACCGGGTGCGGGCATAGGTGGCGCGGACACCACGAATCACCCGGTTTCTGCGAGGTCGGCACGCGCTGCGAGGCTCAATCGTTACCCCACCGAAATATGTTGCCGTTGACTGCATACCCCCGCGAACCTATGCTGAAAGCGCCTAACCACTTTCGACTGCGCGGTCGAAACTTTCGAGAGGTTCGAGGATGAACAGATTTTCGACTCGGGGGCTCGTAGCCGGCCTCGCGGCCACTGCGATGGCACTCGGTCTGGCTGCCTGCACGCCGGCAGCACCGGCCCCCAGCCCCACTGACACTGCACCGGCGCCGACCACGGACGCGCCGTCCGAGCCGGTGACCCTACGGTTCTGGCACAACGCCACGGCCGATCCACAGAAGGGCATCTGGGAGAAGGCCGCCCGAGACTTCGAGGCCACCCACCCCGGCGTGACCATCGAGGTCACCGGCTACCAGAACGAGGAACTCCAGCGCACCCTGATCCCGCAGGCACTGCAGGCCGGCGGCGACGCCGCGCCGGACGTCTTCATGGTCTGGCCGGGCGGTGAGGTGCGCGCCCAGGCCGAAGCCGGGCACCTGAAGGATCTCACCGGCCTTGCCTCCGGCACGATCGCCGAACTGGGCGGCGTGGTGAAGCCCTGGGAGGTGGACGGCAAGCAGTACGCGCTGCCGTACACCTTCGGCATCACCGGCATCTGGTACAACAAGGATCTCTTCGCCCAGGCCGGTATCACCGACACTCCGAAGACCCTTCCTGAACTCGCCGACGCCGTCGCCAAGCTGAAGGCGATCAACGTCGCGCCGATCGCGGTCGGCGCGGGCGACAAGTGGCCGGCCGGTCACTGGTGGTACCAGTTCGCGCTGAACACCTGCTCCGTCCAGACCCTGCAGACCGCCATTCCGGCGCTCGACTTCACCGATCCGTGCTGGATCCAGGCGGGCGAGAAGCTGCAGGAGTGGATGAAGATCGAGCCCTTCCAGGAGGGCTTCCTGGCCACCTCCGCCCAGCAGGGCGCGGACTCCTCGGCCGGCATGGTCGCCAACGGCAAGGCAGCAATGGAGTTCATGGGTCACTGGAACGCCGGCCAGATCGGTTCCCTGGCACCTGACGGCCAGGTTCCCGCCTTCCTGGGCTGGTTCCCGTTCCCGAGCATTCCCGACACCGCGGGTGATCCCACGGTGACCATGGGTGGCGGTGACGGCTTCGGCGTGTACAAGGACGCTCCGGATGTCGCCGTCGAGTTCGTCGAATTCCTGCTCAACGCGGAAAACCAGTCGGCATTCGGCGCCGCCGGTTCCGGCATCCCGGTCAATCCGGCTGCCGCCGACAGCATCACCGACGAGAACCTGAAGGCGATCGCCCAGGGTCTGGCAGCCTCGTCCTACGTCCAGTTGTGGCTCGACAGCGCCCTGGGCCCGGAGTTCGGCAACCCGCTGAACGACGCCATCGTCAACCTGATGGGTGGCAAGGGCACGCCACAGGACATCGTGGACGCGCTCGAGAAGACAGCGGCGAACCTGTAACGACAGTCAATCCACAACCATGACAACGACCACATCGGCAGGGCCCGCGGCTACCGCGGGCCCTGCCCCGGCCAGGCGAAGCCCCCGGACCCCCCGGTCAGGGCAGGCGCGCAAGTGGCTGGAGATCGCCCTCTTCGCCGGCCCGGCGCTGGTCGTCTTCCTCACCTTCGTCATCCTGCCGGTGGGTCTGGCAGCGGTGTACAGCCTGTTCAACTGGAACGGGCTCACCCCGCTGGAGCGGTTCATCGGCTTCGACAACTACGTCGAGGCGTTCACCGATCCCAACTTCGTCCAGGCGATCGGCAACAACTTCTCCATCCTGGTCGCCTCGATCCTGATCCAGGGACCGCTGGCGATCGCAGCGGCGATGCTGCTCAACCGCAAGCTCAAGGGACGCGCCTTCATCCGCGCCGCGATCTTCGTCCCCTATGTGCTGGCCGAGGTCATCGCCGGTCTCTCCTGGAAGCTGCTGCTCTCCCCCAACGGCTTCATCAACGCCCTGCTGGAGATGGTCGGTCTGCACGACTGGACCCGTCCCTGGCTGGGCGACCCCGACATCGCGCTCTGGGTGATGTTCGGCATCATCAGCTGGAAGTACCTCGGTTTCGCGATCCTGATCATGCTGGCCGGCCTGCAGGGCGTCCCCGACGAACTGCACGAGGCCGCCGCGATCGACGGCGCGGGCTGGTGGAAGGCGCAGTGGTACATCACCCTGCCGCTGCTCGGCCCGACCATCCGGATCTGGGTCTTCCTGTCGATGATCGGCTCGCTGCAGCTGTTCGACATGGTCTGGGTGACCACCCGCGGCGGTCCTCTCAACGCCACCAACACGATGGCGGTGTACATGATCGTCAACGGCCAGACTCGGCCGGGCTACGGCAGCGCGATCGCCGTCATCCTGTTCCTGATCTCGCTGACCGTCGCGCTGGTCTACCAGCGCCTGGCGATGCGCCGCGACCTCGCGGGCGCGATCACCCGGGGGGTGCGCTGAGATGGCTGAGCTCACCGCGTCCATCCCGCAGCGGCGGATCAACTGGTCGTCCCCGCTGATCTACGTCATCGCCTACCTGATCGTGGTCGCCTCCGTGGTGCCGGTGCTGTACGTCTGGCTGAACGGCTTCCGTTCCAATGCCGACATCAACGCCAACCCGGCCGGCTGGCCCAACCCCTGGTATGCGCAGAATTTCCTCACCGTGCTGGGTTCGGACCGTTTCTGGGGTTCCCTGTTCTCCTCATCGCTGGTGGCCGTCGGCACCACCGTCGGGGTGTGTGTGCTGGGCATCATGGCGGCCTTCGTGATCGCCAAGTACGACTTCCGCGGACGGCAGGGGCTCTACACCCTGTTCGCCGCCGGGCTGATGTTCCCGCTCACCGTCGCCTCGCTGCCGCTGAACCTGCTGATCCGCAGCCTCGGCCTGCACGGCAGCTTCGCCGGCGTGATCATCCCCCAGATCGCCTTCGCGTTGCCCACCACGATCATCATCCTGGTGCCCTTCCTGCGTGCCATCCCGGACGAACTGGAAGAGGCGGCGGCGATCGACGGCGCGAGCCGGATCGGCTTCTTCTGGCGGATCATGCTGCCGCTCTCGATGCCCGGTCTGACCACCGTCGGTGTCCTGGCCTTCATCGGCTCCTGGAACGCCTACCTGCTACCGCTGCTGATCATGGCCGCCGGCGGCATGCCGCAGAACCTGTGGACGCTGCCGCTGGGCGTCACCCAGTTCGCCACCCAGTACTCCCAGGACACCGGTGCCGTGCTGGCCTACACCTCGCTGTCGATGCTGCCGGCACTGCTGTTCTTCATCGCCGCCGAGAAGCGGATCGTCGGCGGCCTCACCGGAGCCGTGAAGGGATGACCGTGTCCGAAACCCCAACCTGGCCGTGGCATGACAGCTCGCTCCCGGTCGAGCAGCGTGTGGAAGCGCTGATCGCCGAGATGACGGTGACCGAGAAGGTCGCCCAGCTCTACGGGCTGTGGGTCGGCGCCTCCGAGGACGGCGAGGATGTCGCACCCAACCAGCACGAGATGTCCGATCCGATCGACCTGGGCGAACTGCTCCCCCGCGGGCTGGGCCAGCTCACCCGTCCGTTCGGCACCGCCCCGGTCGACCCGGCCGTCGGCGCGGTCTCGCTGCTGCGCACCCAGCGCCGGATCATGACCGAGAGCCGGCTCGGCCTGCCGGCGATCGCCCACGAGGAGTGCCTGGCCGGTTTCGCTGCCTGGCAGGCCACCGCCTACCCCGTCCCGCTGAGCTGGGGAGCGACCTTCAACCTCGACCTGATCGGCCGGATGGGCGAGCGGATCGGCGCGGACATGGCCGCCCTGGGCATCCATCAGGGGTTGGCACCGGTGCTGGACGTGGTGCGCGACCTGCGCTGGGGACGCGTTGAGGAGACCATCGGAGAGGACCCCTACCTGGTCGGACGGGTCGCCTCGGCCTACGTTCGCGGGGTCGAATCCACCGGGGTGATCGCCACCTTGAAGCACTTCATCGGCTATTCGGCCTCCAAGGCCGGACGCAACCTCGCCCCGGTCTCGATCGGTTCGCGGGAGTTCGCCGACGTCCTGGCGGTTCCCTTCGAGATGGCGCTGCGGGAGAGCGGCGTCCGGTCGGTGATGAACTCCTACACCGATGTGGACGGGGTCGCGGTCGCGGCCGACGCGTCTCTGCTGACCGGGTTGCTGCGCGACACCTGGGGATTCGACGGCACGGTGGTGTCGGACTACTTCGCGATCGGCTTCCTGCACACTCTGCATGCCGTCGCCGAAGACTTCGTGAAGGCCGGTGAACTCGCGCTGCGAGCCGGAATCGATGTGGAGCTTCCCTCGGCGAAGGCCTACAACGGCGCGCTGGGCGAGGCGGTCGAAGCCGGACGGATCGACGAGACCCTGCTCGATCGGGCACTGCGGCGGGTGCTGCGGCAGAAGGCCGCGTTCGGCATGCTGGACGCCGACTACTCCCCCGTCCCGCCGGCACTGACCGGCGCCGACCTGGACGATCTGGACGGGCTGCGCGGCAGCATCCAGCTCGACCCGCCCGAAAACCGGGAGCTGGCCCGGCAGATCGCCGAGCAAGCTGTGGTCCTGGTGCACAACGACGGCCTACTGCCGTTGAACCCGGGACCAGCGGGGACGGTTCCTGGTGGCCCACCCGCCACGACCTCGCCCCGGCGGATCGCCCTGATCGGACCCAACGCGGCCGACCCGTACGCGGTGCTGGGCTGCTACTCGTTCCCGTCCCACGTCGGCGTCCGCAACCCGGAGGTGCCGATCGGTCTGGAGCTTCCCACCCTGGTCGACGCCTTGCGCGCGGAGTTCCCGGACGCGGCGATCGACTACGTCCAGGGCACCTCGGTGGACGGCGGCGAGACCGACTTCGCGGCAGCCCTGGCCGCCGCGAAGGCTGCGGACGTGGTGGTGCTGGCGCTGGGCGACCGGGCCGGGCTGTTCGGACGCGGCACCTCGGGTGAGGGCTGCGACGCCGCCGATCTCTCCCTGCCCGGGGCTCAGCAGGCCTTGCTGGAGGCGGTTCTGGCGACCGGCACCCCGGTGGTGGTGACGCTGCTCGCGGGCCGTCCGTACGCGCTGGGCTCGGCGGGCTCACGGGCCGGGGCCATCGTGGCCGCATTCTTCGTCGGCGAGGAGGGGACAGGCGCCATCGCGGGCGTGTTGAGCGGCCGGGTCAATCCCAGCGGCCGGCTGCCGGTGTCGATGCCCACCGATCCCGGCTCGCAGCCGTCCACCTACCTGGCGGCCCCCTTGGCGCGCCGCAGCGGAGTATCCAACATCGATCCGACTCCCGCCTACGGCTTCGGACACGGGCTGAGCTACACCTCGTTCGAATGGACGGACGCGGTCGCCTCGGCCGAGCAGGTCGCCACCGATCAGCCGGTGACGGTGTCGATCCGGATCGCCAACACCGGGGACCGGGCCGGCGCCGAGGTGGTGCAGTTGTACCTGCACGACCCCTTCGCCAGCGTGGTCCGTCCGGTACAGCGGCTGATCGGCTTCGCCCGGGTGTCCCTGGAGCCGGGCGAGGTGGTTCAGGTGAGCTTCGGGGTGCACCCCGACCTGACCAGCTTCACCGGTGCGGACGGGCAGCGGATCGTTGAACCCGGACGGATCGACCTCGGCTTCGCCCGCTCCAGTTCGGACGTCGTCGCCGCGCTGCCGGTCGACCTGACCGGCCCCGTCCGCGAGGTCGACCACACCCGCGTCCTGCACCCCGTGGTGCGGGTCGAACAAGGGTCGAAGGCGGAACGTGAGGGAGCCGTCGCGGAGGACCACCGGGCATCCGATGGCAAGCACTCCGCCTCCGGTGAGGCCGTGCTGTGGACCGCGGTCATCCGCGACGAACTCAGAAGCTGACGCCACCCGTCAGCGGCTTGCCTGGCGGGCAGCGTTCTCGATGCGGGCGACGTGCGCTTGCCACTCCTCGGCGGAGCGAGGGGTGAGGTTCTGGTCGTTCGGGCCCATGCCGGCGCGGCCGTCGAGGGATTCGCGGAGAATGTCGGTCTGGCCGGTGTGCCGGGCGGTCTCCACGAGCATGTGGACGAGGATCTGGTGCAGCGTGACCTGCCGGCGCTCCGGTGGCCACCACGGCACGACGCCGGTGGCGTCGAGGTCCAGTTCGGTGATCGTCGCGTCGCTGATCTGAGCCGAGTAGTGGTGGAGGCCCAGGATCTCCTCCCGGGTCTCGCCAGCGGTCACCCAGAGATCGTCATCGGGTTCGGCGCCGTCGCTGAACCAGGGCAGTTCGCGGCCGGGATCGCGGCCGAACACCTCGGTGAAGTAGCCGAGTTCGACGCTGGCAACGTGCTTCACCAGCCCCAGCAGGTTTGTTCCGGTCGGGGTTATCGGCCGTCGCACCTGGTACTCGTCCAAGCCGTCGAGCTTGCTGAGCAGATCACCGCGCAGCGAACGCAGACGGTTCAGCATGACCTCCTTGGCGTCCATCCCTTGAGTATGGGTGACACTGGCCGGGACGCCAAGAGCCGGTCGGTGCAGCGGCGACGTTCCCCTCATGGCAGGTCTGCGCGTTCCCCGGCTGCGACAAACCACCCCAAGCCTGCCACGCCCACCACATCGTCGCGTGGTGGAAGGGCGGGAGAACGGACCTGCTCAATCTCGTCCTGGTCTGTCCACACCACCACGGCATCGTCGAACCCGGACACGACCCCACCGCCGACCGATGGCACATCCGCCTACGCTCGGACGGCACACCCGAAGTCATCCCACCCCGCCGCGTCGACCCCCGCCAACGCCCACGAAGCCACATCCGCTACCAGGTACGAGCCGGCGGATGACCGAGCATGTCCACGCGTCTGACCATGCCCAGCATCCCGACGATCCGACCGCAGGTCGGGCCATTACACAGCTGCGACGTGGACCCTCGCCAGGACGGCGGAATGCCGAGGTGCTGCACTGCGCGCCTGCGCCCCGACGATTCCGGGCTTCGTAGCCGACAGGCATGCACCTCGCGTCTTCTGGCCGGCCCACTGAACGATGGGCAAGGCTCTCGCTTAGCGGGCTGACCTGCGCGATCATGTATCCGATGACCGACAAGCTCGACTTCAAGAAGATCCTCGCCGGCTACCGCGCGGCCCCGGGCCGGTTCGAAATCGTGGAAATCCCTGACCAGCAGTACCTCATGGTGGACGGCCACGGCGATCCCAACACCTCGCTCGCCTACACCGACGCACTCGCCGCGCTGTACCCACTCGCTTACAAGCTGAAGTTCGCCAGCAAGCGGGAACTCGACCGTGACTACGTGGTTCCGCCGCTGGAAGGGCTGTGGTGGGCCGACGACATGGACGCCTTCACCGCATCGCGCGACAAGTCCCGCTGGGATTGGACGATGATGCTGATGGTGCCCGAGTGGATCGATGGCGGTCTGTTCGAGGCCACTCTCGCACAGGTGGTGACCAAGGACCCACCGGCACGTGTGGCCGACATCCGGCTGCGTCCACTGTCGGAAGGACGCTGCGTCCAGACCCTCCACCTCGGTCCTTTCGACGACGAGGGACCCGTGCTGGAGCGTATGCACCACGAGTTCATCCCCGACCACGGACTTCGCCTGACCGGCAAACATCACGAGATCTACCTCAGCGACCCTCGCAGGGTCGCCCCCGAGAAGCTACGGACGATCCTCCGCCAACCCGTCACTACCGCCTGAGGCTACGGCTCATTGCCGAGCGGTCAGCGCAGGGGTGGCGACGTGCTCTCGCGGACGACCAGGTGGGTGGCGAGGTCGAGCCGGGGGGTGGCGGACGGCGGATGCTTGGCCATCTCGATGACGATCCGTGCGGCCTCGGCTCCCATCCGGCCCAGCGGTTGGTGGACGGTGGTCAGCCGTGGGCTGACCCACTCGGCGACCTTGATGTCGTCGTAGCCCACGATCGAGAGCTCCTCCGGCACCCGGATGCCCAGGCTGCGGGCCGCCTCATAGACACCGAGGGCCTGCAGATCGCTGCCCGCGAAGATCGCGGTGGGGGGCTGCGGCAGCATCAGCAGTTCCATCGCCCGCGTCCGTCCGCCCTCGACGTGGAAGTCGCCGTAGCGGATCCAGGCCGGATCGATCGCCAGGCCGGCGGCGTTCATCGCCGAACGGTAGCCGTCCAGCCTGGCCAGCGAGCACATCATGTCGTCCGGTCCGGTGATCGCGGCGATCCGCTGGTGTCCCAGGTCGATCAGGTGGCGAGTGGCCTGCAGGCCGCCCGACCAGTTCGCCGAGCCCACTGACGCGACGTCCGGGGAGGGGTCCCCCGCGGGATCGATGATCACGAACGGGATCGAGCGGGCGGCCAGCTGGGCCCGGTACTTCGGTGCCAGATCGGAGAAGACCAGGACGATCCCCACCGGCCGCCGGCGCATCGCCCCTTCGATCCACGCCGGATCGGGCGAGTGCCGGGTGCCACTGGCGGTGAGCACCAGCGACAATCCCTGCTGCTGGGCAACCGACTCCACCCCGGCGATGATCTCCATCGACCAGATGTCCTGCAGCTCATGGAAGACGAGTTCGATCAGTTCTCCGCGCGGACCATTGGCCCCGCCACGCCGCTCGTAGCCACGCGCCGAGAGCAGCGCCTCGACCCGTTCACGGGTGGCGGTGGCGACATCCGGGCGGCCGTTGAGCACCTTGGAGATGGTGGCCAGCGACACTCCTGCCTCGGCGGCCACCGCGGCCAGGGTCACCCGTGAGTTCTGATCCTCCGACACAACGGCAGCATATTCCCGAAACTATCGGGAAAGGGTCATCGCGACCGATGCTTGTCATTCCGTCGCCGGCCGGCATCCCGGGCAGAACGACCCCGGCCTGCACCGGGACGCCAGGAGAGGCAGGGGACGCGACGGCCAAGAGACGCAGGACGACAGTGGGCGAGAATCGGGGCTTCCCCGGCGGAGGCAATTGAGCCACCGCCACGGAGCCAACCGCCACCGCTAGGGTGGCGCAGCAGGGCGGCTGCAGACTGCTGCGGCGAGCCCGGCCGGTATCCGAGACGAGAGGAGTCGGCATGGCGGGGGACGAAGCCACGCCGACCACTCCACGACGCGCCCTCGCCGTCGTGGTGCTGGCGCTCTACGCGGCACAGCTGGGCTGGCTGGCGCTGGCCGCCTTCAACCCCCGCATCCTGGATCACGTGCCGGCCTGGGCAGCGGCGCTGGCCGCGCCGAGTTCACTCTGGGCGATGCTGATCACTCTCGTCCTGGGCGCCGGGGCGTTCACCCTGGTACTGCGTTCGGGCGGCGACCGCGCGCGGGGCACCCGGCTGCCACTGCTGGTCTCGGCCTGGTCTGCGGCAAGCGCGGCGCCGGTCGCCTTCCTCGGCTACCTGCCCTGCCCCGGCGACGGACCACCGGTCTGGGACGCGTTCAGCTCGACCGTCTCCCTCTTCCTCGGCAGCTTCGACAAGCCGTTCGGGCCGGGCGAGGTCTGCGCCTACGCCACGCCGGTCGGCA
This sequence comes from Propionicimonas sp., assembly GCA_049841235.1. GTDB lineage: Bacteria > Actinomycetota > Actinomycetes > Propionibacteriales > Propionibacteriaceae > Propionicimonas. The sequence goes on along the minus strand of JASGEM010000030.1, from coordinate 29,630 downwards.
TGCACATCGCCCGTGGCCTCGCGCTGCTGGCCACCGCCTCCGGGGCGACGTCGGTGATGCTGTCGCTCTCCCGATCGCAACTCGATCGGCTGGCCGCCCGGCGCGCCCGCAGCCTGACCGTCGTCACCGGGCTGGACGACCGCTCCTGGGAGCTGATCGAGCGGGTGTCACCGTCCCGTTCCGCCGGGCACCGGACCGCACTGCTGGCGCCGGAACTCGACCCCGTGGTCACCGAGCGAGCACGGGCGGCCGGCTTGCTGGTCGTCCGCGCCGACCCCGACGATCCACTCGGCACAGGGCGGGGAATCCGGCTGGAGCGGATCGACAAGGTCTACCTGCTGGCCGCCGACGACGGCTGGAACCGCGCACGGGTGGAGCAGATTCAGAGCTTGCTGGCCGGCACCTCACGTTCCTCACTGCTGACCGTGGTCGCCCGGATCGATGATCCCTGGCATGCCGACGAATGGCGCAAACGGCTGGTGGGCGATCCCCGGATCGCCGCCGACGCGGTCGGGTTGTACGAGGCGACCTCGGGTGCGCTGATCGTCCGGCTCCGCCAGGCACGGCCACGACGCCTGCTGATCGTCGGGGACGCACCGCTCACCCTCGCGCTGTGCACCGAACTCTCCCAGCTGGGCCGGGAGCTGCAGTTTCTCGGGGACGAGGCCGCGCTCCCGGAGGTCACCGTGCTGGCCGAACGGGCCGGTGAACTGGTGGACGACCATCGCGTCCTGCAACGCCGCTTCGCCTTCGACCCCCTGACGATCACCACGGTCGATGCCGAGCCGCGGCTGGCCGCCGTCCTGGAGTGGCTGGGCGACGGCACCGGCTGCGCCGTGGTGATCACCCGCCCCGGCACCCGGCTGGGCACCCAGCTGGGCATCCGGCTCCCCGCCCTGCCGGTCTTCGAGGCGGAAGGGGACGCCGTCGCGGTCACTGCGGAGACCCCCACGGTCGGCTCCCTGGTCAGCTTCGGCCTGTCACTGGCCACTCCGCGGGCGGACGCCTGGGAGCGTGCCTCCCGGCTGATCCACGAGCGGTACCGGCGCCGGCACCCCGGTGCGGCACGCGCGGTGCCCTGGGAGGAGCTGCCGGAGTTCTATCGGCAGTCGAACCGGCGCCAGCTGGGCGTCGTCCGCCGTGAACTGGCTGCGCTCGGCCGCACCTGGAGCCCGAGTTCGGCCGACAACCTAACCGCGCTGGATGCCGACCCGCAGCGTCCGATCGAGGACGGCCTGGCGGTCTTCGACCTCTCCCTGGACGAGCTGACCCAGCTGGCGCGCTCCGAGCACGAATCCTGGCTGGCCCACTATCGCGATGCCGGCTGGAGCTACGCCGCCTCCCGGGATGATGCGCAGCGCCGGCACCCCGACCTGCTCGAGTGGGAAGCCCTGCCCGAAGGACGGCGTGAGGTCGCGATGACCGGGGTCGTCGACACGCTTTTCCAGCTGCGGGCACTGGGGCATCGCGCCGTCCGCCCGGCACCTGATCGCTCCGCTTGGCAGCGGTACCGCCGCTTCGGTGTGGTGCTGGCCAGCCGGCTCACCGAACCGCACTCGTGGCAGACCGCCACCGGTGAGACGTTGATTGGCCAGCCCGGGGACTGGCTGGTGAACGACGCCGCCGGGAGCGTGCGCACGGTGACCGACGCCAGCTTCCGCGCCACCCACCTGCAGCTGGACGGCGACCGCTGGCAGCGCACCTCCGAGGTGGATGCTCGTCCGGTCCGGCCGGGTGAGCGGATCGACACCCAGGAGGGCCCCACCACCGCCGGATCGGACGGCTGGGTGGTGCGGGACGCGGACGGCAACCACTGGATCGTCCCCGACTCGAAGTTCCGGGAAAGCTATCACCCGGTCGGTCAGGTGCCGAGCGGCCCTTGACCGGAAAGCCCGGTCCGGGGCCGGTGGCGGACGGTCAGGCCGGCGCCAGGGCAGGGAGCTGGGCGCCGACCCGCAGCGGAAGCTCGCCGCGCTCCAGTGACAGCAGCCGGCGACGATGGACGACCCAGGCGAAGATCACCGGCAGCAACGCACCGAGCCAGGCCAGTGGGGCGGCCAACGCCACCCCGACGAAGCCCAGCGGGGCAACCAGCAGCAGGCCGGTCGCACCGCGGAAGAGCAGCTCCATGAATCCGGCGATGGTGGGCACTCCGGTCGAGCCGAGACCCTGGATCGCATTGCGGAGCACGAACAGCGTCGCCAGTAGCGGGTAGAGGGCTGCGTTGATCACCAGGTACTGGTGAGCCATCGCCACCACGGCCTGCTCGCCCTCGCCGACGAACAGCCGGACGATCGGCGTCCCGGCCAGGACGATGATCCCGCCCAGGAGGGCGGCGAAGGCCCAGACCGCGAGCAGCGTCCGGAACACCCCGAGCCGGATCCGCTTCCATTCCAGTGCGCCGCGATTCTGGGCGACGAAGGTGGTGATGGCGGCACCGAAGGAGGCGAGCGGAGCCACCGCCAGCTGGTCGACCCGCATGGCCGCGGTGGTCGCGGCGACCGCGTCCGCCCCCAACCGGTTGATCGCCGACTGCAGTACCACGGCCCCGATAGCGATGACCGAGAGGTTGAAGCCCATCGTCAGGCCGCTGCGGGCCGACTCGGCGAACTCGCCGGGCTGCAGCTGCCAATCCTGCCGGCGCAGCCGCAGTTGCGGCATCTTCCGCGCGATCAGCACCAGGCAGGCCAGCACGGCGGTCAACTGGGCGATCACGGTCGCCAGCGCGGCCCCGCCGACACCGGTTCCCAGCACGGCGATGAAGAACCAGACCAGCCCCGCGTTCAGCACGCAGGAGACGATCAGGAAGTACAGCGGCGTGCGGCTGTCGCCCAGCGCGCGGATCACCGCAGCCAGGAAGTTGAAAGCCATGATCGCCCCGGCGCCCCAGAAGGTCACGGTGAGGAAGGTGGCGGCGGCGGGCAGCAGTTCCGGCGGCGTGCCGAGCAGCCGCAGCATCGGACGGGCGGCCAGCTCGCCGATCGCGGTGATCGCGAGCGCAATGCCGCCTGAGACCATGACTCCCGCGGCGATGTGACGGCGCATCGCGTCGAAGTCGCCTGCTCCGAAGGCCTTCGCGATCGGAATACCCAGGCCGGCCGCCGCACCGAAGGTGAATCCGATCAGCAGGAAGTGCAGGCTGCCGCTGGCGCCGACCGCGGCCAGGGCCTTCACACCCAGCAGCTGGCCGACCACCGCGGCATCGGTGAAGGCGTACAGCTGCTGGAACAGGTTGCCGATCAGCAGGGGAAGGGTGAACGCCACGATCACGCGGAGTGGCGAACCTACAGTCAGATCTTTCGTCATCGTCTTTCGGGGAAGTAGCGCAGGAAACCCACGGGCGCGCCAACAAAGTACTGGGGCGCCAGCGGGTGATTTGGTGTGGGTTGTCGCGTGCCGGTGGGGTGACCAGGCAACGTGCAGCTCGTGTCCCCACGGTACTCCGGCGACCGGGTTTCGTCACATCCGTGTCATGTGGTGAGACCATTGCCCCGGCAGGCGCGACCAGCGGACGCACGGCCGGCCGGGCCGGCCAAGTCGTAGCCGGGCCACAGCTTCCCGCCAGGTTGGTTTCCAACCCTTGGAGATACCGGGAGACACCCGGCCGAACCCAGAGAAAGAGTCCTGCCGATGAAGAAGCAAGCTGTTGCCGCAGTCTCCGCCGTGGTCCTGACCGCCGGTCTGGGGGTCGGGGTCAGCCAATTGGCCAGCGCCGAGACACCGACGCCCTCCCCCTCACCCTCGTCCAGTGCCGAGCAGAACAACCCCGGACGCAAGGGTGGCGGGCATCGGGGCGAGGCCAAGCTGGACGTGAGCGGACTGGCGGGCAAACTCGGCGTCGACGAGACCAAGCTCACCGAAGCCATCACCGCGGCGCGCAAGACCATCGGGTCGACCGAGAAGACCAAGCCCTCCGAACAGACCCAGGCCGAACGCGAGGCCGCCCGGACAGCACGCCAGGAGGCTTTCGCGAAGGCCCTCGCGGCAGAACTCGGCATCGACGAGGCCAAGGTCACCACGGCCCTTGACGAACTGCGCGCCGAACGGGATGCCGAACGGGCCGCGGAGAGCAAGGCCGTTCTCGACCAGGCGGTCAAGGATGGGAAGCTCACCCAGGCCGAGGCGGACGCCGTCCAGAAGGCGGCCGACCAGGGCATCGTCCGGATCGGCAAGGGCGGGCGCGGTCGCTGAATGGCTGAGTCAGGTCGCTGAACCGGGCAGCAAACTACCGGCCCGAAAGGGCTTGCGCTCCGGGCCACGGAGCGGGATGGTCGTGGTGGGCAGCATCGCTCACCAACCCCGAGGGGGATGCCATGTCGCTGACCTTCTCCGCACTCTCCAGCGCGGCCCTGAAGTCCGAACTCACCTGGCAGCCGGGTGAGACCACCAACTCCGGCATCTCGGAGCTCCGGGCCCGCGCCCGGCTCGGTGCCCTCCCACCGGGAGGGACGGGCGCGCTGCTCTCCCGGCAGCGAAACGCTGCCGTTGCCGGCGAGACCGTGCTCGGGTTGGCCGCGGCGGCCGCCGCACCACCTCAGCACGACTGGCGCAGCGTCGCCGGCGCGAACTACGTGACGGCGGTGAAGGATCAGGCCGGCTGCGGATCCTGCGTCGCCTTCGGCACGGTCGCGGTGCTGGAGTCGATGGTGCGGATCAGGGCAAAGCAACCGACCCTGGCAGTCAACCTCTCCGAGGGCTACGCCTTCAACTGCATCGGCCCCAACCACGGCGCCTGGCCCTGCCCCGAGGGCGGGTGGTGGCCGGCTCAGGCGCTGGCCGGAATGAAGGCCGGCATCTCGGACGAAGCCAACTACCCGTACACCGACTACCCGCAGCACTGCATGCGCAAGCCGGATTGGAAATCGCGGCTGACCACGTTCGACGGCTACACCCGCAAGACCTCGCGCACCTCGATGAAGACCTACCTGGCCACGGTCGGCCCGATGGTCGCCTGCTTCACCGTCTACGAGGACTTCCTCTACTACTACACCGGCGGCGTCTACAAATACCGCGCGGCGACCGCAGGGGAGGTGATGGGTGGTCATTGCGTCGCGATCATCGGCTATGACGACGCCAAACAGTGCTGGATCGCCAAGAACAGCTGGGGCACCGGCTGGGGCGAGGAGGGCTACTTCCGGATCGCCTACGGCAGCGCCGGCATCGACGCCGAGATGTGGGGGATCAACGGCAAGATCACGTCACCCCTGATCCGCACGAAGCTCCATGTGGTCGCGGCCGGCGCGGGCAACGTCTACCACACCATCCGCAGCGAATCCGGTAGCTGGAAGAGCCCCGTGGAGCGGCTGGACACCGGCAAGCCCGGCGATCCGGGCAGCTTCACCACGATCACCAGCGCCACCACCATCAACCGGTTGCACGTCTTCGGGCTGATCGGCGGCAAGCTGTGGTACACCCGCAAGCGCACCGACGCTGGCTGGGCGAAGTGGGAGAAGCCGACCTCCAAGCTGCCCTCGAGCGTAACGAAATGGACGGCGATCAGCTGCACCGCCGCGGGGGATGTCGTCCATCTGGCCGCGTTGGCCGGCGGGGCGCTGTGGCACTCCCGCAGGACCTCGAACAGCAACTGGCAGAAGTCCTGGCTGCGGATCGCCTCCGCCACCACGCCGGCCGGGAAGTTCACCGCAATGGCAGCGGCCGCCCGCGGCAGCGAGGCCAACGTCGTCGCAGTGGCGGGCGGCGCGCTGTGGCTCACCTCCCGCAAGAAGGACGGCAGCTGGAAGGCGCCGGCGCGGATCGTCCCCTCGGACGGCAAACTCCCCGGCTCCTTCACCGCCGTGGGGGCGGCCGTGGTCGGCGGCCTGCTCAACGTGGTCGCGCTCAGCGGCGGACGGCCCTGGCACCTGGAGCGGACGTCCGGCGGCTGGGGCACCTGGCGGCAGATCGCCTCGGCCGGTGCCGGTACACCGGCGGTCTTCACCGCGATCTCCTGCACCGAGGTCGGCACCACCCTGCAGGTACTCGCACTCGCCGGCGGCAAGCCCTGGCACCATCTGCGCAAGCCGGACGGCACCTGGATGGCCTCCTTCGGCAACCTGGGCGCCAAGATCACCGGCGAGCCGGCCACCATCGTCGCCCTGGACGGTGCCTGATGCCTGACTCGCCCGAGATCCCGGCCGAGGTGATCCTGAGCGTCGGGGAGACCTATCAGCTGGCGCTGCCCGGCCTGGCGACTGCCGGCTATCGCTGGGAGGACTCCGTCGACGGCGACCTCGGTTCGGTCTCGACCTGCTGGCGTCGTGGCTTCCCCACCGACCCGCACCGGGTGGGAGCCAGCACCCCCGAATGCCTGGAGATCTCCGCCGAGGCGCCCGGCCGGGTCCGGATCCATGTCTGCCCGCGTCGTCCCTGGGAGTCCGGCGCCCCCAGGGACGAGCACCTGATCGCGGTCATCGTCACGAAACGTCGACTCCCGGACGAGCAGTAGTCCGGTCAACCAGCCGGACGACTCCGGGAGCGTCCGGCCGGGGACGCACGACGCTCTTGACCGCGGCGGTACCCGGCGGCGAAGGTGTTCTGGATGACCGATCCCGCCGCCGAGCCGGCTCGCCGTCACCCTGGCACGGTCGGCGAGGTGTTCTTGGCTTTCCTGGTGTTGGGCGTGACCTCGTTCGGCGGTCCGGTTGCGCACCTGGGCTACTTCCGGGACGCCTTCGTCAGACGCCGCGAGTGGCTGGGCGACCGCGCGTTCGCCGACCTGGTGGCGCTGTGCCAGTTCCTGCCCGGGCCCGCCTCCAGCCAGGTCGGCATGGCGATCGGCCTGCAGCGGGCCGGGTTCGGTGGATTGCTGGCAGCCTGGACGGCGTTCACACTGCCGTCGGCCGTACTGCTGGTCGGTTTCGCCTACGGCATGACGGCGCTCGGCAGCGAGGCCGGCGCAGGATCCGTGCAGGGACTGAAGGCCGCGGCCGTGGCGGTCGTGGCGCACGCCGTCGGTTCGATGGCCCGAACCCTGACCCCGGACGCCCGACGGGGCACGATCGCGGTCGCCACCATGATCTTGGCGCTCCTGCTCCCGAGTGCTGCGGTTCAAGTCGTCGCGATCGCGATCGCGGGCATCGCCGGGATGCTGTGGCTCGCTCCGGCCGTCGCGCCGGAGTCGGAGGCCGGATCGCTCACCGTCCGGGTGCCGCGCTGGGCGGCGGTCGGCAGCCTGGTCGTCTTCGGGATCCTCCTGGCCGGCCTTCCCGTGCTCGCGGCGATGCTCAACGATCCGGCGGTGGGTCTCTTCGACATCTTCTACCGGGCCGGAGCGCTGGTGTTCGGTGGCGGGCACGTCGTGCTTCCGCTGGTTCAGGCCGAGACGGTGGCCACCGGCCTGGTCGGCCACGACGTCTTCCTGGCCGGCTACGGCGCGGCGCAGGCCGTGCCCGGCCCTCTGTTCAGCTTCGCCGCCTATCTCGGGGCGGTCACCACGACTCCACCCTCCGGCATCCTGGGCGCGGCGATCGCACTGGTCGCGATCTTCCTTCCCGCCACCCTTCTGGTCGTCGGAGCGCTACCGTTCTGGGAGCGGCTGCGGCACGCGCCACTCGCCCAGCGCGCGCTGATGGGCGTGAATGCGGGCGTCGTCGGCATCCTGGCGGCGGCGCTCTACGACCCGGTGTTCACCCAGGGCATCACCTCGACACCGGCCCTGGCTATCGCCGCGGCCGCCTTCGTGGCGCTGAATTCCTGGAAGGCACCGGCTTGGGCGGTGGTGATCGCCGCCGGCCTGCTCGGCTGGGCCGTTCTGTGAAACGCAGGCGGGTCTCCTCGGCCAGGGCTAACGGTGTACCCGGCGCATACTGGGAGGTGGGTCAGTGACAGACATATCCCGATCGCCAGTCCTGGCGCTCGGCGAAAGGTTCACCCCGCTGGCCGCCGGGAAGGGAGCGAGCCGTGATCCCGAAACTCCATCACGTGGAGTCCTCGGCCATCGAGAAGGTCGGCTATGAGCCGTCCGAACTGACCCTGGTCGTGATGTTCAAGGGCGGCGCGCTCTACCGCTACGCGGGCGTCCCCCAGCACCTCTACGACCAGTTGCTGACCGCGGAGTCGAAGGGATCGTTCGTGAACAGGCGCATCAAGCCGAACTTCCCGGTCGAGCCGCTCTAGGAGCCGCTGAACGATCCTATCCGGCTGGCGCTTCGCGCCACCCTTCCTCCTCGGTGAACACGAGCAAGCTCGCCTCACCTGGTCGTCGGTCTGCGGCGCACCCGGACCGGCGAGTTGCGGGCATGTCCTCGCTCGGAACGGCGATGTTCAGCACGCTCCTGGCCCTACGGTCCTTTTCCGCGACAGGCAGCCGTGGAACAAGCAGGACCGGAAACGTGTTGAGTCTGGTGCACTCAACCTTTGAAGGACTTCCCCATGCCGATCAAGCGTCTCCCCGTCCTGTTCCTCGACGACATCGTCCTGCTGCCCGGAATGATCGTCCCGATTCCGCTCGACGAAGCGGCTCAGGCCGCCATCGATGCCGCCCAGACCTCTTCGGACGGCGAGTTGCTCGCTGCGCCTCGCCTTGACGACCGGTACGCCGCGTACGGGGTCGTGGCGAGCGTGGAGAAGACCGGACGGATCCGCGGCGGCGCCCCGGCCGCGGTGCTCCGCACCGGTGAACGCGCCCGGATCGGCAGCGGCGTCACCGGCCCGGGCGCAGCCCTGTGGGTCGAGGCGGAACCGGTCGAGGAGGCCGCCGTCACCGACCGCGTCCACGCCCTGGCTGAGGAGTACAAGCGCCTCGTCATCGCCGTCCTGCAACGCCGGGAGGCCTGGCAGGTGATCGACACCGTGAGCGCGATCGAGGACACCAGTGCCCTGGCGGACACCGCCGGGTGGGCGCCATATCTCTCCAATGACCGCAAGCGGCAGCTGCTGGAGACGCCGGGGACCGAGGACCGGCTCACCCTGCTGATCGAGTGGACCAGGGACCATCTGGCCGAGACCGAGGTCACCGACAAGATCGGCGAGGACGTCCGCGAGTCCATGGAGAAGCGGAACCGCGAGTTCTTGCTTCGCGAGCAGCTCAAGGCGATCCGCAAGGAACTCGGCGAGGGCGAGCCCGAGGGCAGCGATGACTACCGCGCCCGGGTGGAGGCCGCCGATCTGCCCACCGCCGTCCGGGAGGCCGCACTACGCGAGGTGGACAAGCTCGAACGCTCCAGCGATCAGAACCCCGAGACCGGGTGGATCCGCACCTGGCTGGACACCGTGCTCGAACTGCCCTGGAACGTCAAGACCGAGGACTCCACCGATCTGACCGCCGCACGCGCGGTGCTGGACGCCGATCACCACGGCCTGGACGAGGTCAAGGAGCGGATCGTGGAGTATCTCGGCGTCCGGGCCCGCCGCGCCCAGCGCGGTCTTGAGGTGGTCGGCGGCCGTGGCTCCGGAGCGGTCATCCTGCTCGCCGGCCCGCCCGGGGTGGGCAAGACCTCGCTGGGCGAGTCCGTCGCCCGCACGCTGGGCCGCAGGTTCGTCCGGGTCTCGCTCGGCGGCGTCCGGGACGAGGCGGAGATCCGTGGCCACCGGCGCACCTACGTGGGCGCCCTGCCGGGCCGGATCGTCCGCGCGATCAAGGAGGCCGGTTCGATGAACCCGGTCGTGCTGCTGGACGAGGTCGACAAGGTCGGCGCCGACTACCGCGGTGATCCCGCGGCCGCGCTGCTGGAGGTGCTCGACCCGGCTCAGAACCACACCTTCCGCGACCACTACCTCGAACTCGACCTCGACCTCTCCGACGTGTTGTTCATCGCGACCGCCAATGTGCTGGAGACCATCCCGCCGGCGTTGTTCGACCGGATGGAGCTGATCGGAATCGACGGCTACACCGAGGACGACAAGGTCGCCATCGCCCGCGACTTCCTGGTGCCGCGGCTGCTCGAACGGGCCGCGCTCACCCCCGAGGAGGTCACGGTCACCGACGACGCGCTGCGCGAGATCGCCGCCCACCACACCCGCGAGGCGGGCGTCCGGGCGATGGAACGGATGCTCGCCAAGGCCTTCCGCAAGGTCGGCCTGGAGGACCTTCCCGCTGTCGTCGACGTGGGCTCGCTGAAGAAGCTGATCGGCCGGCCGCGGTTCCTGCCGGAATCGCGGGAGCGCACCGCCGTCCCCGGCGTCGCTTCCGGGCTCGCCGTGACCGGCATGGGCGGTGACGTGCTGTACATCGAGGCGTCCCTGCTGCCGGGCTCGCCGCCGTCGCTGACCATCACCGGCCAACTGGGCGAGGTGATGAAGGAGTCCGCGCAGATCGCGTTGTCCTACCTGCAGGCCCACGCCGCCGACTACGGCATCGCGCCCGAGCAGCTGGAGCACCCGCTGCACCTGCACGTGCCCGCCGGCGCGGTCCCGAAGGACGGCCCCTCGGCCGGCGTCACCATGACCACCGCGCTGCTCTCGCTGCTCACCGGACGCAACGTCCGCGCCGAGGTCGGGATGACCGGCGAGGTCTCGCTGACCGGCCGGGTTCTGCCGATCGGCGGCGTGAAGCAGAAGCTGCTGGCCGCCCAGCGCGCCGGCCTCGGCGTCGTCTACCTGCCACAGCGCAACGAGCCCGACCTCGACGATGTCCCGGCCGAGATCCTGAGCGAGCTGCAGGTGCGGTTGGTCTCCGACGTCCGCGAGATCCTGACCTCCGCTCTGGAACCGGCCCAGGAACCGCAGGCTGCCGCCGCCTGAGCGCGCGCGGGTCGATCGGGGAGGACGACCGGCGTCCGCCGCGCCCGCCAGGCGGGGAATATCCGGCGTCGCCTGCCTGGTTGTGCGCAGCATGAGTGCGATCGAGTTCGGTCTTGACACCTTCGGCGGTGTCACCCACGACGCCCAAGGGCAGCCGGTACCCCACCCGCAGGTGATCAGGGATCTCGTGGCGGACGGCGTGGCCGCCGATCAGCTCGGGCTGGACTTCTTCGGGGTCGGCGAACACCACCGACCCGACTTCGCCGTCTCCAGCCCCGAGATGGTGCTGGCGGCCATCGCGGCGCGCACCCAGCGGATCCGGGTCGGCTCGGCGGTGACCGTCCTGAGCTCGGACGACCCGGTGCGCGTCTTCGAACGCTTCGCCACCCTCGATGCGGTGTCGCAAGGACGCGCGGAGATCGTGACCGGCCGCGGCTCGTTCATCGAGTCCTTCCCGCTGTTCGGCTACGACCTGAACGACTACGAGGTGCTGTTCGAGGAGAAGCTCGAGTTGCTGGCCGCCCTGCTGAAGGAGGAGCCGGTGACCTGGAGCGGCAGCACCCGCGCGTCCCTCACCAATCAGCGGGTGTATCCCGTCACGGCTCGGGGCATCACCACCTGGGTGGGCGTGGGCGGCAGTCCAGAGTCGGTGGTCCGGACCGCCCGTTACGGGTTCGGCCTGTTCCTGGCGATCATCGGCGGTCCGGCGGCGCGGTTCGCGCGCTACATCGACCTGTTCGAACACGCCCAGGACGAGTTCGGAGTGGACCGGCAGCCGATCGCCGTCCACTCACCGGGTCTGGTGGCCGAGACCGACCAGGCGGCCCGTGCGCTCGTCCACGACGGATGGCACGCGATGCGGCGCCGGATGATGACCGAGCGCAGCTGGCCGGCTCCGGCCGCCGGCGACTTCGAGCGGGAGATCGAAACCGGGTCGCTCTATGTGGGATCCCCCGAAACGGTGGCCCGGAAGATCGCCGACACGCTGAAGACCCTGCGGGTCGACCGGTTCGACCTGAAGTACGACCAGCCCGTGCAGCACGCCGACCAGCTCCGCTCGATCGAGCTGTACGGAAGCCGGGTCGTGCCCCTGGTCAAGGACATGCTCGCCTAGGTCCCGACCGGGTCCACTCCACCGGTTCTCCAGGACTCGTCCAAACGGTTCGGGGACGGCCGGGGCCAGCGTGCGGGCCGGCTCGGCCCGGTCAGAACCTGGCGGTGGACCACACCTTTCCGCTGGGCGCGGTCAGCTCGACGCTGGCCACCGCCGCGTCCGTGAGCGGCACCATCCAGGTTCCCGAGGCGCGCTCTCCCTGGTACCCGCCGTCCAGCGTCCAGGCGCCCCCGCTGGTGCGGGAGCCGTCCGGAGCGATCAGGATGCACTCGTAGGTCATCCCCGGACGGCCGTTCGTCACCGTGAGGACGAGCATCCGCCGTCCGTCGATCATCACGGTCCCGGCACTGCCCACCGTCTCTCCGGCGCGCGTCACCAGGGCGGACGCCGCCGGCTCTGCCGGCGCGACGACGGGCGGTCTCGTCCCGGCGATCCCCAGCGTGACGCCGATGCCGAGCCCGATCACCAGCGCCGCCGCTGCAGCAAGCCATGATGTCCAGCGGCGACCGCGGCCCACTGGCGGCGGGCTTGCCGCGAGAGACTCCTCAGCCGGCAGCCCCATGGCCGCGATCACCCGTCCGGAGAAGCCGGCGGGCGGCGCTATTCCGGGTGCTGCGGCGAGTGCGTGGCGCACGGCGTCCTCAAGGGCGTGGTACTCGGCGCGGCAGGTGGCGCACCCGGCGAGGTGGGCGCTGAACCGTTCCTGCTCAGGTGGCTCGATCTCCTGCAGGGCCAGAGCGATCAGCAGGTCGTCGGTGAGGTGCTCGGTCACGGTTCGACCTCCAGCGCCTGTCGCATCCGGCGCAAGCCGGTTCGGATGCGGGTCTTCGCGGTTCCCAACGGAATCCCTTCATGATCGGCGACCTCTTGGGCCGTGTTGCCACCCACCACCGCGAGCACGACGGCGCGTGCCTGCTCGGAAGGCAGGTCCCGGAGCTGCTGGACGGATTGGGCTGCGTCGAGTTGATGGTCGATATCGCCTGACGGGTCGCGCAGCGTGGTGGCGATCAGATTGTCGAGCACCGCGTCGTCGGTGGGGGTGGCGCGGCGGGCGCGGACGGCATCGATGGCCAGGTTACGGGTGATGGTCAACAGCCAGGTGAGCACCGACCCGCGCCGGACATCGTAGGTGCCGGCCGCCTTCCAGGCCCGCAGGAAGGCCTCCTGGCTGACGTCCTCGGCAAGACCGCGGTCGCGGGTGACCGACACCGCGAGGCCGAAGACCCGGCGCTCGAACCGGCGGACGAAGGCGACGGCGGCCGCTTCGTCACCCAGCGCCAGCGCGGCCACGAGGGCGGCGTCCGGGGCGCGGTCGGCCAGCGAGAACAGGGTCACACCAGAAGGTACGGACGAGGAGGCGCCGCGGATTGCGCCGGGACGCAATCCCTTCCGGCGGCCCAGCCGTATCACCGGTATCCCTGCGCCGGGGATCGTCGCCGCGGCCCGCGGCGTCCGGAACCATCAGGAGGAACCGTGCCCACCACCCCAGCTTCGCGCATCCCACTCGCCATCGGAACCCTGATCGCCCTCGGCCTGCTGGCCGGCTGTGGCGGGGGTGCCGCTGCGCCCACCACCAGCCAGCCGTCCTCGATGCCCGCCACCTCGGCACCGGCCTCTCCGGAGACGGACGCCGCAGCGCTCGCCCTGACCATGGCCGACTCTCCGCTCGGCTCGATCCTGGTCGACGGCAACGGCATGACGCTCTACATGTTCGCCAACGACAGCGCCAACACCAGCGCCTGCGAAGGTCAGTGCCTGGTCAACTGGCCTCCGCTGCTGGGCGAGCCGACCATGGGCGAGGGGGTGGACGACTCGAAGCTCGGCTCGTTCACCCGCGCCGACGGCAGGGTGCAGGCGACCTACAACAGCTGGCCGCTCTACTACTGGAAGGACGACACCAAGCCCGGCGACATGACCGGCCAGAATGTCCAGGAAGTCTGGTTCGTGCTCAACAGCGACGGCGACCCCGTCAAGGGCTGACGGTGGACATCATCGGCCTCCCGCTCCACCCACTGGTGGTGCACGCCACGGTCATCTTCGTGCCGCTGGCCGCGCTCGGCTCGGTGCTGGTGGTGCTCTCCGGCCGGCTGCGGGAGCGGTACGCCGGACTGGTCGTGGCTCTCGGGGCGATGGCGGTGCTCACTGCCTTCGCCGCCTTCCTCACCGGTCCGGTACTGGCCGACGAGCTCGGCATCACCGGTTCGCCGCGGATCGCCCGCCACCTGACCCTCGGCACCTGGACCCCGTGGCCGACCCTGCTGATGGCGGTCGCCCTCCCGCTCTTCCTCAGGACGCGCCGCACCACCGGTGAACGGCCAGGGCCGGCCGGCTGGATGTTCGGTGGCGTAACCATGCTGAGCGCACTGGCCGCACTGGTGCTGGTCATCCTGACCGGCCACGCCGGAGCCACGGCCGTCTGGGGGTGAGCAGGGCCCGGCGACCGACGGATGCCGGCAACGCGTACGGCCCGCAAACACCGAAAGTCCTTGTCAACTTCGTCTGACAAGGACTTTCGTGGTGTGGGCCTAAGTGGACTTGAACCACTGACCTCCGCCTTATCAGGGCGGCGCTCTAACCGTCTGAGCTATAGGCCCGCTGAGTGCGTTGCACCGAAGCGCAACGTTACCGTGCCCGGTGGGCGGGTCTCAAATCCTCGCTGGCCCAACCGCTATCACACGATCGAGAAGCCGGGCGGGAGGGCGTCCCGGCCGGTAAGCGCGAGGAGCACGGCCTGACCGTGGCCGGAACCGAGCACCGCCTCGGTCGCCAAGTGGACCGCGTCCGCCAGAGTCTCCTGACTCGCCTCGAATCGGAGGCCGGTCGCCCGTGCGATATCGAGGCAATGAACGACCAACTCGAAGGTACGGGTGCGCAGATACTCCTCCAGCGGCATGCCGCCCACGAGCGTGGTCAGGAGGTATCCGGGCTGGAGACCGTCCAGCACCTGCCGCGCCTGCTCGGCGAGGTCGGCCACTCCGGTAGCCGGGTCGTCACCGAGGGCCTCTCCTGCCCGGCGGCCGCGTTCGGCGACCGATGCGGCATCGGTGAAGGTCTCGGCGATCATCCGGTAGTAGTCGACGGCGGTCGCCGCTGCGATCTGATCGGCCGGGCGAGCGGCGTACTCGATGACGGTGACCAGCGACCGCGAGGTGTGCCCGATCAGCGCCCGCAGATCCCACACTCCCAGCCCCGGGCCGTCAAGGGACGCAGGATCGACCTGCTCGATCAGGTCAACATAGTCGGCCACGGCCACCAGGTACCTTGCGAAGGACTCGCGGCCGAACGCGTCTGCCTCCATCGGCACTCCGGTTTCGGGGACGGTTCCGGGTCAGTCTTCGGCGAGGGTGACTTCCAGGCCGCCGAGGATATTGGCGGAGAGGTTGTACAGGAAGGCGGCGATCGTGCCCAGGGCGGTCATCAGGACCACGTTGATCACGGCGATCAGCGCGGAGATGCCGAGCACCTTGTTCATGCTGATGTAGTCCTCGATGTGCCAACCCGTGGTGTCGCTCGGGCTGGAGACCAGGGAGGTGACCACCTCGTTGATCGCGCCGAAGATGCCGGAGGATTCGATGATCGTCCACACCAGGTAGATGGCGACCCAGAACATGATCCCGAAGGCGATCGAGAACAGGAACACCGTCTTCATCACCGACCACGGATCCAGCCGGGAGAGCCGCAGCCGCGCCTTGCGGGTGCGACGGACTCCCTTCCGCTGGACGGGCTTGGCCGGTGCATCCGCCGCGGGGGCCGGGACCGGCGCCGGGACGGGGGTGGCCGGCGTGGCGACGGTGGCCTCGTACTCCGGGCCGGGTGCCCGGGGGGGCGAGGACTCGGCCGGCACGGGCGGTATCCGGACGACGGTGTCGTCCAGGCCCTTCTCGTCCGGCGACGAAGCTCCTTCCACCCGCCAATAGGGCGCGTCGACCAGCCCCGCGGACGTGCCACTGGTGCTCGGTTTGTCAGTCACCGTTCTCCTCCCCGGCCGGTGTGGATCCCTCCTGGCCTGGTTCGTTCATGTCAACGGTACCTTGCGAATTCGGGGCCGGGCCAGCTTCCTCGGGTGGGGAGGCGGGAGACTCCGGCAGTTCGGAGCTCGATTCCGGGTTCAGCGCGATCACCACGACCGCATCGTCGCCGGACAAGCCGACGAACTTCACGCCCATCGTGTCGCGGCCCTTGGCCGGCACCTCTGCGACCGCGGAGCGGATGATCTGGCCGCTCACCTTGATCGCGATCACCTCGTCCGACTCCTGCACGACCAGGCCGCCGACCAGCGATCCCCGGTCCTCGTTCAGCTTCATCGCCTTGATGCCGAGGCCTCCGCGATTCTGCTGGCGGTACTCGCTCACCGCGGTGCGCTTGGCGAAACCGCCGTCGGTCACCGTGAAGACGAACCGGTCGTCCTCGGGCATGTCGGCGCCGATCACCGACATCGACAACAGGGCGTCCCCGAGCCGGAAATCCATCCCCTTCACGCCCGAGGTGGCCCGGCCCATCGGACGCAGCTGGGTATCGTCGGCGGCGAACCGGATCGCCTGCCCCTTCCGGGAGACCAGCAGGACGTCGTCCGCCGCGCTGCACAGCCCGGCACCGATCAGCTCGTCGTCCGGCTCGCGGAAGTTGATCGCGATCACACCCGCCTGGCGAGGCGAGTCGTAGGAGCGCAGCTCGGTCTTCTTCACCAGGCCGTTCTTCGTCGCCAGCAGCAGGTAGGGGGCGTCGTCGTAGCTGCGCAGGGTCATCACCTGGGCGATCCGCTCCTCCGGCAGGAAGCTCAGCAGCCCCGCGACGTGGCCGCCCTTGGCATCCCGGCCGGCCTCGGGCAGCTGCCACACCTTGGCCCGGTAGACCCGCCCCATATTGGTGAAGAACAGGATCCAGTGGTGGTTGGTGGTGGCGAACAGATGCTCCACCTCGTCGTCGGTGCGCAGCGAGGCGCCGCGGACGCCCTTCCCGCCGCGCTTCTGCGTTCGGTAGAGGGTGGACGCGGTCCGCTTGGCGTAGCCGCCGTGGGTGATCGTGACGATCATGTCGTCGTCCGGGATCAGATCCTCGTCGGACAGGTCCCCGTCAGCCGCGATGATCTTGGTCCGGCGGTCGTCGCCGTACTTCTCGACGATCTCGGCCAGCTCGGTGGAGATGATCTGCCGCTGCCGCTCCTCGCTGGCGAGGATGTCCTTCAGGTCGGCGATCAGCGCCTCGATCTCGGCCAGCCGGTCGATGATGGTCTGGATCTCCATCGCGGCCAGCCGGCGGAGCTGGGTGTCCAGGATGTAGCGCGCCTGGTCGTCGTCGATGCCGAGCAGGTCCTTCAGGCCGAGCAGTGCGGCCTCGGCCGTCCGGGAGGCCCGGATCAGCGCCAGCACCTCGTCCAGCCGGTTCAGGGCCTTGACCAGGCCCCGGTCCAGGTGGGCGCGCTTCTCGGCCTGCTCGAGGCGGTAGCGGGTCCGGCGCTGGATGACCTGGACCTGGTGCCGCACCCAATGGCTGATGAACTGATCGAGCCGCAGCGTGCGCGGCACGTCGTCCACCAGGGCCAGCATGTTGCAGCCGAAGGTGTCCTGCAGCTGGGTGTGCTTGTACAGGTTGTTCATCACCACCCGCGGCTGGGCGTCCCGCTTGAGGACGATGACCAGCCGCTGGCCGGTCCGGCTGGAGGAGTCGTCGCGGATGTCGGCGATCCCGCTGAGCTTGCCGGACTTCACCAGCTCGGCGATCTTGATCGCCAGGTTGTCCGGGTTGCACATGTAGGGCAGCTGGGTGACGACCAGGTTGGTCCGTCCCGCCCGATCCTCCTCGATGTCGATGACCGCCCGCATCACCACCGAGCCGCGGCCGGTGAGGTAGGCGTCCTCGATGCCCTTGCGTCCCACGATCAGCGCGCCGGTCGGGAAGTCGGGGCCCTTGATCCGCTCCATGGCGGCCTCGAGAAGTTCCTCCTTGGTGGCCTCCGGGTTCTCCAGGTACCACTGGACGGCCTCGGCCACCTCGCGCAGGTTGTGGGTGGGGATGTTGGTGGCCATGCCGACCGCTATGCCGGTGGAACCGTTGACCAGCAGGTTCGGGAACCGGGCCGGCAGCACGGTCGGCTCCAGTTCCTTGTTGTCGTAGTTGGGCTTGAAGTCGACGGTATCCTCGCCGATGTCGCGCACCATCTCCATGGCCAGCGGGGCCATCCGGCACTCGGTGTACCGCATCGCCGCGGCCGGGTCGTTGCCCGGGGAGCCGAAGTTGCCCTGGCCCGCCACCAGCGGCGCCCGCATCACCCAGGGCTGCGCCAGCCGCACCAGGGTGTCGTAGATCGCCGAGTCGCCGTGCGGGTGGTAGAGACCCATCACGTCGCCGACGATCCGGGAGCACTTGTTCCAGCCCCGGTCGGGGCGGTAGCCGCGGTCGTACATCGCGTAGATCACCCGGCGATGGACGGGCTTGAGCCCGTCGCGAACGTCGGGCAGCGCGCGTCCCACGATCACGCTCATCGCGTAGTCGAGGTAGGAGCGCTGGATCTCGACCTGCAGGTCGATTTCCTCGACCTTGCTCAGGGTCGGCGCCAGGCCGGTGTCGACCACCGCGTCGGCGCCCTCGCCGTCGAACGCAGGGCCGTCGATCGGTTCGTCCGGGCCGTCAGTCATGCTGGGTTCTCCTCAGGTAGGAAGTCCGCGGGGGATCGCCGGTCGGCAAGCTCGACCGGCGGAAGAATCACACGTCCAGGAAGCGAACGTCCTTGGCGTTGCGCTGGATGAAGCCGCGGCGCTGCTCGACGTCCTCGCCCATCAGGATGGAGAACATCTCGTCCGCGGCGGCCGCGTCGTCCAGGGTCACCTGCAACAGGGTGCGCTTGTCCGGATCCATCGTGGTGTCCCACAGATCGCCGGCGTTCATCTCGCCCAGGCCCTTGTACCGCTGGATCGGGTTGTTGGTCGGCGCGGGCAGCTTCTTGCCGGCCTCGAAGCCTGCGTCGCGCAGGGCGTCCCGCTCGGCATCGGAGTAGGCCAGCTCGTGCGGCGCGTTCGTCCAGCGCAGCCGGTAGAGCGGCGGCTGGGCGAGATAGACGTAACCGCCCTGGATCAGCGGCTTCATGAACCGGAACAGCAGGGTGAGCAGCAGGGTGCGGATGTGCGCGCCGTCCACGTCGGCGTCGGCCATCAGGACGATCTTGTGGTAGCGCAGCTTATCGATGTCGAAGTCGTCGGTGACGCCGGTGCCCAGCACGTTGAAGATCGCCGAGACCTCGCGGTTCTGCAGGATCTTGTCCAGCCGGGCCTTCTCGACGTTCAGGATCTTGCCCCGGATCGGCAGGATCGCCTGGGTGCGCGGATCGCGTCCGCCCTTGGCCGAGCCGCCGGCGGAATCGCCCTCGACGATGAAGACCTCGCACTCCTTGGGCTCGGTCGAGGAGCAGTCGGCCAGCTTGCCGTACTCCCCCGCCCCGTTCAGCAGACCCTTACGGGAGCGGGCCAGGTCGCGCGCCTTGCGGGCCGCGATTCGGGCCTGGGCGGCGGCTTGGGACTTGCGGACGATGTCCTTGCCCTCGGCGGGGTTCTTCTCCAGCCAGTCGCCGAGCAGGTCGTTGACCACCCGCTGGACGAAGGAGCGCGCCTCGGTGTTGCCCAGCTTGGTCTTGGTCTGGCCCTCGAACTGCGGCTCGCCCAGCTTGACCGAGATGATCGCGGTGAGGCCCTCGCGGATGTCGTCGCCGGAGACCCGGTCCTCCCGCTTCTTGATCATCCCCCAGGCCTCGCCCCACTTGTTCACCGTGTTGGTGAGCGCCGCGCGGAAGCCCTCCTCGTGGGTGCCGCCCTCATGGGTGTTGATCGTGTTGGCGAAGGTGTGGACGCTCTCGTTGTACGAGGTGTTCCACTGCATCGCCACCTCGAGGCTCATCTCGGAATCCACCGCGTCGATCGCGATCACGGAGGGGTGGATGACGTCCTTGGAGCCGGTGAGGTACTTGACGTAGTCGATCAGGCCGTCGTCATACTGGAAGGTCTTCTCCCGGGCCGTCTCGATCTCGTCGGTCTCGGGATCGTCGGCGTGCTCGGGACGCCGGTCGATCAGGGTGATCGAGAGTCCCTTGTTCAGGAAGGCCATCTCGCGAAACCGGGTGGCCAGCGTCTCGTAGGAGTAGACGGTGGTCTCGAAGATGTCCGGGCTGGCGTAGAAGGTCACGGTGGTTCCGGTGCCCTCGGCCGGCTCGAGCTGCGCCAGCGGGGCGTCCGGATCGCCCAGCTGGAAGGACTGGCTCCAGCGATAGCCGTCGCGCCGGACGTCGGCGGTCAGGCTGGTGCTGAGCGCGTTCACCACCGAGACGCCCACGCCGTGCAGGCCGCCGGAGACCTTGTAGCCGCCGGTGCCGAACTTGCCGCCCGCGTGCAGCTTGGTGAGCGCCACGGTGAGTGCCGACATCTTCTCCACCGGGTGCTCGGCCACCGGGATGCCGCGGCCGTTGTCGGTGACCCGGACGCCGCCCTCCTCCAGCAGCTCGACGACGATGGTGTCGCAGTAGCCGGCCAGCGCCTCATCCACCGCGTTGTCGACCACCTCGTAGACCAGGTGGTGCAGACCGCGCTCACCGGTGGAACCGATGTACATGCCGGGACGCTTGCGGACGGCCTCCAAGCCTTCCAGTACGGTGATCGCCGAGGCGTCGTAGTTGCCTTCGGCAACATGCGCGGCCTCCACGGCGGACATCACAGGCGCGGTGGGCTCTAGTGTCACTGAGGTTTACCCTTCGGACGTGAGAACGGCCACCAACTGCCAGGCAGTGGCGGCTCGGTCAGGAACGAACCAAGTCTAGCCGATCCGCCCGGAAATCCCGGGCTGCACGAGCGATGAGATGCCACTGAGCGGCCCGAATTGGCCCTACGGAGCCATTTGCAGGGCGTTGTCCATGGGCTTCCACGCGCTGTGGGGTGTCAAGCGGCCAGATCGGCTCTGGGTGTTGTCCGGTTGTTGCCCGTCTGGGACCTCTTCGATGGTCAGCGTCTCCCCGGAGACGACACTCCGTTCCAGCAGGCGCACCGGGCGGCCGACCGCGGCTCAGCCGTATGTGTCCCGCGGGCCGCGGCCGGGGACGGACCGGCGTCCCTTCTTCCAGGAGGGCGCGTTCGGGCCGATCACCACCACCCGCTCGACGCTCCCCTGACCGAGCTGCTCGTTCAGCCGGGCCACGAGTTGTGGGGCGATTTCCCGCAGAGAGGTCGCCCAGGTGGTGGACTCGGCGCGGACGGTCAGCACCTTCTCTGCGAAGGATTCCGGGGTGGAGTGGGCGGCATTGACCTCGCCGACCAGACTCGGCCAGCCGCCGAGCAGGTGATGGAGCTTGACCTCGGTGTTCCAGCCGTGGGTGTCGATGACGTCCTTGATCAACTCACCCAGGGGCTCCGGGCCGTCATTGGCCGGGTTCTTCGGACGTTTGCGCGCCCGCGGCGCAGGCGCGGCATCGCCGCGGGCGGCCCGGGCTACCTGGCGAGCGACGTCCAGCCCTTCCGGGTCGTGCTGCGGGGTGCTCACGGCAGATCCTCGCCCTGTGGCCGCAACTGGCCGCTTTCTTGGCCCCTGCTCTCCATCGCCGGGTTCCGGCCGAGTTCCACGGTGAAGTGGCGACCGGCCACGCTGACCGGTACATCGGCGCCGACGGCGGCGGTGATCAGCACCTGTTCGGCGGTCAGGGCGACGGTGGCGAGTCGTTCGCGGCGGATCTCGTCCAGCTCGGCGAAGACGTCGTCCAGGATCAGCACCGGCTCGATCCCGTCCTGCCGCAGCACGCCGAAGCTCGCCAGCCGCAGGGCCAGAGCGAGCGACCAGGATTCGCCGTGGGAGGCATAGCCTCGGGCCGGCAGACCCGAGAGGGTGAGGACCACGTCGTCCCGGTGAGGACCGACCAGCGACACACCCCGGGCGATCTCCTCACCACGGCGCTGCTTCATCCGCTCCAGCAGGAAGCCGGCAAGTTCCTCCCGGGTCAACGGCCCGGTCTCTCCCGATCCTGCGGCTCCCACGGCTGCGTCCTCGCCGGGCGGCGATGGAGATCCCGTGGTTTCGACCACGGCCTGCGGTGCTGACGGACCGGGAAGGGAGGACGACTGGTAGCTGGCTTCGGCCTGGTTACGTGTGGGCGCGATGTCGGCATAGGCACCCTGCAGCAGAGGCACCAGATCGGCCAGCGTCGCCAGCCGGGCTTCGACGATCTCGGCACCGAGCTGGGCGAGCTTCTCGTCCCAGACCCCGAGGGTGGATTCCGCGTCCGCGCCGCGTGGGCCACGTCCAGCGAGCGACTTCAGCAGGGTCGAACGCTGCTTGAGCACCCGGTCGTAGTCGGCGCGGACCCCTGCCATCCGTGGCCAGCGCGAGGTGAGCAGTTCGTCAAGGAAACGCCGCCGGGAGGAGGGATCGCCCTTGACCACGGCGAGATCCTCGGGCGAGAAGACCACCACCCGAAGCGCACCCAGCAGATCGCGCGGCCGTTTCAGCGGCGATCGGTTCAGGCTGGCTCGGTTCGCCTTGCCGGGAATCAGCTCGATCTCCAGCAGCAGTTGGCGGGGATCGTCCGTCCCTGCCTGGACGCGCGCCCGCACCCGGGCACGTTCGGCACCGAACCGCACCAGTGGCGCCTCGGAGGCGACCCGATGGGAACCCAGCGTGCCGAGGTACTCGACCGCTTCGACCAGATTGGTCTTGCCCTGGCCGTTGGCGCCGGTGAACACCGTGACACCGGGTTCGAGCGGTACGTCCACCACCGCGTAGGACCGGAAGTCGACCAGGTTCAGGTGGGTTACGAACACCGGCTCACCTCCATCAGCGATCGCCGCCTATCGTCGGTCAAGCTTGCCTGTCCCGGGCTCACCGAGGGTCGAGACCATCGCTGACCGGCCGTCGGCCACAGGTTTCGACACGCTCGACCGACGTGGCGGCGTGGTCAGCGCTGTCAGCCCGCTGCGGCGCCCGCGCCCGCGGAAGCCGTCGCGTGATCCACCGGCAGGCGCATCAGCATGATCACGTGGCGGTAGTCCTCGCGCACGTCTGCGTCAATCTCGTCCAAGCCCATCAGCAGACAGGGTTTGCCGGGAGCGGTGAACGAGAACTGGACGTAGGGGGCGTCGAGCGCCGCCAGCGCATCGGAGATGTAATGCGGGTTGAAGCCGGCGGCCGTCATGGTCATGCCCTGGCCGGTGACATCGACGACCACGGCCTCCAGAGCCTCGACGGCCTGCGCCTGATCGCCGGTCGCGGCCTCGAGCGTGATCGAGCCGTCGCCGATCAGCATCCGCAGCGACGTGTTGCGCTCGGCCACCAGCCCGACCCGCTTCACCGCGGCCTCCACCTCAGCGGTGTTGGCTCGCACGGTGACCGTGGGCTGCACGTTCATCAGGTGCCGGACCTTCGGGAACTCGCCGTCGAGCAGCCGGGTGGTGATCTCGCGGATGCCGGCCGGCCCGGTGCCTTCGAAGCCGATCAGGCCGTCTCCGGTGGCCGCGCTCGACAGGCTGAGCGTGATGTCGGTGCCCGAGGTCATCGAGCGGGCGGTCTCCGCCAGGACGCGGGCCGGCACCAGGGCCGCACCTTCGCTGCTGGTGCTGCGCGGATTCCAGGGCAATTCCTTCAGTGCCATCCGGTACCGGTCGGTGGCCAGCAGCGACAGGGTGTCGCCGTCGATCTCCATCCGGACGCCGGTGAAGACCGGCAGCAGCTCGTCGCGTCCGGCCGCGACGACCACCTGGCCGACGGCCTTGGCGAAATCCTCGCTGGTGATCGTCCCAGTGGATTCGGGCATGGTGGGCAGCGCGGGGTAGTCCGAGACCGGCAGCGTCTGCAGCGTGAACCGAGCCGACCCACAGACGAGTTCGACCTTGGCGGCGTCCGAGGTCAGTTCGACCGGCTTGTTGGGCAGTGACCGGGCG
This sequence comes from Propionicimonas sp., assembly GCA_049841235.1. Lineage (GTDB taxonomy): Bacteria > Actinomycetota > Actinomycetes > Propionibacteriales > Propionibacteriaceae > Propionicimonas. The sequence goes on along the minus strand of JASGEM010000030.1, from coordinate 5,933 downwards.
ATCTCGGCCAGCAGCCGTCCGGAGACCAGCGCGACGCCGTCGTCACTCACCTCCGCCTTCACGGTCACCTTGGCCGAGGTCTCGTAGTCGAAGCTGGAAAGCACGACCTCGCCATTGCCGGCTTTCAGCATCAGCCCGGCGAGGATGGGGACGCTGGGGCGGGTGGGCAGGCTACGGGCCGCCCACTGGACCGCTTCGGCCAGGACATCGCGCTCGAGTCGGATTCGCACCGTCACTCCCTACTGTTCCTCGGTCCACTTCCGCGGACCTCGTCGAGATTTCTTCCAACCCGGCCGCTGATGCGGCATGGCGGTCGTCACCTACGTTGGTTGCTCGATCATATCGACGTGGGCCGATCCATGGGGTTCATCACAACCAGTGATGGATGTCCCCAGGCTGTGAGTCGGTGGCTTTGAAGGATTTGATGATCAATTACTAATCGTCGGAGTCGTAGCGGCTGTGGATTCGGTGGACAACCGGTGTCCGCGCTGGTCGTTCATGGATTGACCCGTGGACGAAGCCTGTGGACAACCAAAAATCACACGGGGAGGATTTGCGGACGGCGATTGGGCTGGCTTCCAGTATCCACAGGCCTCCCCAGTTATCCACAACCTTCCCCACAGAATCCGTGGCTGGACGGCCGGCCGCGGGCTGTTCCGCAGAAACCGGGCGATCCGGGCTTGGTGGCGACGTTATGCAGCCGGCGTGCCTCAATCGCCCGGTTTCTGCGGGGAAGCGGGGTGTGGTGGGCAGCGGTGAGGAGAGTCAGCGGGCGGCGGCCTGGCGGACGCGGTTGGTCAGCTCGGTCATCTGGTTGAAGACGCTGCGGCGTTCGCCCAGCAACTGCCGGATCTTGCGGTCGGCGTGCATCACGGTGGTGTGGTCGCGGCCGCCGAAGACCTGTCCGATCTTCGGCAGCGACAGGTCGGTGAGTTCGCGGCACAAGTACATCGCCATCTGGCGGGCGGTGACCAGCACGTGGGTGCGGCTGGTGCCGCACAGATCGTCCACGCTCACCGCGAAGTAGTCGGCGACCGCGCTCATGATCATCGCCGCGGTGATCGTGTTCTCCTGACCCTCGGGGATCAGGTCCTTCAGCACCACCTCGGCCAGTGAGAGGTCGACCTCCTGGCGCTGGAGGCTCGCGTACGCCGTCACGCGGATCAGGGCACCTTCGAGTTCACGAATGTTGGTCTGGATCCGGCTCGCGATGAACTCCAGCACCTCGGGGCTGGCGTTGAGCCCTTCGGCGGCGGCCTTCTTGCGCAGGATGGCGATCCGGGTCTCCAGGCTGGGCGGCTGGATGTCGGTCATCAGACCCCACTCGAACCGGCTGCGCAACCGCGGCTCCAGGGCGGCGAGCGAGCGCGGCGGACGGTCCGAGGTCAGCACGATCTGCTTGTCGGCGGTGTGCAGGGTATTGAAGGTGTGGAAGAACTCCTCCTGGGTCTGGATCTTGGATTCCAGGAACTGGATGTCGTCCACCAGCAGGACGTCGACCTCGCGATAGGCACGGCGGAACTCGGCGGTGCGGTTCTCCGAGATCGAGTTGATGAAGTCGTTGGTGAGTTCCTCGGTGGAGACGTACTTCACCCGGACGCGGTCGTAGTAGCTGCGGATGTAGTGCCCCACGGCGTGCAGCAGGTGGGTCTTGCCCAGCCCGGAATCGCCGTAGATCATCAGCGGGTTGTAGGCCTTGCCCGGAGCCTCCGCCACTGCCGCCGCCGCGGCGTGGGCGAACCGGTTGGAGTCGCCGATCACGAAGCTCTCGAAGGAGTACTTGGGATTCAGGCGATCCGAGCCGGAACTGCGATGAACGGGCCGGCTCGGGACGACCGGACTCGGCAGGGGCAACTCGGGTTCTGCCGCCGGCTCGGGCGTGGGCGGGACGAAACCGGTCGCGGCACCGGGATCGATCGTGATCGCCAACTGGATCGGGCGGTGGAGGTACCCGGTCAGCTGAGCTTCCAGGGTGGGACGCAGGCGGGATTCCACCTGGTCGCGAGTGAACTCGTCGGGAACCGCGACGATCAGCAGCGACTCGTGCAGGGTGACCGGGCGGGTGCTGGTCAGCCAGCCGCGAGCGAAGGGTTCGGACTGCTCCCAGAGGTGCGTCCACGCCTGGTCGAGTGCGTCGTTCCCGCTCCCGGGCCCGTTCTCGACCGGCTGTGACATGCGATTCCTCACCGAAGTGTCTGGCCAACCATGCCGTCCACAAGGTTATCCACAGACTGTGCACGGAACCTGGGGTCGGAACGTACGTCCTCCCCCGGCGGCTCAGAGCAGACTAGAGACCAGTGGACAGGGTTGGCAAACCCGTTTCGAAGTATCTTTGCAGGTCTACGGCGTGTCGGCTCGACGCGCGATCATTCGGGCATTCGGTTTGCCCCACCGGCCTGCCGCCACGTATCGTTGGTCAGTCGCTGTCGTGGCGACGCCTCATGCGTCCAACGTGGGCGTATCGGTTCTGTCAGGTATCGATCAGGGAGCACTCGCGTGACCAAGCGCACTTTCCAGCCGAGCAACCGGCGTCGCAGCCGCACCCACGGCTTCCGGCTGCGGATGCGGACGCGCGCCGGCCGCGCCATCATCTCCGCTCGCCGCCGCCAGGGCCGCGTGCGCCTCGCCGGCTGACCGGTGCTGCCAGCCGCGTCCCGGCTGCGGACGCCCACGGATTTCCAGGCGACGATGCGCCATGGAGTCCGTTCGGGACGGCCGAGCGTGGTGGTCCATGCCCGCCTGCGGACGGTTCCTCCGTCCAGGGCGGGCTTTGTGGTGTCCAAGGCGGTTGGCACCGCGGTGGTCCGTAACCGGGTGAAGCGCCGGCTGCGCCATCTGGTCGCGGCGGAGTTCCGCGAACTGCGGACCCCGATCGATCTGGTGGTGCGGGCACTGCCGGCCTCCGTGGACGGCGATCTGGCCGGTGACTTCGACTCGGCCCTGGGCCAGTGCCTGCGGAAGCTGGCAGCATGAAGTACCTGCTCATCGGCGTGTTGAAGCTGTACCGGTTGCTGATCAGCCCGCTCTACGGCAACGTCTGCAAGTACTACCCGACCTGCTCGGCGTACGCGCTGGAAGCGGTCGCCGTCCACGGTTCGATCAAGGGGACGTGGTTGGCCGCTCGCCGGCTGGCCAGCTGTCATCCCTGGTCGCTGGGTGGCTACGACCCGGTTCCCGGGACGCCGGCCGCGGCGGCCTGGGAAGCCGAACAGGCCGAGAAGGCCGCACAATCCACCGACCCGGTCGGGTCGTCGCAGCAGGCCGCTGCTGCTCGTCGAGATGCCTGCTGCTCGCAGGCTCTAGCGTGAGGTGAGAATGGTGAACCTGCTTCCCCTACTGCTGCCGATGGACATCTGGTCCGATATCGGCGCCTTCTTCAACACCGTCATGTCGCCGCTGTACTGGGCGGTCTCCTGGGTCCTGGTCGGCTTCCACTGGTTCTTCAGCCTCTTCCTCGACCCCACCTGGGGCGGTACCTGGGCGCTCTCCATCATCCTGCTGACGATGCTGATCCGCACTCTGCTGATCCCGCTGTTCGTCAAGCAGATCAACTCTTCGCGGAACATGCAGATGCTCGGCCCGAAACAGCGGGCACTGCAGGAGAAGTACGGCCACGATCGGGAGCGTCTCGGCCAGGAGACGATGAAGCTCTACAAGGACGAGGGCGTCAACCCGATGGCTTCGTGTCTGCCGCTGCTGCTGCAGATGCCGATCTTCCTGTCGCTGTTCTGGGTGCTCAACAACGCCTCGCGCGGCGAGCCGATGGGTGTCTTCGTGGATCGTCCGGAGCTGATGGAATCGCTGCGGCACGCGAAGCTGTTCGGCGCGGAGATCTCCGCCACGTTCTGGCCGGTCCCGGAGACCGGGCTGGGGGCCACGCAGATCTTCGCCGCGGTGCTGGTGGTGGCGATGACCCTCGTGCTGTTCGTCACCCAGCTTCAGCTGATGCGGAAGAACATGCCTCCGGAGGCACTGACCGGTCCGATGGCGCAGCAGCAGAAGACCATGCTGTACCTCTTCCCGGCGATGTACCTGTTCATGGGCGTGAACATCCCGATCGGCGTGCTGATCTACTGGCTCACCACGAACCTGTGGAACATGGTTCAGCAGTACATCCTGATCCACAACAATCCGGCTCCCGGAACGCCGGCCTACGTCGACTGGGAAGAACGGATGCGTGCCAAGGGCAAGGATCCGGACGAGGTCATCGCCAAGCGTCGCGGCAAGCGGCGTCCTCCGACGACCACGACGCAGGATCCGACAAAGGTCGCGCGGCAGTCGTCGGCCAATCCGCCGGTCAACGGCAAGGCGGTGGCGACCGCCTCCGATGACGATCCGGATGCATCCAAGCGCACCGTTGTGCAGCGCCAGCAGCCCAAGCGAAACACCCGCGCGAAGCGCAAGTCCTGACCCTGTAGAACCAGGCCGCCGCGCGGCCCCCAAGGAGTGATGAGAAGATGTCCGAGGAGACGTTGGTCGAGCAGCCCGCAGAGGTTGTCGAGGAAGTGGCCGTCGCCGAGGAGGCGGAGGCCGACACCGAGCCGGGCGAAGCGACCCCGGGGCGGTCCAAGCGCGAGGCCGCGCTGGAGAACGAGGGCGAGATCGCTGCCGATTACCTGGAGGAGTTGCTCGACATCGCCGATCTGGACGGCGACATCGACACCTACACCGAAGGCGGACGGGCGCACGTCGCCGTGGTGACGGATACCAACCTGCTGGTCGGCAAGGACGGCGAGGTGCTCGAGGCGCTGCAGGAACTCGCTCGCCTCGCGGTGATGACGGAGACGGGGCACCGGAGCCGGCTGATGCTGGACATCGCGGGTCACCGGGACAAGCGGCGCACGGTGCTGCAGGATCTGGCGGCCACCGCGATCGCGGAGGTCCGGGAGAACGGCGAGCCGGTGCGGCTGGCGCCGATGAATCCGTTCGAGCGCAAGATCGTCCATGACGCCGTCGCGGCGGCCGGACTGGTGAGTGAATCCGAAGGTGAGGAGCCGCGGCGCCGGGTCGTCGTCCTGCCTGAGGCCTGATCGTGGACGAGGCGACGGTTGCCTCGGTTTTCGCCAGTGGAGATAAAGCGATTAGGCAATATGTCGATATATTGGCAAGTCGAGGTATCGACTGGGGCTTGATTGGCCCCCGTGAGCGCGATCGCTTGTGGGAGCGGCACGTCCTGAACTCGGTGGCACTCGCACCACGGATCTCGGCTGGCGCGGCCGTGGTGGACGTCGGAAGCGGCGCGGGCCTACCTGGACTCCCGCTGGCCATCCTCCGTCCCGATCTCAAGATGACCTTGCTCGAGCCCCTGCTACGCAGGGTGAACTTCCTGAATCTTGCGGTGGCCGAGCTCGATCTCTCCGGACGTGTCGAGGTGGTGCGGGGACGCGCGGAGGAACACCGTGCCCGCTACGACGTCGTGACCTGCCGCGCGGTCGCCCCGCTCCCCCGCCTGCTCGACTGGTGCATGCCTCTGGCGAGGCGGGGTGGTCGCCTGCTGGCGTTCAAGGGAAGCTCCGCGGTTGACGAGGTGGTGGCGGCGAAGGAGGAGCTGCGCCGGCTGAAGGTGCGGGCGCGGGTACTGGAGTTGGCGGTACCTGGTGTTGAGGGGAACTCAACGTGGGTTGTCGAGGTGGGTGGATAGCTGGACGCCTTCTGGTGGCTCCGGCTCCTGTTTGGTGATCCGCGCCTGCCTTTTGTGATCCTCGGCTGCTGTTTCGTCAGCTCTGTCTGCTGTTCCGTCATCCCCGCGTGGGCGGGGATCTCATCGTGGTGCTTGGTGCGCCGTAGGCGAGTTCTGATCCGGGCTTCGGGGTGAGCAGTCGGGCGACGGCCGGTGGTGTGATGGTCGGTGTCCATGCGTTGGTCGTGGGGCCGATCTTCCTTTACGCCGCCCGACTGCTCACCCCGAGCCCTTTCGGGTGCGATTTGCCGAG
>JASGEM010000029.1:0-21974 GCA_049841235.1 Propionicimonas sp. | reverse complement strand
CGGTTCAGTGGTGCCGGGCGTCGCCGGCGCGCCGGAGCAGCCGGCCACCAGCGCGAGCGCTGCGGCGGCCAGGGCGAGCTTCCGGATGGTTGGGACGAGCATTGTTCTCCTTCGGTGGTTCCGGCCGGATGGTTCCGGCCGGGGGATGGGGATGGGTGTCCGGACGCGTCGACAACGCGAGTGAGAACCGGCGGTGGACGACGCGCGCCCGCAGGAAGACGCGGGACGTGGGCGGTCAGGTCAGGCGCGACAACAGCCGCGCGAAGGCAGCATGCAGCAGCTGGACAAGGCGGCAGATACCGTTGCCTTCGTCACAGCGAACCTCCTCTGCAGCACCGACGGGGATCCATCGGCTCGGCTGACCACGTGCCTGGGATGCTAGCACGGCCGACCAGCCGGCCCGCCTCCCGTCCCAGCGGGCACCCCCGGCTGTTACGGCGTTCGGCGCTCAGTTGCTGAGTGTGCGAAGCGCCCGCGTCTGGCCGGCGGCGGACAGTCCGAACTGCTCGACGGCGATGCGCGCGTCCCGGGTGCGCAACCCCAGCCGTCCGGCGGCGTGCGGCCACGGATCGGCGAAGCCGAGGGCTTCGAGGTCGTCGATGCGGGCCGTGATCCGGCCGCCGCGGCGCGAGATCGCGATGGTGTGGGGCAGGGCGTAGTCGATGACCACGTCGCGCTGCGCGACCGGCCGTTCGTCGTAGGCGTGACGGGCGAGCACCACCCGCCGGCGATGGAACTGCAGGGAGTAGCCGAGCAGGAAGTCGATCCCCAGCGTGGTGTCGTCGCCCTCACCGCCCTCGGCCGGCTCACTCGCGCAGAACAGCAGGTCTGCATGCCCGTCCGGGCAGTCGAAGCCGATCCGCACGGTGGCCGTGAGGTCCCAGTCGCCCACGGTCGGCCGGGGGACGAGCAGCTTGCCGGTGCCCGAGCTCTCCCAGCGGTCGAACTCGCCCGGCGGATCGGGGGTAGGTCTGATGTCGACCGTCCGCAGTGTCACCGCTCGACCCTCCACCGAGATCGCGAGGACGTGCTCGCCCTGGTCGAGCCAGAGCGGGAGGGTGATCGCGGTGGTCTCCTGGGCGAGCTCGGGCTCGGTCGACTGCTCGCCGACCGCGACGGTGAGCGCCGCGCCGGCCGGGAACTCACCAGCGAGGCAGAGGTCGTGCCAGCCCGCAACCGGGACGAACAGCCGCTGAACCGAAACTCCGCTGGAGGGAGCCGGAGGGGCCGCCAGGAACCGTCCCGGCACCGGCCGGGGAGCGGCTGCCGAGGCGCACCGCTCCACCTCCCGGGTCAGCGCGGTGTGGCCGATGGTCAGCGTGCCGTCGTCGCAGTGGTAGCCGAGGGTGAGGCCGGCGATGTGCTCCGGCCGGAACTCCAACTGGCGCCGGCTGTCGACGAAGAGCTCGATGCGGCCGTCGTCTGCCACCAGGCGGTAGCAGTGCAGGGCGTCGTGCCGGTGATCAGTGGGCAGCGTGGCGGTGGCCAGCACGCCGGTGGCTCCGGCGCCGAGGGCGACCACCCGTAGCCGGTTGGTCTCGGGCTCGACATCGATCCGCCAGCCCTCCCGGGCCGGGTCGCCGGCCAGCAGGCCATACCGGCCGGCGGTGGCTGCCACGGTGTGCTCGCTGGTGAACCGATCCGGCAGTCGGACATCGCGCCACAAGACCCGGCCGGGGCCGGAGAGGCTCGCCCGGTCGGAGTGCTCGGCGAGGCTGCCGGTACGCACCTCCCAGCGTCCGCTCTCGTCCGCACCCCAGCGGGTGCTGTGATCCGGCGCGGCGGGTGTCGGTGCCAGCCGTGAGGGGCCGAGGATCTGCAGCAGGTCGCCGGTCCACAGCTGGCGGTCGATATTGAGGTCGCGGCTCAGGTCGGGGTTCAGGTTGTGGTAAACGAGATAGGTGGAGACCAGATCCGGTCCCAGGACGCTGCTGCTGTGGCCGAGCCCGAGGTGACCGGGTGACGTGCTGAGCAGCACCGGGTTGAGCGGGCTGTCGCGGTAGCCGTGCAGCGGGTGGTCGCTGACCGCCGCGTTGATCCGGTAGCCGGGGGAGAGGTAGTGGTTGCCGGTGAGGGTCATGTGGTACAGGCCGTCCCGCTTTATCACGAATGGGCCCTCGGTCCAGCCGTGCATGAACGCCCCGGTCAGCACCGGTTCGCCCAGCTCGGTGGGGGAGGCCATCTCGCAGCCCCAGATGCCCTCGTCACCGGCCCAGTAGAAGTAGCGCCGGCCATCGTCGTCCACGAACACGTGGCCGTCGATCGCGTGCCCGATGTTCCCGGTGACCGGCACGAACGGCCCGGTCGGGCAGTCGGAGCGCAGGATGCGGTGTCCCGTCCCCGACGGCGAGGTGTAGAGGTGGAAGACGCCGTTGTCGTAGGTGACCTCCGGGGCGAACGGCATCAGGTCGCCGAAGGTTCCGGGGGCGATGGTCGGGCCTTCGAGTGTCCAGTGCAGCAGGTCGGTGGAACTCCAGCAGCGCAGGTCCGCGTTCGTGCAGTAGAGGTAGTACCTGCCGTTGAAGCGCAGCACGAAGGGGTCTGCGAAGTCGCCGTCGGAGGCGATCGGGTTGGTATAGGTCTGCACCGGCCTCAGCCCTTCATTCCCGAGATCGCGAACGAGTCGACGAAGTGTTTCTGGGTGAACGCGAACAGGACGATCACCGGCAGGATCGCGATCAGCGAGGCAGCCATCACGATCGGGAAGTCGGTCTGCTCGGCGTAGTACGACACCAGGGTGGCGATCACCAGCTGCACTGTCGAGTTCTCCGGCGAGTGGGTGAACAACAGTGGGCCGAGGTAGTCGTTCCAGGTCGCCATGAACACGATGATCACGTTCGCGGCGATCGCGGGCCGGCACAACGGCAGGAAGATGCTCCAGTAGATCCGGAAGAAGCCGGCGCCGTCGATCCGGGCGGCATCCAGCAGGTCGCCGGGCAGCCCCATCATGTACTGGCGCAGGAAGAAGATCATGGTGACATTGCCCAGGGTGCCGGGCACCACCAGTGGTAGCAGGGTGTCGATCCAGCCGAGCTCGGAATAGACCAGGAACTGGGGGATGATCACGACGACGACCGGGATCATCATGGTCGCCAGCAGCGCGAGGAAGATCTTCTCCTTGTGGGGGAAGTCGAGCTTGGCGAAGGCGAAGGCCGCCATGGTGGACGAGAACGTTCCCAGCGTCACCACGCCGACCGTGACGATGGCGCTGTTGAGCAGGCCGCGGGCGAGCGGGATCACGCTCCACACCTCGACGAAGTTCGACCAGTCCACCGGATCCGGAATCCACTGCGGCGGATAGGAGAACACGAAGGCCGAGTCCTTCAGCGAGGTCGACAGCATCCAGGCGAAGGGCAGCACCATGGTGAGCGCCCCCAGCCCCATGGTGGCGAAGGCGATCACGTCCATGAGCCGGCGGCGTGCGGTGACGCTCATTCGGCGCCTCCTTCGTAGACCCACCGGCGGGAGAGCCGGAACTGGAAGATGGTGACGGCCAGGATCAGCAGGCCGAAGCCGAGCGCGACGGCCGAGGCATAGCCCATCTGGTTGGAGTCGAACGCCTTCTGCCAGATGTAGTAGGTGACGGTCGCGGCGCTGTACCTGCGTCCGCCGTCGCTGGTGAACAGTTGAACCTCCACGAAGGTCTGTAGCGAGCCGATGATGCCGACCACGGTCAGGAAGAACAGGATCGGGGAGATCAGCGGCAGGGTGATGTGGAAGAACTGGCGGATCCCGGACGCGCCGTCGAGCCGGGCGGCCTCGTAGTAGACGTCGGGGATGTTCTTCAGCGCCGCGAGCAGATAGATCGACACGAAGCCGACCATCTTCCAGACGATCATCAGCACGATGGTGCGCTTGATCCACGCCGGGTCGCCGAGCCAGTTGGGCCCCTGGACGCCGAACCATGCCTTCAGCGCCTGATTGACCAGTCCGTACTCGTAGTTGAACAGCCACTTCCACATCACCACGAGCGCAACGATCGAGGAGATGTAGGGCAGGTAGAACAGGATCCGGAAGATCTTGTTGCCGGGGGTGTTGCGGTGGCAGCCGAGTGCGAACAGCAGCCCGAGCGCCAGGTAGAACGGGATTGGCACCAGCATGTAGAGGGTGTTGCCGAAGGCCGTCCAGAACCGTGGGTCCTGCAGGAAGGCGGCGAAGTTGGCCAGCCCGACGAAGTCACGGGTGCCCTTCAGCACGTTCCAATTGGTGAAGGCGGCGTAGATGGCTATCCCGGTCGGGATCATGGCGAAGGCGAGGAACTGAAGGACCGCCGGTGCGACCATCAGGTAGCCCCAGCGACGTTCTGAACTCTTCATCATGTCCTTCCTCGGGGAAACCGGTGGATGCGCGCCGCCGCCGCGCGCACCCACCGCGGGGATCAGCTGTTCTGCTCGGCGATGCCCTGGTCGAGCATCTCCTGCATGGTCGGAGCCACCTCGGCGGTGTACTCCGCAGCCGTCTGCTCACCCAGCCAGACGCTAGCGGCGTTGGCGTTGAACTCGGTGAACCACTCGCTGTTGAAGGTGTATGTCTGCGTCGCGCGCCGCCCGTAGTCCTCGATGATGTCGATGAACTCCTGCTTGTTCGCCGGAGGATTGTCCATGGTCAGGTACTCGTTCTTGGCCATGTCGATCAGGTTCGGAACGGCCTGGCCGAGCTGGAAGTTGGTGCGCTGGGCGTCCTCGTCGAAGGCCAGGAAGGCGGCCAGGTTGGCGGCTGCCTCCTTGTTCTGGCTGGAGTTCGCGACGGCGAAGCCGATCCCGCCGTACCAGACCGCGGACTTGTCGCCGGCATTCGGCACCGGCCACGGCATGAGGTCCCAATTGAACGTCACCTCGTCCCAGAACTGACCCTGGCTCCAGGGTCCGATGCCCATCATCGCGACCTTGCCGTCGATGAACCGCTGGAAGCTGCCCAGCGAGCTTTCCTCCTCATTGGACGGGGCGACCTTCTCCTTCAGGATCAGGTCGGCCACCCACTGCATGGCCTCGACGAACTTCGGGTCGGTCACGGTGACCTGGGTGTGATCGGCGTTCAGCCAGTCCGCGCCGTTGGACCACACCGCCGACTCCAGCGAATAGGGCGCGGTGCCGTAGGTCTTGGCGTCGCCCTCACCGCTGGTGAGCTTCTTGGCATTGGCCACGAACTCGTCCCAGGTCCACGGCACGTCCGGGTCCGGATCGGGGATGCCGGCGGCCTGGAACAGGTCCTTGTTGTAGGCCAGGGCGAACGGGCCGATGTCCTTCGGCAGACCGTAGACCGCGCCCACGCCCGGTGTGGTGCCGTCGTAGCGATACATGTCGATCGCCTTGGCCCAGACGTTGTCGGCCTTGAACAGGTCGTTGTTGTCGACGTAGCCGCTCAGGTCGTTCAGTAGGCCGGCGGAGGCGAAGGGCATGACGTTCTCCGGCGTCAGGTAGAAGACATCCGGGGTCTGCTTGCTGGCGATCATGGTCTGCAGCTTGGTGTTGAAGTCCGCCGCCGGCACATTGATGTAGTCGACCTTCATGCCCGGGTAGGCGGCCTCGTACTTGGCGATCAACTGCTCGAAGACCGACACCTCCTGGGGAGAGCCCCAGCCCATGAAGTTGATGGTCCCGCCGGCGGGCGCACTGGGCTCCCCGCTGGACGAGCCGTCCGGGCTCGGCGGAGGCGTGGTCGCACCGCCACTGCCGCAACCGCCGACGAGGGCGAGAGCGGCGGCCGCGGCCAGTGCCGCTGCCAGCCTGGTGGGTTTTCTCATCATGCAACTCCTTCTCTTGTGCTGGTTCACGAGGTCCGTACCCCGTCCCCTTGATGTCCGGTGGAGGATGGTTGACCGCCAGCTCTGGCGGCACCGTCTGCGTCTGTTGCCCAGACGCTAGCTGTACAGCGCTGTAAATTCAAGAGGCAAATGAGGTCTTCTGCGTGTAGTCTTCCGCCATGGCGCAGGGTCGGAAGGGTCAGGTGCGGTTGGCCGACGTAGCCGCGCGCGCAGGCGTCTCCAGCAAGACGGTGTCGAATGTCGTCCACGATTACCCCCACGTCTCACCGGAGTTGCGAGCGCGGGTGCAAGCGGCCATCGAGGAACTGGGCTACCGGCCGAATCTCACCGCGCGCCGGCTGGTCACCGGCCGGACCGGGATGATCGCGCTGGCCATTCCCTGGGTCGACCAGCCCTACTTCGCCGAACTCGCCCGCTGGGTCGGAGAGGAGGCGGCTCGCCGGGGTTACCGGGTGCTGATCGAACAGACCGCGAACAGCATCGAACTTGAACGCGCGGTGCTCCGGGATCGCGAGGAGGGCATGGTGGACGGGGTCATCTTCCACCCGGTGATGATCGACACCCTGGAGATCGCCCGGCTGCAGCCCGACACGCCGCTGGTCCTGCTGGGGGAGTCCGCCAGCCCGCTGACTACGGATCATGTCATGGTCGACAACATCGAGGCCGCACGATCCGGGGTCGATCTGCTGCTCGCGCGGGGTTGTCGCCGGATCGCCTTCCTGGCCACCATCCGCGACGACATCACCGGGTCGACCCAGCTGCGGCTCCAGGGGTATCAGGAGGCCCTGCTGGCCGCCGGCGTCCGGCCCGATCCCGCCCTGGTGCTGCGCAGCGAGGGCTGGGCGATCGAGGACGCGGCCGCGGCGCTGACGCGCGCGCTGGCCGAAGGGGTGGAACTCGACGCAGTCTTCTGTCGCGACGACACCTTCGCGATGGGGGCGCTCCAGGCGCTCAGCGGTGCCGGACGCCGGGTGCCCGAGGAGGTGGCGGTGCTCGGCTGGGACGACACGACTCTGGCGCGCTGCAGCACCCCGGGCCTGACCAGCGTGGCGCCGGACAAGGCGGCGATCGCCGCGGTCGCGCTCGGCCTGCTGCAGGAGCGGATGAGTGGCTATCGGGGGATCGGGCGGCACCGGCTGGTCGGCTATCGGATCGCCGAGCGCGGCACCACTCCGGTCCCGATTTACAGCGCTGAGTAACTCGGCTACCATCCGGGCATGGTCGAATCCCGTGGCCCGGGTCTCCCGCCGTGCGCGGCCTCCCGTCAGGACGGGCGGTATCCCCGCCCGCAACTCGTCCGCCGACGCTGGGTCGATCTCAGCGGTCCGTGGCAGTTCGACCATGGCGGGTGGGACGAGCCCGTCGAGGCCCGGCTGCAGGCCGGGTGGCCGGCACGGACGATCCAGGTGCCGTTTCCCCCGGAATCCGAGGCCTCGGGCATCGCGGAGCCGGGCTATCACCCCGTGCTGTGGTACCGCCGCACGATCACCACTGCAGAGGTCGAGGCCGCCGGATTCGCCCCTGGGCGGAAGCTGCTGCTCCACTTCGGCGCGGTGGACTATCGCGCCCAGGTCTGGGTTGCCGGCCACTACGTGGGCGGTCACGAGGGCGGGCATACCCCGTTCACCGTCGAGCTGACGCGTTTCTCCGAGGGGCCGCTGGACGTGGTGGTGCGGGTCGAGGACGATCCGCTCGATCTGGAACAACCCCGTGGCAAGCAGGATTGGCGGCCCGAGCCGCACGTCATCTGGTATCACCGCACCAGCGGGATCTGGCAGCCGGTGTGGCTGGAGTCCGTGCCCGAGCAGCACCTGGTGCGGCTGCGGTGGCGAAGCGACATCGCCGCCGCCCGGGTCGACCTCGACTACGAGCTCGCCGAGCCGCCCGTGGCGGGCACCGCGATCGAGGTGTCGCTGTCGCTGGGCGGCCAGCCGATCGCCGAAGTCCGTGCCCGGGCCGGTCGCCGCCGCGGCACGGTCGGCATCCCGGTGCCCCAGCTGGCCAACGGCCAGGACCTCGAGGCGATCTGCTGGTCGCCCGAGCATCCCCACCTGCTCGACGCCACGGTCTCGGTCACCGGGACGGAGTCGCCGGACACGGTCGGTTCCTACCTCGGTATCCGCAGCGTCGCGACCGGAGGCGGCGCCTTCCTGCTCAACGGACGCCCCCATCCGATCCACGCCGTGCTCTCGCAGGGCTACTGGCCGCAGTCGCATCTGGCGGCCCCGGCCCCCGAGGCGCTGCGCGCCGAGGTCGCCCTGATCAAGGAACTCGGCTTCACCACCGCCCGGCTCCACCAGAAGATCGAGGATCCGCGCCTGCTGTACTGGGCCGACCGTCTCGGACTGATGGTCTGGGCCGAACTGCCGAGCGCGCTGGAATTCTCTGCGACTTCCGTGCAGCGGCTCACCCAGGAGTGGACCGAGGCGATCCGACGCGATTGCTCCCACCCGAGCATCGTGGTGTGGGTGCCGATGAACGAGAGCTGGGGCGCGCAGCAGGCTGCGCTGGATCCCGCGCAGCGGCACCTTCTGCAGTCGCTCTACCACTTGGCGAAGTCACTGGACGGCAGCCGGCTGGTCGTCTCCAACGATGGCTGGGAGCATGCCGATTCCGACCTGTTCACGATCCACGACTATCGCGAGCCGGCGGCGCTGGCCGCCGGCTACGCGGATGCGGCCGCCGTCGACCGGCTGGTCGCCGGCCCAGGGCCAGGCGGTCACCGGCTGCTGCTGTTGCCGGATACCGGCACGCGGCGGGCACCGGTGGTGCTCAGCGAGTTCGGCGGCATCAGCATGGCCGATCCCTCCACCGGTGCCTGGGGGTACCGGGTGGTCTCCAGCGCCGGCCAGCTCGAGCAGCAGCTCCGCGCGACCTTCGGGGCGCTGCATGCCAGCTCGGTCCTGGCCGGCTGGTGTTTCACTCAGCTGACCGACACCGGCAAGGAGACCAACGGGCTCACCTACGCCGACCGCACCCCGAAGTTGCCTGCCGAAACCATCCGCCGGCTCATCCGCAGCACACCCCCTGACTAGACTGCCGGACGACGCGAGGGTCGCTCGGGACTCCCTCGCCACGCAGCATCGGGGGTCTTGTGGAGCGGATGGTGGCGCGCCGGGCCGCTCTGACCGCGGCATCCGCCGTCCTGCTCGCCGGGTGCGCCGTGAGCCCACCGCAGCCGGTGGGCGTTGGTGGGTCACCCTCTGCCGGCGCATCGTCGCCGCAGGTGGTTCCGTCGCTGCCGGCACCGTCGCCCTCCCCGGCCACGGCGTCCCGGCCGGCGACAGCCTCCACGTCCCCCGCGCCGACGGCCAGCGCCGCTCCGTCGCCCGCGCCGTCGTCCACCAAGCCGGCCAAGGACACCCGCTCCGGGGCCCAACTCGACCAGGCCTACACCGTGAACGGAATCGTCGTGGTGTCGAAGAAACACCCGATCTCGAAGCGGTACGAGCCGAGGAACCCCGCCAAGCACGGGCTGGAGAAGGAGGTCGCGGCGGCGCTCGCGGATCTGATCGCCGCCGCGAAGGCCGATCGGGTGAAGGTCCTGGTGCGCAGCGGCTACCGCTCCTACGCGGACCAGGCCGCGATCCTGAAACGCAAGATCAAGGAATACGGCGACGAGAAGCTGGCCCGTCGCTACAACGCCGAACCCGGCAAGAGCGAGCACCAGACCGGACTGGCCGTGGATCTCTGGGACGGCGTCACCTGGGGCCTCGGGGTGCGCAACACCAAGGCCGGCAAGTGGCTGTGGAAGCACGCCCGCGAGTACGGGTTCATCCTGCGCTACCCGCCGGACAAGGAGAAGATCACCGGTTACGCCTATGAGCCCTGGCACTTCCGCTATATCGGAGTCGAGGACTCGATGAAGTTCAAGGCGAACTCGAAACTGACCCTGGAGGAGTACCTCGGGCTGGCCTGACCGTGAGTTGTGGGCCATTGTCACTCCGGCCCGCGCTGGTAGCCGTGCCCGTGATCTCGAGGCCGATCGTGCGGATGTCCAGAGCGGTCATCGGCGTGGCGGCCGCTCGTTCACGATCGCGAGGCGGCGCGCCAGGGCCATGGCGTTTCGCATCGAGGTGAGGCTGGCGGACTGGCGGCCGACCCTGTCGAAGGCGGTGCCATGGGCTGGGGTGCAGATCGGTAGCCCGAGGCCCGCCTCGAGGGTCACGCCGCCGTCGAAGGACCGGGTCTTCAGGGCGATCTGGCCCTGATCGTGGTACATCGTGACGATTCCGTCGAAGAGACCGTCGAAGCCGAGCCGGAACACCGTGTCGGCTGGGTGAGGGCCGGACGCGTCGACGCCGAGGTCACGCGCCAAGGCGATCCCGGGGGCGATGGCCGCCGTCTCCTCGTTTCCGAACCTTCCGTTCTCGCCGGCATGAGGGTTGAGCGCGGCGACGGCGATGCGGGGGTGTGCCCTGCCGTCCGCGCGCAGGAGTCCGTCGAGGAGCACACAGGCGTCGGCCACAGCCGTTGCCGAGATCTGGTCGGCGACCTCGCGGAAGGGAACGTGGGAGGTGACTCTGGAGGTCCAGAACGCCGAACCGATGTTCACCTCTGACACCGAGGCGGCGGATCCGATGCGGTGTTCGAACCAGCGCATCTCGTCCGGCTCGGTCATCCCAGCCAGGTGGAGGCTGGTCTTGTTGAGAGGGCCGAAGACGATGCCGTGAGCGCGGCCTTCCTGCGTCGCGTCCAGCGCCTGTTCCAGCGCGCGTAGCGACCAGGTGCCTCCTTCTGCCGACGGCTCGCCTACCGCAGCCACGGCGGGGGCGTCCACTTCGAGAAGGCGGAGGTTGCCCTGCCTGAGCAGTTCGGTGGCATCGGAGTCGACGCCCGCGCGTTCGCAGCCGATCGCGATCTCCGTGAGCGAGGAGACCAACAGCATCTGGGCGTCCGGATCATCGGCGAGTTCGAGAGCCAGGCGGACCATGAGCTCGGGCCCTATGCCTGCGGGATCGCCGGCGGTGAGCGCGATCAGAGGAACCCGGTCGGTGACCATCAGAGCACTCCGCGGAAGCCGGCAGGAAGCTCGACACCGGTGACGGGGACGACGGTCGGGAACTCGGCGATCCGGACTCTGGCGGAGCCGTAGGGCACGAGATCGATGGCGTTGATCCAGCCGGTAGGCGCCGGGCCGTCGGGGATCGGGCCCGCATTGGCGCGGTCTCGCCTCCATTGTGGAAGGTGGCGACATCCGGCCGCCTGAATGCGGATTGGCACCGAGCTGCGATCGAAGGGGACCGGCCCGACCCCGACAGTGGTCACGGTCCACCGCTCGAGTGGCACCGGAGCGTCCGGGTAGAGCGCGATGTTCCAGCTCCGCTCGGGGAAGACCTCCCACTCACCCAGACCCCGGGCTTCCGGTAAGGGCCGCCACACCTCGCCCGGGGTCGCCACCATGACCAGCGAGCCGAGTCGGACGCCAACAGCCTGGCGCTCGCGTCGGATCCGGCGGGGACGCATCGGGAGCTCGAGGACGAACTCATCGCCGGTGGTCCACTGCTCCTCGAGTGTCACGAACCCGTGTTGATCCGGTGTGGTGACGATCACCTCGCCTGCCTTCGCGAGCCGATACTGATCCGCCCACCCGGGGATCCGCAACCTGATGGTGGCCGACCGGGTGAGAGTGGACTCCGCCACTCGGAAGCGTATGGTCCCCGAGAAGGGGTAGTCGGTGAGCTCCTCGAGTGCCAGCGTCTCACCGTCGATCTCGGTGCGAACCGCGCAGGGGCCGTAGGAGATGGCGGCCAACCCGCCTTCTGCCCGGGCCCACATCGATGAGACGAACTTGGGCCAGCCCTGGTGATAGTTGGCGGTGCAGCAGCCGAAGTGAGGCTCGAGGCCGAAGACGTTCGCGCCGTTGGTGCTGTAGGACCAGTCACGATCGGCGATGCTGGCTTCGATCTGGTTCGCCTGCTGGTGGTACTGGTGTGCTCGCATCAGCGGGTCGGAGGAGGCGGGGAGCAGGTTGTAGGCGGCGAGCTCGAGGAGGTCGCCGTAGTGAGTCTCGCCGAAGGTGCGGGCGGCGAGTTCCATCGTGAACATGAACTCCACCACCTGGCAGGTCTCGACGCCACGGGTTGGTTCGCGACCCGCGAGCCACTCGTCTCCGGAGAACAGGCCGTGGACCTGCCCGTGCCAACGGTCGAGCTGGTCGAGGGCGGCGAGCGTCCTCGCGTGGCCGTGTTCGTCGCCCAGCATGAGGGTCCTCACTGCCGCGTTCTTCAGGCCCATGGCGACGTTCGGCCCGTGGGTCATGGGGTTGAAGCTCATGGCCCGTCCGGTGATCAGATCTCGGGCCAGAAAAGTCTCCCAGTCCAGGCCCTGCCGGAGGAGCAGGCGGGTCAGCTCCAGCCACTCCTGGCGTGGCGCGCGCTCATGCAGCCAGGCGACGACGAGGACGTTCTCGGCGGCGCGGGCCGCGGCCCAACCGTGAAGGGGATGTTCGGGGAGCTTGCCGAGCTGGTAGGAGAAGTAGCGCTCGAGGAAGGGGGTCACCCGCTCGTCTCCGGTGGCCTCCTCGTACTGCTGCAGCACCTTGACGGCCACCATCCGCGGCCACCAGTCGTCGTTGCCCCGCGGGCCGAACTGGCCGTCGTCGGTCTGGCTCGCCAGCATCCACTCGATCCATTTCTGGCTGCGATCGATGAGGACGCGATCGTTGAGCACGTAGGCGAGGGGCACGAGTCCGTCGAGATAGTAGGGCCCACGCTCCCAGCTCTCGCCTGGTCCGCCCAGCCAGCCGGATTCTGGTCCGAGATCCGGCCACAGAGACTCAATGCTTCCGGTCAGCCCGTTGGCCTGAATCTCGAGTTGGGCGTGGAGCCAGCCGAGCGGTGTCACGGATCCCAGCGGGAGGGCTCGGAACTGGGACTGGGTGTGCATGTTGTAGGTCCTAACTGAACGGTGACGGGAGGTTGGCCGGGCTGGTTCAGCCCCGGACGGAGCCTTCGGTGAGGCCGCCGATGTAGTAGCGCTGGAGAGCCAGGTAGAGGACCAGGCATGGCAGGATCGCGACGGTGGTGCCGGCTTGGAGCAGCCCCCAGTCGATCGAGCCGTAAGCACCGGTGCGAATATTGACCAGCATCAGCGACAAGGTGAAGTCAGAGCCCTTGTTCAGCAGCAGCAGCGGCGTGAGGAACTCGTTCCAGGAAGCGAGGAACGCAAACAGTGCCACGGTCACGATTCCAGGCGATACGAGCGGCAGGCTGATCCGGGAGAAGACACCGAAGCTGGAGCAGCCATCAGCACGGGCGGCCTCCTCGAGTTCGAGGGGGATGCTCTCGAAGCTGTTGCGCATCAGGAAGATGCTGAATGGAAGCTGGAACATGGTGAGTACGAGACCGACCGCGACCAGGCTGTCCTGCAGGCCGATCCTCGCGAACATGAAGTAGAGGGGGAGCACAAGGGTTGCGTGGGGGACCATGAGGACGGCGATCACCGCCAGGAAGAGGAGGTTCTTCCCAGGGAAGTGGAATCGCGCGAACCCGTAGCCACCGAGAGTCGCGATCAGCATGGTCAGGACCACCGCCACAGCGGCGGAGATCAAGCTGTTGCCGATGTAGCGGGCCAGGCCCTCGCCATGGGTGGCGAGTTCCGCGTAGTTCTCCATGCTCCAGACCTGTGGCCACAGCGTTGGTGGGGACGCGCTGGCCTCGGAGGGGGTCTTCAGGGAGTTGATCGCCGACCACAGCAGGGGAAACAGGAAGACGAGGGCGAGTCCGCCACCCATGAGGTGGAAACCACCGGTCCTCGCCACATGCCGGGTCGATCTGCCGACCTGCGACACCGCGCGGGTTCTCATTGCTCCTTGCCTTTCACGAACCGCATCTGGAGTGCGTTGATCACGACCAGCGCCACCAGCAGCACCATCGACAGCGCAGCCGCCCGGCCGAGGTCATAGGAGGTGAACGCGGTGTTGTAGATCGCCATCACCATCGTGACGGTGGAGTTGTCGGGGCCTCCTTGGGTCATGACCATGAACTGGTCGAATGCCAGCAGCGACCCGGTGACGGACAGCACGAGTAGCAGCGCCAGCGTAGGTCGGAGGAACGGCAGGGTGACGTAGCGGAATCGCTGCCAACTGCTGGCCCCGTCACACATCGCCGCTTCGTTGACGCTGGCCGGGATGGCCTGAAGCGCCAGCAGGAGGATCACGATCTGGAATCCGGCGTACTTCCAGACGACCATCACGACGACGGCGAGGGTCGCGCTCAGGGTGGTGTTGAAGAACCCGACCGGACCGTCGGCGATTCCGAGCCAGCGGAGGGTGGCGGCGAAGATCCCGACCTGGTCGTTGTAGTTGACCACCCACATCAGGCTCGCCGTCGACAGCCCGACCACATAGGGCAGGAAGATGGCCGTGCGATAGAAGCGGACCCCCCGGCGCGTGCTGTTCAGAAAGCCGGCCACGGCGATCGCGAAGACGAAGATCGCGGCCGTGCAGATGATCGTGTAGATGAGCGTGAAGGCGATCGCGCCGACGAACTGCGACTGTGAGGCTATGTCGAGGTAGTTGTCGATACCGATGAAGCGCGGGGTTCCCAGCAGAGGCCAGTCGCTCAGCGACATCAGCACGACGATTCCCAAGGGCACGAGGAAGAGCAGCAGGATCGTCACGGCGGTCGGGGTCACGAACAGGAGACCGGCTAGCGACCCGCGGGTCGAGGTGCGGGACCGGCCCGCCGGACGGCTCCTTGGGGGAGTCGTCCGGCGAGTGAGGCTGACGGTCATGAGTATGCGGCGTCGATCAAGGCCTGGACCGCGGCCTCGCCCTTGGCCAGGGCGGTATCGGGCGCCTCGCCGAAGACGACTCCCCGAACGGCTTCGAGCCAGGGCCCGTTGGGGGAGTTGATGGCCTCGCCGTAGGGTCGGGTGGAGGGGGTGAACCCGTTCGCCATGCCAGTCACGATCGATACCATGCGCGAGTCGCTTGCGGTGTACTCGTTGTCGGAGAGATCGGTGCGGACCGGCAGACTGCCGTCCTTTGCGACGATCTCGACCTGCGCCTCTTCCCCCAGTGACCACTCGATGAACTTCCAGGCGGCGTCAGGGGCCTTCGTCGAACTGGTGATCCCGATGACGTCGCCACCCACGAAGGTCCCGGACCTCAGGCCGTCTGCCGTGGTGAGGGGCATGTAGCCCCACTCGAACTCGGCTGTGGAGGAGACTTTCGGGATCGAGTAGGAGCCGTTCGGCCAGATACCGGCCTTGCCCTGCAAGAAGGGCTCCTGTTGAGTGGAGGTGTCCCCGGTGATGGCGGTCGGAGTCACCAGGCCCTCGGCGAACAGGCGGCGGTAGAGCCCGAACCAGTCGTTGAGAGCCTTGGTGTCGAGGTTGGCGGTCTGACCGTCGAGACTGATGGGAAGCTCACCGGCGGCTGCGGCGACCCCGAAGGACGTGTACGCGTTACAGCCTGCGCAGTTGCCCGGGAAGTAGGCGCCGTAGATGTCGCCGCCGAGTCCGCGGATCGCCTTGGCGGCCTGGTAGATCTCCTCATACCCGACCGGCGGCTTCTCCGGATCGAGCCCCGCCTTCGTGAACAGGTCTTTGTTGTAGAAGATGAATGAGGAGTCGACCTTGTGCGGCACCGCGTAGCTGCGACCATCGAAGGTGGATGCGTCGACGTGGGCCTTGACCAGGGCGTCCTTGAAGTCCAGCGCTCCGATTCGCTCGGTGATGTCGGCGTACACACCCTGCTTGGCATAGTTGGGGGCATAGACGACATCGGATGCCAGGATGTCCGGCAGGGAGTTGGCGCCCGCGGCGGCGCCGACCTTCTGCTGGAAGCCATCGCTGGCGACGATGGTCAGCTCGATCTTCGGCGTGTGCGTCTCGTTGTAGACGTCGACGAGGCGCTGTGAGTAGTCCTGGGTCGACGATCGTGCCCACATGGTGAGGGTGTCGACGACGGTGTCGCCAGGGTCCGGCGCGCATGCCGCCAGCGAGCCTGCGAGCACGAGCGCCAGCGTTCCGGCCAGCGCTTGTTTCTTCTTCATAGCATCTCCTCCTCGAGTGCATGGCTGATGCGCCAAGTATCAAGAGAAGTTTCCTAACAGGCCAATTGTTTCCCGGACTTTCCCCTTATGCTCTTGACCACGGAGCGTGCAGACAAGGAAACTCATGGGCAACAGAGAGGGGTGCTGATGGGCGCGAGGAGGCCCAGGCCGACGCTCGCCAATGTCGCCGAGGTTGCGGGGGTGTCCATCGGGACAGCCTCGAAGGCCCTGAACGGCACCGGCCGTCTACGGGAGGAGACGCGTCAAGAAGTCCTTCGGGCCGCGTCCGCGCTCGGGTTCGTCCCACGTCCCCGGGTGACCCCCTCGACCGAGTCGCTCTCCTACACCGTGGGCCTGCTCACCACTGACAACTTCAGCCGCTTCGCCAGCCCGATCATGCTCGGTGTGGAGGACGCAATGGGTGCGGGCCGAGTCTCCGTGCTCCTGGCCGACGGGCGCGGCGACGCGATCCGCGAGCGCCATCACCTCCAGACGTTCCTGGCTCGCAAGGTCGATGCCATCATCGTCACCGGACGTCGTGCCGAGCCGAGACCGCCGATCGGAGACAGCCTCTCCGTCCCGGTCTGCTACGTCCTCTCCCGCTCGCAACGACCCGAGGATCTGTCGATCGTGATCGACGACGCACAGGGGGCGGGGCTCGCGATCGCCCACCTGGTGTCGCTCGGCCGCACGCGAATCGCCTATGTCTCAGGGCCGGAGAAGCACCTGTCGGCACGCCTGCGACAGTCGGGGATGCTCGCGGAACTCCGGAAGTACGGGCTGGATCCGGTCGAGCACCTGGCAACCTGGGGCGAATGGAGCGAGGCGTGGGGACGTCAGGCAGCGGGGATCCTCCACCGCTCGGGAACCCAGTTCGACGCCGTGTTCTGCGGAAGCGATCAGATCGCCCGGGGCATGGTCGAGCAACTCCAACGACTTGGTCGAAGGGTTCCGCACGACGTGTCCGTGGTCGGTTTCGACAACTGGGACGTCATGGCTTTGGCATCTCGCCCAACCCTGACCACCATCGACCTTCAGCTCAGCGATCTCGGCCGGATTGCGGCCCAGTCGATCCTGCGTGCACTCTCCGGCGAGCAGCTGTCGGGTCTGGCCAAGCACGAGTGCCGCCTGGTAGTGCGGGAGTCGACCGCGCTCGCTACCGACTGACCAGCCTTTGGGCGGCGTGAAGCCGGATGGAATCCGCTGGGTAGGGCCACAGCCGGACGCGACATGGGCTGGTTGCGCTGAGACCACGGAGTGATGACGAGCGGGACGTCGCAAGCCAGACTCGCAGGTGTCCGAGAGAGGACTTGAACCTCCACGCCCGATAAAGGGCACTAGCACCTCAAGCTAGCGCGTCTACCTATTCCGCCACCCGGACAGGGTGTGTCCGAGGATCGCCCGGACAGCTTGAGAACTATAGCAACGCCGCCGCGCGGTTGGCGAAACGGGCAGTACCGGGCCGGGCCGGGGTGAGGCGGGTGGCTGACCGGGCGCGAACTGGGCGAAGATGGACGGCATGAGCCAGATGCGCGCCTGCGACGAAGTGGCGGACCTGTGCCGCGACCTGATCCGGATCGACACCTCCAACTACGGACGGGGTGAGTCGGTCGGCGAGCGAGAGGCTGCCGAATACATCGCAGCCTCCCTGGACGAGGTCGGGATCCCGTCCACCCTCTACGAGTCGGAACCGCGTCGCACCACACTGGTCGCGCACTGGGAGCCGGAGGGCTGCGACACCTCGCTGCCGCCCTTGCTGCTGCACGGCCACACCGATGTGGTGCCGGCGGTGGCGGGGGACTGGCAGGTCGACCCGTTCGCCGGTGAACTGCGCGATGGCTACGTCTGGGGACGCGGCGCGGTCGACATGAAGGACTTCGACGCGATCATGCTGGCGGTGATCCGTGAGCGTGCCCGTGCCGGACAGCCCCCCCGGCGTCCGATCCGGCTGATCATCGCCGCCGACGAGGAGGCGGGCGGCCGGCTCGGTTCGGGTTGGTTGGCCGAGCACCATCCCGAGACGATCGCCGACTGCAGCGAGGCGATCGGCGAGGTCGGCGGCTTCTCGCTCACCCTCAACGATCGACGCCTGTACCTCATCCAGGTGGCGGAGAAGGGCATCGCCTGGCTCAACCTGATCGCCGAGGGACGGGCCGGTCACGGCTCCTTCCGCAATGACGACAACGCGGTGACCGCCCTGGCCGAAGCGGTTACCCGGATCGGCAACCATCGCTGGCCCGCGCGTATCCATCCCGCTCAGCAGGCGGTACTGGACGCGCTCGAAGACACCCTCGGCATCCAGGTCAATGCCGATACCGCCGAGGAGACCCTGGCCCGGATCGGCTCGCTGGCTCGGATGGTCGGCGCGACCATGTCGAACACCGCGAACCCGACCATGCTGCAGGCCGGCTACAAGATGAACGTCATCCCCGGCCAGGCGACGGCCAGCGTCGACGGCCGGTTCATCCCCGGCTACGAAGCCGAGTTCTACGCCACCCTCACCGAACTGCTCGGCGACAAGGTGCGCTACGAGGTGGAGACCGCGGACATCGCCGTGGAGACGGAGTTCTCCGGCGATCTGGTCAACACCATGACCGCCTCGCTGCTGGCCGAGGATCCCGGCGCCGTGCCGGTGCCCTTCCTGATGAGCGGCGGCACCGACGCCAAGGCCTGGTCGAAGCTCGGCGTCCGCTGCTTCGGCTTCGCCCCGCTGCGGCTGCCGCCGGAACTCGACTTCGCCGCCCTCTTCCACGGCGTGGACGAGCGGGTGCCGGTCGAGTCGCTCGAGTTCGGCTGCCGCGTCCTGGATCGCTTCCTCGACCACGCCTAACCTGAGTCAGCTGCGCATCCACGCCGGTTGTGCCGGGGTCGTCGGAACGGTAGATCCGTTTCAGCGCACTGGCACCGCTTATCGGGCCTTGGCGAGGCCGGGTAAGCGGTATCGATGCGCGGAACCTCTGGTGCGTCGGCCAGGAGCCCTGCCGTATGCGGTGGGAATGTGCGGAATCGTTGCCTGGCGCTGTGACCGTGACCAGTTCACTCCCCGGCGTGCTCGCGACCAGCGTTCGGGCCACCGGAGACGTCGTCCAGTGCGGCGACGATCTCGGCCGGCAGGTCGACGTCGTCCACGGCGAGATAGGGCTGCAGCTGCTCGACGGTCCGGGCGCCGAGCAGGGGAGCGGTGACGCCGGGAGCGTCGCGCACCCAGAGCAGGGCGACCTGGGCCGGGGTGAGATCCAGACCGTCAGCGGCGACCGCCACCGCGTCCACCACCGAACGGGAACGTGCCTCCAGGTAGGGCTCGACGAACCAGGAGAAGTGGGTGGCGGCACCGCGGGAGTCCCGCGGCAGGTGGCGGCGGTACTTGCCGGTCAGCACCCCGCGCCCGATCGGCGACCAGGGGAGCAGGCCCATCCCGAACGCCCGGATCGCCGGGATCACCTCGACCTCCGCGCGCCGGGCCAGCAGCGAGTACTCCACCTGCGCGGACGTGATCGGCGCCCGGCCCGGGAAGGCGTTCTGCCAGGTCGCGGCCTGCGCGGTCTGCCAGCCGACGAAGTTTGACACCCCGGCGTAGCGGACGTCGCCCGCGCCGACAGCGGTATCGATCGCCGCCAGGGACTCCTCCAGTGGTGCCGTGCCCCAGGCGTGCAGTTGCCAGATGTCGATGTGATCGGTGCCCAGCCGGCGCAGCGAGCCCCGCAGGTCGGCCAGCAGCGCCTGGCGAGAGGTGTCGATCACCCGCTCGCCCGCGCGGATCCCGAACCCGGCCTTGGTGGCGATCACCAGCCGATCGCGCGGAATGTCGCTGCGCATCAGCCGGCCGATCATCCGCTCGGCCTCGCCGGCGCCGTAGGCGGCTGCGGTGTCGATCAGCGATCCACCCGCGTCGACGAAGGTGTGGAGCAGGGCCCGCGCCTGCTCGGCACGGGTGTCGCGTCCCCAGGTCAGCGTGCCCAGCCCGAGCCGGGACACCTGCAGCCCGCTGCCGCCAACCGCTCGGCGTCGCATCAGATCGGTTGCAGGTAGCCGGTGGCCAGCAGTGCCGCGAGGACGGCCGCCACGGCCAGCCGGTACCAGACGAAGATCGAGAACGAGTGCTTGCTGACGTAGCGCAGCAGCCAATGGATCACAGCCAGCCCCACTGCGAAGGCGACGACGGTGGCGACGATGATCGGGCCCCACTCCAGGCCGGTCTCCGCCCCGATGTCCTTCAGCATGTACAGCCCGGAACCGAAGACCGCCGGGATCGCCAGCAGGAAGGCGTACCGGGTGGCCGCGGGACGTGTGTAGCCGAGATACAGGCCGGCCGAGATGGTCGCGCCGGAGCGGGACACGCCGGGGATCAGCGCGAGCGCCTGGGCGAACCCCAGCGCGATGCCGTCCCGCCAGGTCAGCTGGTTGAGTTCGTAGGTGTGTTTGGCGAAGCGATCGGCCAGCCACAGCAGGACGCCCACCCCGGCCAGCATGGCGACCGTGATCCAGAGATTGCGCAGCCAGGTGCTGATGGCGTCCTCGAACAACAGCCCGCCGACCACGATCGGGATCGAGCCGACGATCACCAGCCAGCCGATCCGGGCGTCCGGGTCGTTGCGGGGGATCCGCCCGATCAAGGCAAGCACCCAGTTCTTGATGATCCGTCCGATGTCGCGGGCGAAGTAGACCACCACTGCGGTCTCGGTGCCGAGCTGGGTGATCGCGGTGAACGCCGCGCCCGGGTCGCGTCCGCCGAAGAACAGCTGGCCGACGATCGACTGGTGCGCGCTGGACGAGATGGGCAGGAACTCCGTCAGTCCCTGGACGATGCCCAGCACGATCGCTTCCAGCCACCCCATGCGGCACTTCCTTTCGTTAGGGCACATTGACCAACGCGCTGCGACGCTGGTTGAGCTTGTCGAACCCGTTGCCGCCGGCCGGCCCGCGTCTCTACCCTTCGACGAACTCAGGGTAGACCGAGCTCGACCGGCGATCGACGTTCCCCGGGCCCGCCTCAGCCTACGACACTCGCACCAGGCCCGACGGCATGCCCGGTAGGCTGCCGGACGTGCGTGCCTGGCCATCTCCCGAGATCCCCGTGCTGCCTGCCGATGGCGGCATTGTTCACATCCTGGATAGCAGGTCCGGAATCCGGGTGCCGGTGGCGCCGGGGCAGCAGCTGGCCCGGGTCTACGCGTGCGGGATCACTCCCTACGACGCCACCCACCTCGGCCACGCCTTCACCTACCTCGGTGTCGACCTGCTCAACCGGGCGCTGCTGGATACCGGACACGAGCTTCGCTACGTCCAGAACGTCACCGACGTGGACGACCCGTTGCTGGAACGCGCGGAAGCCACCGGCGCCGACTGGCGGGAGCTCGCCGAGGACCAGACCGACCTGTTCCGCGCCGACATGACCGCACTGCGCGTGCTGCCGCCCGATCCGTACCTGGGGGTGGTGGAGAGCATGGACGTGATCAGCGGATTCCTGCAGAAGCTGCGCGCGGTGGGGGGTCTCTACCAGGTCGACGATCCCGTCCACCCCGACTGGTACTGCGACATGACCGCGGTCGAACTGGCCGGGCTGAGTCGCCTGGAGGCGCTGGCCGTCTTCGCCGAGCGTGGCGGTGACCCCGGTCGGCCAGGGAAGCGCGACCCGCTGGACTGCCTGGTCTGGCGAGTGGCCCGGCCCGGCGAGCCGGCCTGGGATTCGCCGCTGGGCGCGGGAAGGCCGGGGTGGCACATCGAGTGCACCGCCATCGCGGTCAGCACCCTGGGCACCGCCTTCGACGTGCAGGCCGGCGGCAGCGACCTCGCCTTCCCGCACCATCCGATGTGTGCCGCCGAGGCCACCGCCATCACCGGTGAGCCGTTCGCGCAGAGCTACCTGCACGCCGGCATGGTCGGCTTCGACGGCGAGAAGATGAGCAAGTCGCGGGGCAACCTGGTGTTCGTCAGCAGCCTGCTGCTCCAGGGTTTCGACCCGATGGCGATCCGGCTCGCGCTGCTGGCCCACCACTACCGCGACGACTGGGAGTTCAACTACTCGGAACTGGACGCCGCCCAGCACCGCCTCGCCGCTTGGCGAACCGCCCTGGAGGCGCCGGCCGGCCCCAGCGCGGCGGCCCTGCTGGCCGGCATCCGCGCCGCTCTCCGGGGCGACCTGGAGGCTCCCCGCGCCCTGGTGATGATGGACGAATGGGACATCGCCGCCGGAACCTGCGACCCCGAGG
>JASGEM010000028.1:0-27847 GCA_049841235.1 Propionicimonas sp. | reverse complement strand
GCCGGCCCCTGCCCGCTGCGGCTTGGGCCGGCACCGCCCCAGCGTCACGCTCACCCGAGCGCGGCGCTAATCAACGCAACAAGGAGGAAGCCCCCGCCGATGGCGAGCAGACCGACCGTCACCCGCCGCGACACCGGCCCCAGCGGTCGACGGACCCGCGGCGCGCTGCCGCCCTCACCGGACCTGCGGAGCACATCGAACACCCCCGCCGAGGCCACCAGCACCCCAGCCCCAGCCATAAGCAGCGCGAGCGCGATCATGAACGCAGCATCGGAGAGCGTGCGGGCTGTCACAGCCACCCCCGTCCGAAGGCCAGCGACCCGATGAGGAAGTACCTGCTGCGCCGGGTGGGATACATGGCGGTGACTCTGTGGGTGATCATCACCGCCACCTTCTTCCTGATGCACCTGCTGCCCGGATCGCCGTATGTCGACCTGTACAAGCTGACCCCGGAGCAGATCGAGATCCTCAATGCCCGCGCCGGCCTCGACCGGCCGCTGGTCGAACAGTACGTGATCTACTTCCGCAACCTCCTGACCGGCGACCTCGGAGTCTCCTTCCAGTTCAAGAATCAGCCGGTCGCCAACCTGCTCGCCGGACGCGTCGGCCCGTCTCTGCAGTTGGGCGCTCAGGCGCTCGTGCTGGGCACGGTGCTCGGAGCGGCGCTCGGCACGGTGGCGGCCGTTCGCCGCAACACCTGGCTGGATTCAACATCGACGGTGCTGGCGGTGCTCGGTCGGTCCGTGCCGAGCTTCATCCTGGCGATGTTGCTGCAGTTCGTGTTCGCAGTGCACCTGCAGTGGTTCCCGATCGCCTCCTTCGACCTCGACCTGCGCGCCACCTTCCTGCCCACCTTGGCCCTGGCGATGGCCCCGCTGGCCGACTCCGCCAGGTTCGTCCGCACCGAGATGGTCGAGGCGCTCGGGTCCGACTACGCCGAACTGGCCCGGGCCAAAGGGCTCAGCCGCTGGCAGGTCGCCATCCGCCACGGACTGCGCAACAGCGTGCTGCCACTCATCACCCTGCTCGGCCCTATGGCCGTCGCGCTGATGACGGGTTCGCTGGTGGTGGAGAACATCTTCGCGATTCCCGGGATCGGTGAACAGTTTGTGAAGTCGGTGCTGCAGAACGACTACCCGACCATCATGGCGGTGACCATTCTCTACTCGGCGCTGCTGCTGGTGGTGATTCTCGTCGTCGACATCCTCTACAGCCTGGTGGACCCGCGAATTCGGCTGGGGAAGGCGACGTCATGACCGACCTGACCTCAGTCCGGCTCCCCCCGGACGCCTTCAAGCCGGTACGCCAGGATCCGTCCACGGCGGACGGGGTGGCCCCCGTCGCAACCGCCAAGGGCTTCTGGCGCGACTCCTGGCGACGGCTTCGGACCCGCCCGTCGGCGATCATCTCGTTCTGGTTCCTCGTTGCAGTGATCCTCGGGGCGGCACTCGGGCCGCTGCTGTATGGCGTCGACCCGACCGCGCAGAACATCGCCTTCGTGAATCTGCCGCCCCGCATCCCGGGCATCCCGTGGCTGGACGGCAGCGCGATGGTCGCCGGTCAGGTGGTCGACAAGTACGCTGCCGCGGGGGTCCCCGAGGGGGTCGACTTCTGGCTGGGCACCGATGCCCTCGGCCGCGACCTGCTCGCCCGGCTCATGATGGGCGTGCGGGTCTCGCTGGCCATCGCGTTCATCGCCGCACTGCTGGATCTCACCCTCGGTGTGGCATACGGCCTGGTCTCGGGCCTGGGCGGAACCCGCACCGACACCGTGATGCAGCGGATCCTGGAGATCCTCTCGGGCATCCCGACCCTGGTCGTGCTGATCCTCATGCTGACCATCTTCGAACCCGGGCTGGTCTCGATCGTGCTGGCGATGATCGTCACCGGCTGGATCCCGATGGCCAGGCTGGTGCGCGGTCAGGCGCTGCGGCTGCGCGAGCAGGAGTTCGTGCTCGCCGCCCAGGCGCTCGGTGCAGGCAAGGGACGGATCGCGCTACGGCACGTCCTGCCGAACACCCTCGGGGTGGTCGTCGTGCAGACGATGTTCACCATCCCGCACGCCATCTTCTTCGAGGCCTTCCTCAGCTTCATCGGCCTGGGCTTGCGCCCACCGACCGCGTCCCTGGGCACGCTGCTCAACGAGGGTTTCAAGACCTTCACCTTCCTGCCCTACCAGGTGCTCGTGCCCGGCCTGACGCTGTCGGCGATCATGATCGCCTTCAACCTGCTCGCCGATGGTCTGCGGGACGCGTTCGACCCCCGGACGAGGAGGTGACGCCGTGACCGACGCACCCCTGCTGCAGGTCGATGACCTGCGGGTGAGCTTCCACACCTCCGCCGGCGAGGTGCAGGCCGTCCGCGGCGTCTCCTTCGTGCTGAACCCGGGCGAGACCCTCGCCATCGTCGGCGAGTCCGGCTCCGGCAAGTCGGTCACCGCCCGGGCCATCCTCGGACTGCTGCCCGGCAACGCGACCGTGGGATCCGGCTCCATCCGCTTCGATGACCGCGACCTCACCCAACAACCTGAGCGGCGGCTGCGGCGCATCCGCGGCAACGACATCGCGATGGTCTTCCAGGATCCGATGACCTGCCTCGATCCCACGATGACGATCGGCAACCAGATCGCCGAACCGCTGCGGCTTCACCGCGGAACCCCCCGCGCCGAGGCACGCCGGGCTGCCACCAGGCTGCTGGAACAGGTCGGGATCGACCGCGCCGCAGAGCGGTTGCGGCACTATCCCCACCAGTTCTCCGGCGGGCAACGACAACGCATCGCAATCGCCATCGCCCTGATCTGCGAACCAAGGATCCTGATCGCCGACGAACCCACCACCGCCCTGGACGTCACCGTGCAGGCACAGATCCTCGACCTGCTCGCCGACCTGCGCCGCGAACTCGCGACCTCGATGATCCTCATCACCCACGACCTCGGCGTCGTCGCCACCGTCGCCGACCGGGTCGCCGTGATGTACGCCGGCAGGATCGTCGAGATAGGCACCGCCCGCGAGGTCTTCTACAACCCCCGACACCCCTACACCTGGGGTCTGCTCGGGTCACTCGCCAGCGGTGGCGACGAACGCCTCGAAGCCATCCCAGGCACGCCACCCGACATGCTCGCGCCGCCGGCCGGCGACGCCTTCGCCCCCCGCAACGATTACGCCATGCGGATCGACACCGAACATGCACCGCCCTTGTTCGACGTCTCTCCGACCCACCAGGCCGCCACCTGGCTACTGGCCGAGGGCGCGCCAGCCGTCCAGCCACCTCCGCGGATCCAGCAGCTCCACCAGCGGTGGTCTACCCCGCAGGCGACCGGAGGTGCGACGTGAGCCAACCCATCCTCGAGGTCGACGGCCTGAAACACTGGTTCGCGCCCGGCCAGCCCGACGAGGTCCGCGCCGTCGACGACGTCAGCTTCTGGATCAACGAGGGCGAGACCTTCGGCCTCGTCGGCGAGTCCGGCTCCGGCAAGTCCACCCTCGGCCGCTGCATCGTCGGCCTCCACACTCCGACCGCCGGCACCGTCCGCTACCGGGGCCAGGAGATCCCGCGCGGCAAGGGGCGAACCGCTACCTTCCGCCGCGAGGTCCAGATCATCTTCCAGGACCCCTACGCCTCCCTCGACCCCCGCATGAAGGTCCGCGACATCGTCGGCGAAGGACTCGACATCAATCGGCTCATCCGCACCCGCAACGACCGCGACGACCGCGTCGAGGAGGCGCTCGTCGCCGTCGGGCTCAACCCGTCCCACGCCGACCGTTATCCTCACGAGTTCTCAGGAGGCCAACGGCAGCGCATCGGCATCGCCCGTGCCCTCGCGGTTGACCCCCACCTGGTCGTCTGCGATGAACCCATCTCCGCCCTCGACATCAGCATCCAGGCACAGGTCGTCAACCTGCTCGCCGACCTGCAACGCGACCGCGGCCTCACCTACCTGTTCATCGCCCACGACCTCGCCATGGTCCGCCACATCAGCAGCCGCATCGGCGTCATGAGCCGCGGCAAACTCGTCGAGATCGGTACCAGCCAGCAGGTCTATGACAACCCGCTGCACCCCTACACGCAAAGCCTGCTGTCCGCCGTCCTCGTCCCCGACCCCGACCTTCAGCGGGCGCGCGAACGCGTCCGCTACGAGCCTGGCGGCAACACCGCCGACCAGGAACTCCGCGAAGTCGAGCCCGGACACTTCGTCCTGTCCAGACCCGCAGCCAGCCATAGCGAGTAGGAGCCTCATGTCCACCGGCCGCGTCAACGTCTCACTCACCCGACAGTCCCTGCGCACCTTCCAGGCGACCAACGACCGCGGCGCAACCGTCATCGTGTCCGGCGACGACCCGTCCGGCTTCAGCCCGGTCGAACTGCTGCTCATCGCCATCGCCGGCTGCAACGGCATGGTGGTCGACGGCATCACCGGACGGCGCGCCGAACCGGACTCCTTCACGGTCACCACCAGCTCCGCACTCGTCAGGGAGCACGACGGCGAAAGCCGCGCCGATGACATCCAAGTCACGCTCAATGTGACCTTTCCCGATGGCGAAGCCGGCGACGAAGCGAGGCGGCGACTAACCCCTGCGCTGGAGCAATCCCATGCGCGCCTCTGCACCGTCACGCGAACAGTCGAGCGCGGAACCCGGATACAGACCTCCCTCGACGGCTAGGAATCCGAGCCAAGCGCACCGATCGAGCCCACAGGGACGTCGCTCGGAGTCGCGATGGGCATCCGAGCCCAGGCCACCTCACCGCACTGAGCAGTGTTGACCGAATCTCGGGTGTCCTCGCCTGCTTCGACGTCGCCTTCGACCCTGTCGTACACGACCTGGCCGACGCCCAACGCCTGGTCGTCCAGAGCAGCAACCTGGAAGACTCCCTGGGCTGCTGGCGCATATCGCTGAGATCTACCGGCGTGCCGATGACGCGAACCGGCGATTGTGCAATCAGTCGTTCTTCTCCGCGATCTACATCGACGAGGACGGCGAGCCGTGGGTCAACTATCACCGACCGTACGGCACGTTATGTGACCCATAAGTCCAGGCCAACGCCCTGAACTGGGCGGATGAAGCAAAGAAAGGAGGGAGATCGTGGCCGGGATCAGAGTGGTTCCTCTGGTCGAGGCTTGAACCTCGCCACTTCAGGGTCCTTGCGTAGAGAGTTTCAAACTTCCCGCGAGTGAAAACCCTAGTCACACGGCTGAAGAGGAGCTTCTACAGCGAAGTCCAAACGTCCTGCAAGAGCCCCTCAATTGCGGACGTTCGCGGGCATGTCGTCCGCGAAGTTGAGAAGGCTCAAACTTTCCTCACTTCCGCCGAGGTCGATCGTCTGGTGGCTGACTACACGGCCGGCGTCGGTGTGCTTGCTGAACGGTATGGGATTCACCGTGCGACCGTGGCTGCTCATCTTCGTCGACGGAAAGTCGGGTCAGGGCGCTCGGGCATGTCTTGTCAGCGTTGATCGGGCGGAGGGAGCGAAGCCCGACGGGTCGTTTCCAGAGCAGGCGGACTGACTGACGACTGCGGAATGCCGAACTGGTCCTCGCTGGCGCAGATGGGGTCGGGCGACTACGGAATGGTGTCTCGCCGGGGAGTCCGGGTTCGCCGACCCTACTTCGCCGTTCCGCTGAGATTGGCCCGCGGGGTGCGTCCATGTCGAAAGTTGGAGAGGCGGTCGACCTCGAAGAAGTCCGGATGGGTGGTCTGCATTGCATCGAGATCGGCGAGCACGCCACGCAGGTGCTCCCGCAACTCACTGCGGGCTGCTTCGGTATCGCGGGCGATGGCAGCGTCGACGATCTTGCGGTGCTCGTCTGCCACGTTCTCGCGTACCCGTAGGCCGGTGGCGGCGGCGAAGAAGCGGATTCGGTCGAGATGGCCCATCGCGGCGGATATCGCGGTCCACGCCGTCTCGTAGCCCGCAATCTTGAGAAGGTTGAAGTGGATTCTCTCGTCAAACGGATAGTAGTCGTCGGGGGTGTGCTTGGCCAGATCGGCCTGGCCGGCCACGATCTCCCGGAGTTCGTTCGCGTCCTCGTCGGTGAGCTTCGCCACGGCGATCGGTAGCGAGGTGAGTTCAAGGGCTTCTCGGATGAACTGTGCTTGGCGTACGAAGTCGGGGTCGATCAAGCTCACGTACGTGCCGCTCTGCGGGCGAACCTCGACCATTCGCTCATTTGCCAAGAGTAGGAGAGCTTCCCGTACCGGCTGCCGGCTGAGGCCCATGGAGACTGCGATCTCGTTCTCGGACACTATCGCCCCAGGGCCCAACTGACCGGTGATGATGCGCCGCCGGACCTCCTCATAGACGGTCATCCGGTTCGACGTCTTGCCATCGGCTGTGGTGCGCGAACCGGTCATCTTGCGAGTACCCCTTGCGGAACTAGAATGGCAGTGGTTGAATGGCAGTGCTTGCAGATCAGTCTCGCTTAACAACGGAGTTCCGCGCAAGTGCGTGCTGTTGCCTGCTCGGACACAGTGCGCCTCGGTCTCGACGCCGTGGGCGAGCCCTATCGAAAGGACATTCCATGTCAGTAGCACGCAAGCTCGTCCACCTCGCGTTGGTGGCAACTGTTCTGGCGACGGCCGCCTGTTCCGGCGGGGAGGGTTCCAGCGACGTCAAGCTCACTCTGATGGCCACCAGTGGGGCGCGCCCCGCCGTCGAGGATGCCATCAAAGCCTTCGAAGCTGCTCACGAGGGCGTGACGATCGCGCCGGTGTTCACCGATGACGCGGCGATGCTGTCTGTCCTGCCGCAGCAGTTGGCGGGGGGCAACGCGTCCGACATCTTCTCCACGTGGCCGGGCACTTACAGTTCAGTGGCCGCCGGTGAGCTGGGTAAGCGTGGGTTCCTTCTTGATCTCTCCGGGGAGCAGTGGGTTTCCGCCATTCCCGAGACGATGCAGGATTTCGTCGGTGCGGACGGAAAGACCTACTTCGCACCGTTGGTCTCTCTGCCGATTGTTGCGATCTATAACGAGACGGCCATGCAGGCAGCCGGCCTGAACTACCCCACGACGTTCGGGGAGGTGCTGGAGTTCTGCGATGCGGCGAACACGGCCGATGTGATCCCGTTCGCCCTGGGTGCCCAGACGCAATCGCAGAACCAGATGTTGCCGTTCCTGCTCACCCCGACACTGGTCGATCGCCAGGATCCCACCTTCTTGGAGCGGCGGGTTGCCGGTGAGGCGACTTTCGCCGAGTCGGGCTGGGTCGACGTGTTCGCGCGAGTGCAGGAGATGAATGATCGCGGATGCTTCCGTGATCCGCTGGCGACCGATATCGAGGCGGCGAAGTCACAGGTCGCGACGGGCGACGCGCTCGCGATGTTCGCGCACTCGATCACGTTCCGCCAGGTTGAGGAACTCGCCGCGGGTGGTCCGACCATCACCGCTCAGGCCTTCCCGGGAACCGACAACGCCGACGACACCCGCATGGCGGTTGCGCTCGGATCGAGCTTCTCGATCAACGCGGAGACCGAGCATCCGGATCTTGCCAAGGAGTTCATCGCTTACCTGATGGAGCCCGAGAACGTCGTGAAGTACGCGGATGCGGCACAGCAGCCGCCTGCGCTACCGAATGATCTCTATGAGCCGAGCGCCGGAACTGCGCTGGCGCTTCAGTTCGCGGCCGACGGCAAGACCTTCCCGGTTCCCGATCAACTCTTCCCGAACCCGGATATCCGCACCGCCTGGATCGTCAAGACGCAGGAGATGCTGGGTGGTCTCGTAGGGCCAGCGGACGTGGCCAAGGCGATGGATGACGCCTGGGGCGACTAGAAGCAGAACTTCGTCGCCGCCGCACATGATCAGCGCAAGCGACGAGCCAACCCCCGCATATCAGAGCAAGGAGTATCGCAAACATGGGCAGGACCATCCGCTGGGGCATTCTCGCGCCGAGCAGCATTTCGAGGAAGTTCACCGCCGATCTGGCACTCGTGCCCGACGCTGAGGTCCTGGCCGTGGGATCACGGTCACTGGATCGGGCGCAGGCCTATGCCGCGCAGTTCGCGATCGAGCGCGCCTACGGTAGCTACGAGGAACTCGTCGCAGACCCGGACATCGACGTGGTGTACATCTCTTCGCCACACCCAGAGCACTATCGGCACGCCTTACTGGCACTGCGGGCGGGCAAAGCAGCGCTTGTCGAGAAACCATTCGCGATGAACTCGCAACAGGCTGAGCACATGGTGGCAGTTGCGAAGGAGAACGGCGTTTTCCTGATGGAGGCACTGTGGAGTCGTACCCACCCCGCGTCGATCGAAATGACCCGGCGGATCCGTGAGGGCCAGATCGGCGACGTCAGGGTCGTCAATGCGTACCTCGCCCCGATCGGCAGCTTCCCGGATCGTCGATCACAGCAGCCAGAGCTTGGAGGGGGCGCGCTGCTCGAGATAGGCGTCTACCCGCTGAGCATTGCCTACCAGGTGCTGGCGGATGTCGGCGAGCCGGAGGGAGTCAGCGCCTGGGGCAATATCGATGACCGCGGGATCGACCAGGCCACCACGGCCATCCTTCGGTACGACAGTGGCGCGACCGCTGTCCTGGCCTGCTCCTACGTGATGGGAGTATCCAGTGGCCATCCCGCCCATGCGTACGTCTCGGGGACGACCGGCTGGATCGATGTCCCCCGTCAGATCCACTGGATGCCCGAGTTCACGATCTACCGTGCGGGGCACGATCCGGAAACGGTGACCTTCGAACCGGTGGGCAATGGCTACTCCGAGGAGGCCAGCGAGGTGGTGCGATGCCTGCAGTCGGGCAGGCTGGAGAGCGAACTGGTGCCGCTTGAGGGAACGCTCGTAACGATGCGGATTCTGGACCGCATCCGGAAGGAGATCGGCCTTGTCTATGCCACCGACATCGAGGCAGTCACCCGCTGACAGTTCCGCTTCGAAACGCGGGCTCTCGGTGCGTACGACGGGTGTGGGGCGCTCGCCCGGCGCTGGACCCATCCGGTCGAAGCAGGTGTGGTGGTTCGTGATCCCGGCCACCGTCTTCTACCTCTTCGTCACCATCGTCCCCTCTGCTCGGGGTGTCATTGCAGCGTTCACCGACTGGGACGGATTCAGTTCGGAGCAAACCTGGGTCGGTTGGGCAAACTTCGCTGCGATCCTGGATGACCAGGTGGCCAAGGACGCGATCGTGCACACTGTGCTGATCGCCCTCTGCGTCACGGTGGTGCAGAACGTGATCGGTCTCCTTCTGGCGTTGGGCGTGTCGAGCAGGATCAAGTCCGGGCGCGCTCTCCGCGTGGTGTTCTTCGCCCCGGCTGTGGTCACACCCCTGATCACGGCGTACGTCTGGAAGTTCATGTATGCGCCGAATGGCGCGATCGCTGCGGCGCTTCAGGCGGTCGGAGCTGATGTCACCGTCAGCTGGCTCGGTGACTACCGGCTCGCACTGTGGAGCGTCATGATCGTGATCGTCTGGCAGTTCGCCGGCTACTCGATGGTCATCTTCCTGGCCGGGCTCGAGTCCATTCCGAACGAGGTCGTCGAGGCGGCCGCGGTCGACGGGGCAGGTGCGCTGCGGACCTTCTGGTCGGTGAAACTGCCTCTCCTGGGACCCGCGCTCGCCGTGAATCTTTTGCTGAGTCTGATCGCTGGCCTCAAGCAGTTCGATGTCGTGTGGGTGATGACCGGGGGAGGCCCGGGCACGGCAACGCATACCCTGTCGACCCTCATCTTCCAGAATGCCTTCACGTTCGGGCAGTACGGCTACAGCATCGCGCTCGCGGTTCTCCTCACGGTCATCGCCTTGCCCGTGTCGGCCCTTCAGGTGCGCATGAACCGAGCCAGGGAGGTCGGCTGATGAAGCGCTACACCTGGCGGGTCGCTCTGCTCGAAGTTGGCATGGTGCTGGCCGCACTGGGGTTCCTGGTGCCGGTCTATTTGCTCGTCAATATCGCGGTCCGACCGGTGAGGAGTCCTGGCTCACCTCTGGTTCCCACCTTGACGCCCACTCTGGACAACTTCGTCACTGCTTGGGAGACCGCGAACCTCGGGCGAGCGATGGCGAACAGCCTCTTGGTGACAGTACTCAGTCTCGCTTTGATCATAGCCATCTCGGCTCTGGCCAGCTATCCCCTCGCGCGCATCACCTCCCGGTGGTCGCGGGGTGTGTATCTCCTCTTCATGATCGGGCTGCTGCTACCTTTCCAGCTCGCGTTCATCCCGCTGTACCAGACCTTCAACTCCCTTGGGCTGCTTGGGACGATCTGGTCGCTCATCCTGCTGTACGGCGGGCACCAGGTGCCATTTACGACCTTTCTCTACGTCTCCTTCCTGCGTGCGCTGCCGGGCGACTACGAAGAGGCCGCGCTCATCGACGGCTGCCAGCCGTTCCAGGCGTTCATGCGTATCGTGTTCCCACTGCTGCGACCGGTCACCGCGACAGCCGCGATACTCAACGTGATCCTCATCTGGAACGACTTCATGTCACCGCTGTTGTATCTCGGCGGCAGCGAGAGCCAGACCATCCCGGTAGCGATCTATGGCTTCGTCGGCGAGTTCACGACCGTATGGCCGGTGGTCTTCTCCGGCCTCATCATCGGCATGCTCCCCGTGCTGGTGGCGTTCTTCGCTCTGCAGGGACGGATCATGCAGGGATTCAGCCTCGGGACGAAAGGCTGAGATGCTCCCTCCGCTTGGTGCCGCACGCGTCGTCCTGGGCACCTCACGACTGACCGATCTGCATCTTGCCGGTCCGGTGTATGACGAGTTCTTTGCCGCCGGTGGACGGTGGTTCGATACCGCCCGGGTCTACCGCGGCGGGGTCAGCGAGCAGGTGTTCGGAGCCTGGCTGCGCAGTTCCGGGGTCCGTGACGAGGTGCGGATCGTCGGCAAGGGCGGCCATCCCGACCTCGACTCCTGGGCACCTCGGACAACCGGGGCAGAACTCCTCGCTGACGCGCGGGCGAGCCTGCAGGCTCTCGGTGTCGATCGGTTCGATGAGTACCTGATCCATCGTGATGACGAGCAGCTCACAGTCGGCGGTCTTCTGGATGGGTTGCGTGCCGTGCGGGCCAGCGGACTGACTGCCCGAATCGGCGTATCGAACTGGACGGCAGCAAGGTATGCGCTCGCGCTGAGCGAAGAGGATCAGCTCTCGTTGAGCAACCACTTCGGCCTGGCGGTACCCCGCGGACCCGCCAGGCTTCCAGGCTTGGTCTCGTCCTTCGACCCAGCGACGCACGACGCGTTGTTGCAGCGCGCGATCCCGTTCTATGCGTGGGGTGCGCTCGCGAGTGGGTACTTCGAAGGCATCGAGGCCAGCCCCAGTCTGTACTCGGCTCATCCGGCTTCGCGCCGCCGACGTGAAGCGGTCCGGTGTCTTGCCGTGGAGTCGGGACGAACCGCCGAGTCAATCGTCATCCGTTGGCTCGCGACCGCAGGTCGCCACCTCCTGCCGGTCATCAGCACGACGAGGCCCGGGAGGATCGGTGCTCTCATGTCCGCAGCCGACGATGCCTCGCTGGACACCGTCGTGGAGCGATTGATCGCCGACTGCTACGAGCCTGGCGCGACGCAACGTCGACTCCTGCTGCCTGAGATCCCGCCGTCCTGGTGAACTGCCCGCTCGCTCCATCACGCGAATACCGAAAGGAAACTCATGTCCGCGCACCTGTCCGCATACGACCTTCGTACCGAGTATCGGAGCAACCCATTAGGCGTGGAAAGCTCCCAACCTCGGTTGACCTGGAGATTGCGATCCACGGAGCGGGGCGCTCGCCAGACCTGGGCACGGGTCATCCTTCGCGAGGGTGATCGAGTGGTGTGGGACAGCGGCCGGGTCGAGACTGCGGCCACCATGCTGGTGGTTCCCGAGGGCATCGTGAACTCGCGCACTCGATATGCCTGGGAGCTGGAGCTCGGCGGCGATGAGGTGGCGGGCCCTCATGCCGGCGGCAGTGCGTGGTTCGAGGCGGGTCTGATCGATCCGGATCATCGCAGGGGCAACTGGATTCACCGAGTCGTCGACGGCGACCGAGCGATCGACCCACCGAGCTTCTCGACGCCCAGCCTGGCAACGCGGCGTCTATCGCCGGCACCACACTTCAGGAAGGTGTTCACTGTCACCCGCCCGGTTCGTCGAGCCCGCCTCTATTCCACTGCTCGCGGCCTGTACCGGCCCTATCTCAACGGTGCTCGCGTCGGCGACTGCGAGCTGGCACCCGGCTGGACGGACTACAACGACCGCGTCCTGTACCAGACCTTCGATGTGACGGCTCAGGTCACCGAGGGCGACAACGTCCTGGGCATCGTGCTCAGCGACGGTTGGTGGAGCGGATTCGTCGGGAGCGATCGCCGGGAACAGGGGTATCACTGGGGACGATACCCACAAGCCTGGGCGCAGCTGGTCATCGACCACGACGGGGACGCTGTCGAGTGGGTGACGACGGGCGAGGGTTGGCGCTATGCCGACGGGGAGATCAGGTACAGCGACTTGCTGATGGGCGAGTTCGTCGACGCGCGCCAGAACCTGGGTGACTGGACCACCGCAGGATACGACGACTCATGGTGGACGCCAGCGGTGGTAGGTCCGGACAGCCTTCAGACTCTTGCGGCGATGCCTGACGACCCAATCCGCGCCGTTGAACATCTCAACGCGATCTCGGTGGAGCCTGGATCGCAGGGATACATCGTCGACTTCGGTCAGAACATCTCGGGGAGGATCCGGGTCAGGATCGATGAACCGGCCGGAACGGTCGTCCGCTTCCGCTACGCCGAGATCCTGGACGATGGCGAGCTCTATCTTGAGAACCTCCGAACCGCCGAAGCTACAGACTGGTTCATCAGCGCCGGGGTTCCCTACGAGTTCGAGCCGGCCTTCGCCTCGCACGGCTTCCGCTATCTCGAGATCAACGGCACCCGCACGGCACCGGATCCGACAGACGTGACGGCACTGGTACTCCGCAATGACATCCCATGGGCGGGAACCCTGGAGACCTCCAGCGCGGAGTTGAACCAACTCGAGCAGAACATCCGATGGGGTCAGCGAGACAACTTCGTCGCGGTGCCGACCGACTGCCCGCAGCGCGACGAGCGTCTGGGCTGGACCGCCGACGTCCAGGTGTTTCTTCCGACAGCCGCATACAACGCCGATGTACTCGCCTTCATGGAGCGCTGGATGCGGGATGTCCGGTACGCGCAGACGTCGGAAGGGTCGTTTCCTGACGTGGCGCCGAAGATCACCATCCTCACCGAGGGAGCTCCGGCCTGGGGCGACGCTGGAGTGATCATCCCTTGGCATCTGTATCGGGTCTATGGCGACCGTCGGATTCTCGAGGAGTCGTGGGAATCGATGCAACGCTGGACGAGCTTTCTCGAAGCCAACAACCCCGACCTGATCTGGCGCCGGCGGGTGGGCAACAACTACGGTGACTGGCTGCAGCTCGACGTCGAAACCCCACGCGACTTGATCGCGACGGCGTACTTCGCCCACAGCACGAGCCTGGTGGCACAGGCTGCAGCAGTCCTCGGCCGGGATGC
Source organism: Propionicimonas sp. (assembly GCA_049841235.1). Classification (GTDB taxonomy): domain Bacteria; phylum Actinomycetota; class Actinomycetes; order Propionibacteriales; family Propionibacteriaceae; genus Propionicimonas. Next base: position 14,365 of record JASGEM010000028.1, on the reverse strand, counting down.
TGAGACGATCAGATACACCCGCCTGGCGGAGCGCATCCGCGCTGCGTTCCGAGCGGAGTTCGTCCAGTCCGACGGCCGCTTGAAGGGTGACACGCAGACGGCGTACCTGCTCGCTCTCAGGTTTCACCTCGTTCCTGAACTGCAACAGCAGCTGGCGGCGCATCTGGTGCGCACCATCGAAGAGCGCGGTGTTAGTCTCACGACCGGCTTCGTCGGGGTGCCCTTGCTCTGCCCGGTGCTCTCCGACATCGGCAGGACGGACCTCGCCTACGCCCTCCTGGAGCGGGATGAGTACCCCTCGTGGCTCTACTCGGTCCGCCAAGGAGCGACGACCATCTGGGAACGGTGGGACGGCTGGACAGAAGAGCGAGGCTTCCAGGCCGCGAAGATGAACTCGTTCAACCACTACTGCCTGGGTTCGGTCGGAGAGTGGCTGTATGAGTACGCCGCCGGCATCGGGCAGGATGCCGGCTCCGCAGGATTCAGCGGTCTGCGCATCGCCCCGCGGGTCGGCGGCACCCTCACGTCCGTGACTGCCTCCTACGAGACACCTCGCGGCCGAGTATCGAGCGCCTGGTCACGGGTCGGCGAGGAGATCACCGTCTCTGTCGAAGTGCCCCCTGGAATGCCTGCGACAGTGGTGCTTCCGTTCCAGCCCGCTGGAGCCCTGGCAGGAGATCAGGAACTCACCGCCAGCGGCCTGAGGATCCTCCGCTCCGGTGAGAGTTCGGTTGAAGTCAGCGTGGAACCGGGCCAGTACCGGTTCCGTGGCCGTCGGGTTTCATCGTGAACACGCCTGGTCTTCTGCCGGTGGACGCCGAGGATGCCTGTCTGGTGGGGAGGGTGTGGGACCCTCGTGTCGGTGGTCCGGTGGTGGTGTCCGTGCGCGGCCGCCACCTGGTGGACCTGACCCCACGGTTCCCCACCATCAGGGACCTTCTTGAGGAGCAGGAGCCTGTGGCCGCTGTCAAACGGGACGGCAGGCTGATCGGTGACCTCGATGAGGTGGCGGCCAACACGGCATGGCCATTGCGCGGCCGCTCCCGGCCCTGGTTGCTGGCTCCGATCGATCTGCAAGTGGTGAAGGCGGCCGGGGTGACCTTTGCGGTGTCGATGATCGAGCGGGTGATCGAAGAGTACTCGCGAGGTGATCCACGCCCCGCGGCGGAGCTCCGGCAACGGATCACTGCTCTGATTGGGACGGAGTTGAAGGAGTTGCGGCCCGGGTCCGAGGAGGCCGCGCGAGTGAAGGCCCATCTGATCGGGGCGGGGCTGTGGAGCCAGTACCTGGAAGTTGGCATCGGTCCTGATGCCGAACTTTTCACCAAGGCGCCCGTTCTCGCCGCCGTCGGCACTGGCTCGGATATCGGCGTCCTGGAAACCTCGGCCTGGAACAATCCTGAGCCAGAGATCGTGCTCGTGGTGAACTCGCACGGCACTGTGGCGGGCGCGACCCTTGGCAACGACGTGAATCACCGCGATATCGAGGGTCGCTCGGCGCTCTTGCTGGGCAAGGCGAAGGACAGCAATTGCTCCGCGGCGGTTGGCCCGTTCATCCGGCTCTTCGATGCGCGGTTCGGGATGGACGACATTCGAACGGAGAGCGTGGGCCTTGCTGTGGAGGGGACCGATGGGTTCCGGCTAGACGCCGTGTCGACGATGACCGAGATCAGCCGCGACCCAGGCGACCTTGCAACACAGCTCTTCTCAGGACACCAGTACCCGGACGGTGCGGCGCTTTATCTGGGGACTCTCTTTGCTCCCGTGCAAGACCGGGAGGAGACCGGTCGCGGCTTCACCCATCGCGACGGCGACCTTGTTCGAATCTTCTCCAGGCGGCTCGGTTGCTTGGTCAACCGCGTGCGACCCACCGGTGCGTGCGATCCATGGACGTTCGGAATCGCCGCGCTCTACCGGAACCTGTCCGAAAGGGGGATCGGATGACCTTGCAGACCACGGACCCCAAGACGGGCATAAGCACGATCACAGATATCGAAGTCACGTCCGAGCGTGCCGTCACCGAGACGGTTCAGCGAGCCAGCAACGCGGCCGCCCAGCTTGCCGGCATGCGGCGGGGGGATCGAGCGGCATTGCTTGACTCGCTTGCCAGACACCTCGAACAGGATCACAAGGCGCTGGTCGCCATCGCGGACCGGGAGACTGGCCTCGGGCCGGTCAGGCTTCAACGTGAGCTTGCTCGGGCAGTGTTCCAACTGCGGTTCTTCGCGGATGTGCTGCGCGAGGGCTCTTACCTTGAGGCCGCCATCGATCACGCCGCGCAGACTCCGCTCGGCCCCATGCCGGACATCCGTCGGATGCTCGTTCCACTGGGCCCAGTCGCGGTCTTCGGCTCAAGCAACTTCCCATTCGCATTCTCCGTACCGGGCGGCGACACCGCCTCCGCCATCGCCGCCGGCTGCCCGGTCGTCGTGAAGGCGCACAGCTCCCACCCCTTAACCTCGCGACTCGCGTTTGAGGCACTGCGCCGCGGGGCACGCGAGTCCGATGCCCCAGATGGCCTATTGGGGATCGTCTACGGGCAGCCTGCCGGGATTCACCTCGTTACGGAGGGGAGGATTCGCGCCGTCGGCTTCACCGGTTCCCATGCTGCAGCAAAGACTTTGTTGCAGAGCATTGAGTCGCGTGCTGAGTCCATCCCTTTCCACGGCGAGCTTGGCAGCGTCAATCCTCTCATCGTCACCCCCGGAGCGGCGAGCGCACGTGCCGACAAGATCGCGGCAGGGCTGCACGACTCGTTCACCTCCTCCGGCGGGCAACTCTGCACCAAACCTGGCCTCGCCTTCATACCGAAGAGCGGCGCAGGCGACCAGCTGGTGAACGAGCTTGCTGCCTGGGTGTCCGCCACCGACCCGCACCCGCTGCTCAACGCACGGATCCACACATCCTTCACCGAGGTAGGCGAACGCCTGATGACCGAAGGCCGCGCCACGCTTGCCGCAACTGGCCGAAGCGGGGTCGGAATCTCGGCCGCTGCGCGAATGCTTCAGCTGGACCTCGCCGATTTCACCGAGACGGCGACCGAGGAGGCCTTCGGACCGCTATTGGTCGTGGTCCGGTACGACTCGCTAGACCTGCTCGGCGATGCCTTGGCGCTGGTTCCCAGGTCCCTGACCGCGACACTCCATCTGGAACCCGAGGAGTTCGCTGTCGTCACCGACCTGCTTCGGCAGCTACAGGACCGCGCCGGCCGCGTTGTCTTCAACGGCTACCCGACCGGGGTCCGCGTCAGTTGGGCCCAACACCATGGCGGGCCGTGGCCGTCGACCAACACGCTGCACACCTCGGTTGGTGCCACAGCTATCCGTCGATTCCTCCGGCCGCAGGCCTGGCAGTCCGCGCCGGCTGAACTGCTCCCAGACGACCTGCGGGACGGCCCCGTGGACATCCCGCGCCGTATCGATGGCCAGCTGGTGCTGCCACTAGCCAGCCGGAAGGAAGCCAGATGAGTCGAGTAAGCCAAATCCGCACGGCTGACGTGCGGTTCCCCACCTCTATGCTCCTGGACGGCTCCGACGCTATGAACCCGGACCCGGACTACTCGGCCGCCTACCTCACCATCGAGACCGATGCAGGTGACGCCGGACATGGCTTCGTCTTCACGATCGGACGTGGCAACGACGTCCAAACGGCCGCGATCGAGAGCCTCCGGTCACGGCTTCTCGACCGCGATGTCGAGGCCCTTCTCAGCGACCTCGGAGGATTCTGGCGGGAACTCGTATGGGACTCGCAGCTGCGTTGGCTCGGCCCGGAGAAGGGCGTCATGCATATGGCTACCGGCGCGGTGATCAACGCGCTGTGGGACCTCAAGGCAAAGCGAGCTGGGCAACCGCTGTGGCGGCTTCTTGCAGAAATGCCACCCGAAGAACTCGTAGGACTCGTGGACTTTCGCTACCTTTCGGATGCGCTGACGGCTTCAGAGGCACTGGACATCCTGACGCGTGCGGAGAGTGGGCGGTCTGACCGGGAGGCTTGGCTAGTGGCCGATGGCTATCCCGCGTACACCACGACTCCCGGTTGGCTGGGATACAGCGATGACAAGCTCGCGCGACTCTGCCGCCAGGCTGTGGATGAAGGGTTCGACCAGATCAAGTTGAAGGTCGGAGCGAGTCTTGAGGATGATCGCCGACGGCTGAGAATCGCACGCGAAACGGTCGGACCGGTGGTCCGCATCGCGGTGGATGCGAACCAGCGCTGGGATCGCCAGGAGGCGATCGACTGGATTCGCGCCCTGGCAGAGTTCGACCTAGCTTGGGTGGAAGAGCCGACTCATCCCGACGATGTTCTTTCGCACGCCGCAATCGCCGAGGCAATCGCACCGATTCCAGTGGCCACCGGGGAGCACAACTCGGGCCGTGTCATGTTCAAGCAGTTCCTGCAGGCCGACGCGCTCCAGGTCCTCCAGCTTGATGCCACCCGGGTCGCTGGGGTGAACGAGAACCTCGCGATCCTGCTCCTCGCCGCCAAGTTCGAGATCCCGGTCTGCCCGCACGCGGGAGGCGTCGGACTCTGCGAAGTCGTCCAGCACCTCGCCATGTTCGACTACGTAGCGGTGTCCGGAAAGCGCGATGGTCGCGCCATTGAGTACGTCGACCACCTCCATGAGCATTTTGTGGAGCCCGTCGTGATCCAGGCAGGCCGGTACCGCCCCCCGCTCAACCCGGGTGCTGGGGCCCAGATGCTGGAGGACTCAATCCGGCAGCACCAGCGCTAGGGAAACTACCATTTCAGATCTGCCATTCTAGTGATAAGGTCAAGGAATGTCTCCCATCGAATACCGCGTGCGTCCTTCGCTAACCAACGACGACCTCAACGGCCTGTTCGGGCGCGCGTACAACAAGACCATGTCAGTCGACTTCCAGCGCATCCTTGATCAGAGCCTGACCTGGGTTGCCGGCTATGACGGGCACACACTGCGCGCGTGGATCAACGTGGCATGGGACGGCTTCGTCCACGCATTCCTGGTTGACCGCACCGCGGCAGATGATCCGGATGGCGCCATTCGATCGGAACTCGTGCGAGAGGCTATCGAGGCTGTCCGTCGTGATCATCCCACGGTGTTCAAGGTTCACACCGACTGTAGACCGGATGAGATCGCTTGGCTGGGTGAACTCGGCTTGCAGGAGTTGCCGGGTGGAATCGTCATTCTCGACCGGACGTGATGGGGTGATCGAGCATCCGGAGTTGACGCTGTCCGAACTCGACTCACAAGAACCGCGGTTCGTCTAGGAGGCGCCGGCGGAACAGGTGGGTAGCTCGGGTCGAGGTGGACGAGTCACGGCTGCTCCGTCTGGCCTTCTCGATCCGGGGGGTTGGATCTTCCGGAGGTTTGAGATGCCGCCTTGGTTCACACAGTCTTGGGTCAGGTTGTGGACGTACCAGTGGAAGCGAACTCGGACGCGGCCGGGTTCACGGACATGTCGACAGCGGTGCATGTGTGGAGTGGCGTCGAGGAATCGTCATGGGGGTAGCCGGGACTGATGGTGAAGATCGAGAGTGGATGGTCGTCTGTCCACTCGATCCTGACACGTAGGTCGCACTCGTCGTTGTTGGTGCCTCTGCCGCACTCCGAACGAGCGCCACGAAATCGCCCCATTCAGTTGCGGTCTTCTGTGACTCATGGATCCCGAACACGATCAGGCCTCCACCGCTGTTCGCCGTGGTGGCCACGTCGTTCGGAAATCTCGTCTGCGGCAGTCCCTTGGCAGGTGGAAGGGCGGACTTCCAGTCAAGGTCACTGGCCTCTACCACGCTGGCGCCCACCGCCGCATCAAGCAACCCGTCGGTCAGAGGCCCCGGCTCTGCTCAACGGCGCGGTTGAGTCCAGTGAAAGTCATGGATCAAGGCATGAAGACCGTCCCAGACAGGCTCCATCGTGGCTGACACTGTTCTGGAATCGGTTGGCTGGTGCGGCGCATGGCGATCTCGGCGCCTTCGCCTGGACGGGCGAGTGAGCCGCCAGTCGGCGGGAGTCCTACTGAGCGATCTCATCGTTAGCGTCCACAGCCTGCGAGGAGAGTACCCCGGCCAGCCAGGCGCCTGAGGAGTCGGTGATGACGACGTTGCCATTGACTTCGGCCATAGAGGCACCCGAGGGAAGGTTGAAGGTGCACTCGAATTCCATAGGTGCCGTCTATTCGTCGATGTTCGATACCACCTGGATTGTGCCATCAGTCTTCACTGATCGGGGGCTCTGCGCGATCCGTCCCCATCTTTGTAGACGCTGATTCCCTTTGTGACTTCACGGCTCCCGCCCTAGCGTGCGGCAGGCTGAACGAGATTCAACGGATGTCTGCCCTACTTAGCGTGACTTCGCTGCTGTTGTCCGCAAGGGGCGGATCGTATCGCCTTAGGAATCGTGAAAAGCCAAGCCATCCTTGCTGGTCGCTGCCGCTCGGTTACTCAGCGCGCTGTCGACTTGCGCGATCACGTGCCGGGCATCAGCGTCCGCGTCAGCCACGGCCACCGAAGCCGGGTCCGCAAGGGTCGTGAGCAGCGGCAGCGCAATCGCGAACACCGCCAACCTACGGTGGGTTGGGTAGTCCTTGCCTCCTACGATGGTTTGGGTAGTCCTTGCTTCGTCCTCTTCTAGTCGAGTCGACGAAGGATCACCACAGCTGCGACGACGCCGGCGATCGCGGCACCAATCAGAACGAAATCGAGTGGAACCAGGTACCCGAACCCATTGTCGACTTCGTCAATGCGTGCGCTGTACCGAAGGGACTGCCAGACGATCAGCCCTGCCGCAACTGCGAAAAGACCGATGCCCGTTAACCTGAGGCGACGCTGCCGTAGATGATCCACCATTCAACCATCCTGCACGCCGAAGTCAGTATAAACAAGACTACGCATGGCGATGATCCGGTTATCTCCGGATCGAGCGATGACCTCAGTCAACGAACTCCGGGCGTGGCTCGGTGTTAGTCAGGATTCGTGCTTGAGGCGGCGATTGCCAGGTCGGAGGCATTGCTGGATCGAAGAGACGCAGCAGGGGTGAAATGGTCCACGACGCGTGGCGGCCAGAAGGCTGTGCTGGTCTGGTTCTGAAGGCTCCACGGACAGCACGACACCTGAGTCGTCCCGTGGCGCACTTCAAGTGGCCGATCACAAGAACCTCTTCGAGAGACGTAAGTAGACGTCCTGGCCCGCTTTCATCGAATCGGGCCGAGGACTGCGATGGCCAGGCCTTCTTCCAGCGGATCGACATCGATGAGGACAACGACATCCGAGTCGGCTACGCAACCCCGTTCGACGCCCTGTGCGACCCCGAACTCCAAGCCGACGCGCTCACCTGGGCCGCTCATGCGAAGACGCCGATCGGGAGCACAACATCATCTGAAGGTGGTCCCGAGGCCACAAGTTTGAACCTGACCCGTTTGGGGTGAGTAACGGGACTCGAACCCGCGACATCCTGGACCACAACCAGGTGCTCTACCAGCTGAGCTATACCCACCATCGCCGCCGTCGCTGACGGCTAGGAAAGCTTAGCCGCTTGCACCCTGTCCCGAGAAATCCGAGGACGAGAAGTCGCCGAGCCTGCTCGTGAGCGCGATCGGAACGAGGGGGATGGATCCGTGGCGCTGACAGTCGGACAAGCCCTTGCTGCGGACGCGGTGCCGGATGGCCTCCACCGTGAGCCATCTGATGCGGCTGCGGCTGGGCTGTCAGGACGAAGGGACATCCTCGCCAGCGTTGAGCGCGCTCACGACCGCGGCCTGGTGGCGGGAGGCGATCGTCTTCAACTCCAGGGTGGGCCGTCCGGGTGGGTCGACGAAGATCGCCTCGCGGTAGTAGCGCAGTTCCTCGATCGACTCGGCGATGTCGGCCAGCGCGCGGTGGTTGCCGGTCTTGTCGGGGGTGTTGTAGTAGGCCCGGGGGAACCAGCGCCGGGCCAGTTCCTTGATGCTGGAGACGTCAACGCTGCGGTAGTGCAGGTGGCTCTCCAGCGCGGGCATGTCGCGGACCAGGAACGTGCGGTCGGTGCCGACGGTGTTGCCGGCCAGCGGTGCCTTACGGGGCTCGGGAACGAACTCACGGACGTAGGCGAGCACCCGTTCCTCGGCCTCGGGCAGCGCGATCCCGGTCTCCAGCAGCGGCAGCAGCCCGGATTTCCGGTGCATCTCGCGGACGAAGTCGCCCATCTGTGCCAGCGATTCGTCGCTGGGCCGGATCACCACGTCCACGCCCGGACCGAGGACGTTGAGTTCGGCGTCGGTCACCAGTGCGGCGACCTCGATGAGGGCATCGGCAGTGAGATCGAGCCCGGTCATCTCGCAGTCGATCCATACCAGCAGGTCATTCACGGCCACCACTGTATTCCGCCTCACCGGCCGGCGCTGGCCAGTCCGCTCCGCCCAGCGTGCCGCGGGGCACCTGAGCACGGTTGTGTCGGCAGGCTTCCTCGGCCCTGCCAGCACCCCCGCCGGAGGCTCGCGCTGCATCGGTCGCCGTTGTCGACGTTGGGCGCGCCGGTGCGGGAGGGGGCGTCGATGTGCTGCGTTCTTGCTCGTTCCTGGGTCCGGCGGGGTTCTCGTACGTTCCGGGTTGTGCCCCTAGAGTGAAGCTATCCGCCGCCGGAGGCGGGCGAGGAGGGTGTGATGTCCGGTCCGTCCGATCTTGAGAGCATCGTGCCCGACGCCGATGTGAACCTGCGGGAGTACATCGACCAGTTGCTGGCCGAGGGTTACACGGTCGGCGATGCCCACGGCGCAGATCCCGAGTTGATCGATCCGGGTGGCCGGGCAGTGGAGACCTGGCGCGAGGACTACCCCTACGACGAACTCCTCGATCGCGACACCTATGAGCACGAGAAGTACCAGTTGCAGGTGGAACTGCTCAAGCTGCAGTACTGGGGCCAGGACATGGGGACGCGTCACATCATCGTCTTCGAGGGACGCGACGCGGCGGGCAAGGGCGGCACCATCAAGCGGTTCACCGAGCACCTCAATCCGCGGGCGGCACGGGTGGTCGCGCTGGCCACCCCGACCAGCCGCGAGCAGGGGCAGTGGTACTTCCAGCGCTACATCCAGCACTTCCCCACCGAGGGCGAGATCGTGCTGTTCGACCGCTCCTGGTACAACCGGGCCGGTGTCGAGCGGGTGATGGGCTTCTGCACCAACGACGAGTACCAGGTGTTCATGAAGCAGGTGCCGGAGTTCGAGCGGATGATCATCGACGCAGGCATTCACCTCACCAAGTTCTGGTTCTCGGTCACCCAGCGCGAACAGCGCACCCGGTTCGCCATCCGGCAGATTGACCCGGTACGACGCTGGAAGCTCTCGCCGATGGATCTCGAGTCCCTGGGCCGCTGGCACGTCTACAGCGAGGCCAAGGAGGCGATGTTCGCCGGCACCGACACCGATCACGCCCCCTGGATCACCGTGCGCAGCAATGACAAGAAGCGGGCCCGGCTGAACGCCATGCGCTACTTCCTCAGCCAGTTCGACTACGACGGCAAGGATCACGCGGTGGTCGACCACGTCGACCCGCTGATCGTCCAGCGCGCCCGGGACGCCGTGGGCGACTGACCCCGCTTCGGCCACGTGCACGGCCGACAGCCGGTGAAGGATACGATCGGACGGGGCCCCCGTAGCTCAGCGGATAGAGCAGCAGCCTTCTAATCTGTCGGTCCCAGGTTCGAGTCCTGGCGGGGGCGCTGCGCGTTTGTATGACTTCGGCCGATGGCTGACGGTATCGCGTCGCCCATGGCTCCTCGATGATCACGCCCGGTTCGGGGAACCGGCCCCAGGGATCGCGGGTGGCGGGGACGACGATGATCGTGCCGCGGACCGGGGAGCCGTGGCGGGTACCGTCGCAGACCGGCAGTTCCAGTTCGATGACGCTCAGCCCGACCAACCGGAGACGTCGGACGAGCGCTTGTCCAGTTCGCCGGACGACGACGTCGCTGACGGCTAGGCTCGACGCGATCCCGACCAGCCCAAGGAGGCGGCTTGTCCTCGGCCGTGAAGTACCAGATCAAGACTGTGTCGCTGGGGTTGCTCGCAGTGCCGGTGCTGGTCTCCGTCCTCGTGGTGCTGGGAGCCGGCGCGATCGAATCCCCGGCGTGGACCTGGGTCGCGGGGGCGGGCATTGCTGCGGTGCCGGTCTTTCCGCTGTGGTTCGCGTGGGGACGACGGGCGGATCGGCCGGCCGGCTGGCTTCCGGCGTTGCTGCCGGTCGCGATCGTGCCGGGAGCGTTCCTGCTCTTCTGGGTGGTCACCTATGGCATCACCGGGGGGCTGGGGGACACGCTGGATATCTTCCTGCTCCCGGCTCTGCCGTACCTGTTCTTGAGTCTCTCGGTGCTGTTCGCCGGATCGCCGCTGTTGGTCCCGATCACCTTGGCCACCGTTCTGGCCGCCTCGGTCGCAGGTTTCGCCATCGGCGCTCGCCGGCCTCCCTTCCCTTCAGGTGGGCGCGGCCTGGCGGTTGTCGTCGTCAGCTGCACCGCCTTGCTGGCGGTCGCCGGAGTGCAGCTGGGCCAGCACGTGGCGAATGCGATCCTGCTGAGCGGTGAGCCGTCGATGTCCGATGAGGTGGATCTGTGGGAGTACCGTCCGTTCGAACCGGGCAACCGCCTGGTGATCCCCGACCAACCGGCAACCCTCCGGATCGACTCCGACCATCCGCGGCTGGACGGCGCGACTGCGCTCTACCCGGTGTACGCCGCGATGGGGCAGGCCATCTACCGGCTTCCCGCCGGACTGGACGACGAGGACAGGTTCGACTTCATTGAGCAGCACCTGGCTTGTTCCACCACCTCGGCCGCCTACGACCGACTGATCGCCAACGAGGCGGACGCGATCTTCGTCGCCCAGCCGTCGAAGGGCCAACTCGCCAGGGCCGAGGAGGCGGGGGTGGAACTGCAGCTCACCCCGATCGGACGCGAGGCGTTCGTCTTCTTCGTGAACACCGACAATCCGGTCGCCGGCCTGACCCTTGAGCAGGTGCGTGACATCTACAGCCGCCGGATCACCAACTGGAACCAGGTGGGGGGCCGGGACGAACCGATCGTCGCCTTCCAGCGTCCGGAGGATTCCGGCAGCCAGACCGCGATGCTCGCGATGGTGATGAAGGACCGGGCGATCGCCCAGCCTCTGAAGGAGGAGCGGGTCGCGGGGATGGGCGGGATCATCAGCGAAGTCGCCGGTTACCGTGATCTCACCGGTGCGATTGGCTATTCCTTCCGCTGGTACGCCACCGTGATGAACTCGAACCCGAACATCAGACTATTGGCGATCGATGGTGTCGAGCCGACCGTGGCCACGATCCGTGACGGCAGCTACCCGCTCACCGGCGATCTGAACATCGTCACCACCGGCACTACCGACCCGAACGTCCTGAAGCTGATCGAATGGACGGTCTCGGCCGAGGGCCAGGCGCTGGTCGAAAAGGCGGGCTACGTCGGACGCTGACCTGTCGCGCTCCCGAAGCCCGGGGCAAGGGCATGCCCTACGCGGCAGGCTGGCACCGTGGTGCGGAATTGTGCCCACCGTCCCGCTCTTCCTGCGCGGTGGCGCGGCTGGTTAGGGTCGGCAGATCACGACCAGCGAGGGCGGGGTCGTCGTAGGCTGCCCGGACCTCCGTAGTCGGGGAGCGGACGGGGGAACGGCCATGGTGACGTCAGGGCGATCTGCAACCGGGCGAGAACCTGCCTCCGCCCCGCCGCGCACGGCATCGTCGGGCTGGCGCGGCCGGATCGACAGCCACCAGCAGATCTCCCACGATTCCATCGCGGGCCTTGGCTACGACTGGTCGAAGGTGGCCGACCCCGACACGATGCCTCGCTACCCGTTCAAGGTGTACCTGGCGCGCTCCACCGACGATGTGGTCGCCGCGATCAAGGAGACCAATGCCCTGGGGCAGCGCCTCCACATCCGTTCCAAGGGGCACTCGTCCAACGACCTGGTGCTCGCCGAGGGCGGAGCCGTCCTGCTCACCCAGTTGATGGACCGCGTCGTCGGCTTCGATCCCGCGGCCGGACGGATCACCGTCCAGGCCGGTGTCACCAACGCCGCCGCGGACGACCATCTCGCCGAACGCGGCTACGGCCTGCCGGTGGTGGGCGACCACAAGGACATCACCGTGGGCGGTTTCGTGTCGCTGGGCGGCATCAGCCCGTGCTCGCACCGCACCGGGCTGTTCATCGAGCACGTCATCGAACTCGAGTACGTCAACTGGCAGGGCGAGGTGCGCCGCTGCGGGCCGCAGCACAACCCGGACGAGTACTGGGCGATCGCCGGCGGCCTGGGCCGCGCCGGTGTGATCACCGAGGCAACCCTCGAGGTCATCGCCATCGACAAGTACCGCACGGTGCTGGTCAACGAGGTGGCGCGCTTCGCCGGCTTCGACGCCTACCTGCGCGGCACCCGCAGCCTGCTGGCCGGGGTGGGCGACGACGTCTATGCCGCCCGCGGGATGTGGCTCGACCTCGGCAAGCGCGCCATGGGCCAGTTCTCCTCGTACCGCCACACCGAGCAGACGCCACTGAAGAAGGCGTCCGACACCGTCGCCTACGGTGGGTTGCATGGCATCGGGCTGCTTGCCGGAACCGTCCCACCGAGCGTCGACAAGGTGCTCAAGCTGGCGGGGATGGCCGGCACCCTGTACAGCCCGAAGTACGCCACCATGAAGAACGTCGAGTTCTTCACCGACAAACTGATCGACACCACCGTCGGCGATCCCACCCGCATGCTCATCGCGCTGGTGCCGCTCTCGGCCTACGAGTCTCTGGTCGGCAAGCTGTGGGAACTGGTGACCGGCTTCCGGCACCGCCACGGCTGCTTCACCTTCCTCTCCTGCTATGTCAAGGGCATCACCAGCCCCTACCTGGGGGAGGAGCGCTTCGCCGAGGTCACCTTCCTGCTGGGGATCCGGCCCGGCGCCTTCCCCGACACCCTGCTGACCGCCCTGGTCGAGCAGTTCGACGACCTCGTCATCGAGCACGGCGCGCTGCGCTACATGCATACCCGGACGATCGCCGATGCCGAGCGGCGCGCGCTGCTCGATCCCAACCTGCGCCACGCAGCCCGCCTCGTTCGAGAGTGAGGAACCACCATGGTCTACCGGCGCGAGATCCCGCTGTACACCCTCGAAGGCGTCATTGACGCCACCCACAGCCACCACCAGTTCTCCACCGCGGACGGGCTCGGGCTGACCCTGGAACGGTTCCAGCGCGGCCACGACGACACCGCCGATTCGGTGATGATCGTGCACGGGCTGACCACCTCGACCGACATGTTCGTCATGCCCGAGCACGAGAACCTGGTCTCCTACCTGCTCGGCCAGGGATTCGGGGACGTCTGGACGCTCGACATGCGGATGAGCAACCGGCATTCCTACAACCTGTTCCCGCACCGCTACACGATGGACGATGTCGCGCTCTACGACTACCCGCCGGCGATCGACCTGATCCGCCGGCACATCGGCCCGGACCGGCGGCTGCATGTCATCGCGCACTGCCTGGGCTCGGTCTCCTTCCTGCTCTCGCTGTTCGGCGGAGCGGTCGGCGGCATCACCTCGGTGGTGGCGAACTCGGTCGGCCTCACCCCTCGGGTGCCGGCCTGGTCGCGGGTGAAGCTGCGCACCGCGCCCGGACTGGTCGAGTACGTGCTCGGCTTCCCCAACCTGAATCCGCGCTGGAGCCAGGATCCGGGCTTCACTCCCGGCGAACTCCTCAGTCGCGCGGTCTCGTTCTTCCATCGCGAGTGCGACGTCCCCGAATGCCACATGCTGTCGATGATGTGGGGTTCGGGTCGTCCGGCCCTGTACGAGCATGAGAACCTCGCCGACGTCACCCATCGACGCGGGGGAGACCTCTACGGGGCCACCTCGATGCACTACTACCGCCACGTCCGCAAGATGGTGGAGGCGGACGGCCACCCGCTCAAGTACGAGCCCGGCCGCGCGGATCTGGCCGCCTTGCCCGACGACTACTGGACGAACGCCCGCGCGGTGGCCACGCCGATCCTGTTCACCACCGGCGAGAACAACCGGGTGTTCACCGACTCCAACATCGTCAACCATCGCCGGTTGCGTGATCTGGGCTGCACCCAGCACGAACTGAAGGTGTACCCCGGCTACGGCCATCAGGACGTGTTCATGGGCTACCACGTTGCCCGCGACTGCTTCCCGGCCATGGTGGACTTCATGAAGCGCAAGGCCGTGGCCGAGGCGGCCGAGCGAGTCGCGGTGGGAGCGCTGGGATGAGCACCCCACGAAGTTCTTCTCCTCCGCTGCGCTCCCCCGAACAACTCCGCGGGGACCCCGATACCACCCCACGAAGTTCTTCTCCTCCGCTGCGCTCCCCCGAACAACTCCGCGGGGACCCCGATACCACCCCACGAAG
>JASGEM010000027.1:0-41644 GCA_049841235.1 Propionicimonas sp. | reverse complement strand
GTGGAATGTGTGGATCTCCCGCAACTCCCCCCTGGTCGAGGTCGATGATCCGTGGGGTTGGGGCCGGACGCTGGAGTGGGCGACGTCCTCGCCGCCGCCGCGGTTCAACTTCACCAGGCTGCCCCGGCTCCGCTCCGAATCCCCCACCTTCGACCTCAACCATCCCGCGGTGAGCGCGCTCATCCCCGAGAACCCGGTGCAGGAGACCCTCGTGGAAGCCAGCGCCGACGACGAGGACACCCTGCCTCGCCACTGAATTCGAGAAACCCCCAGCAAAGGAGGACACCATGCCCAAGCGAGACCCGGGGCCTTCGGTGAAGGACAAGGAGCTGTACGAGGCACTCCGCGACGACGGCGCCAGCAAGGAGAAGGCAGCGCGGATCGCCAACGCCGCAGCCGGTTCGTCACGACAGTCGGTCGGCCGCAAGGGCGGCAAGGCCGAGAACTACGACGAGCGCACCAAGGACGAGTTGATGAAGCGCGCCGCCGAACTCGGCATCAAAGGCCGCTCGTCGATGTCGAAATCACAGCTGATCGACGCGCTCCGCAACCACTGACGGCGCGAGGACGAGTCAGACCTCGTCCAGAAGCGCCAGCACTGCGGCTTCGGCCGCCGCACGACCCCTACTGCCCCGGTGGGCGCGCGCGACAGCGGGATCGATGGTGGTGCCCGTTTCGTAGCTGTCGAGGATCCTCGGGTCGATGTAGGAGGCCCGTGCCACCGCGGGCGTGTTGCCCAGGTAACCTGCGACATCGTTCACCGCCGCCCGGATCGCACGCCCTCGGGAAACACGGGTGTCGCCCGGCTCCGGGCTGCAGGCGAGCGACTCCGCGGCGAGCACGGTCGCATGCCAGGTGCGGAAGTCCTTCGCCGTGAACTCGGTGTCGAACAGGGTGGCGAGATAGGCGTTGACCGCGGTGGAGGTCAGTTCCACCCAGCCGCCGGACGTCCGGTGCGCAAGCAGCCGCTCGCTGTCGTCCTTCCGGGTGCGGAGCATCCTCAGGGCACGGAGAACCTCCGTGCCCGAGATCGTCACCTCGTGCTCGATCCCGGACTTGCCGGTGAACCGGAACCGGAGCGCCTTACCCTGACGCCGGACGTGGCGCCGCAGCAGGGTGGTCAGCCCGAACGATCCATGGGCATCGGCGTAGACATCGTTCCCGATCCGGAAGTAGCCCTCGTCCAGCAGCCGCACGGCAAGGGCCGTAACCCGTTCCAACGGCATTCCCGGCTGCCTCAGATCCCTTCCCACCCGGCGGCGCACCGCAGGCAGCAGCCGGGCGGCGCGAGCGACCCGCTGGTACTTCAGGTGGTCTCGGCGCTGCCGCCACGCCGGATGGTAGAGATACTGGCGTCGGCCCGCGGCGTCCGTCCCGACCGCCTGCAGATGGCCATTCTCCAGCGGGCAGATCCAGACCTCCCGCCAGGCCGGCGGGATGGCGAGCGCGCGCAGTCGTTCGACCTGCTCCAGCGGCAGTGGCTCACCTCGCTCATCGCGGTAGCTGAAGCCTCGTCCGGCACGTCGGCGTGTCCAGCCCGGTGAGTGGGGAGAGACCCTGCGTAGTCGCGGCATCCACCATCCTTACCCGGTTTCCGGCGGCTCATTCCCCGACCTGTCATCCCAGCGCACGTTCGTCGCCGCCAGTCGCCCTGAGACACTACGCATATGGACATTCTCCGGTCGATCGTTCTGTTCGTGACCGCCGCCGTCGCCGAGATCGGCGGGGCCTGGTTGGTGTGGCAGGGAGTTCGCGAACACCGCGGCTGGATCTGGATCGGCGCCGGCGTGATCGCGCTCGGGCTCTACGGCTTCATCGCCACGCTTCAGCCGGACGCCAACTTCGGGCGCATCCTCGCAGCCTACGGCGGCGTGTTCGTGGCTGGTTCGCTCATCTGGGCCGTGGCGGTCGACGGCTTCAAACCAGACCGGTATGACGTCATCGGCGCTCTGGTCTGCCTCGCTGGGGTCGCCGTCATCATGTACGCGCCACGCACCGACTGACCGGAAACCAAAGAACCCGTCCCTGATCAGGGACGGCGTCTGGTAGCCCCCAACGGCGTCGCACCGTGCTCGTGGCCCGGGTGCTAGGTCAGTTCCGCTTCCCAGGCGGTCTCCAACACCTGCTTGGTCAACCCGGACAGCAACCCGTCCAGGCCAACCACGGACGAACCCCACGCCTTGGCCCGGGCGAGCAGTTGCTCGGTGAGCTGCTTCTGATCGATGGTCTCTCCCGACACAGGGTCGATCGTCTCGACAACATCAGTAGCATCCATCACGGCCATCTCGCTTCCGATCAAGCCGGACCCTTGCACACCGTTGTTTCGGACAGACCCGTGAGGTGCGGTTGAGTCTGTAGCGGACGTTCGTGTGCTCGATAGGATCGAGACACAGCTCGTCACTGTAGAGATTCGCTTGAGGCCTGAGGAGCCACGATGTTCGATCTACTTGGAGAGTGCGCGAATCGGGTGCCCGTGAAAGATGAGCCCTACCGCCGGCGACAACGCTTTGTCGGCACGGACTGAGCCATGGGCCGCATCCGTGTAGGCATTATCGATGACCATCCGGCTATGCTTCTGGGCACCGAGGCGATCCTGAACGCGAGCAACGGTATCGAGGTAGTGGCCGCTGTTCCTTCAGTGACCGAATTGCTCAGCCGCCGGGTAGAGTTGGATGTCGTTCTTCTCGATCTCGCGCTTGCGGACAACAGCACTCCAGCAGCGAACATCGCGGCTCTGACAGTTCGGGGTGTGCAGACCATCGCTTACACCTCGGGTGAGCGATCTGGTTTGGTGCGCGAAGCTGCGCGCGCTGGTGCAAACGGAATGATCCGCAAGGCGGAGGACCCGGAGCGGATCGTCGAAGCGATACTCGCGGTAGCAGCCGGAGAGGTGGTGGCGAGCATGGATTGGGCCGCCGCACTGGATGGCGATGTTGAGTTCGTCTCAGGTGGGCTGAGCCGTCGAGAACGCGAGGTCCTGGCGTTGTATGCATCCGGTGCGACGGCACAACATGTAGCGGCAACGCTGTTCATCTCTCGGCAGACGGTTCTGGATCATGTGCGGCGGATCCGCGCGAAGTATGCGATGGTCGACCGCGAGGCGCCGACGAAGATCGCCCTGTTTCAGCGTGCGGTGGAAGACGGACTGATCACACCGGAGGTGCAGTGGCAAGGAAAGGATGGGTCCGCGGTGACCAGCCGCCAGACCAACTGATCGGCTGGCTGATCTCCTTCGGCGGACCGCCTTTGCTGCTGCTCGAGATCCGAGAGATCGCTTCGACAGGCTTCGACGTCGAGGAGTGGTGGTCACTGCTGGCTGCGAGCATTCCGCTCGTGCTTTTCGTTATGGTGTTTCTCGGACGCCTGCTGCCGATCGGATTGGTCCGCGCAGCGTGGTGGTGGGTGGTTCTCGGCTCGGGGGGGCTTCTGCTGCTCTCCTTCGTTGCCTACCGCGGGACCACGGCGGATGAGTTCGTGCCGTGGGTCTGGAGTTTCGAGCCAATCGCGGTGTGCTTGGTCACCCTGATAACGCGACCGTCCGTCTCTATCGCGTACGGCCTGATATCACCGTTCCTGCCCGTTCTTTCTGGTTCTCTGTTCGCTGGCTCGGCCCCGCAGGCGGTGGTCACTCTGGTTCCCACCCATCTAGGGAACGTCGCACTGGTCATCATCTTCCTGGGCCTTCGCGCACGACTGAGCCGACTGAACGAGGCGGAGGCCGTCGCTCGCGCCGATCGGGAACGTGAAGTTGCTGCTGAGGAGTGGTCCAGATCAAGAGAGGAGTTCGTGCGGATCGTGCATGATCAGGTGCTGTCGACGCTGACGGCGGCGACGCGCCTGCCCGGATCGCCTCCGGCACTGTTGAGGGAGGAGGCATCGCGCGCCGTCTCAACGCTATCGGGAATGAGTGAGCCGTCCGCAGACGGCTATTGCGATTCGGACACCGCGTGCGCCGAACTCATCCACGTGCTCAGAAACGCGGCACCTGGTGCGGGTATCGAGTCGTCAATCGGAGCCGGTCGAGTTTCCCTGAAGGCCGTGCGTCAGATCGCGCTTGCTCTCGGCGAAGCAGCCCGAAACAGCGTGCGCCATACCCCGCTGGAAGCCCAACGTCGTGCGCGGCTGACGGTGATCGACAACCTGATTCGTGCGGTGTTCATTGATGATGGCCCCGGTTTCGACCTCGCTGAGGTCCCCGCGGAGCGTATCGGCCTGCGATTGAGCATCATCGGCAGGATGGAGGAGGTGGGCGGAATTGCGGTCATACACTCCGGCCCAACAGGGACATCTGTCGATCTGAGGTGGGAGGGGTGAAGGATGGTGCGGGGCTCGACACGAAGGCTGCGCTCGGTGCGATGGTGTTCGTCTGGCTGCTCGGAGTCTTCGACGGTGTGCTCAGCGGACGGTTGCTCGTCGTCGGAGTTCCCGGTGCAGCAGCTTTTGCATTGGCGCTCGTGGCGGTCTTGTCGCTAACGACTCCTCGGGAGGGACCGCTGTCGCGGCAGGCTGCGGTCAGCGTTGTTCTCGGTTGTGTTGGTACTGCGGTTCTCGTGCTGGTTCAGCTCGACCGTGCGCAGGACATCTGGCTGTTTGACTTCGTTGGCTATCTCGTTGCGCTTCTGCTTCCCCGAGGAAATCCACGCGCGGGAACCCTCGGATTGACACTCTTGGCATCATGGGCACTCACGTGGGGCGTCGTCACCTCGCAGACGACCAAGGGGATGGTTGAACTCTTGACGCGTCTGGTGCTCGCGAGTGTGGTGGGGATCGCGTGGATGTTGGTTCTGCGTCACATCGTGCGTCGTGAAAGGCAGGCACACTCTGCGACGGAGCTCGCGTCTGTGCGTGCCGTCGCCGCCGAGGCGGCGGCCGCTGCCAGAGAGGCGGAGCTGGCCGAGATCGCCGTGACAGCGGAGCCGTTGCTGCGCGACCTCGCCGCTGGGCGTGCGGTGGATGAGTCGTTTCGTCGCAGCCTGGTCGTAGTCGAGGGCGAGATCAGGGACCGGATTCAGGCTGCGGATCTTCGGGATCCGGAGCTGGCGACAGCGATCGCTGCCGCACGCTGGAACGGTACGCGGGTGGTGATGATCGGGGCCGAGATCGCGGACCGCGCTACGAGCAGAATGCCCGTTGGCGCTATCACGGAGATCATGACCGACACCAGCCTCGACGCCGTTTCTGTTCGTAGTCTCCCGCCTGAACGGGGCGCTGCTGTATCTGTGATGACGGAGCGAAACGGCCACCTGCAGCACATGCTCCTTGACTACAACGGTTCACCTATACCCGTCGCTCAGTCACACGACCCCGCGGGCAACGCCGACGGGCTCAACTCACCCCAGGGTCCGCAGTAAGTTCAACGCTCGGCCATATCTCAAGTTCGACATCTTCAAGAGCACGCACGATCTCTCTCCGGATCCGATCCTGATCATCGATACTCCACATGTTGGGCTCGACGCGATAGATCACTTCGACGTAGAGCCGGTGTCCGAGCTTCGACGCGCGCACCGTCGGTTGCGTAAGCCCATGTGTTGTCGTCGTGATCTTGATCGCTTCCCGCAGTCGCACACTCACAGTCTCTGAGGGAGCCGCTTCCAGAAGCTCCGACACCCCCGAACGCACGAGCGAGAGAGGAAGAGGAGCGACCAGAACACAGGAGATGAGAACGAGGACCGCGTCCAGGTGCGGGAGGAACGAGTCGAAGGCCGTGCCGCTCAGCGCGATCGCTACTCCCGCACCGCTGGCGACGACGGCGGCCCTGATCGCCCCGGACCGCCATTGGAGCTCTTCGGCACGGACCAGATCGGTGCGGGTTCTCGAAAGCCACCACGCCATGAGCGCAGAAGACACAGCGATCGCGATGCCATAGATCGCAACCACGTCGGTCTGGATATCCTGTCCACCTCGGGAGATGACGATGATGGCATCGCCGGCGGCGATCACCAAAGTAGCGAGAGCAGCAACGCCCTGGATCGCGACAACGAGTGGGATGAGCGCGGGCCAGCCGAAGGGGTGCCTGCGACTGGGAGACTGAATCGCTTTCCGAGACGCCGCGAGCGACATCCACGTCGTCGCGAGACCGATGATGCCGAACGCGCCATCGAAGACGAGGACCCTGATTCCCAGCAGGACGCCGATCGTCAGCGCCGTGACGGAGAGAACCGCGGTGGCCAGCAACGAGATGAGCAATGCGCGCCTCTCGGACTGCGCGGAGGCTGGTGTACTCACGGGTTGAATGGCCAGACCAGCGGCACGTACAGGACTGCGACAGCAAGAAACAGCAGGGCGAGCGGCAGTCCCAGCTTCCAGTAATCACCGAACCGATAGCCGCCCGGACTCATCACCATGAGGTTCGCAGGAGTGGCGATCGGGGTGAGGAAGGAAGCCGCTCCGACGACCGTCAGCGCCATCATGAAGGGCTGAACCGAGAGGTCCAGCGCGCCCGCGACGGCGACAGCGACAGGAGCGACTATCAAAACCGTTGCCGTGTTGCTGATTAGCTGACCCAAGACAAGAGTCAGCACGCACAACACCAGCAGCGCAACGGTAGGGCTCGCACCGCCGATCGCGGCCAGGAGATGATCCGCGATCACGTCAGCGGTTCCCGTCGTGATGAATGCCGTCGACAGAGGAATCATCCCAGCCACCAAGACGACAGTCGTCCACGAGATCGACTGGTAAGCACGGGACGCGGACACCGTCCGCGTGACGACGAGAGCGCACGCCGCCACGAGCGCAGCAGCAGCAGGAGGCACGATTCCCGTCGCCAGGAGCGCAACCATAGCGATAAGGATCACGATCGCTCTTCCCGCCCCCTTTCCAAGTGGAACAGAGCGTCGCAGCGTGGCCGGGGCATCGACGACCAGGACCTCAGCGCTCTCAGTATGACGAGCCAGATCGTCCCACGCGCCCCGCAGCAGCAGGACATCGCCCATCTCAACGCGGATCGTGCCGTTGCTGACTGAGTCCGTTCCACGTTTCGCCGCCAGAAGAACGAGGTCCCCGCTCGGGGTCGTCATCCCCAGGCTAAGCCGCTGGCCGATCAGCGGTGAGCGCGGAGGAACGACAATCTCGGTCACACCCCGCACCGGACCCAACAACACTTGCGTGTCGACATCGAGGGAGTACTGCCCCCGGATCAATTGGGCGTGACGGATCAGATCAACGGGCATCTGCGCGCCAGAGCGCGTGGGCAAGAGTCTGTTACTGAACAGCAGGATGATCGCCAGGGAACCGACCAGGAGCGGGACACCGACGAGCGCGAACTCGAAGAAGCCGAACGGTCTGCCACCATTGTCCGTCGCGATCTCGGACACGATGATGTTCACCGGCGTTCCGGTCAGCAGAAGCATGGACCCTGCATGGGCCGCGAACGCCAACGGCATGAGAAGCTTCGAGGACGCGATCCCCATCCGCGACGCGACGACGACAACCAGGGGCAGGAGGGCGGCGACGGCGCCGTTCACGCTGATCAGTGCGGTGAGCCCTGCCACCAGGAGGCTGATCACCAACAGGAGCGAAAGCCGCTTCGATCCTGCGCGCGCAATCACTTTCTGGCCGGCCCAGGCGGTTACCCCTGTTGCATCCAGAGCCTCGCCTACGACGAACAAAGCGGCGATGAACAACACGGTGGGGTCACCGAAACCGGCCAGAGCCTCCGGGAGCGTGAGCACGCCTGTGAAGAAGAGGGCGAGCGACACTCCGATCGCGACGACGCCCAACGGCACTCGGTTGCTGACGAAAGCAATGATCGCCAGACCGAGGATCGCGAGAGTCGATACGACGGGCTCCATGTCCACCGACACTAGGTCGACTCTCCACAACGGCGCCACGGTCGACCAGCAAATCCCCTACATATCGGGGATGAATCCACGACCACGGGTGTCGATGATGAGTAGGAGCACGTCCGCTGTTTCGTCTGCCACCAGAGAAGAGCTCCAATGTCGACTGCCCTCCCGCGCCGAACCGTCGCACATCCCTCTACGTGGCGGTCGGATCCGTTCTCCGAGCGAAGCACTGCGCAATACCTGCTGCGTTCTGCCCGTGCAGCGGCGGTGCTGCATGGCTAGGGCCGCGCAGCCCACATCGCTGCCACCGCAGAAGGGCTTCCTGAGCTGGATCGAACGTGTCGGCAACAAAGTGCCAAACCCAACGATCATGTTCCTCTATCTCATTGGCGTCATCGCGGTTCTGTCGGCGATCCTCTCCTGGGCCGGAGTGTCCGTCACAGATGAAGTCGTGACGCCCGTCCCCAAGGGGGATTTCGCTCACATCAATGAGCAGATGGGGGGTACCTGGACGATCTACGACTCCGTCACAGGACAGCCAGCAGAAGTTCCGGAGTACGTGATCAGCGAGCAGGAATTCGACGTGCAGAACCTACTCTCGATCGAGGGAGTCCGGTTCTTCTTCAGCTCGTTCGTGGACAACTTCGCGGGGTTCGGCGTCGTCGCTGTCGTGCTCATCGCGATGGCGGGCGTCGGGGTCGCCGAGCACGCCGGGATGATGGGCGCACTCATCCGCAGGGTCGTGACGGTCGCTCCTCCTCGCTGGCTCGCTTTCATCCTGATCTTCGTCGGCGTGCTCTCCTCCGTCGCCACCGATGCTGGCTACCTGATTCTCGTGCCGCTCGCGGCAGCGGCCTTCCTCACGGTCGGTAGGAATCCACTCGCGGGCCTCGCAGCAGCGTTCGCGTCTGTTGGCGCGATCTTCGCCGTGAACCTACTGATCACTCCGAGTGACAGCATGCTCACCGAGATCACCAACGAGGTGCTGACCTCCGCAGGCATGGCGCCCATTGAAGTCACGCAGAACTTCTACTTCGCGATCGCCTCATCCATACTGATGGCGGTTGTCGCGTGGGCAGTGACCGTATCCATCACCGAGAAACGCCTCGGCCCCTACAACAAGGCCGATCTGACCGTCGCCGAGGACAAGGACGAGATCGACCACGACGGGGAGAAGCGCGGACTGAAGTTCTCCTTCTGGGCACTCGTCGGCTACATCGCCGTGATTGCGCTCCTCACCGCCCCTCCCGGGGCGCCCCTCCGCGACCCCGAGACGGGAGCGATTATCGGGGCGACCCCGTTCATGGCGTCGCTGGTGTTCATCATCTCGCTCGCGTTCCTCGTCTGCGGTGTCGCATACGGCGCCGGCGCAGGGACGCTGCGAGGCGGCTCTGCTGCCGTCGGAGCAATCGGGAAGACCTTCGCCAGCCTCGGCGGACTGCTGGTGATGTTCCTGATGATCGCCCAGTTCATCGCCCTGTTCAACTGGACGAACCTCCCCGTCGTCGCAGCGGTGTCCGCCGCCGACTTACTGCAGCAGGCGAGCGTCCCCGCGATCGTGCTGCTGGTCGCGTTCATCCTCGTCATCGTGATCCTGGACTTCATCCTCCCCGGGCTGGTCCCGAAGTGGGTGATCTTCGCACCGGTGTTCATCCCGATCTTCGCTTCGCTCGATGTCGCGCCCCAGACACTTCTCGCCGCCTACCGAGTCGGCGACTCGCCCGTGAACGTGTTAACACCGCTGATGGTCTACCTGCCCTTCATGGTTACCATCGCCCAGCGCTACAAAAAGGACGCGGGCATCGGCACCATCATCGCGCTGATGATCCCCTACTCGGTGGCGATCCTCCTGAGCTGGACCGCGCTGTATGTGGCATGGTTCCTCCTCGGCATCCCCTGGGGCCCCGACGCTCCCGTGCATTTCCCCGGCTGACCAGCCGCATCCTCAAGCCAACGAACCTGGAGCAACGATCATGACTCGAAGCCCGAACAAACTGATTCCCGCAGACTTCGCCACCGTGCCCAGCCTCGTCGTCCTCGACGCTGTTGAGGTGAGCGTGGGTTCGCCGTTGACCCACGCGCAAGCCATCGGGATCGGCATCACCACAACCGGCCCCGTACCTGCGGAGCTCGGGTTCGACCGAGAAGCGCTGACAGAGGCGGGCTTTGACGGCAAGGCGGGCAACACGCTGATGCTGCCCAGCCCCACTGGACCGGACCTGATCGCGGTAGGGCTCGGCGATCCGGGAGCGCTCACCCCAGCGGCCCTCCGTGATGCCGCCGCAGCCGTCGCCGCGGCTGCCCCGCGACGGTCCGACATCGCGCTGCGCGTTGCCGCTCCCGAAGTGGAGCGAGCGTCCGGGATCGCTGCGCTGGTCGAGGGAGCACTGCTGGCACGCTACAAGTACACGGTCCTGACCAACGACTCGAAGCACGTCAACCTGCAACGACTGGCGCTCGATCTGGGTGGCAGCCCAAAGACAGACGACCATAACGCTGTGAACGCCGGAATTGTCGCCGCTCGAGCGGCCGCGGTTGCCAGGGACCTCGCAAACACTCCCCCGGGACACCTCACCGCGACGAACATGGCAGACATCGCCGCCGAACTCGGGGCGAGGTTCGGGTTCGACGTGGAGTCATACGACAGGCAACAGCTCATCGAGATGGGCTGCGGCGGCCTGCTCGGAGTGAACCAGGGCTCAATAGAAGAGCCCAGGATGATCGTCCTGCGATACCACCCTGCAGGCGAGGCGACCGGGAAGCTCGGGCTGATCGGGAAGGGCATCATGTACGACTCAGGAGGAATCAGCCTGAAGCCCTCCGACCCGATGCACCTGCTCATGAAGATGGACATGGGCGGTGCAGCCGCGGTGCTCGGGGCCTTCACTGGACTTCGCGAGCTCGGTGGCACAGCTGAAGTCGTCGGATGGCTGGCCTGCACCGACAACATGCCCTCAAGCACGGCCTACAAACTAGGTGACGTCCTCACCTCCCGCGACGGAACTACCATCGAAGTCAAGAACACCGATGCAGAAGGACGACTCGTCATGAGCGACGCGTTCGGCCTAGCCAACGAAGAAGGCGTCGACGCGATCATCGACATCGCCACTCTCACCGGTGCCGCACTCGTCTCCCTCGGCTCAAGCACCGCGGCGCTTCTCGGCAACGACGACCGGATCATCTCTGCAGTGAAGGCGGCCGCAGCCGAAACCGACGAGCCGGCCTGGCAACTGCCCCTTGAGCGCAAGTACCGCAAGCAACTCGACTCCGACATCGCAGACATCTCCAACCTCGGCGGCCCGTTCGCGGGCACCATCACCGCGGCACTGTTCCTGGACCACTTCACGAAGGGCACCCCTTGGGCCCACCTCGACATCGCCGGCACCATGCAGAGCGACACCGACGACTCGTGGCGCCCAAAAGGCGCAACCGGATATGGCGCACGGTTGCTTCTGTCCGCAGCCCAGAGGTTCGCGTAGGCAGCCGCGTGCTGAGCGCCCAGGCCAGTTCGGCAAACCCCGGGTCTGTCCGATGAACGGCGCTTCTGGCCCGGTGGTTCATTAGTTGATTCGCCCTTCGAAGGCGAAGGCGAATGCGTTGACGGCGGGCTTCCACCTGGTTGCCCAGCGTGCCTGCCCCGCTTGGTGGGTCAAGGAACCGGGTAACCAGGTACGCACACTTCGGCGCGGCGGCGTGGTTTGGGGGGAAGCGGCCTCAGGCCCCGACCGCGCGCCGGTAGCGGGCGTTGAAGGACTCGATCGCGTTGGTCGTGCAGATCACCGCTTGATCTCGACGTCCCATGACGCTCGACCTATACGGCCATCTGTTGCCCGCCCAGCTCTAGGTCGTAGCGCAGGCGATGGATCGGGCCTGGAAACAGGCCAGGAAGGTCGCCCTGAAGCTCGCTTGAACCGCTTGCGCGCAGATAGTGCGCAAACCTCTCCCGGGAACGACGAAGGCCCTTGCCAGAAACTAGCTCTGTCAAGGGCCTTCACCTGGTAGCCCCGAGGGGATTCGAACCCCCGCTACCGCCTTGAGAGGGCGGCGTGCTAGGCCGCTACACAACGGGGCCAGGTGTCGCTTTCACGACCTGCGTAATCTACCAAACCGCATCCAGCGGCGGCGAATCCCGCAGCGCTGGGGTACTAGGACTCGAACCTAGACTGACGGAACCAGAATCCGGCGGGCTGCCAATTACCCCATACCCCATCTGTTCCCTGAGCGGTACAGTCCGGCCGGATCACGGCCGGGGTGCCCTACTCAGAGATCTGCTGGCCGTTTGGGCCAGCGAGGGACGACTTTACTAGACCGCGGTGGAACTGACCAAACCGGGTGTCGTCCTGGCCACCCGCATCCGGCGGGCCAGCCAGATGGCGTCGGCGGTGAACAGCGCGAAGCCCAGCAGATCCGTGGCCAGATCCAGCCAGCCGATCGTCTGGGTGGCCTTGATTCCCGCGATGGAGGTGGTCAGTCCGGCCCATACGTAGGCGAAGACGTTGTTGACGATGTGGGCGGCGATGCCGGCCTCCAGTCCGCCGGTACGCATCACCAGGAAGCCGGCCAGCAACCCGAAGCCGAACCGGTCCAGGAACAGCGGGAGGTTCTGCGTTCCGTGGAAGAGCGCGAACACCAGGGAGGAGGCCACCACCCCGGCCCAGGGCAGGCGCAGCACGGCCTGCAGCGACTGCAACAGGTAACCGCGGAAGAAGTACTCCTCGGCGGCGGCCTGGAGCGGCGAGGTGATCAGGACGACGAGCAGGAACCAGCCGAAGTCGGCCTGGGGACGCAGCTGCCACGTCCAGCCGGCAGCAGTGAGGTACATCACCAGGTTCAGCACGACGGCTGCGACCAGTAGTGCGCCCAGCGCGTACCGCCAGCGGAAGCCCGGCTGCACCGAATGCAGCCAGCGCGGATGGACGTGATGCACCACCAGCACCAGCGCCAGAGAGGTCGGCAGCAGCACGGCCAGGCCCAGATGCGAGGCGGCCATTCCCAGTGGGGTCTCGAACGCGCGTCCGGCCACGTAGTACTCGACGAAGTCACCGGGCCGGCCGGCCACGTTCCACCCGGCGAGGGTGATCAACTGGGTCACCAACGGGGTGAGCACCAGGAAGGTCACCAACCCCAGCAGCACACCGAACAGGCAGCGGGCGGCCGTTCGGACGTCGAGCGGGCCGTCGTCGGAGAGCACCTGCGGGTACGTCACCCCGGGAGGCGGACGGCGGACCGCAAGCGCCGCCAGGCCCACCGAGGACACCCCTAGTCCTCCGGGCCGACGACCGGGTTGGTCAGCGTACCGATCCCGCCGACGGTGATCGAGACCTCGTCGCCCGGGACGATGGTGGCTACCCCGGCGGGCGTGCCGGTCAGGATCACGTCACCGGGCAGCAGGGTGGTGAAGCTGGTGACATGCGCGATCAGGGACGCGATCCCGTGCATCATCTGGGAGGTGTTCCCCTGCTGCCGGGTCTCACCGTTCACGGTGGTGCTCACGTCCAGGTCCGCCGCGTCGTCCAGGCCCAGGTGGGTCACGATCCACGGCCCCAGCGGGCAGAACGAGTCGTAGCCCTTCGCCCGGGTCCACTGGCTGTCGGTGCGCTGCAGATCGCGGCAGGTGACGTCGTTGCCGATCGTGTAGCCGAAGATCACCTCGGCGGCCCGCTCCGGCGGCACCCGGCGGCAGATCCGTCCGATCACCACCGCCAATTCTCCCTCGAACTGCAGGTCGCTGGTCTCCGGTGGCTGGACGATCGCCTCCCCCGGCCCGATCACGGCGGTGTTCGGCTTGAGGAAGATCAGCGGTGTCTCCGGCACCTCATGCCCCAGTTCGGCGGCATGCGCGGCGTAGTTGCGCCCAATCCCCACCACCTTGCTGCGAGGGATCACCGGAGCGAGTAGCCGGACGTCGGCCAGATCCAGCCGCTGACCGGTGTAGTGCACCGGGCCGGCCAGGGGGTCTCCGGTGACCACCGCCACGGATTCGGGGTTCGGGCCCCCGTCTGCTTCGAGTTCGACCACCCCGAAGGCGGTCTCCCCATCGTGGGAGAAACGTGCAACGCGCATGGGGGACAGCCTATTCGGCCACGATGTTCGCCAACCGCTCCCCCGCCGCGAAACGCGCCAGCTGATCGCGCAAGAGACGGTGGATCCGCGGGTAGAAGGCGTCCGACTGGCCGCCGGTGTGCGGGCTGATGAGCACCCCGGGCAGGGTCCACAACGGGTGGTCCGCGGGCAACGGTTCGGGGTCGGTGACATCCAGCGAGGCGCGAATCCTCCCGCTGCGCACCGCCTCGACCAGAGCGTCGGTGTCCACCACCGGCCCGCGAGAGACGTTCACCAGCAACGCTCCCTGCGGCATGGACGCCAGCTCCCGCGCCCCGATCAGGCCCTCGGTGTCGGGGGTCAGCGGAGTGATGACGAAGACGACGTCGGCTTCAGCCAGCCGCTCCCGCAGCTCCGACACCGGGTAAACCCAGGGCTCGGTCCGGGCACTGCGTGCCACCCGAGTCACCGAGGCGACCTCGAAGCCGCCCAGCCGACGCTCGATGGCGGCGCCGATCCGTCCGTAGCCGACGATCAGGATCCGCCGGTCAGCCAGCGAGCTGGAGAACTCCGGGCGCCAGGCGCCGGCGGGCATATTGCGGGCGAACCGGTCGAGCTTGCGCAGGTTGGCCAGGGCGAGCGCGACCGCCAACTCGGCGGTGGCCGTGTCGTGGACACCGGCGGCGTTGCACAACACCGCGCGCGCCGGCAGGTAGGGCAGGTAGTTGTCGTAGCCGGCCATCTGCAACTGGATCGCACGCAGGCTGACCATCTCGCCGACCCTTTCCAACAGTGGCAGCGGCGGCGTCATGTACGGCGCGACGATCAACTCGACCTCGTCGACCGAAGGCGGCACGTCCCGGCCCGGCAGGTAGTAGTCCGCGACGATTCCGGGCGGTAGCGGGCCCAGCGCCGCCTGCGCCTCGGTCTCGTCGGCGAAGGGCAGCCACACGCGCGTCGTCATTCATGCTCCTGTTCCCCGGCCGCGCCTACGTTCCAGACTCAGCAGCCGTCTGGTGGTCGTCTCGTCCTCCACCCTAAGCCGTGCCGGGCGACACCCAAAAGGGGCCGGCCGGCGGCGCGCCCACCAAGCGCTCGCGTATCGTTGCGGGCATGAGCTACGACGCCGTGGAACTGATCCGGAACAAGCGGGACGGGGGCATCCTGAGCAGCCCGGCAATCGAATGGCTGATCCGGCGATACACCGACGGCGAGGTGACCGCGGAGCAGATGTCCGCGATGGCGATGGCCATCTTCTTCCGCGGGCTCGACCCTCAGGAGCTCTCCACGTGGACGAATGCCATGATCGCCACCGGCGAGCGGATGGACTTCTCCTCGCTGTCACGCCCCACGGTCGACAAGCACTCCACCGGCGGCGTGGGCGACAAGATCACCCTGCCGCTGGCCCCCCTGGTGGCCGCCTGCGGTGCCGCCGTCCCGCAGCTTTCCGGACGCGGACTGGGCCACACCGGCGGGACCCTGGACAAGCTGGAGGCGATCCCGGGCTGGCGGGCCGACCTGACCAATGCCGAGATGCTGCGCCAGCTCGAGGAGGTCGGTGCGGTGATCTGCGCAGCCGGCTCCGGCCTGGCGCCGGCGGACAAGAAGCTCTACGCGTTGCGCGACGTCACCGCGACCGTGGAGTCGATCCCGATGATCTCGGCCTCGATCATGAGCAAGAAGATCGCCGAGGGCACCGCCGCCCTGGTGCTGGACGTGAAGACCGGGGCCGGAGCGTTCATGAAGTCCTACGACGACTCGGCGGCATTGGCGCGCACCATGGTCGGGCTCGGCCAGGCGGCCGGGGTGAACACCGTCGCCCTGGTGACCGACATGAACACGCCGCTAGGACGCTCGGCCGGCAACGGCGTCGAGGTGGCCGAGTCGATCGAGGTGCTGGCCGGGGGCGGCCCGTCCGACGTGGTGGAACTGACGCTGGCGCTGGCCCGCGAGATGCTGGCGACCACCGGCATCGACGCCGATCCGGAGCAGGCGCTCGCCTCCGGCCGGGCAATGGACACCTGGCGGGCGATGATCGCCGCCCAGGGCGGCGACCCCGACGCACCGCTCCCGGTGGCCAGGCACACCGAGGTGATCGCCGCCGAGGCCGACGGGGTGATCACCGGCATGGACGCCATGGCGGTCGGGCTGGCCGCCTGGCGGCTCGGCGCCGGACGGGCCAAGCAGGGCGACCCTGTCCAGGCTGCCGCCGGCGTGACCTGGAACGCCTCGATCGGCGACCGGGTGACGCAGGGACAACCGCTGTTCACGCTGCACACCGACACCGCCGAGCGCATCGACCGCGCCAGGGAGGCTCTCGTCGGCGCGGTCAGCTACTCCGACCAGCCGGTGGCGCGGGGGCCTCTGGTGCTGGAACGCATCGACCAGCCCTGACGGATCGCCGACTCCCGAGGGAGAGCCTGTCAGTCTCGCGGCTGGTGGATCGGCGATGCCTAACTGGCTTTGTCGACCTCGCTCGTGGGTCCGTCCCAATCCAGGTGCTGGCGGGACATGTAGCGGAACCGGTCTCCGCGGAACTTCGACTCCGTCCACTCCACCAGGTTGGCGTCGGCGTCCCAGGCCGTGCGACGGGCGAGCAGCATCGGCAGACCGGTCTCCACGCCCAGCAGATCCGCGGTGACCGGGTCGGCGAGCACGGTCTCGACGATGTCCTCCACGGTCGTCACCACGGCGCCGTGCTCCTCGCGCAGCGTCCGGTACAGCGAACCATGCTCGGCGAGCTGCTCGGCCAATCCGGCCAGCGGCCGCGGCAGATAGGCGACCTCGTGCGCGATCCGCTCCTCGGAGACGGTCCGGATCCGCTCCACACGCTGCACCTGCGTCCCTGGTTGCACCCCAAGATGCCCGGCCAGCTCGGCGTCCGCAGGGACTTCGGAGATGCCCAGCACCACGCTCCCGGAACGCCAGCCGTCCACCGCGAGATCCTGGGAGAACGAGTTCAGCGGACGCACCCGCATCATCTTGGGCTGTGCCACGAAGGTGCCGCTGCCCTGGGTACGCATCAGCCTGCCGTCCACCACCAGTTCGGCGATGGCCTGGCGCACCGTCGTTCGCGAGGTCTCGTAACGCACCGCCAACTCGCGTTCGGTGGGTAGCACGGAACCCGGCGGCAGGTCGCCGATCAGCGCCAGGATCTCCTCCTTGACCCGGTAGTACTTCGGTACCTTCACGGCCACCCCTCCGTCCGCGCTGTCTGGCAACTGACCCTCCCAGCATATTGGAATAGACCAATCTTCCGCAAAGGGTTGACACCCGGATTGGTCTATGCCAATCTCTTCTCAATGGTCTAAACCAATCGACCAGACGCTACTCACCATCCTTGAGGAGACCGCATGAGCACCGTGGCCGACGGGACTTCAACCAAGAAGTCCGGACCGCGCATCCCCGGGTTCGCCCAACTCCAGAGGCTCGGCAAGAGCCTGATGCTTCCCATCGCCCTGCTGCCCGCCGCAGGCCTGCTGCTGCGACTCGGCCAGCCCGATCTGCTCGGCCAGATCGAGGCGCCCATCATCGGGCCCTTCTTCGACGCAATGAGCGCCGGCGGCGGGTCGGTCTTCACCGCGCTGCCACTGCTGTTCGCGGTCGGCGTTGCGATCGGCTTCGCCAAGAAGGCGGACGGCTCCACGGCGCTGTCCGCGGTCGCCGGCTACCTGGTGGTCGAGGCTGTCTTCAAGTCCATGTCGCCGATCGTTCTCGCGGGAGTCACCGACGCCCAGGGCAACCAGGCGATGATCAACTACAGCGTCTTCGCCGGCCTGATCATCGGCCTGGTGACCGCGTGGCTGTTCGACAAGTACCACGACATCAAGCTGCCCCCCTACCTCGGATTCTTCGGTGGCCGCCGGTTCGTGCCGATCGTGGTCTCCTTC
Source organism: Propionicimonas sp. (assembly GCA_049841235.1). Taxonomy (GTDB): domain Bacteria; phylum Actinomycetota; class Actinomycetes; order Propionibacteriales; family Propionibacteriaceae; genus Propionicimonas. The sequence goes on along the minus strand of JASGEM010000027.1, from coordinate 23,928 downwards.
GCGAGCCTGTTCATCGGCTTCGGTCTCAGCTACTTCTACCCGATCTTCGAAGTCGGTCTGACCTCGGTGGGCGCCGCGATCGGCGGCACGGGCGCCTTCGGTGCCTTCATCTACGGCGTGGTCAACCGGTTGCTGATCCCACTGGGCCTGCACCACATCGTCAACTCGTTCATCTGGTTCCTCTACGGCTCCTACACCACCCCGGCCGGCGAGGTCGTCACCGGCGAGCTCACCCGCTTCGCCGCCGGCGACGTGACCGCGGGCCTGCTGACCTCCGGCTTCTACCCGATTCTGATGTTCGGCCTTCCGGCCGCCGCGCTGGCGATGATCCACGTCGCTCGCCCGAAGCAGAAGAAGGTCGCCATCGGCATCCTGTCGGCCGCCGGCCTGACCGCCTTCCTCACCGGCATCACCGAGCCGCTGGAGTTCGCCTTCATGTTCGCGGCCTTCCCGCTGTACGTGATCCACGCGGTGCTGACCGGTCTGTCGCTGGCCATCGCCTACCTGCTGGACATCCACCTCGGGTTCTCCTTCTCGGCCGGCCTGATCGACCTGCTGCTCTACGGCACCGCTCCGGCAGCCAAGAACATCCCGCTGCTGATCGGACTCGGCCTCGTCTTCTTCGCGGTGTACTACTTCTTGTTCCGGTTCGCCATCGTCAAGTGGAACATGCGCACCCCGGGCCGCCAGCCCGACGCCGAGTTCGAGGCCGAGCAGGCCGCCAACCTGACCGACGACGAGGCGCAGGCAGCCGGTGGCACCAGTTCCGCCGCCCTGGCCAAGGCCGAACAGTTGATCGCGGCCTTCGGCGGGCGGTCCAACCTGGTCCACGTGGACGCCTGCATCACCCGGCTGCGGATGGAGGTGGCCGACAAGGCCGTCGTCGATCAGCCCCGGTTGAAGGCGCTCGGCGCGGCCGGCGTCGTCGAGGTCGGCAACAACGTCCAGGCCATCTTCGGCACCCAGGCCGAGGTTCTGAAGGGCGACATCCTGAACGCCATGGCGGCCAGCCCCGACGGCCCCGCAGTGGCGGTCGACACCACTGCCCCTGCCGTGGTCGAGCCAGCGCCGGCCGCCGCCGTGGCCGCGACCGCCCCGACCGCCATCCTCGCGCCGGTGGCCGGACGTCCGGTCGCCCTGAAGAACGTTCCTGACGCCACCTTCGCCCAAGGCATCGTCGGCTACGGGATGGCCATCGATCCGCCGCGGGAGGTGGTCGAGGCGGTGGCGCCGGTCGGCGGCACGGTGCTGACCCTGTGGCCGCACGCCTATGTGATCGTCACTCCCGACAACGTCGGCGTCCTGGTCCACCTGGGCCTGGACACCGTCCAACTGAACGGTGAGGGCTTCACCGCCCACGTCGCCCAGGGCGACACCGTGGAGGCCGGTCAGAAGGTCATCACCTTCGACGTGCCCGCCGTGGCGGCCACCGGCCGGAACCCGATCATCCCGGTCGTGGTGATGGAGAAGAAGCAGGACGACATCGCATTCACCGAGGCCGTCATCACCGGCGAGGTGAGCGTCCTGGACGCCATCTTCACCACCCGCTGATCCCCGGACGACGAGGAGAACAACCATGGAGATCGTCATCTGTCCGGACGCCGCCACGGCCGGCGAACTTGCAGCGCAGGCCATCGTCGAACTGTATGGCCACAAGCCGGAGGCGGTGCTGGGGCTGGCCACCGGATCGTCCCCGCTGGCCATCTACGACGAACTCGCCGCCCGGTGCGCGGCCGGCGAGGTGTCGTTCGCCCACGGCCGCGGCTTCACCCTTGACGAGTACGTCGGCCTGCCGGCCGACCATCCGGAGACCTACCACAACGTGATCCGGCGGGACTTCGTGGACCGGGTGGACTTCGGCCCGGACGCGGTGCGGGGCCCCGACGGCCTGGCCGACGACATCCCGGCGTTCTGCGCCTCCTACGAGGCGGCGATCGCGACAGCCGGCGGCGTCGACCTGCAGATCCTGGGGATCGGCACCGATGGGCACATCGGCTTCAACGAGCCGGGTTCCTCACTGGCCTCCCGCACCCGGATCAAGACCCTCACCAGGCAGACCCGGGCGGACAACGCCCGGTTCTTCGACGGCGACCTGGATCGGGTACCGACCCATTGCATCACGCAGGGGCTGGGCACGATCATGGCCGCCAGGCACATCGTGCTGGTGGCCAGCGGGGCGGCGAAGGCCGAGGCCGTGCATCAGCTGGCCGAAGGGCCGGTCAGCGCACTGTGGCCGGCGACCGTCCTGCAGCACCACCCGCACGTCACGGTGCTGCTGGACGAGGCTGCGGCCGGCCGGCTGCAACTCGCCGGTTACTACCGCGAGACCTACGCGGCCAAGCCGGCCTGGCAGGGCCTGTGATCTGACACCTCGGCCCGGATCCATTGTTGGGTGGATCCGGGCCGAGTTCTATGGTCGGCCAGTGGGCGTGACTTCTCGACCTTCCACAAGCTCAGGCGAGCCAAGCTCCACCATCGTTGCAGCGCGCTGGTCGATGGTCTCTAGGCCGAGACCGCAGCGAGCGCCGGGGTCGGCGAGTCGACCGTCGCCGGGACCCGCTGGAGCAGGCCCCAGCGATAGGCGTCGTGCAGGGCTTCCCAGCTGGCCTCGACCACACTGCTTCCCACGCCGACGGTGGTCCAGGTGCGCTCACCGTCGGTGGTATCGATCAGCGTGCGCACGATCGCGTCGGTGCCGTGGCCCTGATCGAGGATCCGGACCCGGTAGTCGGTGAGCTCGAAGGATTCCACCTGCGGGTAGCTGCGCAGCAGCGCCCGTCGCAGCGCCACGTCGAGGGCGTTCAGCGGACCGTGGCCCTCGCCCACCAGGGCCTCCTTCCCCCCGTTCACCCGCAGCTTCACAGTCGCTTCGGAGTCGCCCTCCGGGCCGGCCTGCGAACTCGTGAACACCCGCCAGGAGAGCACCTCGTAGAGGTCGTCGCTCAGCCCGAGCTGCTCCCGCAGCAGCAGCTCGAAGGAGGCATCGGCCGACTCGTAGGAGTAGCCGGCCATCTCCCGCTCCTTGACCAGGTCGGTGATCCGGGCGGCCAGTTCGCGATCGGAGAGGTCGTAGCCGAGTTCGCTGCCCTTGAGCTGGATGTTCGCCCGTCCGGCCATGTCCGAGACCAGCATCCGCATGTCGTTGCCGACCAGGGTTGGGTCGATGTGCTGGTACAGATTGGCGTCGACCTTGATGGCGGAGGCGTGCAGCCCCGCCTTGTGCGCGAACGCGGAGAGCCCGACGTAGGGTGCCCGGTTGTTCATCGGGACGTTGGTGATGGCCGCCACCGCGTGGGAGATCCGGGACGCCTCCACCAGACCTTCCGGCGGGATGACCTGCCAGCCGTACTTCAGCTGCAGATTGGCGATCACGGTGATCAGGTTGGCGTTGCCGGTGCGCTCCCCGGTCTCGTTCATGGTGCCCTGGACGTGCATCACGCCTGCCTCGACGGCGGCCAGGGTGTTGGCCACCGCGCAGCCGGTGTCGTTGTGGCAGTGGATGCCGAGATCAACCCCGATCTGTGAGGCGGCGCTCACCACGTCACCCATCCAACTGGGCAGCATCCCGCCGTTGGTGTCGCACAGGATCACGACCTCGGCGCCGGCCTCGGCCGCCGTCCGCACCACTTCGAGGGCGTAGTCGGGGTTGGCGCGATAGCCGTCGAAGAAGTGCTCGCAGTCGACGAACACCCGGCGTCCCTGGGACACCATGTGCGCCACGGTGTCCCGCACCATCTCCAGGTTTTCGGCGAGGCTGGTCTTCAGTGCCCGGAAGACGTGCTCGTCGTGGCTCTTGGCGACGATGCAGATCACCTCGGTGCGCGCGTCCAGCAGCGCCTGGACCTGGGGATCGGTCGCGGCCGTGGCTCCCACCTTGCGGGTGGCGCCGAAGGCGACCAGCTTCGCGTTGCGCAACTCCAGTTCACCCTCCGCGGCGCGGGCGAAGAACTCGGTGTCGCTGGGGTTGGCGCCCGGCCAGCCACCCTCGATGAAGCCGACGCCGAGTTCATCCAGCAGCCGGGCGATCCGCAGCTTGTCGGCCACGGTCAGCCGGACGCCCTCCTGCTGGGCGCCGTCGCGCAGGGTGGTGTCGAACACGTGAAAGGTGTCGGGTGCCACGTGAAGAGTCATCGGGGGGCCTCACGAATCGGGAACATTCAAAGGGTGAGACTACCGCCCAGCTATTGGACACACCATGGGTCTCGCCGCGAATGGACGCCCCCGCGAAGTTGACCGGAGCGCAGGCGGCTGACTAGATGGGATCCATGGCTAACACGATCTTCAAGGATGTCCCGGTCCACACCGTCGGCGATCTCCCGGCGGTCGGCAGTACCCTGCCGCCGTTCCAGGTGACCCGGACCGATCTCTCCATTCTGGACAGCAGCGAGTTGGCGGGCAGGCGCGTGGTGCTGAACATCTTCCCCAGCGTCGACACCGGTGTCTGCGCGACCAGCGTCCGGACGTTCAACAAGCTCGCCGCGGGCCTGGAGAACACCACCGTGGTGTGCGTCTCGAAGGACCTGCCGTTCGCGCTCGGCCGGTTCTGCGGGGCGGAGGGCATCGACAACGTCGTGACCACCTCGGCCTACAACTCCTCCTTCGGTGACGACTACGGCATCACCATGGCGAACGGCGCCGCAGCCGGCCTGTTCGCCCGGGGCATCGTGGTCGCCGACGAGAACGGGAAGGTCCTTTACACCGACGTCACCCCCACGGTGCACGTCGAACCCGACTACGAGGCCGCGATCGCCGCCCTGGGCTGAGCCCGCGGCGGACGACGCGTGTCCTTCAGACGACCCGGTGCAGCCAGCCGTGGGTGTCCGGCACCCTGCCGTACTGGATGTCGAGCAGGCGGTTGCGGATCGCCAGCGTCCGCTCGCCGGCGGGTGCGGCCAGCCGGTAGGTGTCGGTGGCGGTCTTGAAGCTGCCGATCGGGGTGATCACCGCAGCCGTCCCACAGCTGAAGGCCTCGGTCGCGATCTCATCGGAGATCAGCCCGAAGAACTCCGCCGGGCTGATCCGGCGTTCCTCGGGTCGCAGGCCGAGGTCCTCGGCGACGGCGAGGATCGAGCTGCGGGTGACTCCCTCCAGGATGGTCCCGGTGAGTTCCGGGGTGATCAGCCGGCCGTCGGTCGTGATGAGGAAGACGTTCATGCCACCCAGTTCCTCGATCCGGTCCTTTCCAGCGGCCTCGATGAACAGCACCTGCGAGCAGCCGTGCTCGTAGCCCTCGTACTGGGCGATCAGCGAGGCGGCGTAGTTGCCGCCGCACTTGGCCGAGCCCGTCCCGCCGATGCCGGCCCGCGCCCAGGCGTCCGTCACCCAGATGTCCACCGGCTCGACTCCGCTGGGGAAGTAGGAGCCGACCGGTGAGGCGATCACCGAGAAGGTGACCCGCTGCGAGGCCCGCACTCCGAGGAAGACCTCGGAGGCGAACATGAACGGCCGCAGGTAGAGGCTCTGCTCTCCCCCGCCGGACGGCACCCACCGCAGGTCTGCCTCGATCAGACCGGTGATCGCGGTGAGGAAGTCGGCCTCGTCGATCGCCGGTAGCATCATCCGCCGGGCGGAGGCGTTCAGCCGGGCGGCGTTGGCCTGCGGACGGAACAGCCAGATCGAGTCGTCGGCGTGCCGGTAGGCCTTCATTCCCTCGAAGACCTCTTGCGCGTAGTGCAGCACAGCGGTGGCCGGATCCATCAGGAACGGCCCGTAGGGCTCGATCCGGGCATCTGCCCAGCCGGCGTCCTTCGTCCACGTCGCTACCGCCATGTGGTCGGTGAAGTAGTCTCCGAAACCAGGATTGGCCATGATCTCGTCGAAGCGGGCCTGGTCGGCCGGCGACGGGTTCTGACTGACGGCGAACGAAAGAGACATGAGCGCATGGTACCGGCCCGTCCGGTACCCTCACCTCTCGTGACCGCCACTGAAACCTCCACGCCCATCATCTCCGTCATCGCCGGCGACGGCATCGGTCCCGAGGTCGTTGCCGAAGGCCTCAAGGTGCTGACCGCCGCCGTGGGACCGGACGCCTTCGACTTCGTCCACCACGAGCTGGGCGCCGAGCACTGGCAGCGCACCGGCGAGGTGCTGCCGGATTCCGTCCTCGAGCAGCTGCGGGCCAGCCAGGCGATCGTGCTCGGCGCGGTCGGCGCCGCCCCGGGTTCCAAGGCGATCCCCAGCGGCCTGCTGGAGCGCGGCCTGCTGCTGAAGCTGCGGTTCGCCTTCGACCACTACGTCAACCTGCGGCCGTCCAAGCTCTACCCGGGCATTCCCACCCCGCTAGCGGATTCGGTGCTCGAACGCGGTCCGATCGACTTCGTGGTGGTGCGCGAGGGCACGGAAGGCCCCTACGTCGGCAACGGCGGCAGCCTGCGGACGGGTACTCCGCACGAGGTGGCCACCGAGGTCAGCCTGAACACCGCCCACGGCATCGAGCGGGTGATCCGGGACGCCTTCGCACGCGCCACCAGGCGCCGCAACAAGGTGACGCTGGTGCACAAGCACAATGTGCTGGTGCACGCCGGCGGGCTGTGGAACCGGCTGTTCCAGGAGGTCGCCGCGGAGTTCGAGGGCGTGGAGACCGACTACCTGCACGTGGACGCCGCCACCATCTCGCTGGTGGCCGACCCGCAGCGCTTCGACGTGATCGTCACCGACAACCTGTTCGGTGACATCCTGACCGATCTCGCCGCGGCGGTGACCGGTGGCATCGGGCTGGCGGCCAGCGCCAACATCAATCCCGAGGGCGCCTCCCCGTCCATGTTCGAGCCGGTGCACGGCTCGGCTCCCGACATCGCAGGCCAGCAGCTGGCCGATCCGACCGCGACCATCCTGTCGATGGCGCTGCTACTGGATCACCTGGGGCGCGGCGAGGACGCCGCCCGGATCGAGGCGGCCGTGGACGCCGACATCGCCGAGCGAGGCGCGAGCAGGCGTCCGACCTCGGTGATCGGCGACGAGATCGCGGCGCGACTCACCTGACCCACGGGGCGGATCCCTCAGCGACCGTTCACGGCCCAGAGCCGGCGGCGTTCGCCGTGGGTGACGTGGCCGGCGACCCACCAGATGATCTCGACCAGCACGATGGCGATGCCGCCGAGCAGGAAGCCGGTGCTCATCATGGCCGGGTTGCCGGTGTCGAGGTAGAAGACCTCCTGCAGTTGCAGGTGCAGGCTGCCGACGTTGACCTCCAGTGGTACCAGGAAGATCGCGACGGTGGCGGCGAGGCAGCCCACGATCATCAGCACCTTCCACCACTCGTAGGGGCGGCTGATCGTGATCATCACCCAGGCGCCACCGCAGATCAGGGTGACCAGCACGGCCGTCGAGACCTGGTTGGTCACCACGCCCGCCGACTGCGGCAGAATCAGCAGGTAGCTGATGAAGGTGGTCACCGAGATCACGATCGCAGCGGGGATTCCGAACCGCATCACCCGCTGCAGGAAGCCCGTCCGGGCCCGGGCGGCGTTCGGGGCCAGGGCCAGGATCGAGGCCGGGATGCCGATGGTGAACCAGCCGACCAGCGAGATATGGATCGGGACGAACGGGAAGGGCAGCCGCCAGGCTGCCACCAGCAGCGCGAAGGCCACCGAGTACAGCGTCTTGGTGAGGAAGAAGTTTGCCACCCGCTCGATGTTGCCGATCACCCGGCGACCCTCGGCCACCACGTGGGGCAGGGTCGCGAAGGAGTCGTCCAGCAGCACCAACTGGGCCACCGAACGGGTGGCGGCGGCGCCGGTTCCCATGGCGACGCCGAGGTCGGAGTCCTTGATCGCCAGCACGTCGTTGACACCGTCGCCGGTCATCGCCACGGTGTGCCCGCGAGATTGCAGAGCGCTCACCATCTGCCGCTTCTGCTGCGGGGTGACCCGGCCGAAGACGTTGTGGTCGGCGACCTGGTCGGCGAAACCGGTCTCGTCGGTGGGGAGGGTGCGGGCGTCGATCACCTGGTCGCCGTCCACGCCCAGCGAGCGGGTGACGGCACCGACGCTCACCGCGTTGTCGCCGGAGATCACCTTGACGGTGACGTCCTGCTCGGCGAAGTAGGCCAGCGTGTCGCGGGCTTCGGGACGCACCTTCTGTTCCAGCACCAGCAGGGCGACCGGGGTGACCTGGCCCGGGGCCGCGTCGTCGTCAACGGGCAGATCGCTGCGGCCCAGCAGCAGCACCCGGCGTCCGCTCGCACCGATCTCCTCGGCGCGCGCGGCGACGTCGGTTCCCGCGGCGAGCACATCGGGGGCTCCGATCACCCAGTCGCCCTCGTCGTCGAAGGAGACCCCCGACCACTTCTTGGCCGAGGTGAAGGGCGCCAGACCGGTCACCTTCCACCCCGAGCCGCTCAGCGGCATCTCAGCCGCCAGTGCCTGGATCGAGGCGTTTGGACGCGGGTCGGCGGCGGCGATCTGCGCGACGACCGCGCGTAGCCGATCGGCGGTGGTGTCGTCCACCGGCTCCAGCTCGCCGAACTTCATGCCGTTCTCGGTCAGCGTCCCGGTCTTGTCGGCGCAGACCACGTCGACCCGGGCCAGGCCCTCGATGGCGGGAAGCTCCTGCACCAGCACGTTCTCCCGGGCCAGCCGCACCACGCCGACCGCGAAGGCCAGAGCGGTCAGCAGCACCAGGCCCTCGGGCACCATGGGCACCAGCGCACCGGCGGTGGCCAGCACCTTCTCCTGCCAGGCCTCGTGCTGGTTCCACTGCACCCAGATCGTGGCGATCCCCACCGGGATCAGCAGCCAGGTGATCAGCCGGAGGATCTTGTTGATGCCCTGCTGCAACTCCGACTTCACCAGCGAGAACTTGCTCGCCTCCGCGGTCAGCTGGGCGGCATAGGAATCGGCGCCCACCCGGGTGGCGCGGAACGTCCCCACCCCGGCCACCACGAAGCTTCCGGACATCACCTGATCGCCCGGGTTCTTCTCCATCGGATCGGATTCGCCGGTCAGCAGCGACTCGTCGACCTCGAGGTAGGAGGCCTCGACCACGTCGCCGTCCACCACGATCTGGTCGCCCGGGCCGATCTCGATCAGGTCGTCCAGCACGATGTCGTCGCGGACCACCTCGGTGACCACCCCTTCGCGGCGCACTCGCGGCTTGCCCTCGCCCACCACGGCCAGGTTGTCCAGGGTCTTCTTGGCGCGCAGCTCCTGGATCATGCCGATCGCCGAGTTGATGATGATCAGGAAGCCGAACAGCGCGTTCTGGATCTGGCCGGTGGTCATCACCAGGATGAACAGCACCATCAGCAGGAAGTTGATCCGGGTGAAGACGTTGGCCCGGACGATGTCCCAGGTGCTGCGACCCGACCGCGGCGGCTGGGTGTTGACCTGACCGGCGCGGATCCGTTGTTCGACCTCGGCGGCGGTCAGGCCCGGATTGGGCTGGGTCTCGACTGTCACCGGGCAAGCCTGCCACATGCGGCAAGACCCGAGTTCACCGCAGCTTCTTCTGTTCCTTGCGAATCAGCCTTTGCAGCCGTCTCTCGTCCGCTCTCGTCGGGTAGCGCACCTGCAGCGACCCCATGCCCATCGAGCCGGTCAGCACCAGGACGGGGTTGTTGCCGACCGGCTGCTCCGCGACCGTTGACTTGCGGCTCCCCCAGCTCGGGGCCAACCGGTCGAGCTGGGCCGCCCAACCCTCCGGCAGGATGATCACGATCGATCCCATACCGCCGGAGACCTGCATCCAGATCACCTGCGAGACGACTTCGGCGCGCCGGAAGTCGAGTCGGATGCTGCCCAGGTCTCCCCTGAGGGAGAGATACGGGGGCGCCGTCCAGGCGCTCTCCTTCTTCAGTCCGTCGCCACCTGCGGCGAGCACCAAGGGGTCGTTCGGGTGATACCCGGGACGTCCCAATCCGCCCGGCCCGGTCGGTACCGGCACGGGCGGGAGCGGCCCGACGGGCAGCGGCGGATCCGCCGCCGGCTGAGCGCCGGGCTCGCCGGGGTAGGTCTGCCAGCGGGGTGCTTCCTCAGGCGGCTGCGACATGCGGCCAGCCTAACCGAGGCCGGCCAACCGCCGGCAGCGCCACCGGCCTCAGACCGCAGGAACCGTCCCCAGGCCCAGACACCCACCAACGCGGACAAGGTGTGATCCAAACGGTTGTCACACCGCTTGGGTCACACCTTGTCGGACGCAGGGTCGACGGCGAGCGTCAGCGAGCCGCAGTACCTTCGACGTAGTCGTCGTCGTGCGACTTCACCCAGGCCATCAGGCCACGGAGCTCACGGCCGGTGGCCTCGATCGGATGCTGCTCGGCGGCGGCGCGCAGCGCCTTGAACTCCGGCGCTCCGGCGTCCTGGTCGTCGATGAAGCGCTTGGCGAAGGCTCCGGACTGGATATCGGCCAGCACCTCCCTCATCCGCTCCTTCACCGAGGCGTCGATCACCCGCGGGCCGGAGACGTAATCGCCGAACTCGGCGGTGTCGGAGACGCTCCAGCGCTGCTTGGCGATGCCGCCCTCGTACATCAGGTCGACGATCAGCTTCAGCTCGTGCAGGCACTCGAAGTAGGCCACCTCGGGCTGGTAGCCCGCCTCGGTGAGCACCTCGAAGCCGGCCTGGACCAGGGAGGAGGCACCGCCGCAGAGCACGGCCTGCTCACCGAACAGGTCGGTCTCGGTCTCCTCGGTGAAGGTGGTCTTGATGCCACCGGCCCGCAGGCCGCCGATCGCCTTGGCGTAGGAGAGTGCGAGATCCCAGGCGTGGCCCGACTCGTCCTTCTCGACCGCCACGATCACCGGGACGCCCCGGCCCTCGGCGTACTCGCGGCGCACCAGGTGGCCGGGGCCCTTCGGAGCGACCATGCAGACGTCGACACCGGCCGGCGGCTGGATATAGCCGAAGCGGATGTTGAAGCCGTGGGCGAAGAAGAGCGCGTCCCCGGGAACCAGGTTGGGCTCGATCGCCTCGGCGTAGATGTGACGCTGATGCTGATCGGGCGCCAGCATCATGATCAGGTCGGCCTCCTCGGCAGCCTGGGCGACCGTGACGACCCGCAGACCCTCGGCCTCAGCCTTCGCCCAGCTCTTGGAGCCCTCGCGCAGGCCGACCCGGACGTCGACGCCGGAGTCGCGCAGGCTCAGCGCATGGGCGTGACCCTGGCTGCCGTAGCCGATCACCGCGACATGGCGGCCCTGGATGACCGACAGGTCGGCGTCGGAGTCGTAGAACATCTCTGCCATCGTGTTTCCCTCTTTGCTTTTAGTTGTGGTCGGTGCGTGTCTTGCTGATCTTGGCACGCTCGGTGAGCGAGCGGCTGCCCCGTCCGAGCGCGACCAGGCCGGACTGGACCAGTTCGCGGATGCCGTAGGGGGCGAGCATCTCCAGCAGGGCATCCAGCTTGTCCGGCGAGCCGGTGGCCTCGATGGTCATCGAATCCCGGTGGACGTCGACCGTCTTGCCGCGGAACAGCTGGACGATCTCGATGATCTGCGAGCGGGTGGCCGGATCGGCCTTCACCTTGATCAGGACGAGTTCGCGCTGCACCGCGTCCTGCTCGGTGAGTTCCAGGATCTTCAGCACCTCGACCAGCTTGTTCAGCTGCTTGACGATCTGCTCCAGGATCTGTGGGGTCGAGACCGCCACCTGCAGGGTGATCCGCGAGATGTCGGGACGCTCGGTCGGCCCGACCGCGAGCGACTCGATGTTGTAGCCGCGGCGGGCGAACAGCCCGGCGATCCGGGCCAGCACGCCCGGCTTGTTCTCGACCAGGACGCTCAGGGTGTGGTTGTTCACAGCTCCTCCTCCTCGAAGACCGGGGCGAGATCCTTCGCGATCTTGATGTCGTCATTGCTGGTGCCGGCAGCGACCATCGGCCACACCATGGCGTCCTTGTGCACCACGAACTCCACGACCACCGGTCGGTCGTTGATGGCCATCGCCTCGTTGATCACGCGGTCGACATCCTCGGGGGTCTCGGCGCGCAGTCCGACCGCCCCCATCGCCTCGGCGAGCTTCGGAAAATCCGGCACCCGCAGCGACTTCAGATCGGTGTTGGAGTAGCGCTCGCCGTAGAACAGGGTCTGCCACTGCCGCACCATGCCCAGGCTCTCGTTGTTCATCACCGCGATCTTGATCGGGATCCCCTCCAGCGCACAGGTGACCAGCTCCTGATTGGTCATCTGGAAACAGCCGTCACCGTCGATGCCCCAGACCACCGCGCCGGGCTGGCCCACCTGGGCGCCCATCGCGGCCGGGACGCAGTAGCCCATGGTTCCCGCGCCACCGGAGTTCAGCCAGTGACCCGAGCGTTCGTGCGGCAGCAGGTGGGCGGCCCACATCTGATGCTGTCCGACGCCCGCGGCGTAGTAGGCATCCGGTCCGGCGATCTCGCCCAGCCGCTTGATCACGTACTCCGGGCTGAGCCGGCCGTTCTCGATCGGGTCGAGATCCGGGGTGTACTTGGTCTTCAAGCCGGTCAGGTAGCGCACCCAGGGGGCGTAGTCCGGCAGATCCTCACCACGCAGCAAGGTGTTCAGTTCTTCGATGACGATCTTCAGGTCGCCCACGATCGGGACGTCGACAGCCCGGTTCTTGCCGATCTCGGCAGGATCGATGTCGGCGTGGATGATCTTGGCCTCGGGCGCGAAGGTTGACAGCTTGCCGGTCACCCGGTCGTCGAACCGGGCGCCGAGCGTGATCAGCAGATCGGAACGCTGCAGGGCCCCCACCGCCGAGACCGAGCCGTGCATGCCGGGCATTCCCATGTGCAGCTCGTGGCTGTCCGGGAACACCCCGCGGGCCATCAGCGTGGTGACGACCGGAATGCCGGTGATCTTGACCAACTCGGCGAGCGCGTCCTGCGCACCGGCCTTCATCGCTCCGCCGCCGACGTAGAACACCGGACGCTCAGCGGCGCCGATCAGCCGGGCCGCCGCCCGCAATTGCTTGACGTGCGGCTTGGTGGTCGGACGGTAACCCGGCAGCTGTAGCGACTCCGGCCAGACGAACGGCGCGGCATTGACCAGCGCGTCCTTGGCGATGTCGACCAGCACCGGACCGGGACGGCCGGTCAAGGCGATGTGGAAGGCCGCGGCGATGGCATGCGGGATGTCCTCCGCCTTGGTGATCAGGAAGCTGTGCTTGGTGATCGGGAAGGTGATCCCCCGAATATCGGCCTCCTGGAAGGCGTCGGTTCCGATCGACGCGGAACCGACCTGGCCGGTGATCGCGACGATCGGCACCGAATCCATGTAGGCATCGGCGATCGCGGTGACCAGATTGGTCGCCCCCGGCCCCGAGGTCGCCATGCAGACGCCGACCTTCCCGGTCACCATCGCATAGCCCTCGGCCGCATGTCCGGCACCCTGCTCGTGCCGGACCAGGATGTGCCGGATCAATTTGGAATCGAACAGCGGATCATAGGCCGGCAGAATGGCGCCGCCCGGAATCCCGAAGACCACCTCTACGCCGACCCGCTCCAGCGACTCGACCAGAGCCTGGGCTCCAGTCAGCAACTTGGGCGTACCGACCGCCGGAGGCGGGGTATCGAGCTGAGTCATCCTCGGTCAACCTTTCTGGGTGTTCGACTGCAACAAAAAACCCCCGCTGCGGATGCAGACGAGGGAGCGTGCCGGCTGAGGATGGCTCAGGCGACACGCGAGCAAAGTACGAGAGCGAAAAGACGCACGAAGCGAGTATGTCACTTCCCGACCCGCTCGTGTCAATCCTTGGAAGGATCCTCTCGCATGGTGGGCAGGCGGTGGTCCGGCCAAGGCTCAACCTGAACCTTCGACTTCATCGCGCTCAGGTTGTCCTCAGGTCCCCGGTTTGCCGACCATGGGTTGCGTCGTCCATAGATAGGGGAAGCTCGATGGACACGACAGCCCGTGTCGCACGTCCGGTGTTGCGCCGCTGCCTGGCCGGACTCGCCGCTACCGCCTTGGCGCTGGGTGGTGCCGTCGCCACCGCGACGCCGTCGGCCGCAGCCGCGGAGAAGATCACGTTGTCGGCGTCGGCACTCACCATCACCACCTCCGGCTGGGGACACGGTCGCGGCATGTCCCAGTACGGCGCGCAGGGAGCGGCCAAGCAGGGACTGAAGCACGCCGAGATCCTCGGTTTCTACTACCCCGGCACCAAGCTGGAGAAGTTGAAGAAGGATGACACCATCCGGGTGTGGATCACCGCCGACACCGACAACAAGGTGCATGTCTACGCGGCCAAGGGCTTGCGGGTGCGGGACAGCAAGGGCACCACGTTCACGCTGCCCACCGGGAAGAACTACTCCAAATGGCGGCTCTCCCGCTCCGGCAGCAAGACCGTGCTCTACCACCGCAACGCCAAGGGCAAGTACGTCAAGTACGCCAAGAAGCTGAAGCTCGATCCCAAGCAGCAGTGGGCCTTCGAGAATCCCACCAGCGGCAAGGTCAAGCTCTACCTGGCCAGCGGCAACCGTACCTACCGCGGATCGCTCGCCCTCGGCTTCCACGGGAAGGGCGCCCGGACGGTCAACCATGTCAGCATGGAGGACTACCTGCGTTCGGTGGTTCCCTCCGAGATGCCTGCCTCCTGGCACACCCAGGCATTGCAGGCCCAGACCGTCGCGGCCCGCAGCTACGCCGCGCGCTACCGCGCAAATCTGGGCGGCAAGCAGGTCTACGACATCTGCAACACCGCGTCCTGCCAGGTGTACAAGGGCACCATGACCGAGCATGGGAACACCGACAAGGCGGTGAAGGCCACGGCCGGCAAGGTGCTCACCTACAAGGGCCAGTACGCCTGGACGGAGTTCTCCTCCTCCAACGGCGGCTACTCGGTGGCCGGTCCGAACGACTACATCATCGCGCAGAAGGATCCCTACGACGCCGCGATGAAGCAGATCAGGGACACCACGATCAAGACCTCCAAGATCGAGGCGAAGTACCCCAAGATCGGCAAGCTGAAGTCGATCACCCTGCAGCGCGACGGCAAGGGCCTCTGGGGTGGACGGGTGACCCAGGTCACCCTGACCGGGTCGAAGGCCAGCCAGAAGATCGCCGGCACGTCCTTCAAAAGCGCCCTGGGCCTGCGCGAGACCCTCTTCACCATCGACGGCAGCGTGAGCACCCTCAGCCCGAACCAGCAGCGCTGGGAGGACGACTTCGGTGGAGCCTCGGGCAAATTGCTCGGCAAGTCGACCGCGGACGAGGAGTCCCGGGACGGCGGGCAGTACGCCGCCTTCGAGTACGGTGCGCTGTGGTGGTCGAAGGCGACCGGCAGCCATCGCCTCTCACCCGCCGCGAACGCGGCCTACCTGGAGGCGGGTGGACCGGCGAAATCCGAACTCGGCTTCCCGAAGACCGACGAGTACGACTTCACCGAGCAACTCTCCGACGATTTCGCCCCAGCCACCCGCATCGACTTCGAGTCGGGCATGATGCTCTGCCAGGCGAAGGCCAGCAAGGCGGAACACTGCCAGATCAGTCTGGGCTGAGCGGCAGACGGTCCCCGAGCCCGGTCACGAAGGGGCGGGATCAGCCTGCGGTCAGCCGACGGTAGACCTCGTCGAGGTCGATGCCGGGTTGCCGCACGGTCAGTTCGCGAAGGCCGGGACGTTCGGCGTAGCGCGGCACCAGGTGCAGGTGCAGGTGGAAGACCTCCTGCCCGGCGACCGCGCCGGCGTTGCTCAGCAGATTGAGCCCGTCCGCCCCCAGCCTCTCGGTGAGCAGAGCGGCGGTCCTCGAGACGGCCGGCGCGATCTCCGCCAGCGCGGCGGTATCGCTGAGCAGATCCTCGGTGTGCCGGCGTGGGATCACCAGGGTGTGGCCCGGATGCCATGGGTTGATGTCGAGGAAGGCGATGGCGTGGTCGTCGGCGTACACCTGGCGGGCGGGAATCTCGCCGGCCACGATCCGGCAGAACAGGCAGGCCTGCGACGAGGGAGTCTCCATGGGGTCAGCGTACGGCGAATCCGGCTGCCACGAGGGCCTGCTTCACGTCGGCGATGGTGAGGGTGCGGTAGTGGAAGACGCTGGCGGCCAGCACCGCGTCCGCGCCGGCCCGTGCCGCCTCGACGAAGTGCTCGACCGTTCCGGCACCGCCGGAGGCGATCACCGGGACGTCCACGGCGTCCTTCACCGCGGCGATCAGCTCCAGGTCGAAGCCGGCGGTCGTCCCGTCGGCGTCCATGGAGTTCAGCAGCACCTCGCCGGCCCCGCGGTCGACCGCCTCCTGCACCCATTCCAGGGCGTCCAGGCCGGCGGAGGTCCGGCCACCGTGCGTGGTGACGCCGAAACCGGAGGGCTGACCGGCCTCCCTGCGGGCGTCCAGCGAGAGCACCAGAACCTGGCGTCCGAACCGCTCGGTGATCTCGTCGATCGCGTCGGGGCGGGCGATCGCGCCGGTGTTGATGCCCACCTTGTCGGCGCCCACCCGGAGCAGCCGGTCCACGTCCGCCACCCCGCGCACTCCCCCGCCGACGCAGAGCGGGATGAACACGGTCTCGGCCGTCCTGGTGACCACCTCGTAGGTGGTGTCCCTTCCCTCAGCGGAGGCTGAGACGTCCAGGAAGACCAGTTCGTCGGCTCCTTCGGCGCCGTACTGGGCGGCGAGTTCGGCAGGATCGCCGGCATCGCGCAGGTTCTGGAAGTTGACCCCCTTCACCACCCGGCCGTCGTGCACGTCGAGACACGGAATCACACGGATCGCTATCGCCATGCCAGCACCATAGCGCCGGTGTTGTGGGAGGTGTCGGTAGGTTGGGGGCGTGGATAACACCCTGGCGGACTTCCGCGCCGGCTACCCCTTCGCACTGGACGACTATCAGGTGGCGGCCTGTGAGCACGTCGCCGCCGGACGTGGTGTGCTGGTGGCGGCTCCGACCGGCGCGGGGAAGACGGTGGTCGGCGAGTTCGCCGTCTTCCTGGCTCTGCAGACCGGGCGGAAGTGCTTCTACACCACCCCGATCAAGGCATTGAGCAACCAGAAGTACCACGACCTGGTCGCCCGCCACGGCGAGGAGTCCGTCGGGCTGCTCACTGGCGACACCACCGTCAACGGCGAGGCGCCGGTGGTGGTGATGACCACCGAGGTGCTGCGCAACATGATCTACGCCGGGTCCCGCACGCTGACCGGTCTCGGCTACGTCGTGATGGACGAGGTGCACTACCTGGCCGACCGGTTCCGCGGCCCGGTATGGGAGGAGGTGATCATCTCCCTGGCGCCGTCGGTCCAGCTGGTGGCGCTGTCGGCGACGGTCAGCAATGCCGAGGAGTTCGGCGACTGGCTGGACGAGGTCCGCGGCGGGGTCGAGGTGGTGGTCAGCGAGCGGCGTCCGGTCCCGTTGTTCCAGCATGTTGCGGTGGGACGCCGGCTGGTCGACCTGTTCGACTCCCCGCCCGACGTCAACCCCGAGTTGCTCCAGCTGGCCAAGCAGGAGGCCCGCGGTCTGCGGGACGACAGCCGCCGCCCGCGCGGGCAGTCCGGCCGGGGCAAACGGACGGTGGCCTACGGCTCGGGACGCTACGGCGGCGGAGCTGCCCGGGGCCGGCAGGAGAGCAGCACCCGCCATCTGGTGCCCCGGCGGGACGGCACCGTGGAGCGCCTGGCCGCCGAAGGGCTGCTGCCGGCGATCTACTTCATCTTCTCCCGGCAGGGCTGTGACACCGCGGTCGGTCAGCTGATGCAGTCCGGGCTCCAGCTCACCACGAAAGCCGAGCGGGCGGCGCTGGAGGAGATCGCCGACCGCCACGTGCAGGGTCTGAGCCCGGCCGACCTGGCGGCGCTGGAGTACCGGGGATTCGCCGCCGCCTTCCGCGCCGGGATCGCCGCCCATCACGCCGGCTTGCTGCCGGCCTTCAAGGAGGCGGTAGAGGAGGGTTTCGCCGCCGGGCTGATCAAGATCGTGTTCGCCACCGAGACGTTGGCGCTGGGCATCAACATGCCGGCGAAGAGCGTCGTGCTGGAGAAGCTGGTGAAGTACAACGGCGAGAGCCACGCCGACATCACCGCCGGCGAATACACCCAGCTGACCGGACGGGCCGGCCGCCGCGGCATCGACGTCGAAGGCCACGCGGTGGTGTGCTGGCAGCCCGGCCTCGATCCGCGGGCGCTGGCGGGGCTGGCCTCCCGGCGCACCTATCCGCTGCATTCCAGCTTCAAGCCGACCTACAACATGGCGGTCAATCTCGTCGCCACGGTGGGCCGGGAGCGGGCCCGGGAGTTGCTGGAGCAGTCCTTTGCCCAGTTCCAGGCGGACCGGCGGCTGGCCGCTCGCACCGTGTCCAGGCGTCGCCGCAATGAGATCGCACGGGAGAAGCTGCCGCGGACCAACACCATCGCGCTGCGCTTCGACCGGATCTGCTCGGTACTGGAATCGATGGGCTATCTCGCCGAGGGCGGCGAGCAGGTGACCGATGCCGGCCGGATGCTCACCCGGATCTACTCCGAACTCGATCTGGTCACCGCAGAAGCCATCCGCGAAGGGGTGTTCGACCGGCTCAGCGCTCCACAGCTGGCCGCCGTGCTCTCCAGCCTGGTCTACGAGTCGCGCGGGGACCGGCGTCCGGCCCGGATGCCGGATCGGGCCAGCGAGCGCGCCCAGGGTGCGCTGCGCGGCATCTGGCGGCAGGTCTCGCTGACCGAACGCGACCACCGGCTGCCCTCCCCCGACGAGCCGGACATCGGTTTCGCCGAGGCCATCCACCACTGGACGGCCGGGTTCCCGCTGGCCGACGTGCTCGACCTCTCCGGGCTGACCGCGGGCGACTTCGTCCGCTGGGCACGTCAGGTGATGGATCTGGCCGGGCAGGTCGCCACCGCTGCGGACGGGGAACTGCGCCACACCTGCCACGAGGCGATCGCCCGGATCCGCCGCGGTGTGGTCGACGTCGCACCCCTGGAGGATTAGGAGTCACAGGAGCGGTGGATCGCTAGGCGGTGTAGATGCTCACCTGCTCGGCGGCGGCGCGAAGGTGCAGCGGCACCCGGCCGAGATCCTCGCCGTCGGCCATCCCCCACAGGCCGTCGCCATCCACCACGACCTCACGGGCACGCAGCAGTTCGACCGCGGGATCCTTCACGAAGCCGCCGGTGAACATGGTCGGCAGCAGCCGCAGCAGGGTCATCCGGCTCACCGGGTTGACGATCGTGATATCCAGCTGGCCGTCTGCGACGTCGGCCCGCGGACAGATCCACATGCCACCACCGAAGTAGCCGGCGTTGCCGACCGCGATCAGCATGGCCGACTGCTCCCGGTGGACGCCGTCGATCACCAGCCGGTAGTGCACCGGCTCGAACACCGTGAGCTCGGCCAGCGCCGTCCAGGCGTAGCTCAGACCGCCCAGCGACCAGGTCAGGTCGTTGGTACGGCGGTTGACCCGCGAGTCGTAGCCGGTGGAAACCACCGAACCGACCCAGCGTCGTTCCGCCCCGCCGGCCAGGTTTCCGGTGGCCTCCATCAGATCGATCCGCCGGGTCAGGCCGCCGATGATCGCCTGGGTCGCCGCCATCGTCTCGGTCGGCACGCCGGCGCCGCGGCAGAAGTCGTTGCCGCGTCCGGATGGGATCAGTCCGATCGGCACGTCGGTACCGGCGGCGGCGTTAAGCCCCAAGTGCATCATCCCGTCGCCGCCCATCACCAGCACGGAGTCAGGCCGACGGCCCTCCACCTGCGGGCGGGCACCCTCGACCGCCGCGATGGTGCGCAGCCGCGCGTCCGCGAAGGAGGTGGTCTGGAAGACGCGCAGGTTCGCCCCCGGCATTCCGGTCAGCAGCGCGGTGGCCACCCTGGGCAGCCACTTGCGGGCGCGTCCGCGTCCAGCGGTCGGGTTGACGATCAGGGTCAGGGTGGGGCCGTCGTAGCTGCGCAGGGTCATCCGGCGAGAGCCTCCGCCTGCGCGGCCCGGGCGAGTACCCGCCGGTCATGGATCCGGGCGATGAACTCGGCGATCAGGTAGAGCACCGTCATCGGCATCGCCAGCGCCAGCATCGAGAACGGATCACTGGAGGGGGTGGCGGCGGCACCGAAGACGAAGATGCCGAAGATCACGTAGGTGCGGGCCTTGGCAAGCTGCTTCGCCTTCACCACGCCGACCAGATTAAGCCCCACCACTACCACCGGTAGCAGGAAGCCCAGCCCGAAGATCACCATCAGGCGGAGCATCAGCTCCAGGAACGGTCCGACGTCGAGCAGGTTCAGCACCGGGACGCTGTCGGGGGTGAAGGAGAGCATCACCACGATGCCCTGGGGCATGATGTAGTAGCCCACCGCCACGCCCAGCAGGAACAGTGGCACCGCCGCGGCTATGAAGGCCAGCGCCCACTTCTTCTCCTTGGCCAGCAGCGCCGGGACGATGAACGCCCAGATCTGGTACACCCAGATCGGGCTGGAGAGCACCAGCCCGGCGACCATGCAGATCTTGATCGCGAGCATCAGCGGTCCGGTGACGTCGCTGATCACCGTGGTGGTGTCGATGCTGGGATTGCTCTCGGCCAGCATCGACAGGGCCTGCTGGTAGGGCCGCATCATGATCTGGTAGAGCAGGTCGTAGAAGACCGCGGCCAATACCGCGAAACCGACGATCGCGATGACCGAGACGATCAGCCGGTACCGAAGCTCGCGCAGATGGTCGGCCAGGGACATCACCCCGTCCGCGGGAGCTTTCGGCGGACGCAACCACGCCAAGCGACGGCGTGCCATCGTCAGGCTTCGGTTTCGTGCTTCCGCTCAGCTTCCGGCTGCGGCTCCTCGACTTGGCTGTTCGGCGGCTCGACTGCCGGCGGCTCCGACTTCAGCGACGAGGTCTCTTCCTTGAACTCGCGGATCGCCTTGCCGGCGCTCTTGCCGAGCCCCGCCAGACGGGTGCCCCCGAACAACAGCAGCGCGACCACCGCGATGATGATCCATTCCCAGCCCTGTGGCATGCTCTCCTCCTGACCTCTCCTGGCGAGAAACTCTACTCGTTCGGGCTGGCCGCGCTCGCGGCCGGTAGCTCGATGCGCTCGAGCAGCGTGGCGAGTTCGCTCGCGCGGGTGCCGAGCATCTCGATCTCGGAGTAGAGATCGGCGGCCTTGTGCGCCAGCCACACGGCGTAGCTGATCAGCATGACCAGGCCCGCCAGCGCGATCGCGCCGAAGACGAATACCCAGACCATGACGAGCACCTTACTGGTAAAGCGCCAGTGCCTCACGCGCGGCCACCTGCGCTGAGGCGGCAGCCTGTGCCGGCCGGACGGACCGGACCTGGTCCCCGAGCCGCAGCAGCAGCGCGCGCAGCCAGGCCGGATCGGCCACCAGCAGGGTGACCTCGAGCCCGGCGCGGGTCTGGGAGCTGGAGCGGACCGGGATGTACTCGGTGATCCAGGTCGCCGCGGGGGCGAGCACCAGGGTCACCTCGGCGGCGTCCGGGCGCTCGTCCAGCCAGCCGGAACTGAAGGTCGGGGGCACACCCCGATCCTGGCCGCTCTCCCCCGTGGTCGCGACGTCGGCGATCCGATCCAGCCGGTAGACCCGCCAGTCGTCGCGCTCCAAGCTCCAGGCGTCCAGGTAGCCGTAGCCGTCCCGCACCGCCAGCCGCTTGGGCTCCACCAGCGGCGTGGTCGTCTCGGCGCGGGTCTGCCCGTCGTAGACCAGCCTCACCACCTGGTTGCGCTCGATCGCCGCAGCCAACTGCCGGCGGATCTCGGTCGAGCCCGATGCCACCTCCACCACCACCGGCGGACGGGCCACGGTGTGGGCGCCGGTCAGCTTGGCCAGCGCGCCGTCGGTGGCCTCGGCCAGATCGGGCCCACCGAGCTCGCGGACGAGTTGCAGCGCGACCACCAGGCTCATCGCCTCGTCCGGGGAGAACCGCAGCGGACGGCTGAGGTACTCCGCGTTCGACAGCCGGATCCAGCCGGTGTCGGCGATGTCCACCTCGATCAGATCCCCGGGCAGTCCGCCGGGAAGGCCGCAGAACCACAGCACCTCCAGGTCGGCCAGCAGCTGCTTGGGGGTGACCGCGAAAGCCGCGGCGGTCTGCGACAGGTTGGCGCCATCGGGTCGGGCCTGCAGGTAGGGCACCAGCGCCAGCATCCGGTTGACCTGGTCGATCGAGGTCATCGGTCACCCCCGGCGATCGCGGTGAGGTGGGCGACGACCGAGCGCCGCAGCGCTGCCGGTTCGAGCACGATCACGTCCGGTCCGTAGGAGCACACCTCGCCCACCAGGTCGCCCCCGGCGGCGTACTCCACCCGGTAGGCGGAGAAGCCCGGTGGCACCTCGGCCTCGACCGGTTCGCCGCGCCTGCGCAGCGCCGGTGCGCGGTCGCCCCGGATCGCCAGCACGGCGGTGGCATCGGGCCGGGAGGGTTCCAGGCTGGCGAGCAGCCGCGCGGTGTCGATCTCGGGCACCTGGTAGGAGCCGGGCCTTCCGATCGGCGTCACCTCGGCACCGGCCCGGGCCACCTTGAACACCCGCGACTCACGGCGGTTGCGGTCGTAGCCGAACAGGTACCACGAACCTCGCCGGTAGGTCATCGTCCAGGGTTCGATCCGACGAGGTTCGCCGCGATAGTCGAACTGGACCGGCATCCGTTCCGCGGTGGCCTGCCAGAGCGCGTCGAAAGCCGGCTCGCGTCCGCCGATCGCGGCCGAGAGCCCGGCCACCCGGCCCGGATCGGGATCCACGCCCACCGCCCGCAGCTTGGCCATCGCCGACACCGCCGGCTCGGCCGCGGTGGCCGATTCCCAGACCCGGGAGGCCAAACCCAGCACGGCCGCCTCGGCCGGGGTGAAGTCGATCGGCGGCAGCTCGAAATCCGCCCGCCGGATCCGGTAGCCGACCTCGTCGGGGAAGAAGGCGTCGTTGGAACCCGTCTCCACCGGGACGCCGAGGCGGCGCAGTTCGTCCTTGTCGCGTTCGAAGGTGCGCTCGAAGGCGGCATCGCTGAGATCGTGGTAGCCCTCGATGACCTGCCGGATGTAGGCCTTGTCGACGAACCGGCGCGCCATCAGCAGGCAGATCGTGAGGTTCATGATCCGCTCGGTCTTGCGTGGTGCCATGGCTCGCCCTCGGACGTCGGTGGACGTCTGGCAGGCTAGCAGCGCGACGGCAGCCGCGAAGGATGGCGGGGCCGATCCGGCGTGATTGACTTGGCGAGCCGGCAGTAGGCCACCGGGGACGGTTCCTGGTGGCTCACCCGATCGGCCCGCGGAGCACCGAGCAGAGAGGCGGCATGGCCGGACGATACGCCCCCAGCCCGACTTCGGCGCTGCACCTGGGGAACCTGCGCACCGCGGTGGTGGCCTGGCTGATGGCGCGCAGCACCGGACGGCGGTTCCGGCTGCGGATCGAGGATCTGGACGTCGCCCGGGTCTCCGCCGCCGGACCGGTGGCCGAGCGCCAATTGGCCGACCTGCGGTCGCTCGGCCTGGATTTCGATCCTCCCGTGATGTGGCAGTCCCAGCGCCTGGAGGTCTACCAATCCGTGGCAGCCGAATTGGGCGACCGGCTCTACGAGTGCTTCTGCACCCGCCGGGAGATCGCGGAGGCGGCCTCCGCGCCACACGGCGACGGCTTGCGTCCCTATCCGGGAACCTGTCGCGAGCTCACCGCCGACCAGCGGGTCGAGCGTCGTCGCGTTCGCCCGCCGGCGCTGCGGATCAGGGCCGGCGAGGCCCGCTGCACGATCACCGATCTGTGGGCCGGGGAGGTGACCGGAATGGTGGACGATTTCGTGGTGCGTCGCAACGACGGCGTCTGGGCGTACAACTTCGTCGTGGTGGTGGACGACCTCGCCCAGGATGTCGACCAGGTGGTGCGTGGCGACGACCTGCTCTCCTCCGCGCCGCGGCAGGCCTGGCTGGCCGGGCTGCTCGGCGGCGAACCGCCGGTCTACGGCCACGTTCCGTTGGCGGTGAACGCCGCCGGAGCCCGGCTGGCTAAGCGCGACGGCGCGGTCACCCTCGCCGACCTCGCCGAACTGGGGATCGGCCCGGCCGCGGCGCTGCGCATCCTGGCCGAGAGCCTC
>JASGEM010000026.1:0-6123 GCA_049841235.1 Propionicimonas sp. | reverse complement strand
GTGGCGGCGTCGGCGGACTCCCGCCGGCGCCGCCCGCCGGGCAGGTACCGTCCGCTCCCACCCACCGGCCGCATGCGTCAGTCACCCGGGGAACGCGCGCTCGGCTACGTGCTGATCGCCCCGATCCTGATCATCATGGGCGTCGTCATCGCGTACCCCACGGTGAGCGCCGTGGCGATGAGCCTGCAGAACCAGCGGGTGATCGGCCAGGCTGCCGACTGGGTCGGCCTCGACACCTACGCCCTGGTGATGGCCGACCCCAACTTCTGGTCGGCCCTGGGCCGCTCCGGGATCTGGCTGGTCGTCAACATGATCATCCAGACGATCCTGGCCTTCGCGGCGGCATTCCTCCTGCAGCGCAACAACTGGTGGTCCCGCAGCGCCCGGGTCTGGCTGGTGCTGCCGTGGGTGATCCCCACGGTCGCTGTCGCCGTCATCTGGCAGTGGATGCTCAACAGCAACTACGGCATCGTGTACCTGGCGCTGGACGCCATCGGGATCAATCTCGGAGCCCCCTTCGGGAACCCCTCGATCGCTCTCTTCGTGGTGAGCCTGGTCAACAGCTGGCACTGGTTCCCGCTGAGCGCGGTCGTGATCTACGGCGCGCTCGCGACCGTCCCTCCCGAGGTGCACGAGGCCGCGAAGGTGGACGGCGCCAACGCGTGGCAGACCTTCATCGGGATCACGCTGCCCCTCTTGCAGCCCGTGCTCTTCGCGGTCGCGCTGGTCGGTTCACTGTGGTCGATCAACATTCTCGATTCGATCTACCTGATCACCCAGGGCGGTCCCGCCGGAGCCACCACCACCATGCCGATCTATGTCTACGACACCGCTTTCAGCGCCTTCCGAGCGAGCAAGGCTGCGGCTGCGAGCGTCCTGACCGTGTTCGTGCTGGCCACCGCGGCGGCCCTGTTCGTCAGATTCGCCCGACCGGAGGAGGAGTGATGACCAGCCTCACGGCCCTGAAGGTGAGACGGGCGACTCCTCCCGTCATCGGCATGGTCCTCTTCACGATTCTGGTGCTCGGCCCGCTGTACTGGGTCGTGATGTCCTCGTTCAAGAACCGGCAGGAGATCATTCAGCGGGTTCCGACCTGGTTCCCGCACGAACCGACGCTGTCGAACTTCGAGAAGCTGTTCACCACCACGCAGTACCCCGTGTTCCTCAGCAACAGCCTGATCATCGGACTGGCCACGACGGCGGTCACCCTCCTGGTGTCGCTCGCCGCGGCCTACGGCCTGTATCGGCTGCGGGTGCCCGGGAGCAACAAGATCGCCGGCATCGTCCTGCTCTCCTACATGATTCCGGGAACGCTGCTGATCGTTCCGCTCTACCGCACCCTGTCGACGCTCAGCCTGATCGACAACCATGCCGGGCTGGTCCTGGTGAACGTGGCGTTCACCGCACCGTTCTGCACCTGGCTGCTGCGCGGCTTCATCTTCGCCATTCCCCGCGAGATCGACGAAGCCGCAGCGCTCGACGGCGCCGGCCCGATCCGGACCATGGTCGGCATCGTGCTGCCGCTCCTGCTGCCGGGCATCGCGACCGTTGCGGTCTACTCCTTCGTCTATTCCTGGACCGAATTCGTGTTCGCCTCACAGTTCGTCCTCAGTGACTCGCTCAAGACCCTGCCGATCGGGCTGAACGCGATCGTGGGTCAGTACACGGTCGACTGGGGCCTGGTCATGGCGGGGACCGTGTTCACCCTGCTTCCGACGGTGGTGCTGTTCCTCTTCGTGGGACGGTTCTTCGTCGGCGGCCTCATCGCTGGAGCCACCAAATGAACGAACTCACTGCCGCAGCCGACACCTACCTCACCGATGTCAGTGACGTGCTGCAGGCGGCGATCCGGCGCAACCGCCAGGCCATCGCACAGGCTGGGCAGTTGCTGGCCGATGCCTTCACCAGAGACGGCCTGGCCTTCGTCTTCGGCAGTGGGCACTCGCACATCTTCGCCGAGGAGGCCTTCTACCGCGCCGGCGGCGCGGTGCGGATCTGCCCGATCCTCAAGCCCGACTACATGCTGCACGACGGCGCTCATCGCAGCACGCAATTGGAACGTCAGCACGGCCTCGCCAAGGACGTGCTCGCCGGGTACGAGTTCGTGGCCGGTCGGGACGTCATGGTGGTCGTGTCCAACTCCGGCGCCAACCCGCTGCCGGTCGAGGTAGCGCAACGAGCGGCCGAGCTCGGCATGACGGTGATCGCGATCACCTCGCTTCAGTATGCGAAGGAGAGCCGTGCAGACGGCATCCGCCTGCACGAGGTGGCAGACCTCGTGCTCGACAACGGATGTCCACCGGGAGACGCCCTGGTGACGCTCTCCGACGACCTGCCGAGGGTGGGACCGGGGTCCTCGGTGGTCGGGCTGGCCCTGCTGAACGCGGTGATCGTCGACGGCCTGGCCCGCCAGGTCGCCGCGGGCACTCGCCCCGACGTCTACCTCAGCGCGGGTATGCCCGGCGCCGCCAAGCACAACGCCGAGTTCGGCGTCCGGTTCGCAGAGCGCATCCCGCACATCTGAACTGTCCGGATGCACCCATGGTGCGTCCCAAACAAGAAGGAGAACAATGAAGATCAGCTTCGAGGTCTGGCCGAACATGCCCTGGGGACGCCTGGAGGCCGCCGGCCCGGCGTGGAACAGCTGGGGCGACAAACCGTCGGCATGGGCGGCGACGAAGGTTGCGGAGTACGGTTACGACGCTGTCGACTTCCTGCTCGGGCATCTGATGAACGGGCCGGAGGAGGAGTACGAGGCCGGCCTGTTGGCGACCCGCAAGGCGGCCGAGGACGCCGGCATCGAGATCGGGTATGTCGCCAACCACACGACGTTCGTGTCTCCCCGGGAGTACGACCGCCGCCGCGGGATCGAGAGCTTCAAGAAGGCGCTGGACGCCGCGAAGGTGCTGGGGGCCAAGTCCGCCTGCACCCTCCTGGGCGACGGCTACTACGATCCGCCGCTGAACGTGCTGCTGAGCCGCAAGGAGGCCTGGCGACAGGCGAAGGAGGCGATCACAGAGGTCGCGCTCTACGCCCAGACGCTCGACCTGAACGTGAGCATCGAGTTGCTGCAGGGCACGATTCTGAACAAGGTCGAACTCGTGGAGCGCATGTTCGACGAGATCGCCCTGCCGAACCTGCGGATGACCATGGACACCGGTGCCTTCTACGTCGGTGTCAAGCCGTTCCACAACGTGAAGGACGCCGTGAAACGGCTCGGCAAGTACATCGACATCGTCCAGATCAAGGACGAGGTCGGCCTCCCGACCATCGTCCACTGCAACCACATCTGGTTCGGCGGCGGGCTGGTCGACTTCCGTGAGACCTTCGAGGCCTTCGCCGAGATCGACTTCGACGGGTACATCAGCGTGGAGTGGGAGGGCTGGCAGGTCGGCGGCCCGATCGGTGTCGGCGAGCCGGCGGGCGTCGGCCTGGCCAACTTCGATCGGGTGGCCGAGGAGTCCCTGGAGTTCCTCCGGGAGTACGGGTTCACCCCACGGCGCGAACTGGCGTGACGATGGAGGGGTCGGTCCTGGGTATCGACGTCGGCACCACCGGGGTCAAGGCGATCCTCCTTGACCCGATGGGGCTGGACATCGTCGCCACGGCATACCGGGACTACCCCTCCCATGCCACTGCGGACGGTGGCCACGAGCAGGATCCGGAGGACTGGTGGCGGGCCACCGTGACCGCCGTCCGGAGCCTGGCGGACCGGGCCGACCTCGGTGCCGTCCGTGGGATCGGGCTGTCCGGCCACATGCACACCCTCCTGCTGCTGGACGACCGGGAGGTC
This sequence comes from Propionicimonas sp., assembly GCA_049841235.1. Lineage (GTDB taxonomy): Bacteria > Actinomycetota > Actinomycetes > Propionibacteriales > Propionibacteriaceae > Propionicimonas. The sequence goes on along the minus strand of JASGEM010000026.1, from coordinate 2,330 downwards.
CCGCTGGCGCCTGCGATGACCTGGGCCGATCGTCGGGTGGGCGAGACGACCCGACGGCTGGCCGAGGATCCAGCGTTTCCACAGATCGCGGGCAACACTCCGGTCGATGCGTTCACCGCGACGAAGCTGGCGTGGTTCGTCGACCGGCACCCGGAGGCGGTGCGCTCGGCCAGACGTCTCGTGGTGGCCAAGGACTACGTCGGTCACAAGCTGACCGGTCTCTGGGCGACGGACCACACGGACGCGATCGGGACGCTGCTCTGGGATGTTCACCGGTCGGAATGGAGCCCGCAGTTGTTCGCGAAGGTGGGCGCACCGGTCGGACTCGCACCCGAAGTGCTGGCTCCGACCCAGATCCGCGGACCACTGCGGCCCGAGCCCGCTGCCGAACTCGGACTGCCTCGCGGGATCCCGGTGGCAGCGGGTGCCGGGGATGTCAGCGCGTCCGCGCTCGGAAGCGGCGTGATCGACGCCTCGACGATCTGTCTCAACGCCGGCACGGCCGCCCAGGTCACCGGGGTGAGCAAGCTTCCGGAAGCGGGACCGGGCTTCATGTTCGGCAGTGCCGCAGGGCCTGGGTACCTCTGCATGGCATCGGTCTACGCAGCCGGTCTCAGCATCCGCTGGGCGGAGTCCGTCCTGATTCCGGGCAGAGACATCGACTCAGTCGAGCAGGTGCCGTTCGGAGCCGGCGGACTGACCTATCTGCCGTACATGTACGGCTCGACCGTGCCGCACCGGAACGACGCTGCCCGGGCCGCTTTCGTCGGACTGGGCGAGACCCATGGGCCGGTCGAGATGGCGGCAGCGATCGTCGAGGGGATCGCCTTCGGGTGCGCCGACGCCGTGGCCGCGGTGGCCCGGGTCTCCGGACAGCCCGAACGCGTCCATCTGAGCGGTGGCGTTGCCCGTTCGGCTCGCTGGCGCTCCGTGCTGGCGGCGGTGCTCGACTACCCGGTCTTCCACACTCCCGAAGGTGGGTCTCCGCTCGGGGCCGCGCTGCTCGGGGCGGCGGCGGCAGGACTGCTCGATCTCGGGGAGGGAGCCACGGGCGCCCTGAAGCCGCTGCCCGTGCCCGTGCCGCCCCAGGCTCCGGCCATTCGCGATGCCTACCAGCTCTTCGCCACTGCTCGCGAGCGGCTCGCCTGACCCGCGATCGCCGATCGTCAGGTGGCGATGCCGTGCTCGTTCAGCAGCGCGACGATGCTGGTGGTTCGGTTGCGGACGATGGCGATCGCGCTCGCAGCGAGGCCGGCGATCAGCCAGGCGATCATCAGGAACAGATTCGTGGCCACGCCGGTGGACTCGGTAAGCAGGGCGCGGGTGGCGTCCAGGGCCGGGGTGAGCGGGGAGAAGATCCGCAGCACACCGAAGAGCGCCGGTTCGGCCGCGGTGATCATGGACGCCAGGCTGAGCACGGCCAGGCCGAGGGATACCAGGCGTCCGGCGCCGCCGAACCAGGCCACCAGCGCGTGGTTGACCGCCACGAAGGCCAGCCCGGCCACCAGCATCAGGCCGAGCATTCCGAGCAGCTTGCCGAAGGGCAGTTGCAGGGCGACCTGGCCGATCACCGTCACCACCAACGCCTGGATGCTCACCACGATCACCCCGGGTAGCAGCGCTTCCGCCACGAGATAGGCGGACGAGCGCGCCGAGCCGAGCAACCGCGAGCCGACCGCCCGGACCACGACGAAGGTCGCCAGCGCACCGGCCCACAGCGCGAGCACCATCAGCAGCGTTCCCCAGCCGATGCCGGTGCCGGCGGTGCCTTGGAGATTCTCGGTCGAGATCGGGGCGGCCACCACGTCGGCCAGGTTCTGGCGCTCGGAATCGGGATAGCTGGGCAGCTTGTCCTTGCCCTCGGCGATGCCGTCGGCCATCTCCCTGGCGCCGTCGGCGAGCTCCCGGCTGCCGTCAGCCGCCTCGCTCAGCCCGTCCGAGAACTCACTCATGCCATCAGCCAGCTGCTCCGCCCCGTCCGCCGAGCGGGCGATCCCGTCCACCAGAGCGGGCATGCCGTCAGCCAGCTGATCGGTTCCCTTCGCCAGCTCGGCGGTGCCCTCGACCAGCTGTCGACCGGCCGTCTTCAGCAATCCGAGCTGCCCGGCGGGATCGTCTTCCGAGCCACCCGCCTCGGCCAACTGCTGATGCAACTCGGAGAGCCCACCGGAAAGGGCCTGGGCGCCCCCCAGCAGCGACGTGGGCTGGTCGGCCGAGCCGAGGCCCTGGGACGCGGCCTGTCCCGCGGCACCGACACCCACCGGAACGCCGACCCCGAGGCCCACCTGGAGCCCCGCCTGCGCGCCGGCCTGGGAGCCCACGCCGACGCC
>JASGEM010000025.1:0-36637 GCA_049841235.1 Propionicimonas sp. | reverse complement strand
GCTGCCGAGCCCGGGTGATAGCTGGGCACCTGCGCCAGTCGCTCGTCGTTCACGTCGGCGCCGTCGACGACCACCCCCGGCAGGCCCAGCGACACGGTACGGACGGTGTGCATCAGGCCCATCGGACCCGCCGCGCCGATGATCGCGACCTTGTCGCCCGCCCGGATCTCGCCGTCGGCCGGGATGTGGGTGTACGCCTCGGCCGGCTCGCTGCCGGTGGTGCCGATGTAGCGGACGAAGTCGTAGTGGACGCGTCCCACGTCCAGGTTGACCCGGCGGTCGATGGTGGCGCCGCCGAGCACCACGCACAGCAGGCTGCGGGCGCCGAGCAGGGCACTCAGCCGCTCGATGGTCGCGGCGTCCGAACCGAAGTAGACGATGTCGTCCAGGCCCGCCTCGACCCCGTCCAGCTCGGCGGCGACCGCCTGCGGATCGAGCGCGGTCGCGTCCGCTCCCACCACGGTGATCGACGCCGGACGTGCCGCCGCCAGCAGCGGCTCCAGGCCGGAGGGCGTCACGCCGGCGTCCGCGACCACCAGCAGCCGTCCGCCCTCCACCAGGGTGTTGCGCTCGGTGCGGGAGTAGGACGCCTCCACTGTCGACCACGGCTCGACCAGCGCGACCTGCGCGGCGGTCGGGGCATCGGAGACCCGCAGCATGAACTCCTCGCCGTCATGGACGACGATCCGCTCGTCGACCACCACGTACTCCTGCAGGGCGCCGTCGAAATTGTAGCCGAAGGCGCCGTTGGAGGCCGCGGTCGGCAGATGACGCCAGTCCGCCTGCACCAGCAGCCGCTCCCCTACCCGGTAGTTCGTCACGGCCTCACCGACCGCGACCACCCGCACCACCGGCTCGTGGCCCGGCACGACCGCTGCCGAGCCCGGGTGATAGCTGGGCACCTGCGCCAGTTCGTCGGCGGAGACTCCGGCGACGACCTCCGACTTGCGGGGGTGATCGGCGAAGGCGTGCAGCAGTTTCGTGTCGGAGAAGCAGATGCCACAGGCCTCGACCTGCAGCAGGATCTGGGTCGGGCCGATCGCGTCCACGCCCTTGGCGGTGTTGAGGTAGACCTCATCCTTGCCGGTGAACTGGATCGCGTACTGGGTGGCGGGGAAAGCGGACACTTCATCCTCCGGTTTCGGTGAGCCTCGGGTAGGTCAGCTGAGGCTCGGGAGCTGGCTTGCGGTGAGATGGACGTCTGGCGACCGGAGCACTAGTTCAGCATGTTCTGGCCACCGGTGACGGGGACGGCCTGGCCGGTCTCGTAGGCCTGCTCGACGATGTAGTAGATCGCCTTGGCCAGGTCGGCGGGATAGCAGCCGCGTCCCATCGGCACCTGCTTCTCGTAGTGCGCACGGACGTCGTCGATCGTGGCGGCGCCGGGCACCTTGCCGGCCCGCAGGTACTGGACGAAGAGCCCGCGCTCGGGATCGGACCACAGCGGGCCGTCCAGGAAGTTGCCCGGGCAGATCGCGTTCACCTTGACGCCGGAGCTGACCAGTTCCAGGGCGAAGGACTGGGTCAGCCCGATCCCGCCGAACTTGGAGCCGGCGTAGGCGAAGTTCGCCTTCGATCCGGTCAGTCCCGACTTGGAATTGATCTCGATGATGTCGAACCAGTCGGAAGGACGTGCGGCGTGCTGGGCAGCCAGCACCGGCGCCACCGCCCGCACCCCGAGGAAGTAGCCGCGATAGTTCACATTGGTGACCAGGTCGAAGTCGGCCACCGGCTGGGTGAACACAGACTCGGCGCGCAGCACCCCCGCGTTGGAGATGAAGACGTCCAGCCCGCCGAAGATGCCGACCACCTCGGCCGCAGCCGCCAGGCAGGAGTGCTCGTCGGAGACGTCGATCCGCACCGCCACCGCCCGGCCGGCACCGTACTGTTCGCACATCGCCTGGGCATGGCGGGCGGCGCCGTCGACGTTCAGGTCGGCCAGCACCAGGGTGGCGCCCTGGGTGATCAACTCCTGGGCGATGCCCAGGCCGAAGCCCTGAGCGGCACCGGTGATCATCACGACCTTGCCGGCCAGTCGCCCGGCCGAGGCGTTCGCGGCCACCGACTGGCGGTAGGCCTCGGCCTCCCAGTTCTCGATGAAGCCCCGCTCGGTCGCGTTCAGCACCTGCGCCCGGCCGATCCGGTCGGCATCGCGCGCCACCCTCAGCGCATCGGTGAAGGTGGCCAGCGCATTACGGGCGGCGGCAAGATCCCGGCCGGCACCAAAGGCGACCAGCCCGGGCACCACCACGATCACCGGGTTCCTGCCGTGCTCGGCGCGGAACGCCTCGACCGCCGTGGTCGCCGCGACCGCCGGGTCGGGGTCGGACGCCAGATCGACGACGGCGGGGAAGGAGCCGGCGTAGACGATCTGGTCGGGGATCAGCGGACCCTCGGCAAGGATCGCCCGGCCGGCCGGCGTCGTGGTGACCGAGCGAACCAGGTCGCCGGAATCCGAGGTGACCACGGCCAGCGCATCCCCGCCAAGCAGACCACGCAGCGTCGGCGCGACGGCATTGCGGACGCGGGTCAGCTCGGCGGCGTCCAGTTCGGCCGCGGCCGGGGCTTCGGTCGTGTCGATGGCGGCATGGATGGCGCCGGTCAGCCGGCGGGTGCGTTCGGTGATCTCAGCGGCAGAGTTGCCCGAGACGATGATGCCGTGGTTGCGCAGCAAGGTGATGCCGGGGGCGGGACGCCCGGTACGCGCGGTGTAGGCGTCGCGCGCCGCCGCCACGCCACGGGCGAGCGGGACGCCCGGGTCGATGTAGGGGACCACGATCGCCTCATCGCCCAGCAACGCGGCGGCCAGCGCCTCGGCATCGGCATTGCAGGTCAGCGCATTGGCGACCAGCGGGTGGGAGTGCAGCACCAGCGCGTCCGGGATCAGCGCGTGGAACAGGATCTCCACGCTCGGACGCCGTCCGCTCGGGTGCGGCAGCGCGGCCTTCGCCGCGGCAGCCCGCACCGGATCACCCTCCACCGGCTCTTCCGAGGTGAGTGCGTCCAGCAGCACGTCCAGCTTCAGCGGCACCAGATCCGCCGCGGTCAGGGTGGCCAGCGGAACCCCGCTGGGCTTGATGTACAGCACCCCGTCCAGCTTCACCGAGGCATTGCCGCCACCGGCCCGGGAGTACTCCTCGTCGCCGCCGAAGGCGTTGGCGACCCTGATCAGTTCGGCGGTGAGATCCACCATCACTCCTTGTTCTGCGAGATCAACCGGGCGCCCAGCGCCACGAGTTCTGCTTTCCGGACGGCCGGATCGGCGCCGGTGAGGTTGCCTTCGGCGTCGACGTAACCGGGTTCGCCGGCTGCCACAAGGTGCTGGTGGGCAGCCACCACGCAGGTCGCCTCCCAGAAGGCGGCGCGCGCGGCTTCCGACACCGGCCCGTCGACAGCGGCCGGAAGATACGGGATCCGGTCGGCGGTGTTGTGCTCGGTGCCGCCCATCACGATGATCCCGGACGCGGTCAGCGCCTGCACGTACTCGTCCACCAGCACCGACTTGTTGCGTAGCGGGATGAGTTCGGCGGCATACACACCGCGCTCCAGCAGCCGCTGCGCGAGTTGGTCGGCGGGGTACTCGAACGGGCTGAGCTCCTTGGCCCCGTCGGCCAGGATCGGGAAGGTCGGGATGCCGCCCATCGCGAGCACGTAGGCGTAGGCGTCGGCGAAGCTCAGCGGCACCTCGGGCACGTAGCCGGGAGTGCCCACCTTGAGCAGCCGGGAGCGCAGTTCGCCCTGCAGCGCGACGGGGTCGTCCAGATCGACCCCGGAGGGTGAGCCGTAGGCCGCGGCCAGGACGGACGCCCGCTCGGCCGGCGGCAGGGCTGCCAGCGCCTCTTGGAAGGCGCGGGCGATATGGCGCTCCTGCAGCGAGACCCACTCGACCGGGAGGTCGGTCCGCGCCGCGACGTCAGCTGCCACCGATGCGGCGGTCAGCACGGTATCCAGCCCATGGGCGGCGAAATGGGCCGCCAGTTGGGCGACCATCGCGGTGGCCCGGCCGTCGTTGTCGGCCCGGATCGAGGCGGCGGTGGCCGCCGCCTCGGCGGGCTTGTCCCGGAACGGGCTGATGCCCTTGCCGCAGAAGTACACCCGGCCTGGGTTGGCCGGGTCGTTGACCAGGGTGCCCGTCGCCTCGAGTCCGGGATCGAGGGTGATGAACTCCAACCCGAACAGCGCCACGATGCCGGCGGCCTCCGCCTGCTCGGCGAATCGGACGTAGACCTGCTGGTCGTAGAAGTTCGAGATCCCGATCGCGGCCACTCCCTCGGCCGCTGCCACCTCGATCGCGTCGGTCACGGTGTGGAAGGCCGAGAAGTTCGGCGGGAAGTGGACGTGGGTGTTCACCACCGGCAGGCCGCCGAGGCTGTCGTTCATGAGTGCTCCTTCAGGCTGGCCGGCGGTCTCGACGAGCGCGACCGCCGGGGAGGGCGGATTGGTCTGAGGCTGGCGGCCGGGAGAGGGTCTGATCATGGCCTGGCTGCCAGGCGACGCGCGGCGGCGTCCCACTGGCTCGGGGTCAGGTCCAGCCCGCCGGGGGCGTAGTGGGTCAGCTCGGAGGATGCGATCGCGACCTGCCGCAGGGCGGTCAGGTCACCGCTGAGCGCACCACAGGCCCGGGCCTGCACCAGCAGGCTGCCCATCGCGGTCCCCTCGACCGGTCCTGCGACCACCGGCAGCCCGGTGGCGTCCGCGGTCAGTTGGCAGAGGAAGCGGTTCTGCGAGCCGCCGCCGACCACGTGCACGGTGCGGATCTGGCGTCCGGCCAGCCGGCAGGCGGTCCGGATGGCACCCCGGTAGGCCAGCGCCAGGGAATCCATGATGCAGCGGGTGACGGACGCCGGGTCGTCGCCGAGCGACTGGCCCGTCTCGGCCGCCATCGCACGCAGCCGGCCGGGCATGTCCCCCGGCGGCAGCAACCGCTCGTCGTTCATGTCCACCACGCAGGCCAGGCCCGGCTGGCGCTCGGCGGCTGCCAGCAACTCCAGCAGATCCACCTGCAGACCCTGCGCCTGCCAGGTGCGGACCGATTCGCTCAGCACCCACAGCCCCATCACGTTCTTCAGGTACCGGACGGTGCCGTCCACGCCGAGTTCGTTGGTGAAGTTCTCCTGCCGGCTCTCCTCGCTGAGCACGGGTTCGGTCAACTCCAGGCCGACCAGCGACCAGGTGCCGGAGGAGATGAAGGCGAAATCGGTATCCGTCGCAGGAATCGACGCGACCGCCGAGGCGGTGTCGTGGCAGCCGACCGCGACCACGGGCACCGGGTCTTCCAGAACGCCGGGCAGGGTGTCGCCCAGGATGGTGCCCGGCTCGACCAGCTCCGGGAGAACGCGGGCAGCGGGTATCCCGTAGGCCTCGGCGAGGTGGGCGCTGGTCTCGAGCGACCAGGCACGGCGGGCGACGTCCAGCAGGCCGGTGGTGGAGGCGATCGTCACCTCGGCCGCGTGGCGTCCGCTGAGCCAGTACGCGAGCAGATCGGGCATCAGCAGAACGCGTGCGACCTCGTCCCAATCGCAGGTATCGGCGATCAACTGGAAGATCGTGTTGAAGGGCATCACCTGCAGCCCCGCCCGGCGGTAGAGATCGTCGGCCGGCAGGGTCTGGAAGAGCCGCTCTGGAACTCCGACGGTCCGATCGTCGCGGTAGTGGAAGGGCAGGGCGATCAACTCGCCGGCCTCGTTCAGCAGACCGTAGTCGACGCCCCAGGTGTCCACGCCGACCGCGGCAAGCCGGCCGGCCCGCTGCTGGGCGGCGCGCATCCCGGTCCGGATGTGGTCGAAGAGCGCGGCCGCGTCCCAGTGGATGCTGGAGCCGACGGCGGTTGGCCCGTTGACGAAGCGGGTGACCTCTTCCAGGTGGAATCGGCCGTCGGCAAGCGTGCCCAGGATCACCCGTCCGCTGGAGGCGCCCAGGTCGGCAGCAGCAAAGGCTGCGGGGGCGCTCATCGTCCCGCCTCCGCTGACCCGCAGAACTCGACTGTCATCGTGCATCCTTGCAACTGAATCGTTTCAATGATCTTATGATCCAACACCTCGCCTGTCAAGGCTACGGCCACCGCGCCACGATTGCGACGCGACCGAGACCCGCTCGCCAATGATCACAATCGGATCACGCCGCTGGCCAACGGAGAACTCGAGCCCTACGATACAGAAATCGATTTCCGTGGGAGGCAACGGTGCTGTTGAATATTGATCCGATCCTGACCGGCCGGCTTCTGCTGGCACTGGACGAGATGGGTCACGGCGACGGCGTCGTGGTCGCGGACGCCCACTTCACCGCATCGAAGCTCGCTCACAAGCACCTGATCGATCTGCCCGGGCTGAGTTCACCGCGCGTCCTGCAGGCGATCCGAACGGTGATGGTGCCCGACACCCACGGCCCGGCGCTGGATCTGATGGAATCCCCGGACGGGCTGCTGCGCGTCCAGGAGGAGCTGATCGCGGCCGCTCGGCTGCAGGGTGCCGAGCACCGGATGATCGAGCGGTTCGCCTTCTACGATCTGGCTGCGCAGGCCGAGCTGATCATCCGGACCGGGGAGACCCGCACCTACGGCAACGCGCTGTTCCGCAAGGGCGTCACACCGGTGACAGCCGAATGACCGCGGCCAGCCGGTTCCGTATTGCGATGCGACGCGCTACTCTAGCCAGGCGGTAGGTACAGGTGCATACAGGTCGCATCGAAGCCAGCGTCACAACGACTCAACGAGGAGGGTGCTGCCGTGAGTGAACGGCTACTGGAAGTCCAGGGAATCAGCAAGGCGTTCCCTGGCGTACAGGCCCTGGCCGATGTCGAGTTCCATCTCGACAAAGGCGAGGTGCTCGCTCTCGTCGGCGAGAACGGGGCTGGCAAGTCGACCCTGATGAAGATCCTCTCCGGCATCTACACCAGGGACACCGGAACCATCTGGGTGGACGGCAAGGAGGAGCCGATCACCTCTCCTTCCGAAGCCCAGGAGCTCGGCATCGCGATCATCTACCAGGAGATGAACCTGATGCCCCACCTGACGGTGGCGCAGAACATCTACATCGGACGCGAGCCGCGCACCGCCGGCGGCTTCGGGCTCAACGAGCGCGCGCTGAACAAGAAGGCCGCCGAGCACCTTGACCGGCTCGGCATCGCGCTCTCCCCCACGACCATCGTGGGAACGCTCACCGTCGCCAAGCAGCAGATGGTCGAGATTGCCAAGGCTCTCTCCTTCGATTCCCGCGTGCTGATCATGGACGAGCCCACCTCGGCGCTCACCGCCGCGGAGACCGAGACCCTCTTCAAGCTGATCAACGACCTGCGCGATCGCGGCACCGGGATCATCTACATCTCCCACCGGATGGAGGAGCTCGGCCGGATCGCCGACCGGGTGAGCGTGCTGCGCGACGGTCGCTACGTCGGGTCGCTGGGCAAGGGCGAGTTCGACGTCCCGAAGATCATCGAGATGATGGTCGGCCGGCACATCGACGAGGACGCCCGGCCGGAGATCTCCGGCCGGCTGGATACCGAGACCGTGCTGGAGGTCAAGGGCCTCTACACCCGGGATCTGATCCGGGATGCCAGCTTCGACATCCGCAAGGGCGAGATCCTCGGCTTCGCAGGCCTGATGGGCGCCGGACGGACGGAACTCGCCCGGGCGATCTTCGGGGCCGATCCGACCAGTGGGGGCGAAGTCCTGGTCAAGGGCCAGCCGGTGAGCATCACCCGCCCGGTGGACGCGGTGCGGCACGGCATCGGCTACCTCTCCGAGGACCGCAAGGTGCTCGGCCTGCTGCTCCAGAAGCCGGTGGACGAGAACATCGTCCTCGCGTCACTGTCGTCCTATCGCAATCAGTTCGGGTTCATGCAGCCTGGCAAGGCGCGAGTCCGCGCCGAGGAGTTCGTCCGCTCGCTGCGGATCAAGACCCCGCACGTCCGTCAGCTCACCAAGAACCTCTCCGGCGGCAACCAGCAGAAGGTCGTCCTGGCCAAGTGGCTGGAGCGGGATTGCGACATCCTGATCGTGGACGAGCCCACCCGCGGCATCGACGTCGGCGCCAAGGCCGAGATCTACGATCTGCTGAACCGGCTGGCCGCCGAGGGCAAGGCGATCATCGTGATCTCTTCCGAACTGCCCGAGGTGCTGCGCATCTCCCACCGGATCGCCGTGATGTCGCAGGGCCGGATCACCGGCTTCCTGGACAACTCCGAGGCGACCCAGCCCAAGATCATGGCACTGGCCACCAAGGGCCATGACGAGTCCTACCTCCACACATCCACCGATCAGCAGCAGTGAAAGGGAGCCGACCGATGAGCAACCCAACCGAAACCGGCACCCCGAGCGTCGCCGAGTCTGCCGACAGCGGCAAGCGTGACATCAAGGCCGTGCTGCGGCAGAGCCTGCAGCAAGGCCTCGCCTTCGGCACCCTGATCGTGCTGTTCATCTTCTTCTCGCTCGCCAACCCGGCCTTCCTGCAGTGGAGCAACATCTCCGGCGTGCTACTGGCCACCGCGGTGATCGGCATCCTGGCGGTCGGCACCACCCTGGTGATCATCACCGGCGGCATCGACCTCTCGATCGGGACCGGCATGACGTTCGCCGCGGTGATGACGGGGACGATCATCACCGTCTTCGGCATGCCGATGTGGGTGGGCATTCTGGGCGGCATCGCGACCGGCGCCCTGATGGGCGCCATCAACGGCTCGAACATCGTGTACCTGAAGGTTCCGCCGTTCATTGCCACCCTGGCGATGATGATGATCACCCAGGGTCTGAACATGATCGTCTCCGGGGTCAAGCCGGTCTACATCCAGATCGACGGGTTCCAGAGCATCGCGCTGGGCACGCTCATCCCGGGCCTGCCGAATGCGGTGCTGATCCTCTTCGGCTGCGCCCTGGTCGCCTCCGTCGTGCTCACCCGGACGATCCTTGGCCGCTACACCTTCTCGATCGGCTCGAACGAAGAGGCGACCCGCCTCTCCGGCATCAACACCAACAAGTGGAAGATCCTGATCTACATGAGCGCCGGCATCTTCACCGGCATCGCCGGTGTCGTGCTCGCCTCGCGGCTGGGTTCAGCGCAGCCGCAGCTCGGCATGGGCTACGAACTCCAGGCGATCGCCGCGGTGGTGATCGGCGGCACCTCGATGCTGGGCGGCCGTGGCTCAATCCTGGGCACCCTGATCGGCGCGCTGGTGATGAGCGTGCTCATCAACGGTCTGCGCATCATGTCCATCCAGACCGAGTGGCAGAACGTGGTCGTCGGAATCGTGATTCTGCTGGCCGTGTTCAGCGACTCGCTGCGCACCAGAAAGGGGGCTTGACGACCGTCCCAGACGACGAGACCAATCCACCTTCCACACCCGGGCGCGAGCCTCGCGCCCAGTTCACGAACTCTGCTGATCAGTTCAGCAGGACACAACGAAGGAGTAACTTCATGAAGGGAACGCGCAAGTTCGCGCTTCTGGCCGCCGGCATCGCGTCGGCGCTCGCCCTCTCCGCCTGTGGTGGGGGCGCTGCCCCGACCACCGCCGCCCCGGCTCCGGAAAGCCCCGGCGGCGAAGCCCCGCCGGCTGGCGAGAAGCTGCAGGTCGCCCTGGTCTCCAAGGGCTTCCAGCACCAGTTCTGGCAAGCGGTGAAGACCGGCGCCGAGCAGAAGGCCGCCGAACTCAACGTCGACATGACCTTCGAGGGCCCGGCTTCGGAGACCGAGGTCGACGCGCAGCTGAACATGCTGCAGACCGCCATTGACCGCAAGCCGGACGCCATCGGCTACGCCTCGCTCGATCCGGAGGCCTGCGTGCCGCTGATGCAGGCTGCTCAGGCTGCCGGCATTCCGGTGGTCCAGTTCGACGCCGCCTGCAACTCCGACATCCCGCTGACCCTGGCCGCCACCGACGGCAAGGCTGCTGCTGCGATCGCAGCAGAGAAGATGGGCGAACTGATCGGCGGCACCGGCAAGGTGGCCATCATCAGCCACAGCCAGATCAACCAGACCGGTGTCGATCGTCGTGACGGCTTCGTCGACAAGATCGCGGCGGACTTCCCGAACATCGAGATCGTCGACATCCAGTACGGTGACGGCGACCACCTGAAGTCGGCTGAGATCGCCAAGGCCATGATCGCTGCCCACTCCGACCTGGCCGGCATCTACAACACCAACGAGGGCTCCGCGATCGGCGCCGTCAACGCCGCCAACGAGCTCAACCTCGAGCCGGGCAAGATCGTGATCATCGGCTTCGACTCCGGCAAGGGCCAGATCGACGCCATCCGCTCCGGCCTGATGGCCGGCGCGATCACGCAGGATCCGATCGGTATCGGTGCCGCCACCATCCAGTCCGCCGTCGACGCGGTCAACGGCAAGGAGCTCCCGCCGTTCATCGACACCGGCGCCTACTGGTACGACGCCACCAACATCGACGATCCGCAGATCGCCGCGGTGCTCTACGAGTGATCGACTGATCACTTCGCAAACGCGAAGGCCGGCACCCCACGGTGCCGGCCTTCGCCGTTCTCGCGGCCAGACATCGCCGGTGCCCCAAGCATCCCATCGAGGGCCAGCCTTAGTGGCCGAGAGCCAGCCCAGCGTGCTGGCTCTCGCTGATTAAGCCTGGCGCTCGATGAAGTGCGCCGGGGCTAGCTCGACAACAGGGCCGCGGGGTTGGTGATCAGGATGCGCTCCATGGTCGCGTCGCCGAGGCGACGGCGCAGCCGGGGGACGTAGCGCCGGCCCAGGTACTCCAGGCCGGGGATGCCGCCGTAGGCGAGGTAGCGGCTGCTACGGGCCACATCGGCGCCCAGCAGCAGACGATGCGCCCCGCCGCCGGCCACCACGTCCTCGGTCAGCTTCAGCAGCACCGCCTCGCTGTCCCCCTTGGGACGGGCCATGCCGTCGTAGCCCAGGTAGGCGCCGCGGGAGATCAGCTCCAGGTGCAGTTCGGGGTCGGGATCGCGGTCGGCGTGGGCGAGCACCACCCGGGAAGCCGCCACCCCCTCGGCAGCCAGCAGATCGAGCAGTTCGTGCGCGGCCGTGCAGTACTCCAGGTGCACCACGATCGGCGCATCGGTCAGCCGGTGCGCGGCGGCCGCGGCCTCCAGCGTCACCCGCTCGAAGTCACTGATCTTCCAGTAGTCGATGCCGGTCTTGATCAGGCCGGCCAGGATCGGCTCACCGCCCGGGGTACGGGCGACGGTCAGTTCGTCGACGACGCGACCGCCCCGCAGTTCGGCGTCGTCCGCCAGCTGACCGACCGTCAGCTCCCGCAGGAACACCGCCGTCCTGGTGGCGAGGTCCAGCGCGCGCAGCGGGTCGTCCGCCGGATAGTGGGCCTGGCGATGCAGCCCGGTGGAGGCCACCACGGTCAGCCCGGTGGCAGCGCTGATCCGCGCCACCGCCTCCGGACGACGTCCCAGCCCGACCGGGGTGACATCCAGCAGGGTCTCGAAGCCACTGGCCCGCAGGGTCGCGGCCTCGGCGGACGACGCGGCCTCATCGTCCAGATCGTCCCCGGGCAACAGCGGTGACACCTGGAAGAGGTGATCGTGGTAGTCCACCCGGCCGAGCGACTCGGCCGGGACAGGCCCGAGGACGGTCTGGACGGTCATCTCAGCGCACCTCGTAGGCGGCCTTTGACATCGCCTCGAAACGCTCCGGGGTCAGCTCCAGCTCGAACACCTCGGCCACCACCTGCGACCAGCCGTGGATGAAGTAGTCCCAGCCGTCGACCACGGTCAGGTTGCGGGCCTCGGCCTGGGCGAGCGCCTGGTGCATGAACTCCAGCGAGCCGCGGTAGTTGAACTCCCAGACGTAGCCGTCCTGCGGGAGGATGACGGCGTCGCTGAGCGGCGAACCGGGGATGTCCTTGCCCATCCCGGTGGCGTTCACCACGACCGTTCCGGCCGGCTGGGCGGCGAGGATCGCGTCGACGTCCTCCGGCCGCGGGGCGAGCACGTAGTCGATCGCGTCCGGGCTGGTGCCCCGAGCGTCGTGGACGGCGCGCAGCTGATCCAGCGAGGCCTGGCGGCGGGCGGTGACGGTGATCCGCTCCGGACGATCCGGACGATCCTGCATGTACCAGCTGAGCGCGGTGCCGGAGCCGCCCGCGCCGAGGATCACCATCGAGGCCCCGGTGCTGGCGAAGTAGTCGGCGGGCAGGAACTGCTCCAACGCCAGACCGGCCGTGATCGGGTCCTTGGCACCACCCAGCAGGCGCTTGCCGCCGTCCCGCTTGGCGATGCTGGAAACCTCCTTGCAGGCGAGCGCGAAGTCGTCGAACTCGTCGAAGAGCTGCGAGGCCGCCCGGTACACCGCCATCTTGTGGGTGGTCACCAGGGCGCCACGGTACTCCGGATCGTCCCGCAGGCGCTGTACCAGGTCGACGTAGACCTCGTCCGGCGAGCCGGGCACCACGTCGAAGCCCACCAGCCGGTTGGTCGGCAGGCCGAGGATCTCGGCCCAGGCCGGGAAGACCTTCATGATCAGCGAGCCACCGGTCGAGACACCGATGAACCCCATGTACTCCTGCGACATCTTTGATCCTTCTGTTGTGGTTGCGGTTCGGGTTGGTACCGCGGGGACGGTTCCCTCGGCCCCACCCTTCAATTGCTCTGCGAAGTTGCCCCAACTCGTCGGGCCACAGGAACCGTCCCCGCGGTCTCGGCTCTCAGAGCACCAGATTGAGCGGCGGGTCTCCGGCCAGGACGGCGAGGGCGTTCTCCATGGCCATGCGTCCCATCTCGTCGATCGCCTCGACCGTCTGGGCGCCGACATGCGGGGTGATGGTCACCCGGGGAGCGAGATCCTCGGCGAGCAGCGGCGAGTCGTGCCCGGCGGTGTCGCCCGCCACCGAGTCGGCGGCGTAGCCCGCGACCCGGCCGTCCCGCAGGGCGGCGGCCAGCGCCTCCTCGTCCACCAGATCGGCGCGGGCGGAGTTCACCAGCAACAACCCCGGACGGACCTGGGCCAGCCACTCGGCGGTGACCAACTGATTGCCACCCGGCGCATTGAGGGAGACCGCGTCGCACGCCGCGAGCTCATCGCCGGACACCGGCTGGGCGCCCAGCGCGGCGGCGCGATCGGTGTCCAGGTAGGGATCGCAGGCCAGGATCTTCGAGCCGAAGCCGGAGAGCCGCTGGGCGACTCCCTGGCCGATCCGGCCGAAGCCCCAGATGCCGATCGTCATCGCACCGATCTCCCGGCCGCGCAGGGCCTTCCAGTCGCCGCGCCGGACCTTCCGATCGCCTTCGGCCACCTGACGGGCAGCGGCCAGCAGCAGCCCGATGGTGTGGTCGGCCACGGCACCGCTGTTGGCGCCGGGGGTGTTGGTCACCACGACGCCGCGTTGCCGTGCCGCCGCCAGGTCGACCGCCTCGACGCCTACGCCGTAGCGGGCGACGACCTTCAGGCCAGGCGCCAGATCGAGGTGCTCGGCGGTCACCTGGCCGGTGCCGGCGATCCAGCCGTCCGCCTCGGCCAGCAGCGGCGCCAGCGCGGTCAGATCGTGGTCGGGCGGACCGACCAGGAGTTCGTGGCCGCCGGCCTGCAACTGCGTCGGGTAGTCGTTGCGTCCCGAGCCGAAGGAGCGGCTGGTGACCAGGATCTTCATCGTGTGGGCTTTCGGTTGGCGAACCAGGGTTCGAGGCGGTCGTAGGCCTCCCGGAAGATGCCCACCGCCTCGCGATAGAGCGCGGTCCGGGCGGCGTCCGGTTCGAAGGTGGCGGTGACGTGGGAGAGCGTGCGGGCAGCCGAGAAGTCGGTCAGACCGAGGCCGGCAGCACCGACCACGGCGGCGCCCAGGCTGTTGCCCTCCTCGACCACCGAGCGGCGGCGCATCGTCACGCCCCAGGCATCGGCCATCATCTGCAGCCACAGATCGCTGGCCGCGCCACCGCCGATGGCGTCGATGGTCTCGGTCTCGAAGCCCGATTCGCGGAAGGCGTCCAGGCAGATCAGCAGATTCAGGGCCACGCCCTCCATCACCGCGCGCATCAGATGGCCGGTGGTGTGGTGCCGGGAGAGCCCGGCGAAGGTACCGGCCGCGTCCGGGTTGAAGTAGGGCGACCGCTCCCCCATCAGGTACGGCAGGAAGAACAGCCCCTCGTCGGCGGCTCGGACGTTCTGCGCCTGCGCCACCAGGTCGGGTACGGGGGCCCCGAGCACCTCGCTGGCCCACTGCACCGCGCCACCTCCTGCCTGCATGGTGGCGGTGGGGACGTACAGCCCAGGCACCACGTGGCTGAAAGTGAAGATCCGCGGATCGGCCGCGGCCGGCTCGGCGGTGGCGAAGGAGATCCAGGTGGAGGTGCCCATGCAGACGTAAGGCGGATCCTCGGGCGCCACGACACCCGAGCCGACCGCGGCGATCGGGCCGTCGCCGCCGCCCATCACGACCCGCGTGCTCGCCGGTAGGCCGAGCGCCGCGGCGGCGGACGAGGTGAGGGTGCCGACCACCTGGGTGGAATCGACCACCTCGGGGAAGATCGAGCGGGGCAGCCCGGACGCCTCGATGATCGGCTCCGACCAGGTGCCCGCCTTGATGTCGAAGGCGTTGGTGCTGGAGGCATCGGACGGATCGGTGTGCAGCCTGCCGGTCAGGCGATGCACGATGAAGTCCTTGGCCAGCCCGAAGTGACGCACCCGCGCCCAGGCGTCCGGCTCGTGATCGCGCACCCACATGATCTTCGACAGCGAGTAGGTGGAGTTGAGCTGGTGGCCGAGAATGTCGAGCGCCTGCAACTGGCTGAAGTGCTTCAGCAACGAATCCACCTGAGCGGTGCTGCGGGTGTCGGCCCAGATGATCGCCGGCCGTACCGGTGCGTAGTCGGAGTCCAGCAGCACCGCGCCCATCATCTGGCCGCTGACCACCAGGCCGGCGACACTGACCGGATCCGCTCCGGTCTTCTCCAGCAGCTTACGGGTGGCCTCGACCACCGCATTCCACCAGTCCTCCGGGTTCTGCTCCGCGATGCCGCCCTCGGCGAAGTTGGCCGGGTAGCGGACGGTGACTGCCGCCAGTAACTCGCCGGAGTCGGTGTGCAGGGAGGCCTTGTTTCCAGTCGTTCCGAGGTCATGCGCGATCAACATCGTCGTTGCACCAGCTTTCTCGCTCGTGGTGGTGAGCCTTCACCGCCACCGATGATACATGTAGTAACAGGTCCTCCGCAGTCCCCCGCCCATGCTGGTCAGGGTTCCGGCCACGACCTACGAGGCTGAACCGGCCATGTCGAATGTCCCGCCCGTCTTTGCCAGTACCGTCTGGAGCGCCCTGAACCGGCTGCGGCGGTGCTGGTACCCGAGCGCCGATCGTGGATCCGGCCGGTACGACTCCTGCACGTGATGCGGACGCTCCGCATCGGGATAGCTCCACGCCCCCAGACCGACCCAGGCGATCGTCGCCGCCCCCAGCGCCGCCGCCTGCTGATCCACCGAGGTTCGCACCAGGGGCTGACCGATGATGTCGGCGTAGAGCTGGTTCCAGCCGCCGTGGCGGGCGCCGCCGCCCGAGATGAGCAGTTCACCCTCGATCGCGACGAGTTGCGCGAGCGCGGTGAACGACCGCTCGAGGCTGAATGCGATTCCCTCCATGCAGGCGCGCGCCAGATGGGCCACGCCGTGGGAGAGATCCAGCCCTGCGAACACACCTCGGACCCTGGGACCACCCTCGAGCGGGGTGCCTCCGCCCAGGGTGGGTACGCAGATCGGGATATCGGCCTCCACGCTCAGCGACATCGCCTCATCCAGCAGGGACGGAAAATCCCGCCCGCCGCCGGCGACATCGCGCACCCAGGTCATCGAGGTGCCCGTCGAGAAGGTGGACAGCGCACTGGCGTAGTACCCGGGAATCGCGTGTGCGAAGACATAGGGCCGGGTGTCCACGTCGAGCACGGGTGTCGCCGAGGTGACCGTCATCCAGCTGGACGAACCCAGGGACGCATAACACCGGCCCTCGGCCACTCCGCAGGAACCCAGAGCCATCGAGGCATTGTCGACCGCACCCGCGAAGACCGGCGTACCCACCGTCAGGCCGAGCGTGGCCGCGGCCTCCGCGCTGAGGTTTCCGACCAGGTCGTGAGAGGCCATCGGTTCGGGAAGCTGCGAGCGGAGAACGCCGGCTGCCTGGAGGAAGTCATCGGCGTAGTCACCAAGACCGAGTTCGTACAGGCCGCTTCCGGAGGCGTAGGAATGGTCCGTGGCAAGCCGGCCCGTCAGCCAGTAGTTGATCCAGTCCTTGCACCCCAGGATCATCCGGGTCGCCTGCCAGACCGCGGGACGATGCCGGGCGAACCAACGCGCCTTCGCCAGGGGATACAGAGCCGGCGTGAAACCGTTTCCGGTGCGGAGGTACCAGGAACGCTCGTCGAGTTCAGCGAAGACGAGATCGGCTTCGGCGACAGCGCGGGTGTCCGACCAGATCGGCGTGGCCGGCTCGATCGGCTCGCCGGTGCCGTCGAGCAGCACGATTCCGAGACTGTGGCCGGAGAGCGCGATGCCGTTGACCACCACCTCTGCCCGGTCTTCCAGCAGCCGTCGGGTGCAGGTGATCACCGCGTCCTTCCAGTCGCTCGGCGCCTGCTCGTTCCAGCCACTGCGCGGATGCGTCGTGGGGTACGGCTCGAACTCCTCCCCCAGCATGCGGCCGTCGCGATCCCACAACGATGCCTTGCACCCCCCCGTCCCCAGATCGAGCGCCAGTACGATGTCGGTCATCGTCCCGACGCCTCGCGCTCCCGGCCGGCCTGTTCGGCGAGTTCGACCGCCACCTGGGAGTTGAGGCCGAACCTCGTCACCCCCAGGGCGATCATGGTCTGCACCGTGTCGAGATCCCGGATTCCGCCCGAGGCCTTGATCTGTGCCCGTCCGGCAACACGTTCCGCGATCAGCTGGATGTGATGCACGGTGGTCGGCCGACCGGACCAGCCGGTGCCGGTCTTGATCCAGGGGACGCCGGCTTCCAGGGCGCAGTCGCAGGCGGCCAGGATCTGCTCGTCCGTGAGGTGGCCGACTTCCAGAATGGCCCGCAGCGGAACGGCCGCGTCGACCAGCGCAACCACCTCGGTGAGTTCGGCGGTGACATAGCTCAGGTCCATCGAACGCAGCCGGCCCACGTTCATCACCACGTCCACCTCCTGCGCGCCATCGGCCAGCAGGCCACCGACCTCCGCGAGCTTGATGCGCGTCGCGGAGCCCCCCGACGGGAAGCCGGCGGGTCCGCCCGCCAGGGTGTCGGATCCCTCGAGGAGTCCGCGCAGCACCGGCACCCAGTTGGGCAGCACATGCGCGGAAACGAAGCCGCCACGGCGTGCTGCCGCGGCCAATTCCTCGACGTCGTGACGATCGTGATACGCCTGCACACAACTGATGTCGATGTGTCGCGGAAGGTTCTGAAGGATCATGAGTTCACTCGTTTCGGCATTCACGTTTGCTGGTATCGGAAGGGTTCGGACGCTGCTGTCACGCGGTCCCGGTGGCCAGCAACACCCCGAGCAGGCGCTCGACCTCCTGGGCCATCGCCTCGCGCGCGGGCCCCACGTACTTGCGGGCATCGACGATGGTGTCCGAGCCGGCGAGCACCTCTCGCACGCGCGCGGTGAACACCTTGTTGAGGTGGGTGGCGACGTTGATCTTGGTCATCCCGGCTCGAATCGCACCGGCCATGTTCTCGTCGGAAACGCCGGAGGAGCCATGCAGGACCAGCGGGACCGGGACCGTCTCCGCCATCCGCGCGATGAGTTCGAGATCGAGGGCGGCGTCTCGGGTGGCCATCGCGTGCGAGCTGCCGACCGCGACCGCGAGCCAGTCGACCCCGGTCGAGGCCACGAAGTCGGCGGCCTCACCGGGGTCGGTGCGGACTCCCGGGGTGTGCGCGCCGCCCTTCCCACCGATCGCGCCCAACTCCGCCTCGACGGCGACTCCCGCGGCGTGGCAGAACGCGGCCATCTCCCGCGTGGCGGCCAGGTTCTCCGCGACCGGCAGGTTTGAGCCGTCGTACATCACCGACGTGAACCCGAGGGCCACTGCCTGGCGCACCAGTCCGGTGCTCTCGGCATGGTCGAGATGAACGGCCACCGGCACCGGCGACGAGGAGGCGATCCGGAGCGTGGCCAACCCGATCGGCGCGAGATCACCGTGATAGTTCACCGCGTTCTCGCTGATCTGGAGTATCACGGGTGCCGCCGCTCGCTCGGCACCGGTCACGATCGCCTCGGCATGCTCGAGCAGAGTGACGTTGAAGGCACCCACGCCGCCGCGTCGCTCCCGGGCGGCCTCCAGAATCGGCCGAGGATCCACGAGAGTCATCTGGTTTCTCCTTGAGAAGCGGCGTCACTTCGGCCGAGGGCGTATTCCGCCAGCCGCGCGACACCCAGGACGGTCGCCTCCGGCTCGTCGACGAAGGCGATGTCCTTGCCCATGTAGCGGCGGCGCACCTGGCGCCATCGGGCCTCGGCGGTCGCGAGGCCGGCCACGACC
The DNA here is from genome assembly GCA_049841235.1 of Propionicimonas sp. Classification (GTDB taxonomy): domain Bacteria; phylum Actinomycetota; class Actinomycetes; order Propionibacteriales; family Propionibacteriaceae; genus Propionicimonas. The sequence goes on along the minus strand of JASGEM010000025.1, from coordinate 18,200 downwards.
ACCGACCGGGCCGGCTGACCGGTCGCCAACTCCAGGTCGCTGGTCACCTCGCGAGCCTTCGCCGCCAGCCCCGCCTGCAGGCTGGCCATGAGCTCGGCACGGCTGACATCTGCCGAGAGGGCGGGGAACCGGATGGTGTGACGATCGAGATTGATGGCGGCGGGAGCCACCTCGCCCAGCAGCGGGTCCAACTCCGTCCACATCTGCGACGGCGACACGTCAGGGTAGAGCAGCGCCAGCCAGGTCTTGTAGTAGCGCCCGGACGGAATCGCGCGGTGCAGGTACACCAGCCCGTCGGCGACGAACAGCCCCGGCTCGAACCCGGCCAGGTCGTCCGGCAGCGAGGTGGCCAACATGAACTGCGCCTCGGAGGTTCCGGCGGAGACATAGACATCGCCGGGTGACCTGACATCGGAGCCGAAGGCACCGCAGAAGTGGTCATGCCCGCCGGCAACGACGACCGCGTTCGGAAAGAGGTCACCGCCCAGCGGCGCCACCACAGCGGCGCTGGCGACCAGTTCCGGCAGCGCCAACGATCCCAGGCCCAGCCGATCCAGCAGGTCACGCTCCAGGCGGACTCGACCCAGGTTCAGCAGGCCGGTTCGCGAGGCGAGAGAGGTGTTGATGAAGGGTTTCGCCGCTCCGTCCTCACTCAATGCCGCCGCGACGAAGTCCGCCATCGACGTGAAGGAGACCGCACCGGCGAAGGTCGCCGGCTCGTGCACGGCCAGCCAGGCCAGCTTGAACACCGAGAAGCTGGCATCGACCTCGCGGAACGCCGGGTCCTCCCGCAGATCGTCCTTGAGTTCGTGACCATGGCGCCCGAACCACACCAGCGCCGACCCGCGCGGTGAGCCGTTCGAGTCCACGACGACCGTCTCCTCGCCCATCGAACACACGGCGACCGCGGCGACCGCAGACCGGTTGACCGCCGGATCACCGGCGAGGTCGGCCAGGAGTTCCGCGACCAGCCGGCGCACCGCCTCGGGGTCTCGTCGACCACCCCACTGATCATGTTCGAAGGGCGTCGGCCGATGCCGGATCGCGACCAGTCCCTTCGTACCGGGGTCATAGCAGGCGACCTTGATATTGGTCGTTCCGATGTCGATTCCGACGTACTGGGTCACGAGCGCGTCACCTCACCAGGAGTGACCCGAACCAGCTCCAGCAGCTTCGCCACCACTTCCGGATCGACGTCGGGAACCACGTTCATGGCATTCGCCGCACCCATCGCGGATCCCAGCCGCATCGCGGACTCGGGGCTGCCCGGCCGGCCGAGTTCGACCGCCAGCCCAGCGAGGAAGGAATCACCGGAGCCGGTGGCGTTGACCAGATCCACCCGAGGGCTGTCCACCACGAACTCGGTCTCCGGCGAGCTCCAGATCGCGCCGTCGGCGCCCATGGTGACCACGTAGGTGGCCGCGATCGCGTCGCGCTGCTCATGGATGACCTCGAAGACCGCATCCACCCCGACCAGCTCACGACCGAGCAGATCACCGAGTTCCTTCGCGTTCGGCTTGATGATCACCCGGTCACTCGCTCCGGAAGCCCGGGCCCAGTCCAGCACCGCGGCCAGCGCCTCGCCCTGGGCGTCGATGATCACCCACGCGCCACAACGGAGCGCGAGCGAGGCGATCGTGGCATGGAAGTCGACCGGGACTCCCGGCGGCAGGCTTCCGGTCGACACCACGACGTCACCGGGTTGTACCTGACTCTCGACGAGAGCCAGGCACCTTTCCAGCTCGGGCTGGGTGATCGTCGGGCCCAGCTCGTTGAGCACTGTCGAGCGCCCGGTGGCCAGATCGATCACCACCGGGGTGATCCGGGTCGATCCGCCGACCGTGACGTGCCGGTCGGCGGCACCCAGCGCTACCGTTCCCTCTCGGATGATCTCGCCCGTCGGGCCGCCGACGAATCCGTAGACCGCGACCGAGGCGCCTGCCCGCCGCGCCACCCGGGCGACGATCAGACCCTTTCCACCCGGCAGGCTCGTGACCTCAGCGACCCGGTTCACCTCGTAGGGCGTGAACTGCTCGACCACCTGCAAGTGGTCCAGAGCCGGGTTCGGACACACGACATGCAGGGTGAAATCCTTCATGACGATCAGGCTTCACCAATTTGGTAGAGGCTGTACAACTCATCGTCCGAAGCCGCGAGGACTTCTTCCTCGCGCTCTCGCCAGGTGGTCGCCGTCACTGCGACCAGTTCGTCGAGTTGCTCGGGGTCGGGTACGAGGTTCATCGAGACGTACGGGTCGGCACCCGCACCGAGCGGCTCCGGTGTGCAGTAGTTGTCACCGCGCTGGTAGCCGATCGCGTACAGCGACATGATCAGCAGATCGACATCCAGCAGTCCACGTCCGAGCGCGCGCCGGTTCGTGTCCGCCAGGTGCAGGTTGATCAGGCGATCGCCCTTTTCCAGGACCGTCTGGCCGATGTGACGCTCACCGGAGAGCATGTGATAGGTGTCACCGTTGATCCAGCTGATGGCCGGATGATCCACCAGGTCGATCATCCGCAGCGCGTCGGCGAAGGTGTGGACGATGCTGGTCTCCTCGACACGGATCGGCTCGATCGCCCCCCGGACGCCCAGCCTGGCGAAGTCGTCGGCCACCAGGCGCATGGTCTGCGCGGAGCGCTCGAACTCGTAGCCATCGACCGCGATCGGACGCCCGACGGAGGCGGCGCCGAACAGCAGGTAGGTGCCCCCAACGGCTGCGGTGAACTCCGCCTGCCGGCGGAAGTAGCTGATCGCCCGCTCCCGCACGTGATGCAGGTTGTGGGCGAACTCCTGGTTCGGCGTCACCATCCCGCAGATGCCGGAGACGGTGATCCCGTGATCGCCGAGCACCTTGAGCGTCTCGTCCGGCTTGTAGCCCATGTCCGGGGAGTACAGGTTTCCGTGGAGTTCGATGTACCTGATGCCGTGACGCTCCAGGCGCTCGGCGGAGGCGGCCAGCGACTCCTGTCCGAATCCCCAGTTGCTCCAGCCGAGCTTGAGACGGGGCTCGTCGGCGGTGTGCGACTTGCGGGCCGCCACGAAGGCGCGGACGACCTGCTGGTCGAGAATGCGGAAGGGCTGCGGTTTCACGGGTTGCTCCTCTGGCTGAATGGGTGTTGGGGGACGCGGTCAGTTCTTGCGAAGCCACCGCGGTCGGAGATGGGCGAGATTGCCCTGCCTCCATTGGTCGAACAGTGCCGCGATGACGATGACGAGGCCGATGCTGAGCTGCTGTAGGAAAGGCGAGAGCTGCAACAGGATGAAGGCATTGCGCAGCAGGCCGAGCAGACAGGCCCCGAGGAAGGCGCCAAGGATCGATCCCCGGCCACCGGAGAGGCTCGCGCCACCGATCACGGCGGCCGCGATGACATCCAGTTCGTAGCCCATGCCGGCCTGCGCCTCGGCGACCCCGACCTGCGTGGAGAAGACGATCCCGGCCAGACCGGCCAGCGCGCCGATGAGCATGAACACCACGATCCGCGTGCGTCCCACCGGGATACCACCGGTCTTGGCGGCCTGATCGTTGTCGCCGATCGCGGTCACCCGCAGACCGAAGACGGTCCGGGTCAGCAGCAACTGCCCCAGGATCACCAGGACGATGAAGAGCACCACGCTGACCGGGACTCCACCGAGGATCCGGCCCTGGCCGATGAAGGACAGTTCACGAGGCATGCGCTGCGGCAGGCCTCCGGTGAGCAGCTGGGTGAGACCGCGGGCGATGGACAGCATGCCCAGGGTGACGATGAACGAGCTGACCCGGCCGATCACCACGACCATGCCGACCACGAACCCCGAGAGGCTGCCGACCCCGATGCCGATCAGCATCGCGAGCCAGGGAGTGACCCCCGCTCCGTAGGCGGCACCGGCGGAGACCGCCGACAGGGCCAGGACGGAACCCACCGAGAGGTCGATCTCCTTACCGATCAGGACGAAGGTCTGCCCGATCGAGATGATGCCGACCACGACGACGGTCTGCAGGAGGTTGTAGATGTTCGCCTGAGTGAAGAAATTCGGGTTGGCGATGGTGACCAGCGCACCCAGCAGGATGATGACACCGAACAGCCCGGTCTCCTGGCGGCGGAGCAGCGACATCACCGAGTCGCGGGTCGGCGCCTTACTGGGGCTGGTGGCAGTGGCGGTCATGATTGTCCTTTGGTAGCACCCATCGCAGCAGCGACGATGGGTTCCGGTCCTGAGTTGTTGGGCGCGTCCCGGGCGATCTCACCGAGGCGGACGACGACGACCCGGTCCGCGAGTTCGATGACTTCCTCGAGTTCGGACGAGATGAACCACACGGCCAGGCCCTCCTCGGCGGCGAGCCTGCGCAGGGTGGCGTAGATCTCGGCCTTGGTGCCGACGTCGACGCCACGGGTGGGCTCGTCGAGGATCAGCACCTTCGGCTTCGCGGCCAGCGCGCGGGCGAGCAGCACCTTCTGCTGGTTCCCTCCGGAGAGGGACATGATGGAGGAGTGGATCGACGCCGACTTGACGTTGAAACGCTCACGTAGCTCCGTGGCGACCTGGTTCATCCTGCGCACCGACACGGTGCCGAGCCTGCCGAAGGTCTCGATGATCCGGGCGGTGAGGTTGAACCCCACGCTCTGCACCTTGAACACCTCCGTGCGTCGCTCCTCGGAGACGAAGGCGATCCCGAGCTGTTGCGCCTTTCCGGGCCCGGTCACGACCGCCTTCTCGCCGTTGACCGTGATCGTGCCGCTGTCGACCCGCCGGACCCCGATCACCGCTTCGGCGATCTCGGTGCGCCCGGCACCGACCAGGCCGGACATGCCGACGATCTCGCCGGCATGCACATCGAAGGAGACGTCCTTGAATCCGTCACCGCTGAGGTTGCGGACGCTGAGCGCCACCGGCGCATCGGTGAAGTCGAACTCCCGTTCGGACATCACTTCGCTGACGATCTCCCGCTTGCGCTCGCCGGCCATCAGCGCGATCGCGCGTTCCTGCGGGATCTGCTGAGCAGAACCCTCCTCGATGAACTGGCCGTCCCGCAGCACCACGATGTGGTCGACGATGTCGTAGACCTCAGCCAGCCGGTGACTCACCAGGACGACCGCCACCCCGTCGTTGCGCAGCCGGTCCACGACGGTGAAGAGCCGTTCCGACTCCTCGTGGGTGAGGCTGGAGTTCGGCTCGTCCAGGAACAGGACCTTGGGATCGCGGGAGAGCGCCCGCACGATGTCGACCATCTGGCGCGACGCGGCCGACAGGTGCCGGCAGAGCGTGCTCGGCGGCGGCAGGTAGTCGGCCATGTCCAGCCGCGCCAGAACCTCTTCGGCCTTACGGAGGTTTTCCCGGCGCCGCGCCGGGGCATAGCCCGGTCGCTCCCCCAGGTCGTAGAGAAAGAGGTTGTCGGCGACCGTGAGTTCACTGACCAGCAGCGGCTCCTGGTGAACCACCACCACGCCCTTTTCGACCGCCTCCAGCGGATTGGCGAAGGTCATGGTCTCACCGAGGACGCGGAGTTCGCCGCGATCGGGCCGCATCTCGCCGGAACACATCCGGATCAAGGTGGATTTGCCGGCGCCGTTCTCGCCCAGCAGGCCCGTCACGGCACCCGCGCGGAACCCCACCGAGACATCACGCAACGCCTTGACCGGACCGAAGGACTTGGTCATGCCGGTGACCTCCAAGGCCACCGGCATGACCTCGTCCCGCAACAAGGGTGACATTGTGCGGAAGCGCCCGATCAGGAAGCGCCAGGCGTGCCCAGCGGCACGGTCGACGGGTCGTGATCAGCGAGGTTGGCCGAGCTCACGAACGGCGAATCGGCCTCCTGCAGCACCGGGCTGGGGTTCTTGCCGGTCACCAGGGCGTTGAACAGTTCGATCGAGAGGTTGTAGCCCTGACCGAAGGCATCCTGACCGATCACGCCGTACATCGAGCCGTCCTTGATGGCGGCGATGTTCTCCTCGGTGATGTCGAAGCCGATCACCTTCACGGTGTCCTGCTTGCCGGCCGCAGCCACGGCCTCGGCGGCCCCGAACGGGCCACCCGCGGTGGCGTAGATGCCGAGCAGATCATCGTGCGAGCCGAGGTAGTTCTGGGCGGCGGTGAAGGTGTTGGACGCGGAGTCCTTCGCCTCGACGCCCTCGCCGATCACAGTGAGCTTCGAGCCCTGCAGGCCGTCGATGAAGCCCTTGCGCCGCTGCTCGGAACCGGGTGCGGTGAACTGGCTGACGATGATGCCGACGCTGCCGGCCTTGTCACCGGTTGCCTTGATCATTTCCTGAGCGGCCAACTGGCCGGCCTTGAACTGCTCCTGCGCGTAGTTCACGGTGCCGCCGGAGGACTCGACGCAGGGGAACAGGGTGTTGTAGGCGCCGAGCTTGACGGTGTCCGAGGCCAGAGCCTCGATGTCGGCGCAGTTGCCCTCGCCGGCGATGAAGAAGCCGATGCCGCTGTAGCCCTGGGCTGCCGCGCCCTTGATCGCGTTCGAGACGGTCTGAACGTCGATGTTGTCGCCGGCGGTGATCCAGTCGACCGAACCGTTGTGGGACTGGAGAACGTCGTTGGCATACTCGGCACCGGCCTGGACCGACACCCAGTAGGGGTTGTTCGCGAACCCGATCATGGCGATCTTCAGCGCACTCTCCGGCTGCTGATCGACCGGTGCCGGACGACCCTCGATCGGGGCGGTCCGGGGTGCCTGGCTGGTCTCGGTGCCACCGCCCGGGCTGGTGGTGTTCGCCGGGGGCGTTGCGCCCTGGCTGCATCCGGTGACCAGGAGTCCGGCGGCAACAACGGCAACCGCCATCCGCGCGACGCCTCCGAGCCGCGTTCCAGTGTTACTCATCATGTATTCCTCCAGCGTCTGCCCGTAGGCAAAATGGCTACGGATGGGACTCCGTAGGGTCTGCGGGTCGGGCGACCCGCATCTCGATTCCGAGCGCGCTTATGTCCTCAACGACAGAGCGCTCGAGACGGTGGTCGGAGACGACGATCTCGACGTCCTCGACCGAGCCGTAACGGCAGGCGGCCCGCAGGCCGAACTTGGTGTGGTCGACCAGGAGCACCGACGTTTCCGCCGAGGCGATGATCGCCGCCTTGATCTGGGCTTCGGATGGATCCTGCGTCCACATGCCCCAGTCGAAATCGATCGCGTTCGTACCGACGAAAGCGACGTTGAATCGCAGGCTGGCGAGCCTCTCGAAGGCCCAGGGCCCGACCTCGCCGTAGCTTTGGGGACGGATGCGGCCACCGATCGTCATGACGTCGGCGGCACCGCGGTCGGTCAGCGCCAACGCCGTCTGCAGCGCGTTGGTCACGATCAGCAGCTCAGGACGGTCAACGAGGTAGTCGACCAGCATGCTCGAGGTCGATCCGGCCTCGATGAACACCACGCCGGAGTCCGGGATGAGGTCGGATGCCTCTTTGGCGATCTCGAACTTGGCGTCCCGTTCCTCCACACGCATGGGCACCCGGATCTCCGGTGGCAGTGGCCGACGCGCCATGGCGCCACCGTGGGTCCGATGCAACGTCCCTGAACTCTCGAGCGCAGCGAGATCGCGTCGAATCGTCTCGGCATTCACGCCGAACCGCTCACTCAACTCCTGAGCCTGGATGCGGCCGACCGACAGCACAAGCCTGGCGATCTCCCGCCTGCGCTCCCCGACCTTCATTGGCATCCTCCGTGGATTTCCACCCGACCAGGGATGGATTCCCACAGTCTAGAGAGCGTTTGACCGGCTAGTCAATGCGTTTCCCACAATCTTGTGTGGGATATCCACAATTGCCAGGATGTGGGCATGCCAACACCGCGCCCCGGCAAAGAGGTTCGCTCCCAGGGCGCGGCGTAGCTTCGAGCTATCCGGCGTAGCCCACGTGGTCGGGGTTGGGACGGGCTTCCCAGCCGCCCTCGGTGGCCACGATCAGGTTCTTCATGCCGCCGGCGCGCTCGATGATGCCGTAGTCCTGCCCGGCGACCGAGCCGTAGCAGAACAGCGTCACGAAGCGGTCGTCGCCGACGTTCACCGAACGGTGCACCCAGTGTCCCGGGACGTACACCGCCTCGCCTTCGCGGAGTTCGACGGCCTCGCTCTGGCCGTCGATGGTCTCCAGCAGCATGACGCCATGGCCGGCGAGGCAGGCATAGAGCTCGGAGTACTCGTGGTTGGCGTGGATGTGGCCGCGGGTCATCGCGAACTCGTCGCCGATCCGGCCCGGCTCCAGCACGCTCATGCCTGTGATCAGGCCGCCGTCGCCTGGCTCGGTGTTGCTGGCTTCCACCCAGTAGACCGGCTTGCCGTCGTCCGCCGCCAGCGCCGTGTCGTAGGCCGCGGCGTCGCGGTAGAGACCGGCCAGGTCGGAGAGGTACTTCTCATATCGGCCGTTGTTGCCCAGCAGCAGGCCTTCGGCGGGAACCAACGTCAGCTTCACCGGTTGGGTGACCATGGCGAACTCTTCTTTCTGCGGACGCGCCGCGGGTTGGGGTCAATGGGTGCGGTGGCCGACCCCCGCGTGCAGGATCGCGGGAGCGCCGGCCAGCGGAACCGGCTGGATGCTGGGGAGTTCGACGGTCAGGACATCGGCGGTGACGTCGTCGCCACCGGCCTGATCCCCCGAGGTGGCGCGCAGATGGAACTCGAAACGGCTGCGATCGCCACGGTGGTAGGCACTGAAGACCTCCATCGGCTCACCGTGCTGGTCGAAGCTGACGCTGCGCAGCACCAGCAGCGGGTCGCCCACCCGGACGCCGAGCAGTTCGGCCTGCAGCGGGTCGGCCACGGCCGCGTCCACGGAGCGGATGCCGGATTGGGCGCTGGTGCCGTGTTCTCGCAGCAACAGGTAGAGCGAGGCGGAGCTGAGGTCGGCCGCCAGCACCACCTCTGCGAGCCGGGCCGGCAGCCAGGTGGTGGTCAGCGACCAGGGCTCGCCGTCCACCAGCCGGAGTCGCTCCAGCAGTAGCACCTGACCGCCCGGGGGTGTCGCGAGCGCCTCGGCGACCGCCCGGTCCGGCACCACCCATTCCAGCCGGCGGACGATGCTGTGCACGACCGAGCCGCGCGCGGTGGCCTCCTCGTAGAGACCGATCAGGGTGTGCGCCAGCCGCTCCGGCGTCCGGGGACGGGCCACGAAGGTGCCCTTACCCTTCACCCGGTCGACCACGCCCTCGGCCTCCAATTGGGCCAGCGCCTGGCGCACAACCGTCCGCGAGACCCGGAAGTCGTCGCACAACGCGTGCTCGCCCGGCAGCATGGTGCCCGGCAGCACCCGCTGCGCCAGCAGGGATTCGGCGATCCGATCCCGCAATTGCCGGTGCAGCGGCACGGGGGCCACCGGGTCGAGGCCGGTCTCACCGGCCAGCGACACCAGGCTCCTCGCGCGCGGCACCGGAAGCTCCCGCTAAACGGCGGCCGCGCCGCCGTACACGACACCTGCCACCAGGATGACGTTGGCGTAGGAGGTGAACTCGCCCGAGCGAACGCAGGCGCGGGCGTTCTTGGTCAGTTCCTTGAACTCCACGTGCGGCACCAGCTCGATGGTGACGTTGCGCTCGGCGAGCCGGGAACTCATCGCCTGCCACATCTCCGGGCTGGCCTCCACGACCTCCTCGGCGGCGATAGCGCCCTCGACCGAGAGACTCTCCAGAACCGTGTCCAGCACGTCGAGGAAGGCGGGTTGGCCGGGCCGGAAGGCCAGGTCGATCCGCTCCACCCCTTGCGGCAGCGGCAGGCCGGCGTCGGTGACCACCAGGGTGTCGACGTGCCCGGTCTCGGAGATCACCCGGGAAAGCTGCGGGTTCAGCGTGGATATCCGTCGCATTGGATCCTCCTGGTCAGACGGGAAATTCAGGGTGTTCAGACGCCGGCCGAGGCCAGCAGGGCATCCACTTCGGCAGCGGCGGGGAGACTGGGCGAGGCACCGGCACGGGTCACGGCGAGCGCGCCCGCGGCGGTCGCGATCCGGACCGCGGCGACGATGTCGTCCCCGGCGGCCAGCCGGGCACCGAGGTAGCCGGAGAAGGCGTCCCCTGCCGCGGTGGTGTCGACCGGGGTGACCGGGATCGCCGCGACATGGCGGACGCCCTCGGCGTTGACGATCGTCGAGCCCTGGCTGGCTCGGGTGATCACGGCGTACTCGGCGCCGCGCTCGACGAACCAGCGACCCGCGGCCGCCGCGCTCTCGTCGTCGCCGACCTTGATTCCGGTGAGCAGTTCGGCCTCGGTCTCGTTCGGCGTCACCACGCTGACCTCCGGCCAGATCGCCGAATCGAGTTCCCGGGCCGGTGCCGGATCGAGGATGGTGACCATCCCCGCCGCTCGCGCCCGCCGCAGGGTGTGCAGGGTCAACCGGTACGGCGTCTCCAGCTGGGTCAGCAGGACGGCATGGGTGGCGGCGCAGACGGCGAAGGCCTCGTCGATCTGCGGGATGTCCAGTTCGTCGTTGGCCAGCGGCACCATCACGATGTTGTTCTCACCCGCGGCGTCCACCCTGATGTGGGCGATGCCGGTCCGGGCCTCGACCCGTCGCAGGTGGGTCAGATCCACCCCGGCCGCGCGCAGGCTCTCGGTGGCCAGATCGCCGAAGACGTCCTGACCGACGCAGGCCACCATGGACGCCGGCGCTCCGGCCAGGCCCGCCGCCACCACCTGATTGGCGCCCTTGCCGCCCAGGACGAGTGTGAACTCACGCCCGATGATGGTCTCGCCCGGCACCGGGAGACGGTCGGAGAAGGTGGTGAGATCAGCGGTCACACTACCCACCACCAGCACCCCGTGACGGGTGCCCGAATTTGACGTTACCGGTGTTGTCATGGCTGCCTTCCACGTCTCGCGGCCGACTCTGGCCCTGGACGAAGACCCTAGCGGACGCCACGGGCGTCGGCACCGTAATAACAGAAGATGTCACTACTTGGCCCTCACCTCCGGGCCTTGCCGGGTGTCCGGTGCGAGCGGTGGCCACTGGCCTCTCCCGCGGCGATCCGCCTCTCCACTGACTGCCCGGCCGGCCGGATTCCCCTTATCATGACTCTCGCCGGGTGGCAGCAATCGATATCAGGCAGGGAGGCCCGTGGTCACGATCTACGACGTCGCGCGGCGGGCCGGGGTCTCCCCCGCCACGGTGTCCCGGGTGTTCAACGGCATCAAGGTCACCCCCCATCGGGATGCAGCGGTGCGCCGCGCGGCCGCTGAACTGGGCTTCGTCCCCAATCGCAACGCCCGGCGGCTCCGGATGAGTTCGTCCGAGGTCATCACGATGATGGTCCCCGACATCGAGAACCCCTTCTTCACCGTGATGACCCGCGCGGTGGAGGATCTGGCCCGCGCCGACGGCTACTCGGTGATGCTGTGCAACACCGATGAGGATCCAGCCCGCGAGCAGGAGTATCTGCGGGTGGCAGTGAGCGAACCCGTCGCCGGAATCATCATGGTGCCGAGCTCCCGCACCACCGATCTCAGCCTGCCCCTGGAACGCGATGTTCCCGTGGTGTGCGTCGATCGCCGGGCCCCCGCCGGCGCGGCGGACTCGGTGGTGGCCGACAACGTGGCCGGCTCCCGCGCCGGCACCGACCTGCTCTTCGACGCCGGCTACCGGCGGATCGCCTGCATCACCGGCCCGGAGCGGGTCGAGACCAGCGGCGAACGGCTGGAGGGCTACCGCCAGGCCTACCGTGCCCGGCGGGGTGAACAGCCGCCGGCCGAGCTCATCCACCACAGCGAGTACACCATCGAGGGCGGCGAGCGGGCGACGCGCGCCCTGCTGGCGCTCGCGAGCCCTCCGGACGCGGTGTTCGCCGCCAACAACAAGCTGGCGGCCGGGGCGATCCGCGTCCTGGCCGAGGCCGGAATGCTGCCGCCGGCGGTCGGCGTGGTCGCCTTCGGCGGCCTGCCGCTGGTGCTGCTCGCCCCCCGGGGTATCCGGGTCACGCACCTGCCGGCCCGCGAGCTCGGGTTGCGCGCGGCACGGATGCTGCTGGAACGCATCCGCGGTCTGGCGGTTCCGCCCCGCGAGGTCGTCCTGCCGGTGGTTATCGGGGACGAGGAATCCGGCCTCTCTGTGATCGAGGGAGCCAACGGGCACTGAACGTGAGCTGTCTCCGGGGCCTGGGCTGACTCCTTGACGCTGAAATCGATTGCTGGAATGCTGAGAAGGTAGGTCGACCCCCCGGCACAGCAGCCCGGACGGTCGGCCGTCCCATCACCCGCGAGGAGAATCAGTGAGCACCTATACCTTCCCGACGATCACCGAACGGCCGGCTGTCGAGCCGAACACCGTCTACACCATCGCCAATGGCGACCTCCGCCTCACCACCAACGTCAAGACCTGGTCGATGCAGCAGCAGGTCGAGGGTGAGTTCGCCACGGCGGTGGAATCCCTCGGCTGGAAGGTCAAGCGGGCTCACGATGTGAACCCCACGACCGGTCACGGTTTCATCGACAGCCAGCACTACGGCCGGCAGGTCTTCAAGAACGTGCCGAAGGACGCTCCGCTGGTCGTCGTCGAGGCGGTCTGGCAGTACAGCCACCACGTGCTGCACGGCCTGCGCGATCACCAGGGGCCGATCCTGCTGGTGGCCAACTTCGCCGGTGACTTCCCCGGCCTGGTCGGCATGCTCAACCTGCACGGCTCGATGGTCAAGGCGGGCATCAAGCACTCCACGCTGTGGAGCAAGGACTTCACCGACGAGTGGGCCCGCACCAAGCTGGCCGAGTGGCTCGAGACCGGCGAGATCGTCCACGACATCTCCCACGTCCGCGACCTCCCAGCGCTGCCCGACTCGGAGGAGAAGCAGCTGGGCGAGGCGCTCGCCGCCCAACTCAAGGAGGACAAGGCGATCATCGCCGTCTTCGACGAGTACTGCATGGGCATGTACAACGCGCTGATCGACGACGAGCTGATGAACCCGGCCGGCATCTACAAGGAGCGGCTCTCGCAGAGCGCCCTGGTCGCCGAGATGAACCAGACCTCGGACGAAGAGGCTGCCACCGTCCGCAAGTGGCTGGACGACGCCGGGCTGACCTTCCACGTCGACAACGACGGGGACTGGAAGGAGAACCTCACCGATGAGCAGCTGAACACCCAAATGAAGATGTACATCGCGGCCCTCCGGATGGCCGACGACTTCGGCGCCGACGTGGTGGGCATCCAGTACCAGCAGGGTCTGAAGGACATGGTGCCGGCCTCCGACCTGGTCGAGGGCCTGCTGAACAACGTCGACCGTCCGCCGGTCACCTCCCGCGACGGCTCGCGGGTGCTCTACGAGGGAGCTGCGCTGCCGTGCGCCAACGAGGTGGACGAGGGCGTCGCGATCGACGCACTGGTCACCAACCGGATCTGGACGGCGATGGGCCTCGACCCCGCCACCACGCTGCACGACGTCCGCTGGGGCGACGACTGGGAGGGCGACTTCGTCTGGGTGCTGGAGATCTCCGGCTCGGTGCCCGCCTCCCACCTGGGCGGCTACGACAAGGCCCACGCCTACCGACAGAGCTACTACTTCTTCCCGCTCGGCGGCGGCACCCTCTCGGGTGTCTCCAAGCCCGGTGAGATCGTCTGGTCGCGAGTCTTCATCATGGACGGCGTGCTGCACGTCGATCTCGGTCGCGGCACCTGCATCGAGATGCCAGAAGAAGAGGTCGACCGCCGGCTGAACTCCACCAACAAGGAGTGGCCGATCATGAACGCGATCCTGCACGGCGTCGGACGCGACGAGCTGATGGCCCGCCACAAGGCCAACCACCTCAACGTCGCCTACGCCCCCGATGCCGAGACAGCGGACAAGGCCCTGATCGCCAAGGCCGCCATGTTCGAGGCGATGGGCTACCAGGTCCACCTGGCCGGAGACGTGCTGGCTGACCTCTGATCCCAACCGCCACAAGGTGGGCAGGAACGCGCCATGGCCGGCGCGACCTGCCCACCTTGTGGGTCAGCGAGCCATCGCGGTCGGGCGAGGGCCGGTCAGCACGGCTTGATAGGTTGCTGGCATGACACAGGCCGACGGAATCACCCCCGACACCAAGGACTGGACCTGGGTCCTGGAACGTACCTGCCCCGAATGTGGTTTCGTGGCCGCCACGATGGATCCGCTGGCGGTGGGCGCCGCGATCCGGACCAGCCTGCCGCGATGGAGCGAGACGCTGGCTCACCCCGACGCCCAGCGGCGTCCCGCTCCCAGCACCTGGTCACCGCTGGAGTACGGGGCGCACATCCGGGACGTCTTCCGGCTCTTCGACCATCGGCTCCGGCTGATCCTGACCCAGGATGACCCCGTCTTCGAGGACTGGGATCAGGATGTGGCAGCGATCGAAGGCCACTACGCCGACCAGGATCCGACCGCGCTGCGCGGTGAACTGACCAGCGCTGGAGAACGGATCGCCGCCAGCTTCGACGCCGTCGGCGCGGAGCAGTGGCAGCGCACCGGTCGGCGTTCGGACGGTGCGGTGTTCACCGCCGCCGGCCTCGGGATGTACCTGCTCCACGAGGTCGTCCACCACCTACACGATATTCGCGCCTAGCCAGGCCTCGATCAGAAGAAGGGGTTCCGGCGGCTGCCGGAACCCCTTCTTGCTGGCGTGCCGCGCGAGTTCAGTGCGCCAGGCGCTCCCGGATGAACTGGCGGGCACCCTTGGCGAGTTCGAGATTGTCGTCCCACAGATTGCGCCAGATCGCCAGATCGTTGCTGAAGGTGGAGTGCACCACCTTCGACGAGAACGACTCGAAGGTAACCACGCCGTCGTAGCCGACGTCGATCAGCGCGCCGAGGAAGTCGTCCCAATTGATCGAGCCGGTGCCGAGCTGGCCGCGATGCGACTCCCCGACGTGGATGTAGCCGAGCTTGCCGGCCGCGTGCGCCTGCTTGACCGCCCCGCTCATCGAGTTCTCCTCGATGTTCATGTGGTAGGTGTCGAGGTGCGCGAAGACGTTGGGCCGGTTGATCTCCTCGATGAAGGCCAGCGTCTCGGCCGTGGTGTTGATGACATTGGTCTCGTAGCGGTTGCAGAACTCCAGCCCCAGCGAGATGCCGGATTCGGCAGCCTTGTCGGCCAACTCGGCCAGCACCGTCCGCGAGTTCTCCATCCCGCGTTCGGTGCGCGGGTGGCCGTACTTCATCAGCGCGCCGTAGATGACACCGCACAGCATGCTGCCGCCACAGTCACGGACCAGGTTCAGCGCCAGGTGCAGCCGCTCGCGTCCGGCCTTCACCGCGTCCGGATCCTCCGACGAGATGTCGGTGGCGGCGTTGAGACCCAGCGACGCCGAGCACTCCAGACCGTACTCCTCCAGCAGCCTCGCGGTCAGCTTGGTGTCGAAGGTCTCCGGCGCGATGGCGGAGAGCTCAATCAGGTCGTAGCCGGCCTCGGCGGACTTCGAGATGGCCTCCCGGGCGGCCGTCTCCGACCAGTCGCCGACCCACACCATGCTGTGGATGCCGATTTTCATGCTGTCACTCCCTCGTGGATTCGCCGCTGAGTGCGGCAGGCTCAGACTAGCTGGAATCGAACCCGGAACACGCCGATTTCGAAGCCCTTGGCGGGTGGCTTGGCGGGAAGGCGGAAGCACTGCGTCCCCGATTTGTGGACGCTTTTCGCCAAACCATCACCACCGGCGGTCGCCTGCGCGAGGATATGCCCCATGAACGCAAAGCCGCCCAAGCTACCCAAGGACGCGTACGAGGCCGAACTGCTGCGACTTCAGGCCGAACTGGTGGAGATGCAGGAATGGGTGCGCACCACCGGCACTCGCCTCGTGGTGATCTTCGAGGGCCGTGACGCGGCCGGGAAGGGCGGCGCGATCAAGCGGATGACCGAGTACCTGAACCCGCGACTCGCCCAGATCGTGGCGCTCCCCGCCCCCACCGAGCGGGAGCGGACACAGTGGTACTTCCAGCGGTACGTCCAGCACCTTCCGGCGGCCGGCCAGATCCGGCTGTTCGACCGCTCCTGGTACAACCGGGCCGGCGTCGAGCGGGTGATGGGCTACTGCACCCCGGCTGAACACCAACGCTTCCTGCGGCAGTGCCCGGTCTTCGAGCGGCTGCTGATCGAGGACGGCATCCTGCTGCGCAAGTACTGGTTCTCGGTCTCAGACAAGCAGCAGGAGAAGCGCTTCAGGTCGCGGCTGACCGATCCGATGCGGCGCTGGAAGCTCTCCCCCACCGATCTGGAGTCGCTGACCCGCTGGGAGGCCTACTCCCGCGCCAAGGACGAGATGTTCGTTCACACCGACATCCCCGAGGCCCGCTGGCACGTCGTGGAGGCCGAGGACAAGAAGCGCGCCCGGCTGAACATGATCGCCCACCTGCTGTCGTCGATCCCGTACCACCACATCGAGAGGGAGGAACTCACGCTGCCGAAGCGCCCGCCCTCCACCGGCTACGAACGGACGGATCGCTCACTGCAGTTCGAGGTTCCCGACCACGCCGCCAGCCTGCTCACGGCTCCGCTGCCATCCGAGGCCGAGGTCTATCACGACCCCGAGGACGACGACTAGCGCACCCCAAGGCGGACATTCCTCAGCGCAGTCGAGCACTCGCGTCCACCTCGTTGTGCCCGGCCAGACGGTGGACGGTCTCACTCCGATGTCGCGGGGAACCGTCCACCTGGCGGGTGGCCGTTACAACGCAGCCAGCTGATCTTCGAGGTTGAAGACCTCCTGCAACTGCGGCGCCGCCTGGTCGGGGCGCCCGTCGAGGGCCACGAAGTACTTCCCGGCCTGAGCCTCCCACTCTGCGGTGTCGGGGTTCTCAGCCAGGGAACGCTTGGCGGCCTCGTCGTCGTCCACCTCGTAGTAGCCGATCAGCAGGCCGTCCGGACGTAGGAAGAGCGAGTAGTTGCGCCGTCCCGAGGCTTCGATCGCCCGCAGCATGGTCGGCCAGACCGCCTTGTGACGCTCGACGTACTCATTGATCAGCTCAGGCTTCACCTGCAGCTGGAAGCAGACGCGCATCAGGCGCCCCAGCCGGCTTGAGTACCGCCGACCCGGTCGGCGGCGATCTCGGCGAGGTAGCCGGACGCGGCGAAGGCGGCCATCGGATCGGCCGGCAATCCGCGGGTCTGGCGCCAGGCGGCCAGATCGGCTCGCACATCGGTGAAGAAGGCGTCGTTGAACACGGCGTGGGCACCCAGCACGTCGCCGGCCACCTGAGCCGCACGCAGCGCCTCGGTGTCGACCAGCAGTGCCTTGGCGGTCATCTCCTGGACGTTGAGCACCGACCGGATTTGGCCCGGGATCTTGTCCTCCACGTTGTGGCACTGATCGAGCATGAAAGCCACGGGAGAATCCGGGCCGTAGCCGCCACCGCGGACCACCTCGTAGAGGATGCGGAACAACTGGAACGGATCGGCCGCGCCCACGATCAGATCGTCGTCAGCGTAGAACCGGGAGTTGAAGTCGAACGAGCCCAGCTTGCCGAGCCGTAGCAGCTGCATCACGATGAACTCGATGTTGGTGCCCGGCGCGTGATGACCGGTGTCCAGGCACACCATGGCCTTCGGGCCCAAGGCGGCGACCTGGGCGTACGAGGAGCCCCAATCCGGAACATCGGTGTGGTAGAAGGCCGGCTCGAAGAACTTGTACTCCAGCACCAGCCGCTGATTCTCGCCCAGGCGGGCGTAGATCTTCGCCAGCGAGTCAGCCAGCCGGTCCTGACGGCCCCGCAGATCCGCCTGGCCGGGGTAGTTCGACCCATCCGCCAGCCAGATCTTCAGATCCTGAGAACCCGTGGCGCCCATGATGTCGATGCACTCGTAGTGGTGGTCGATCGCCTTCTGGCGGATCGCCGCATCCTCGTGGGTCAGCGAACCGAACTTGTACGCATCGTCCTGGAAGGTGTTCGAGTTCACCGTGCCCAGCGCGAGACCGAACTCGGCGGCATAGGCGGCCAACGCCGCGTAGTCGTCCACTTTGTCCCACGGGATGTGCAGTGCCACCTTCGGCGCCAGCCCGGTGTACCGGTGCACCTGCGCGGCATCGGCGATCTTCTCCTGCACCGTCCGCGGCGTTCCGGGAGTGCCAAACACTCTGAACCGGGTACCCGAGTTCCCGAATGCCCACGAGGGCAACTCGATCGCCTGGACGGCGAGCAGATCGGTGATATCAGCAAAGGTGGTCATCGCAAATGTTCTTTCAAGCAGTGTGCTCGGACAGGGGGAGGTGGTCGTGACGAGGCGGACGCCACAAACCGTCCCCGCGTCCCGGAAGTTCGGTCGGGCTCGGCCGGAGCGACCGGCCGAGCCCGC
>JASGEM010000024.1:0-3409 GCA_049841235.1 Propionicimonas sp. | reverse complement strand
GGCCAGGACCACTTTTCCGTATCGGGGACAGGATTTGAACCTGTGACCTCTGGGTTATGAGCCCAGCGAGCTACCGAGCTGCTCCACCCCGCGTCGCTCTCACAACTATAGGTGAGCCTGTGGAGAACCCCAAATCGCGGGTTGGCCGACCCCCTACGAGCTCGGCGATCATGGAGCGACCACTGCCGTGACGACCGGCCCCGAGGCGTCGGGCGGCAGGGTTGCCGGCGGGCCACGGCCGGGCTCAATCCCCGTGCTCGCGGAGCCAATCGGCGCGCCGTCGCGGGGAAGCACGGGAGAGCCAGGCGTCCTCGACCACCTCTGCCAACTCGGCGCGGGTCAGCTCGCCGACCCGGCTCAGCCGGAGCAGCACCGAGGCGTGTCCGTCGAAGTGCGGCGTGGTGAAGAAGGGCGTCGCCGGATCCTGGACGAGCGACTGCTTCGCGGCTTCGCCATCAACCCAGAACACCACGACATCGTCATAGCGCTCGCCGGTCGCCGGATCGAAGGCGTCCGCGCGCGGGCCACGGAAGTAGACGAACGACTTGCGGCCGACCTGATAGACCGGCAGGCCGCGCGGGGTCTCGACGACCGCCGTGAACGGCATGCCCAGCGCCACCTCGTGGATGTCTGCCTCAGCGGCCGGCCGGCTCTCGTCCATCGCTCCACCATGCCAGGGCACCCCGGACAACACCAGGGGGTCGCCCGCCGTGCCGCGGGCAGATCTTCGGGCAGAACGTTTCTGCGGCACCAACCCTCATGTCACCCTGATCCCGGGTTCAGCCGAGGAGGGTGCCATGGCGTTCGAGCTTGCCATCGAGCTGGGCACGTCCGTACTGCGGCTGAAGCCCGGGGCGAGCGCCACGCTGGAGGTCGGCATCACTAACACCGGCGCTCTCGTCCAGCACTATCAGGTCGAGTTGCTGGGCCTGCCCGGTGCGGGTATGACCGGGCCTGCGAACGAGCCGCTGAAGCTGCTGCCGAAGGAGAGCGGCCGGGTTCCGGTCACCGTCACGCTGCCCGCCGACTCCCCCGTCGCCGCCGGCCAGTACCGGATCGGGGTGCTGGTGCGCTCCCCCTTCGCCGCCAATGTGTCCCGGACTGCGGAGCTGCTCCTCGACGTCGGCTCGGTCGCCGGCTTCACCCTCACCGCCTATCCCGAGGTGGTCGAGGGACGTGGCAGCGGCGACTTCACCCTCACCGCCCGCAACACCGGCAACACCCCGGCCCAGTTGAGCTTCGACATCCGAGACGAGCAGGGTGTCGCCAAGGTGCGGATCCAGCCCGAGATTCTGCCGGTTCCCCCGCTCGGCCAAGCATCTGCCGCGGTCAGCGTGCGGCTGCCCGGCCGGCTGACCGGAGCCGAGAAGCAGGCGCAGGTCAAGATCGCCTCCACGGACATCCGGGATCCGGCCCATCCGGTGAGCACCTCGGTGCGGATGGTGATCCGGCCGCTGCTGTCGCAGGCGCTGGTGAACGTCCTGGTGGGATTGATCACGGTCGCCGCTGCCGCGGTCGCGATCGCGATCGTCAAGCCGTTCGGGCCATCGACTCCGGCCGGTCCGGCGCCGACCGCCCCCGCTCCCCTGCCGACCGTGGTCGAGACCACCTCCGAAGGCGAGGACCCGCCGGAACCTCCGGTGATCACCATCGAGCCCGCCCAGCCGGTGGTCGGAGAGAAGGCCACCTTCAAGGCGAAGGCATCCGACGACGTGACCTACGACTGGAACCTGGTCAACCCCGACGGGCTAGGCCTGCTCAGCGGTCCCGCCAACCAGGACTCCTTCTCGTTCGTCCTCGAGCAGGAGGGGACGCACCTGGTGGAGGTCACCATCGCGCGGAAGTCCGATCCGGCCTCCACCGCGACCAGTCCGTTGCTGTTCGCGGTGGGGCCGAAACCCCCGGCGCTGGTCCGGGTGGAATCGGCTCGCGACCTGAGGCAGGACACCACCGATGTCCAGGATCTGGAGTGCCCGGCGGGCCTGGTTCCGATCGTCGGCGGCGTGAACGACGACTCGGATCTGGCCGGCACTCCCTACCTGCGCGCCAGCCGGCCGGAGGGCAAGGAAAAGTGGCGGATCAGCGGACGTTCCCAACTGGCCCGCAAGGCCACCTACCTGGTGACCTGCATCCAGCCGCTGCCCGGGCTGCAGATCGTCCGCACCCCCGAGCCGGACCGGATCGCCGGGCTGCGCATGCTGAGCGTCACCTGCCCGAGCGGAACCGTGCTGCTGGGCGGAGGCATCTCGGGCGGCACCAACCGCGACCAGATCGCGCTGGTGAACGAACTCGGCCCGGCCTCCACCGACAACGGCGCCAGCTGGCGCTCGTGGGTCTCGGTGTTCTCCACGAACGATCCGACCAAGGCCACCATCTACGCCGCCTGCGCGCCGGAGCCGCCGGGCTACTCGGTGAGGTCCCAGGACGCCACCATCGGGGGCGGGAACCAGGCGGTCGAGCTCACCGCCACCTGCTCCGCCGGAGACGTCCTCGCCGGAGGTGTCGCGTTGAAGTCGACCGCGCTGTCGCCGATGAACGGCTTCCCGTCCACCGGGTCGTTCCTGGCCCTGCGCACCTCACGTCCGGTCGGCGAACCGGGCAGCGCAGGCCAGGGCTGGACGACCCGCGCCGACACCTTCTCCGAGTTCGGCGAGGACGTCGTCACGGTGGTGATCTGCGCGACGCTGGGATGAGCCGCCGCTGTCGCCCGGTTCACTCCATGGTGCCGGTGAACACCACCTCGGACAGCGCCAGATCGGGGAACTTCGCCTCCTGCCGGTGGGCCGACGTGATCTGGAACTCCACGTAGCCGGTGCGTCCGCCGACGTCGATCGTCTGGGCGTCCAGTTCGTCGGCCAACTCGATCTCCTGTTCACCGGCGTCGGTGATGAGCAGGATCCGGCCCAGCCGGGCGGTCTCCCAGAACCGGGCCTCGTCAGCCTGATAGCCGTTGTAGACCTCGATCGAACTCAGGTCGACCGGACGGGTGAATTCCCACCGCAGGGTGACGGGAGCACCGCCGTCGGTGAAGCCGTTGCTCTGCCAGGCGGTGGACGGGCTGCCGTCGATGGTCCGCTGTGCGACCCAGCTCTGCTGGCGGGTGCCGGGCAGCGTGCTGGAGGCTCGCGCGGTGATCTCGCTGACGGGTATCACGCCGGGGCCGGGCGCCGCGGTGGGAGCCGTCGGCGAAGGCGGCACCGGTGGCGAGTCGGGTGCGAACCAGATCAGCCACACCGCCACCCCCGCGGTCACCAGGACCAGGGCGCCGACCAGGCCGGGCACCCAGCGCAGCCAGCCCGGTGGAGGCGGGGGCGGTGGATCCGGGGGCGGGGGCGGCGGGGTCGGCGGCGCGACAGGCTGGCCGCAGCGTTCACACCAGGTCCGGTCGAGCGCATTGCCGAAGCCGCAG
>JASGEM010000023.1:0-23015 GCA_049841235.1 Propionicimonas sp. | reverse complement strand
GGCCTGGGCGGGCTGATCGACTGGAACAGGGCCAACCACGAGGCGGCCGCGCTGATGGAGCGGGTGGGGCTGCACGAGAACCCGACCACACCGGTCTCCCAGCTGGGCGTCGGCAAGCAGCAACTCATCGAGATCGCCAAGGCGCTCTCCAAGGACGTCAAGCTGCTGATTCTGGACGAGCCCACCGCGGCGCTGAACGACACCGACTCCGAGCACCTGCTCGGCCTGATCCGTCAGCTGCAGAGCCAGGGAATCACCGCGATCATCATCTCCCACAAGCTGAACGAGATCGCCGAGATCGCCCAGAGCACGACGATCATCCGGGACGGCCACACCATCGAGACGATGGATATGTCCGAGCCGACCGCCACCCAGGATCGGATGATCCGCGGCATGGTGGGACGCGACATCGAACACCGCTATCCCGAGCGGAGCCCGAACATCGGCGAGCCCGTGCTGGAGGTCAGGGACTGGACGGTCTATCACCCCACCCAGGCGGGACGGGTGATCATCGACAACGCCACCTTCAGCGTCCGCGCCGGAGAGGTGGTTGGCATCGCCGGCCTGATGGGCGCCGGACGCACCGAGTTGGCGATGAGCGTCTTCGGTCACTCCTACGGCCGCGACATCACCGGCGAGGTGCTCAAGTACGGCGAGCCGATCGACACCTCCAGCGTGCCCGATGCGATCCGGCATGGGATCGCCTACGCCACGGAGGATCGCAAACGGTACGGACTCAATCTGCTGGCCGACATCCGCAGCAACATCTCCTCGGCCGGGCTGTTCAAGCTCTCCTCCCGTGGCTGGGTCAACGGCAACGAGGAACTGAAGATCGCCGAGGAGTACCGCCAGAGCCTCAATATCCGCACCCCGAACGTGCTGGCGCTGGTCGGGAAGCTCTCCGGTGGCAATCAGCAGAAGGTCGTGCTGAGCAAGTGGCTGTACACCGAGCCCGACGTGCTGATCCTCGACGAACCCACGCGTGGCATCGACGTGGGCGCCAAGTACGAGATCTACATGATCATCAATCGCATGGTCGCTGAGGGGAAGGCCGTGATCGTCATCTCCTCCGAGTTGCCCGAGCTGCTCGGCATCTGCGACCGCATCTACACCCTTGCCTACGGCCGGATCACCGGGGAGGTACCGGTGGCCGAGGCGACACAGGAGAGACTCATGGAACTGATGACCCTGGAGCGGAACCGCCCGCTCGAGGCGGTGGCGCGCAGCGCCGACCAGGCGGATCCGGCCGCATCCGGCGAGAATGACGAGAAGGGACTCCTCTCATGACGGCAGTGGCTGGACTGCGCGAATTGCTGACCAGGAACATGCGCCAGAGTGGCATCCTGATCGCCTTCGTCGTGGTGGTGGTGGCGGCGTCCATCGCCAGCCCCAACTTCCTCTCCCCGGGCAACATCACCAACCTGGTGCTGCAGTACTCGTACATCCTGATCCTGGCCATGGGCATGCTGCTGGTGATCGTCGCCGCTCAGATCGACCTGTCGGTCGGTTCGGTGGTCGCGCTCACCGGAGCGGTGTCGGCGGTCGTGGTGATCAAGTACCAGTTCCCCTGGTGGACGGGTGTGCTGGCGGCGCTGGTGGTCGGCCTGCTGGTCGGCATCTGGCAGGGCTTCTGGGTTGCCTTCGTCGGCATCCCAGGCTTCATCGTCACCCTGGGCGGCATGCTGATCTTCCGCGGCCTGACCTACCAGGTGCTCAACAGCATCTCGCTCTCGCCCTTCGGCGGCGTCTACTACGAGATCGCGAACGGCTTCCAGAACGGACTCTTCGGCGGGTATGGGATCGACGTGTTCACCCTGGTCGTCTTCGGCCTGGGCACCGTGATCTACGCCTACCTGCAGTGGCGGGCCCGGCAGGGAAGGATCGCCTACCAGCAGACGGTCGAGACCACCCCGATCTTCATCGCCAAGCTGGTCCTGATGGCGGCGATCATCATGTGGCTCGGCTGGCAGTTCGCCTCCAGCCGCGGCCTGCCCAACGTGCTGGTCCTGGTGCTGGCGTTGTTCGTGGTCTACACCGTTGTCAGCCAGCGTTCGGTCTTCGGTCGGCACGTCTACGCGATCGGAGGGAACCTCAACGCCGCACAGCTCTCGGGTGTGCGGGTGCGCCGGGTGAACTTCTGGATCTTCGTGAACATGGGTGTGCTCGCCTCGGTGGCCGGCATCGTCTACTCCTCGCGCATGAACGCCGCCCAGCCAGGCGCCGGCAACATGTTCGAACTGGACGCGATCGCCGCCTGCTTCATCGGTGGTGCGTCGACCACCGGTGGCATCGGCCGGGTCGGCGGCGCGATGATCGGCGGCCTGCTGATGGCCGTGATCAGCAACATCATGTCGTTGCTCGGGCTGCCGATGCAGCTGCAGTCGGTGGTCAAGGGCGTCGTCCTGCTGCTGGCGGTCGCCTTCGACCTGTGGAACCGGCGCCGCGCGGAGGTCACCGCCTGAGCCGGCACTCGGAAGCCAGGTACCCATGCCGTCCGGACAGCCCAGGCCGACCGGACGGCATGTGCTCGTCCGAGCTACAACCAGTCGACCTTGCGGAACAGCAGGTACAGTCCCGCCGCGCCCGCCACGATCAGGACCACGCTGAGCGTCACCCCGAACCCGGTGTTGTAGCCGGGGTAGGGCAGGTTCTGGCCGAACCACCCGGTGACCGCGGTCGGCACCGCGATGATCGCCGCCCAGGCGGCGAGCTTCTTCATGATGTCGTTCAGCCGGGCGTCCTGCAGCGACAGGCTGGTCTCGAAGGCGTTCCCGACCACTTCCCGCAGTGACTCACTCCAGTCCGCGGCGCGGATCACGTGGTCGTAGAGGTCGTCGAAATCACTGTCCAGCTCGTGCGCGATCGGCAGGGTCTGCGAGGTGCGGAAGCGCATCACGGCCGACACCACCTCACGCATCGGCAGGACCTTGCGTCGCAGTTGCGCCAGCACCTTGCGGACCCCGAACACCCGCTGCTGGAAAGACCTGGCGCGAACCGCGTCGCCGAAGAGCATGTCCTCAAGCCCTTCCACCTCGTCGTCCAGGGCCTGGATCGCCTCGAAGTGGCCGTCCACGATGGTGTCGAGCATGCCGTGCACCAGCGCGCCGACCCCGTGTTCGAGCAGCGCGTCGTCCGCCCAGCGTTGCGTCACCTCCTGGAAGTCGAACGGGCCGGAGCGGACGGTGATCAGCCCGTTCGGCAGGACGAAGGCCGAGATCCGAGGGGTGACCAGCCGAGGACCCTGTTGCTCGTCGGCGATCAACTCGGTGGCGTAACAGGTGAGGAAGACGTGTCCGGCGTGACGGGTCGCCTTGGGCCGCTCGTCCGGCGCGACCGCATCCTCGACGGCATGTCGGTCGAGGCTGAGCTCCTCGGCCAGACTGCTGAGGACGTCGGGTTCCGGGTCCACCAGATCCAGCCAGACCAGCACCTGCGGATCGGCCAGTAGTTCGTTCAGTTCGGCCAGCCCGACGTCGCTGCGTTCCAGCACCCCGTCGCGCCAGGTCCGGCCCTGCACCGTGCTCATGAGCACAGCATGGCACTGTCGCGGCTTCGCGGAGCCCTCAGGCGGGGCGCGGTTCCGGGAGTCAGGCCGGGGCGATCCGCAGCGAGCTCAGGCTGGCACCGGGTGGCAGGTCGACCGCCAGCCGGACGGTGCGCGCCACGTCGTCGGCGGCAAGGTAGTGGTCCGGGTTGTAGGAACCGCCCTCGGCGGCGCGCAGGGCCGCCTGCATGGCGGTGGCGGTGCGCCCGGGATGGATGGTGGTGACCTTGACCTTGCCGGCCTCCTCGGCGCGGAGCGCGTCGGCCAGGGCGGTGAGCGCGAATTTGCTGGCGGCATACACCGACCAGCCGGGGCCTGCGGAGAGACCCGCGCCGGAGTTGATGAAGACCACCAGGCCGTGAGCCTGCCGCAGGGCCGGCAGCAGCAGCCGGGTGAGGGTGGCGGGCGCGATCACGTTCACCTCCATCACCTCTCGCCAGGCGGCGCTGGTGGAGTCGGCCAGCGGTCCGTGATGGGCGAGGGTGCCGGCCGAATGCACCAGGACGTCCAGCTGCCCGATGCCCGCGCAGGCGGCGGTCACGGCCGCTTCGTCGGTCAGGTCGGCCAGGAAGGCGGCGGCATCCGGCAGCGAGGCGACCACCTCCGCGACCGCGGTCTCGTCCCTGCCGCCGACCAGTACCCGGTGGGTGCGTCCCAGATCGGCGGCGACGGCGCGTCCGATCCCCCGGCTGGCGCCGGTGACGAGTGCGAGTGGCTTCATGCGGGGTCCCCGCGGCGTTGTTCGGGGGAGCGCAGCGGAGGAGAAGAACTCCGTGGGGTGCTCATGCGGGGTCCCCGCGGCGTTGTTCGGGGGAGCGCAGGGGAGGAGAAGAACGTCGTGGGGTGCTCATGCGAATACAGCTATCACAACCGGCACCAGCCACACCACGCCCAGCACCTGCAGAATGCGGTCGTGCATCACGACGTCCTCGGGCGCACCGGCCTGGCCGGCGTCGATCTTCATCGCGTATCGCAGGATGGCCAGGGCGAACGGGGCGATCGAGATCGCCGTCCAGGGCACCCCCCACAGCGGCATCCGGTCGGCGTCGAAGGCCCACAGGCTGTAGGACATGATCACCAGCCCGGCCGACACCGACCAGACCATTCGCAGGTAACTGCCGGTGTAGCGCTCCAGGGAGGCGCGGGTGCCTGCCTCGGGCCCCAGATCGCGTAGTTCGGAATGGCGCTTGCCGGCGACCATGAACAGTGAGCCGAAGGAGGCGACCAGCAGGAACCACTGGCTCAGCGGCAGCCCCGAGGCGACACCTCCGGCGACCGCGCGCAGCAGGAATCCGGCGGCCACCATGGCCAGATCGATGATCGGCTGGTGCTTCCAGAACAGCGAGTAGCCGACCTGGAAGAGCCAGTAGACCACCAGCGTGATCCCCAGCGCCGGACGGACCCAGAAACCCAGCCCGAGGGCTGCCGCCAGACAGACTGCCGACAGCGCATAGCCCACCGGGACGGACAGTTCTCCGGCGGCGATCGGGCGGAACCGCTTGGTCGGGTGCTGCCGGTCGGCCTCGACATCGCGGATGTCGTTGAACAGGTAGATCGACGCGCTGAGCAGCGCGAAGGCGACGAACGCCCACGCCGAGGCGACCGCCACCGCGGGCACGAACAGCTGCCCGGCCGCCACGGGCGCCGCCAGTACCAGGATGTTCTTCACCCACTGCTTGGGCCGCATGGCACGCAGCCACGCCGGCAGCGTGGACGTGGGAGGGGTAACGGGAAGGTTCTCGGAAGACATCGCGGTCAAGCCTACTGGCCGGCCCCGGATCCTCCCGACAAGCTCAGGGCACCGGCACCGGCACCGTCCCGCCGCAGGCCGCGATCCCGCGTGTGGACCACGGGGACGATTCCCCTGGCCCACACGCGGCCCACCTGCCGGGCTGGGGAACCGTCCCCGTGGTCCACACCTTGGGTCTCACCTGCCGGGCCAAGGGAACCGTCCCCGTGGCCAGCACCTCGGGTCTCACCGGCGCCACAGGGTGTGCCAGCCAATGCCGAGGTCGGCGAGCATCGTGCGCAGCAGCGGCAGGCTGATCCCGACCACGGTGTGGTGGTCGCCGTCGATGCCGGTGACGTAGGCGCCGCCCAGGCCGTCGATCGTGAAGGCGCCGGCCACCTCGACCGGCTCGCCGGTGGCGACGTAGGCGGCGATCTCGTCGTCGGTCAGGTCGGCGAAGCGGACGGTGGTGCTGGCCACCTCCGTCCGGGAGTCCCCGCCGTGGATGACGTGATGCCCGGTGTGGAGCACCCCGGAGCGGCCGCGCAGCTGCCGCCACCGTGCAGCGGCCTCGGCGGCGTCGGCGGGCTTGCCGTGGATCTCGCCGCCGAAGGCCAGCACCGAGTCGCAGCCGATCACCACTCGATCCTGTGGTGAGGACGGAAGGGCCGCCGCCACGGACTCGGCTTTGGCGCGAGCCAGTGCAGCGACCAGGGCAACGGGATCCGGTTCGACGATCGATTCCTCATCGAACCCGGAGACCACGACCTCGGGCTCGATCCCGGCCGCCCGCAGCGTGGCGAGCCGGGCCGGGGATCGGGAGGCCAGGACGATCCGCATGGGCTCAGCGGTTCCCGGGGAGCTGCCCGGTCAGGTCACCCGGGCTGCCCAGGACGTCTCCGGCGAGTTCGTTGACGGTGTCGCTCATGGTCCTTCTCTCAGATCCGGAAGCTGCTGCGCCAGGCCTCGCGGCCGGGGACGACGGGCGTCCGCACGGTGTGCCAGTAGGAACGCCAGCCGCCGGCCAGCGTACTGGTCATCGGCTGGTGCGGGGCTGGGCGGCCGCGCCGCAGGGCGACGACCACCGCCGCCAGGGCAGCGATCTCGTCGTCCGTCGGGTTGCCGGAACGGATCTCCAGCGGGCCGGTGTCGTCCGGGCGGTTCACAGCGGGGTCCCCGCGGAGTTGTTCGGAGGAGCGCCGCGGGGGAGAAGAACTCCGGGGGGTGCTCACAGCGGAATGTTCCCGTGCTTCTTGGGCGGCAGTTGCTGGCGCTTGGTGCGCAGCAGCCGCAGCACCCGGATCACCTGTGCGCGGGTCTCGTGCGGGAAGATCACCTTGTCGATGGAGCCGCGCTCGGCGGCGACGTAGGGGTTGGCCAGCTCGTCGTCGTACCCGGCGACCAGCTCGGCTCGGCGCACCGCCGGATCGTCGGCTTCGGCGAGTTCGCGCCGGAACAGGATGTTCACGGCGCCCTCGGCGCCCATCACCGCGATCTGGGCGGTGGGCCAGGCCAGGTTCAGGTCGGCTCCCAGCGGCTTGGAGGCCATCACGCAGTAGGCGCCGCCGTAGGCCTTGCGGGTGATCACGGTCACCAGCGGGACGGTCGCCTCGCCGTAGGCGTAGATCAGCTTGGCGCCGCGCCGGATGATGCCGTCCCACTCCTGCTCGGTGCCGGGCAGGAAGCCGGGGACGTCCACGAAGGTGAGGATCGGGATGTTGAAGGCGTCGCAGGTGCGGACGAACCGCGCCGCCTTCTCCGACGCCTTGATGTCCAGGCAGCCGGCATACACCAGGGGCTGGTTGGCGACCACCCCGACGGCGTGGCCCTCCACCCGTCCGAAGCCGCAGAGGATGTTCGGCGCGTACAGGGCGTGCACCTCGAGGAACTCGTCGTCGTCAAGCACCCCGCGCACCACCTCGTGCATGTCGTAGGGCTGATTCGGCGAGTCGGGGATGATCGTGTCGAGCACCCGGTCGTGGTCGGTGATGGTGAGGTCGGCCTCGGTCTCGTCGTAGACCGGCGGATCCTCCAGGTTGTTCTGCGGCAGGTAGGTCAGCAGTTCGCGGACGTACTCGATGGCGTCCGCCTCGTCGGCGGCCAGGTAGTGGGAGTTCCCCGACTTCGTGGAATGGGTGCGCCCGCCCCCGAGTTCCTCCATGCTGACGTCCTCGCCGGTGACCGTCTTGATCACCGCCGGGCCGGTGATGAACATCTGCGAGGTCTGGTCGACCATCACCACGAAGTCGGTCAGGGCGGGGGAGTAGACGTGCCCGCCGGCCGCGGCGCCCATGATCAGCGAGATCTGTGGGATCACCCCGGAGGCCAAAGTGTTGCGCCGGAAGATCTGGGAGTAGAGGTCGAGCGAGACGACACCCTCCTGGATCCGCGCCCCGCCGCCCTCGTTGATGCCGATGATCGGGCAGCCGGTCTTGATCGCGAAGTCGAGGATCTTGACGATCTTCTCGCCGTACACCTCACCCAGCGCACCCCCGAAGAGGGTGACGTCCTGGGAGAAGACGCAGACCGGACGGCCGTGGATCGCGCCTACGCCGGTGATCACCCCGTCGGTGTAGGGACGCTTGGCGTCCATACCGAAGGCGGTGGCGCGGTGCCGGGCGAACCGGTCGAACTCGGCGAAGCTGCCCTCGTCCAGCAGCGCGAGAATGCGCTCCCGGGCGGTCAGCTTGCCCTGGGCGTGCACCTTCTCGACTGCTTCCGGGGCGCCGGGGTTGAGGGCCTCCTCGCGGCGATTCGTCAGATCTGCGAGTTTTCCGGCCGTGGTGTGGACGTCGATCCCCATAGCCGCACGATACTGCCGCCGACCGGCCCCGGTAGGGTGATCGCCCGTGGAACCCTTGGTTGATGCGACCTGGCTGGCCGGCGAAGTCGGCGGCGGGCTGTGGCAGCAGATCGAGACGATTGCCGAGACCGGCTCCACCAATGCGGTGCTGGGGGCGCGGGCCCGCGACGGCGGAGCGTCCGGTCAGGTGCTGGTCTCCGACTATCAGAGTCGGGGACGGGGCAGGTTCACCCGGGTCTGGGAGGCGCCGCCCGGCAAGGCGGTGGCGTTGTCGGTGCTGCTCCGCCCGCCCGCCGTCGAGCCAAGCCGCTGGCTGTGGCTGCCGCTGGTCGCCGGTCTGGCGGTGGCGGACGGGCTGCGTGCCTCGGCCGGGGTGGACGCCCGGCTGAAGTGGCCCAACGACGTCCTGATCTCCGGACGCAAGGTATGCGGCATCCTCGCCGAGCGGGTGGAGGGCACGCCGCCGGCCGTGGTGATCGGGATGGGCATCAACACCCTGCTGAGCCAGCGCGAGCTCCCCGTCCCGACCGCCACCTCGCTGGCCCTGGCCGGCGCCGAGGTGGTGCCAGGCGAGGTGGTTCGGGAGGTGCTGCGGGCGCTGGAGCGCTGGTACCTCGGGTGGGCCGCCGGGGACGACCTGCGCGACGCCTACGGCGCCCACTGCGACACGGTGGGACGTCCGGTGCGGGTGGTGATCAGCGAGGACGAGAGCGTCGAAGGTGAGGCGGTCGGCGTCGATGCCGACGGCCGGCTGCTGGTGCGCGTCGGCGACCGTGTCCGTCCGTTCTCCGCAGGGGACGTCTGGCATCTGCGCTGAGCCTTCCCAGGGATGTGGAACGATGGGTGACGTGGGTTTGCCAAAGAAGCACCTCGGAGTTGACGAGGTCGAGATTCTGCATCTGCGTACCCACGGCAAGGCGCTGGTGGGACCGGCGCTGGTGCTGCTGGTGACCGCCGTCCTGGTCGGTATCGCCGTGGCGGCCGCGCCACCGGAATGGCAGCCCTGGGCCAACTGGGCGCTGTTCGGGCTGGGCGGTGTGGTCGTGCTCGGCTGGACGGTGCTGCCCTACCTGCGCTGGCTCACCACCACGTACACGCTCACCAACCGCCGCATCATCACCCGCCGCGGCATCATCAACAAGACGGGCCACGATCTGCCGCTGACCCGGATCAACAACGTCGCGTACGAGCGCAGCCTGCTGGACCGGATGCTCGGCTGCGGCACCCTGCAACTCACCACGGCGGCCGAAGCGCCGCTGTACCTGCACGACATCCCCGACGTCGAGCGGGTGCACGTGGTGATGACCGAGTTGCTCTTCGGCAGCGATGAGCGTGCGGTCCGTCCGCCGGAAACCGACGAGTGACCCGTCCCGGCCGGCTGCCGCTGGGCACGCAACTGTGGCGGTTCGTGGTCACCGGCGGGCTGTCGGCGATCGTCGACTACGGGCTGCTGGTGGGATTGATGGCTCTCGGGCTCACCCACACTCCGGCGAAGATGCTCTCCTTCGTCGCCGGCACCACGACCGCCTACCTGATCAACCGGCGCTGGACCTTCCAGGCCGAGCCGAGCAAGCGCCGGTTCGCCGGCGTGCTGGGGCTCTACGCGATCACCTTCGTCGTCCAGGTGGGGTTGTTCGAACTCCTCTATCCCTGGGTGCTCGGCTGGAGCGGGAGCGTCCTGATGGCGCAGACCATCGGCTTCGTGATCGCCCAGGGCGTCGCCACCACGGTCAACTTCGTGGTGCAGCGCACGGTGATCTTCCGCTGACGCTTCGACCGTCGCTTCCTACAGCACGGTCATCGGCTGCGGCTCGACCAGGACGCCGGAGGCGGTCGGCAGATCGGAGGGCACCACCCGGTACACGCGTTGGCCGGCCGCCTCGGCGACGAAGCCGGACGGCACCCCATCGACATAGTGGACGGCGGCGCCGTCGTCCGCGGCGAACCCGGCAGGCAGATCGCCGGAGGCCACCGCGGTGGTGAAGGCTGGCGCCCGATCCGCCTCGCCGTCGAAGTGCGGACAGAAGCTGCCCGGCACCAGGCCGAGACCCCCGCGCCAGGCACGAAGCGGCCCGAAGGAGTCGGTGATGCATCCCTCGTGCCAGCAGTTGCCGCCGGCCGAAACCCCGCCCAGCACCACGTCGCCGTCCGCTGCCCGCGTCCGCAACGCCGTTGAGACACCGTGGGCGTCCCACAGCGCCATCAGGTTGACGGTGTGCCCGCCGCCGACCAGCACCACGTCCGCCTCTGCCAGCCGGGCCACCGAATGGGCCGAACCGCCCTCCCACAGGCTCAGCACCATGGTGCGGACGCCGAGCGTGCCGTAGGCCAGCAGGAAGCGATTGACATAGTGCGGGTCGTCGGCGGAGGCGGTCGGCGCGAAGCAGACCAGCGGCGCCTGCTTACCCGAGAGTTCCAGCAGGTAGCGGTCGAGGTTGGTCGGTGCCCCGGAGGACGACATCGAGAACCCGCCGCCGCCCATCGCGAGGATGTGCGTGGTCATGATTCCATTCTGGCAGGAGAGAACCCGTCGGGTGGGCAGATCGGCCCGGCGGCCGTCGTCGGAGAGGGATATCGCCATGACCTCCTGGTCAGCGAGCGTCGCGTACTCGCACCTGTTCCCTGGTGCCCGGCTCGAACTGGATTCGGGTCCGGCGCAGCCGGGGAGCCTGCGCCTGAGATTCAGTGACGGTGTGGAGGTTGTCGCCGAACTCGTGGCGGTCGGCCCCGACCAGCAGTTGCTGCTTTCGGTGCCGGGATTCACCACCGGCGCGGGTGCCGGCGTCGAAGCACGGGTATGGACGATCCGCCCACCCCGGCAGGATCAGCCGGACATCCTGATCCTCGGCTCGCGCACCGGCCTTCGTCAGTCATAGAACTGCGCGCGTGTGCGATCTCCCGCGGGTGGCGCGGGGATGGTTCCGGGTTTGCCTCCCTGCCCGCGGGCATCTCACTAAGGTGACTCCTGAGGTATGACGGACGCCAGCCGAAGAGGGAGTAGTGAGATGGGCGCGATCGAAGCGATCACCAAGGTGCCGCTGCCGGCCAACGAACCGGTCAAGGGCTACGCCCCCGGCAGCGCTGAGCGGGAGTCCCTGAAGCGGACGCTGGAGACCCTGCCCGCCGAGCCGATCGAGGTCGGCGCCGGCGAGGGCGAGACCTACGAGGTGCGTTCGCCGGCCGACCACGGCCTGTTGCTGGCCCACGTCCGCCAGGCCGGCGGTGCGGACGCCGCGGCCGCGATCGAAGCCGCACGCGAGGCCAAGCCGGGCTGGGCGGGGCTCGACTTCGACGAGCGGGCCGCGGTCTTCCTGAAGGCTGCCGAACTGCTTGCCGGGCCGTGGCGCGATCGGCTGAACGCGGCCACGATGCTCGGCCAGGGCAAGACCGTCCAGCAGGCCGAGATCGACTCGGCCTGCGAACTGATCGACTTCCTGCGGTTCAACGTCGCCTTCGCGCGCGAACTGCACGCCAACCAGCCGATCTCGTCCCCGACGGTGTGGAACCGGATGGACTACCGCCCGCTGGACGGCTTCGTCTACGCGATCACCCCGTTCAACTTCACAGCGATCGCCGGCAACCTGCCCACCGCCCCCGCCCTGATGGGCAACACGGTGGTCTGGAAGCCGGCGCTCACCCAGACCTACGCCGCCGCGTTCTGGATGGACCTGCTGGCCGAGGCGGGCCTTCCCGAGGGCGTCATCACCCTGCTGCCCGGCCACGGCGCCACGGTGTCGGACGTGGTGCTGGCCGATCCCGATCTGGCCGGCATCCACTTCACCGGCTCGACCCGGGTGTTCCAGCAATTGTGGGGCGAGGTGGGGACGAACATCGCCCGCTACCGCTCCTACCCGCGGCTGGTGGGGGAGACCGGCGGCAAGGACTTCGTCGTCGCCCATCCCTCGGCCGACCCCACCGCGCTGGTCACCGCGCTGGTGCGCGGCGCCTTCGAGTACTCCGGGCAGAAGTGCTCGGCTGCGTCCCGCTGCTACCTGCCGCGCTCGCTGTGGGAGGCCGGGCTGCGGGACGAACTGGTCGCCCGCACCGAGGAGCTCAAGGTGGGGGACGTCCGCGACTTCTCGAACTTCACCTCCGCGGTGATCGACCGGCGGGCCTTCGACAAGCTGGCCGGCGCGATCGACCGCGCGAACGCGGCCGACGATGTCGAGGTGATCGCCGGCGGCAGCTACGACGACGCGCGGGGCTGGTATGTGCGTCCGACCCTGGCGGTGACGGACAACCCGGAGCAGGAGATCCTGAACGTGGAGTACTTCGGCCCGCTACTCGGGATCTACGTCTACGACGACGCACGGTGGTCGGAGACCTTGGAGCTGATCGACCGCACCTCGTCCTACGCGCTGACTGGAGCGGTCTTCGCCACCGAGCGGGCGGCGGTCGTCGAGGCCTCGCTGAAGCTACGCCAGGCGGCTGGCAACTTCTACGTCAACGACAAGCCGACCGGTGCCGTGGTCGGGCAGCAGCCGTTCGGGGGCGCCCGAGCTTCCGGCACCAACGACAAGGCCGGCTCGCTGTGGAATCTGATGCGCTGGGTCAGCCCTCGCTCAGTCAAGGAGGCGCTGCTCTCACCGACCACCATCGGCTACCCGCACATGGCCGCCGACTAGACCGCCTCTTGAGCGGGGGCCGGTCCAGGGCGTCGATCCTGGGGACGGGTCGGGCACCGGAAACGAAGCCGGTACGCTGACGCCGTGATCCCCACCATCGGCATTATCGGCGGCGGCCAGCTGGCGCGCATGATGCATGCCGCCGGCATCGGGCTCGGGTTGCGGGTGCGGCTGCTGGCCGAGGGGCCGGATGTCTCCGCGGCCCAGGTCGTGGCCGACGTGACGGTCGGCGACTACACCGACCCGGCGACCGTCTACGACTTCGCCGCCGGTTGCGACGTGATCACCTTCGACCACGAGCACGTCCCGCAACCGATCCTGGCCGGCCTGCTGGAGCGAGGGGTGGCCGTCCGGCCGGGACCGCAGGCGCTACGTCACGCTCAGGACAAGATCGTGATGCGCGACCGGCTGAGTTCGCTGGGGATTCCCTGTCCGGCCTACCAGGCCGTGGATTCGCCGGCCGAGTTGATCGAGTTCGCCGAGCGGACCGGCTGGCCGGTGATCGCCAAGACCTCCCGGGGCGGATACGACGGCAAGGGCGTCTGGAAGCTGGACGACCCGCTGCAGGCGGGAGAGCCGTTCGCGTCGCTGGCCCCGGGCGTCCGGATCCTGGCCGAGGAGTACATCCCCTTCCGGCGCGAGCTCTCGGCGCTGGTCGCCCGGCGTCCGCATGGCGAGGCAGTGGCCTACCCGATCAGCGAGACCGTGCAGACCGACGGCATCTGCACCGACACCACCACCCCCGCCCCCGGTCTGCCGGCCGAGGAGGCCGAACAGTGGCAGCGGTTCGCGCTGCGGATCGCCGAGGAACTGGACGTCGTCGGCATCCTGGCCGTCGAGTTGATGGAGGACGCCGACGGCCAGGTGGTGGTGAACGAGTTGGCGATGCGGCCGCACAACACCGGCCACTGGAGCATCGACGGTGCCGTGACATCCCAGTTCGAGAACCACCTGCGGGCCGTCGCCGATCTGCCGCTGGGTTCTCCCGAACCCCGCGCGGCCTGGTCGGTGATGGCCAACGTGCTGGGCGGTCCACGCGGCGACCTCGCCTCGGGGCTGGTCGAGGTGCTGGCGCTCGACCCGGCGATCCGCATCCAGCTCTACGGCAAGTCCTGGGTTCCCGGACGCAAGCTCGGCCACGTCACCGCGATCGGAGCCGACCTTGACGACACCCGCGCACGGGCTCGCGCCGCCGCCGACCTCTTCATGGGGGTGCCCAACCGGGTCACTCCTCCCACTCACACCCGCGAGGGCGGGAATCTCCCCCAGGCTCCGGAGCTCCGGTAGCCGGGATGGCCGTGACGAACGCGAAGGGAGCAGCCATGGCTGAACCACTGGTGGGCCTCGTGATGGGTTCGGATTCGGACTGGCCGGTGATGGAGGCAGCTGCCGCCGCGCTGGGCGAGTTCGGCGTCCGGTACGAGGCGGACGTGGTCTCCGCGCACCGGATGCCCGAGGAGATGGTCGCCTATGGCCGCGGTGCCGCCGCCCGTGGGCTCAAGGTGATCATCGCCGGCGCCGGGGGAGCGGCCCACCTGCCGGGCATGCTGGCAGCGCTCACCCCGCTGCCGGTGATCGGCGTCCCGGTCCCGCTGAAGTACCTGGACGGCATGGACTCGCTGCTGTCGATCGTCCAGATGCCCGCTGGCGTCCCGGTCGCGACGGTCGCGGTCGGCAATGCCCGCAACGCAGGACTGCTCGCCGTCCGGATTCTCGCCGCCTCCGACCCGGCGCTGCAGCAGGCCATGGTCGCCTTCCA
This sequence comes from Propionicimonas sp., assembly GCA_049841235.1. GTDB lineage: Bacteria > Actinomycetota > Actinomycetes > Propionibacteriales > Propionibacteriaceae > Propionicimonas. The sequence continues at coordinate 8,555 of JASGEM010000023.1, read as the reverse complement.
GGAGGAACTGCGCGCCGCCGCCACCGCCAAGGGCGAGCGCGTCCGCGCTGCCACCGGCGACCCGGAGGGGTTCTGGGACGGCGGCTAGCGGTTACGCGCATCCGTGCCGCATAGGGGCGGCGCCCCGGGGCGGTGGATCGCTTCCGCGCATCGACACCGGTTGTCAGCGCATCTTCAGCGGGGATATCCGGTGTACCTGCGCGGTTCTGAGTCGTGGCCGCCGGATCGCCTGCCATTTCCGGTGAGGACGCGCTGTCCGGAGGGGTCTGGCGCCCGGGTGAGGTTCCAGGCTCCGCGGTGGCGGAGAAGCGGAACGGCAGGCCTGCGGCGCGTCAGCACGGCTCGATTGGGTGGCGTGGTCATACTGGGAGGAGTCTGACCACCTTCCCCGGGGAGACCTTTGATGGCGACCAACGCGGCGGCGACCCTACCGCCCCCTCTCCAGCGATCCCAAGGCATCGCGGTGCGGCGTGGCATCGTGCTGGTGCTGATGACGCTGATCGTCCCCGGTTCGGCGCAGGTGGCGGCCGGCAACAGGCGGCTGGGACGGATCGCGCTGCGGGTATGGATGTCGCTGATCGCACTGGTCATCGTGGCGGGAGTGCTCGCCCTGGTGGCCCGGCCCTTGCTGATCTCGCTCTACGCCAACCCGATCACGTTGCGGGTGCTGCAGGTCGCGATGCTGGTGCTGGGGGTCGGCTGGGCGCTGCTGATGGTGGATGCCTGGCGGATCGCCAACCCCGGGGCGATGTCCGGCCGAGGCCGGGTGATCTCGGGAGTGCTGGCGCTGGCGCTGGCCGCGACCACCGGGACGGCGGCCTGGGCCGCCTCCGGCATGTTCGGTGCGCAGTCGAGCCTGGTGGACACGGTCTTCACCGGCGGCGGCGACTCCGAGGCGGTCGACGGACGCTACAACATCCTGCTGATGGGCGGGGACGCCGGCGCCGACCGCTGGGGGATGCGCCCGGACACCATGATCGTGGCCAGCATCGACGCCCAGACCGGCCGGACGGTGCTGTTCAGCCTGCCGCGCAACCTGCAGTGGGCTCCCTTCCCGAAGGACAACCCGCTGCACGCCAAGTATCCCGACGGCTACTGGTGCGCCTCGCAGGAGTGCCTGCTGAACGCGGTGTACACCCTGGCCATGAACAACTCCGACTTGTTCCCGGACGTGAAGTACCCCGGTGCCGAGGCCACCGCGGACGTGGTGGGGGAGATCCTCGGGCTCGACATCAACTACTGGGCGATGGTCGACCTGAAGGGCTTCGAGAAGCTGATCGACGCGGTCGGCGGCATCCGGCTCGATATCAACAAGCGGATCCCGATCGGCTCCAAGAGCGGACCCAAGGGCGTCTACGGCTACATCGAGCCCGGCAAGAACGTCCATCTGGACGGCTTCCACGCGCTGTGGTTCGCCCGCTCGCGGGAGGGCTCCAACGACTACGAGCGGATGGCGCGGCAGAAGTGCGTGATCAACGCCATGGTCAAGCAGCTCAACCCGACCACGGTGCTGACCAAGTTCAACGACATCGCCTCGGCCAGCGAGAAGGTGGTCGCCAGCAACATCCCCAGCGAGCAGCTGGGCACTGCGCTCGACCTCGCGCTCAAGGGACGTTCGCTGCCCATGTCGTCGGTGAACTTCACCCCACCGCTGATCAAGCCGGTGAAACCGAACTTCCCGAAGATCCGCGAGATCGTGGCGGACGAGATCGCTGCCTCCGAGGCCAAGGACAACCCCGAGCAGGCTCAGCCGTCCGCCGACCCCGGCACGAATGGCGAGACCGCCAAGCCGTCGTCCAAGCCCAAGAAGAACACCAAGACCCAGACCGAGGATCTCGACACCATCTGCAAGGTGAGCTCCTGACCGTCCGGGTCAAGGTCGGGGCCCGCGCACCGTCTTCGGTAGGCCGGCTTCGAGCGAATCCCGAGGGCGACCCGGGGGCGGCGAGCGGTACGCTGCGAGCATGGTCGCGGTCCCGGGACACCTGGCCGACGAGACGTTGGCCTGGCTGCTGAGCGGCGATGCCGCGGTTCGGTTCCAGACCTGGCGTGATCTTCTGGGGAGCGAGCGCCCAGAACTGCAACGGAGCATCGCCTCCGACGGCGACGCAGCGACGATCCTGGCAGCACACGCCGCCCCGGGATGGGGTCGCGGGTTCTACCAGCCCAAGTGGACCTGTCCTCACTACGCGTTGCTGGAACTGCGTGATCTGGCGGTGTCCCGCGACCATCCCGTCTGCGGTGTCGAGGTGGCGACGGCCCTCGCACGAGACAAGGGCGATGACGGAGGCTTCAACCCTGCCGACTCGGTGAAGGAGTCGGATGTCTGCATGAACGGGATGTTCCTGGCGTTCGGCTGCTATTTCGGAGCGGACGCGGAAGGACTCCGGAGCATCGTGGACTTCGTGCTCGGTCAGCGGATGGACGACGGCGGGTTCAACTGTCGCGCGAACCGCTCGGGCGCGGCGATCTCGTCAGTGCACTCGACGACCAGCGTGATCGACGGGCTCTCCGAATACCTCCGCCGCGGCTACACCTACCGCGCAGCCGACATCCGCGACGCCCTGGGTACCGCGACCGCGGCGCTGCTCGCGCGGAGGCTGTACCAGCGCCGGTCGAGCGGAGAACCGATCCGTGCGGAGTTCACCAGGCTGCATCATCCGGCACGCTGGCACTTCGATGTGCTCCGCGGGCTGGAGGTGCTCCGCGGTGCCGGGAAGGTGTACGACGACCGGCTCGATGCCGCGGTGGAGGTGCTGCTCCGTCGCCGGCGCCCCGACGGCCGCTGGGCTGCGGCGGCGCAGTATCCCGGCGAGGTTCAGCTCAGCTATCCCCGTGCCGGCCAGCCCAACCGGTGGGTCACCCTCCGGGCACTCCGCGTGCTGGCCTGGGCCAGGCCCTGACCGTCCTACCGCCCACCACCGATGTGGCCTCGGAGCAGTCGCGACCGTCGGACGACCGGCTGGTGGTCGGTTTCGACCAAGCTCTGGACAGGAAGGCCCCACCGTCGTGGCGGTGTGCCGATCGGCGGTTTCCGATCCGTGGTCACATGGCGGGACGGAGATGCGAAGCGCGGCTAGCGGGGGCGTCGGACGCGGGCCTCGTCCCAGATCGGCTCGGTGTGCTCGGTGACCCGGCCGTCGGAGCCGAAGACCAGGAAGCGGTCGAAGGAGCGGGCGAACCAGCGGTCGTGGGTGACGGCGATCACCGCCCCCTCGAAGGACGCCAGCGCCTCTTCGAGAGCTTCGGCGGAGTGCAGGTCGAGGTTGTCGGTGGGCTCGTCGAGCAGCAGCAGGGTGGCGCCGGAGAGCTCCAGCAGCAGGATCTGCAGCCTGGCCTGCTGGCCGCCGGAGAGGGTGTCGTAGGTCTGCTCGGCGGCGTGCACCAGGCCGTAGCGGTCCAGGGCGCGGGAGGCCTCCTCGCGCCCCATCCCGGCGCGGTGGGCGTCGCCCCGGTGCAGGATCTCCAGCAGGGTGCGTCCGGCCAACTGCGGGTGCTGGTGGGTCTGGGCGAACCAGCCCGGACGGACCCGGCTGCCGAGCCTGGACGTGCCGGTGTGGAGGACCGGCTCGGCGGCGATGTCGCCGACCGGCTGGTGCTCGGTGTCGGGACGCGAGCCGCCGGCGGCGAGCAGCCGCAGGAAGTGCGACTTGCCCGAGCCGTTGGAGCCCAGCACGGCCACCCGCTCGCCGAACCACACGGTGAGGTCGAACGGCGCCATGAGGACGCTGCCGGACTTGTCCAATGATCCCTGAGCCTGACGAAGGGTCGTAGCCGGGCTCGGCGGCGTGGCGGGGCCGGGAGATCCCGGCTCGAGTCCGGGATGACCGTCCGGGGAGCGGCGGTCGGGTGCGGAGTCGGGATGGCGAGGACCTGGCGTCCTCAGCTCCAGTTGCTCGCAGATCACCGCGCGGCGAGCGGTCTGGCCGCCGCGCAGCCGCATCCGTACCTGATGCTGGGTGACCACCTCCTCGGGCGGGCCGGCGGCCTCGAACTTGGCCAGCCGGGTCTGAGCCGCCTGGTAGCGCGAAGCCAGATCAGCGTTGTAGGCGGCCTTCTGCTTGTACATCAGCACCAGGGCCTTCAGCTTGGCGTGCTCCTCGTCCCAGCGCCGCCGGAGTTCCTCCAGGCGAGCGTTGCGCGCCTCGCGGGCTTCACCCCAGGTGCGGTAGGTGCCGGAGTGGGTCCAGGCCGTGGCCCCGGCCGGACCGGGTTCCAGGGTGACGATCGCAGTCGGGACGCTGCTCAGCAACTCGCGGTCGTGGCTGATCAGCAGCACCGTCTTGCCCGATTCGACCAGCCGCCGCTCCAGCCAGAGCTTGGCCGGCACGTCGAGGTAGTTGTCCGGCTCGTCCAGCGCCAGCACCTCCTCGGGACCGGCCAGTAGGGCCTCCAGCACCAGCCGCTTCTGCTCGCCGCCGCTGAGCGTGTTCACCTCGCGGTACTGCGCCCGCTGGAACGGCGTCCCGAGCGCCGCGGTGGTGACGGTGTCCCACACCGTCGACTCGTACTCGTAGCCGTCGGCGTCCCCGAAGTCGGCCAGCGCCTGGGCGTAGGCCAGCTGGGTCGGCTCGTCGTCGGTCTCCAGCATCGCCAGTTCGGCCGCGTCCAGGGTGCGGACGGCCGTCCGCACCCGCTCCGGCGCCACCGACGCCAGCAGATCGCGTACGGTCTGCGGATCGCGCAGCTTGCCGATGAACTGGCTCATCACGGCCAGCCTCCCCGAGGCCGACACCGACCCCTCCTCGGCCGCCAGTTCGCCGGAGACGATCCGCAACAACGTGGTCTTCCCGGTCCCGTTCGGCCCGATCAGCGCCACCCGTGCGCCGTCGCCCACCCGGAAGGAGACGTCGTTCAGCAGCGGGCGCCCGTCCGGCAGGGTGTAGCTGACGCCGTTGACCTCCAGATGGCCCATCAGCCGGGTTCGATCGGGCCGCTGCCCAGGATGTCGAAGACCCAGCGGCCGATCGCATCCAGGGTCTCCCGGCCGGTGTCGAAGTCGGCGGTGCGGGTCATCATGGCGATCCGGTAATTGCGGTCGTCGCCGTCCACCTGGCCCATGGAGTTCACCGCCCAGAGCCCGTCGCTGGACTGGAATTGCACCCAGCCGTTCTTCAGGTGAACCTTCACGGTCTCCGAACGCGGCGCGCCAACCCCCCAGGCGTGCTCGTCGATCACCTCGCCCATCAGCCCCCAGAGCGCCTCGCGATCCTCGTCGGAGATCGCCGGCGAGCCCTCGTTCAGCCGTTGCACCAGCAGCACCTGATCGGTCGGGGTGGTCCACGTCCAGCTCCAGCTCTCGGAACGCGCCTCGTCGGCGTGGGTGTCGGCCATCTCCAGTTCGCCGGCGAGTTCGTCGTAGGCGGGCGCAGCACCGCCGAAGGTCCACAGCGCGTCGGCGGCGTCGTTGTCGGACTGGGTGATCGCCTTGGTGGCCTGCTCGAGCTGCTCCGTGGTCAGGGGAACGCCGGTGGCCCGCGCCCGGCGCTGCGCCATCAGCACGATCATCGGCTTGGCCATGGACGCGCTCTGGCTGGCATAGCCCGGGTTGAACCCGTACGCCGCGCCGTTGCGCAGATCGTGGATCGCCACGCCGAGCTTGTCGGAGCCGTTGGCGATGGTGGTGATCGCCTGGTCCAACTGGGCCCGGATGGTGCCGGTGGGGGAGGCCGTCGGGGTCGGGATGGACGGCCCGCCGCACCCGGCGAGCAGTGCCGCGCCACCGACCGCCAGCGCGGAGCCGCGGACGATCAACTGACGGCGTGAGATGCCGGGGATGTTCCGGGTCATGATGTCCTTCCTGTGCCGACGCCGGGGTAGGAGCGTCCATTCGGGCCGTCCGGCTCGCCTGCTTCGTGATCGATGCGCTCGCTGGCGATGATACGGGCCAGTTCGTTCTTGCTCACGCGGCTGTCGACCACGACCGCCGAGCCGCCGCCCAGCAGCGGACGTATCAGTGTCTCCTGTAGCGTCAGCCAGGCTCGCGGCCCTCCCGCCTGGAACAGCACCCGGTCGGGTTCGGGTGGCAGCCCCAGCCAGTCGGCGTGGCTGATCTGGCGCAGGTCATCCAGGAAGGCGATGTCCTCCGGTTCGATGGGCGTCGCCCAGTGGGCGTCCGGTTCGGCGAGCGCCTCGCTGGAGTAGTCCAGCACACCGGCCGGCAGGTCGCGCACGCCCAGGCCGAGCGGGTGCAGCGAGCAGGCGATCGTCCCGCCGGGGATCAGGGGCTGGGGATTCTCCGGGCCGACCACCGCGAGTTCTGCTTCCGGTGGCAGAGGCGGTTCGGCCGCCTCGTAGGCCAGCCCGCGTTGCCAGGCTGCCAGCGGCCAGATCAGGCTCATCCAATGGCCCGGGTGCCTCATCGAGACCGGGCCGGCGATCCGTCCCTCAACCCCGAGGGTGTCGATCAGGTTGGCGGTCTTGTCCACCCAGTTGGCGAACGATCTCCCGCTGAACTCGACCCGCTCGCCCTTGGCGGGGTTGTAGTAGGTGAGCAGTGGACGGCTGCCGTCGGTGCGGACGCGGTCGGTCAGCACATCGATGATCGAGCGGGCGACGGGCACGTCCCCATCGTATGCCCACCGCCCGTGCGCTCTCCTGCGTCCCCGTCCCCTCGCCGACCGCTTGCCTTCATGCCGAGCGCTTGTGCCTGGGGTGTGGCGCTCGGCGGTAAGGATGGCGCTCGGTAAGGATGGCGCTCGGCGCGGGAAGGGTCAGCGGTCGGCGGCGTCGGGATCGCGGAGATGCCCTACTCTCGAGGCCATGCGCTACGTCGTCATCATGGCCGGCGGTTCCGGCACCCGGCTGTGGCCGCTGTCGCGGCAGGGCACACCCAAGCAACTCCTTCCCCTGATCGACGGACGCAGCCTGCTGCGGCTCGCCTTCGAGCGCTCGCTCGTCTCCGTCCCGGCCGAGCAGGTGGTGGTGGTGACCGGCGCGGCCTACTCCGACCAGGTCGTCGCCCAGTTGCCCGAACTGCCCGCCGAGAACATCCTCGGCGAGCCGGTCGGACGCGATTCGCTCAATGCCGTCGCCTGGGCGGCCGCGGTGCTGGCCCGGCGCGATCCCGAGGCGGTGATCGCCCAGGTCACCGCCGACCACGTGATCGAGCCGGTCGCCGCATTCGCTGCCACGCTCGAGCAGGCATTCGCCCTGGCCGAGGACCATCCGGCCGCGCTGGTGACGCTCGGCGTGGTGCCCACCTCGCCGCACACCGGCTATGGCTACCTGCACCGCGGCGACCCACTGCCCGGCCAACCCGGCGCGTACACCGTCCGGCAGTTCGTGGAGAAGCCGCCGCGTGAGCTGGCCGAGGCCTACCTGGCCTCGGGCGAGTACTGGTGGAATGCCGGCATGTTCGTCTGGCGGGCGGCGACCGTCCTGGAGCAGCTCCGGCTGCTGCTGCCGGCCAACCATGAGGGAGTGACCGCTCTGGCAGCCGAACCGGAGCGGCTGGCCGAGATCTTCCCGACCCTGTTCAAGACCTCGGTCGACTACGCGATCATGGAGCCGGTCTCCCACGGCCAGGGTTCGGCGCACGTGGTGGCGATCGGGCTGGCCGTGGAGTGGAAGGACGTCGGCGGCTACGCCAGCCTCGCCGAGGTCCTGACGGCGGACGACGCCGGGAACGCGGTGTCTGGCACCGTGGTCGCGCTGGACGCGTCCGGCAACGTGGTGGTGAACGCCGACCCGTCCGGCCTGATCGGGTTGATCGGGGTGAGCGACCTGGTCGTCGTGCGCACCCGGACCGCAACCCTGGTCGTCCCGCTCGACCAGGCCGAGCGGGTCAGGGAACTGGTGGCCGAGGTCACCGCCGAGGTGGGCCTGCAGTTCGCCTGACTCCGCTCGGCATCACGGCGCACCGGGAACCGTCTCCGCTGCCCCTGGCCCGGGGATAGGGTGAATGCGAGGAGGCGTGGTGGAGAACCTGATGCGGATCCGCGAGCCGCTGGCGTGGACGATGGTGGTGCTGTCAGCGCTGATGCTGGCGTACCAGGCCATCCAGATCACCTGGTACCTGATCGCCAGCGTCGAGTGGTACCCCGTGGGCGACAGCGTGAGGCCACCCCTCTCGATCAGCTGGATCTTCGGCTGGCAGGGGGTCGACTATGCGCTGATGCTGGCGCTGTTCGTGGCGGTCGCCGGATGCTGGTTCGCCCCGGTGATCCAGCGGGCGCGCACCATCGCGCTGGTGGCCGCCTGGGTGACGACCGTGACCGTGGCGATGCCGTGGGTGGTCGTCGCCCTCACCCTGCTGGTCTCGCCGGCCTCCGCCCTGAACACGATGGGGCCGTGGGAATGGTGGATGCCGCTGGGCCTGCTTCACCCCCTGATCACGACCGGGGTGGGGGTCGTGGCAGCGGTCGCGCTGTGGGCGCTGGCCCGTCGCCCGGTCGGGCCGGAGGAGAGCGAGGACGAATCCGACGCCGAGGCCGGCCCCGCGGAGCCCGACGCCGAGAAACCCACGGTCTGGAAGCCGGCCGAGGCCACCGGCACCGTGTGGCGGACGGCTGACGAGGCGGCGTCCGGCGCGCCCGGCTCGCGGTCTCTCGAAT
>JASGEM010000022.1:0-39328 GCA_049841235.1 Propionicimonas sp. | reverse complement strand
TGTACGCGGTGGGCGGGCTGCTTGCCGCGATCGCCGGGGTCATCCTGACCTCACGCCTGGTCTCCGCCGCCCCGACCGCCGGTGAGGGCTACGAGCTGGACTCCATCGCCGCCGCGGTAATCGGCGGTGCCAGCCTCTCCGGCGGCGTCGGCGGCATCGGCGGCACCCTCATCGGCGCCTTCGTCATGGGCGTCCTGCGCAACGGGCTCAATCTGCTCGGCGTCTCCTACTACTGGCAGCAGATCGCCATCGGCGTGGTCATCATCGCCGCCGTCTTCCTCGATTCCATGCGGCGCCGCGTGCGCTGACCCGTCTCCCCCGTCCCTACGAGTTCACCCAACCAACCCATCAGCCCACGAAAGGAACCACGCTCATGAAGAAGCTCTTGTCGCTGGCCGCCGCCGGCGCATTGGCCCTCACGCTCACCGCCTGCGGCGGTGCCGTCACACCAGGCACCTCGCCCAGCACGAACGCCACCACCGGCTCCCAGGCGCCCGCCGAGGGCGGCGTGATCGGCGTCATCCCCAAGTCGACCCTGTACGACTACTGGACGTCGGTGCAGATCGGCGCCGAGAACGCCGCCAAGGAGAACGGCTACACGATCGCCTTCCAGGGGACGGCGACCGACACCGACTCCGAGGGCCAGGTGAAGATCGTCGAGGACTTCATCACCCGCGGCGTCAAGGCGATCGTGATCTCTCCAGTTGATCCCGACGCACTGGTCCCCGCGCTCGAGCGGGCGGACGCGGCCGGCATCCCCGTCGTCATCATCGACGGCGAACTGCACTCCGACGTCCCCAAGTCGACGGTCTCGACCGACAACGTCGCCGCTGGTGCCCTCGGCGCGGAGAACATGGCGCGGATCATCGGCGATGCCGGCAAGGTCGCCATCGTCAACGAGGTGGCCGGCTCGGTTCAGGGCATGGCCCGCGAGAAGGGCTTCGCCGACCAGATCCAGGCCGACGGCTACACCCTGCTCAACACCTTCTTCAGCGAGGGCGACCGGAACAAGGCCCTGAACATCACCCAGGACATCTTCTCCTCGACCCCCGACATCAAGGGCATCTTCGCGACCAACGAGGGCACCACGGTGGGTGTCTCGCTCGGCGTGAGCGGGGCCAACAAGGCGGGTCAGGTGGTCGTGGTGGGCTTCGACAGTTCCGAGGACATCCTGCAGGCGATCCGGGACGGCGTGATCAGCGGCACCGTGACGCAGGATCCCGCCGGGATCGGCTTCACCGGGGTGACCAACGCGGTCAAGGCGATCAACGGCGAGAGCGTCGATGCCAAGGTCGACGTGCCAGCGGCCTTCGTCGATGCCAGCAACATCGACGACCCCGCCATCCAGCAGGTGCTCAAGCCCGTCCGCAAGTAATCGCATCATCCACGCCGGGGCAGGGCGGCGCCTCCTCGCCGCCCTGCCCCACTCGAAAGGAGCAGTAATGTCCCCGCGGATCGTAGATCTGACGCTGACGATCTCTGACAACATGCCGGTGCAGAGCGCCTTCCAGCGCCCGGTCTACGTCACGTTGCAGACCCACGAGTCCAGCCTGGCCATGGGATCCGGCACGCCGGAGGATCCGCACACCTCATCGTGGAAGTATCTCGGAATGGTGGAGCACACGGGAACCCACGTCGACGCGTTCTTCCACATGAACCCGAACGGCCTCACGATCGACGAGATGCCGATCGACATGTTCTTCGGGAAGGCAGTCTGCTTCGACATGACCCACGTCCCCGATCTGGGCGAGATCACGGTGGAGGATCTGGAGGAGGCGCAGCGCAAGACCGGGATCACGGTCGACGGCCACATCGTCCTGCTCAACACCGGCTTCCACCGCCGTCACTATCCCGACCCGATCCTGTTCGACGTCAACCCGGGCCTTTCGGTCGAGGCGACGCACTGGCTGGCTGACCACGGTTCGCTCATCCACGGGGTCGAGGGCCCGTCTACCGACATCATGTCGACCAACCTCTTCCCGAGCCACCGGGTCTGCCGGGACCGTGGGATCACCCACTACGAATGGCTGGTGAATCTCGAGGAACTGGTCGGCAAGGGCGAGTTCGTCTTCTACGGCGTCCCGCTGCGGCTCGACAAGGGGACTGGCTCCCCGGTGCGTGCCTTTGCCATCATCAACGAGTAACCGTCAGGGTGATCGAAGGGGAGCCATGACCTCAAGGCGCGACACGCAACGCGCGGCGACGATCTCGGACGTCGCTGCGGCAGCGAAAGTCTCGCGGACAACGGTGTCGCGCTATCTCAGCAAGCAATTCGGCTCGATGTCCCCGGCGACCAAGAGCCGGATCGACGCCGCGGTCGCCGCTCTGGACTACCGGCCGAGCCGGATCGCCCGGGGACTGAGGCAGGACAAGCGGTTCACCATCGGCTTCGTCGTCCCCGACATCACCAATCCCTTCGCGATCAGCGTGCTCCGGGGTGCGGAATCGGTGGCCGAGAAACACGGCTACGTGTTGATGGTGTGCAACAGCGACCGCGACCCCGACAAGGAACGTCGCTCCCTCGACATCCTGCGCTCCTACGGGACCGACGGGTTGCTGCTGTTCACCACCGGCCACAACGACGACGTCGTCCGCGACCTCGCCGCCAGGCTGCCGATCGTCCTGATCGACCAAGGCGTCCAGGAAGTCGCGCTCGACCTGGTTGGGAGCGACAACATCGGCGCGGTGCGCGATGCGGTGGCGCATCTGGTCGGCGCCGGCTACGACGACATCGCGTACTTCACCGACGTCATCGGATCACTCACCAGCCGCGTCGATCGCGTCACGCTGTTCCGCACCGAGTTCGCCCCCTACCCGCAGGTCTCCGCGCGGGTGTACGAGGCGGACGTCCGGGACGACGAGCGCCTGGACGCCCAGCTCACCGCCTTCCTCGACGGCCCGCGGGGCAACGCTCGCTGCATCTTCGCGGGCAACGGGCTGATGCTGCTCCGCCTCTACGGCCGCCTCAAGCGGCGCGGGGTACGCATCCCCGACGAGGTGTCGTTGATGGGCTTCGACGACGACGAGTGGGCGCGCTCGGCCGAACCGCCCCTGACCACGATCTCCCAGCAGACCCGTGACATCGGCGCCCACGCCACCGAGCTGCTTCTGGCGCACATCGATGGCCTCGTGGAGTCGAGCACCGTCACCCGGCTGCCCACGACGCTGATCGTCCGGCAGTCGACCCGAGCGGGCGATCTGGCGTTGCAGGGGGAAGCGACCTGATGCGCCGCATCCGACGCCCCGAACCTGCCTTCACCGAGGAACAGGCGACCGCTCGCGCCGTCCGGTAGGGAGTGGCAGCCACTGAGGAGTACCAGATGCATCGCACCGATCCAGGCGAGCGTGGCGCGCTCCAGCGCGCGCGGACGGCGCTGGCCGCTGCCCGCACCCACGACCTGAACGCCTTCACCGCCCTGCTCGACGACCGCGCTCTTGCGGCCGCGGCTGCTGCCGACGAACGGCGGCGGCAAGGACGGACGCTCGGCCCGCTCGATGGCGTGCCGTACGCCGTGAAGGACAACATCTTCGTAGCGGGTGCACCCTGCACCTGGGGCAGTCTGCGGTGGGCGGGGCACCGCCCTGATTCCTCCGATCTGTGCGTGGAGCGCCTGGACGCCGCCGGAGCCGTTCTCGTCGGTCTCACCAACATGCCGGAGCTCGCGGTCGGCCAGACGACCTCGAACCCGGCGTACGGGCCCACCCGGCACCCGCACGATCCGCGGCTCACGCCGGGAGGGTCGTCGGGCGGGTCCGCCGCAGCGGTGGCGGCCGGGATCGTGCCGATCGCCCTGGGCACCGATGCCGGCGGCTCCACCCGAGCACCAGCGAGCCTGACCGGCCTGTACGGGCTGAAGACGGCGACCGGCGTGATCCCCCGCGTGCACGGCTTTCCCCAGCTCGTCCCCGGCTTCCAGACGATCGGGATCCTGGCAGCCGAACTGGACGGGGTGCGCGCTGCGCTCGCGGCGATGCGTGGCCCCGATCCACGCGACCCGACCTCGCTGCATCCCGAACCCCTTCGCGCGGCAGACCGGCTGCGAGTGGGCATGTTCACAACGGTGGAGGGGATCGGGTGCGATCCGGTCGTCGCGGCCCGGCTGGAGGAGACCGCCGAACGGCTCCGGGAGCTGGGAGCGGAGGTCACAGCAGTGGCGGCGCCCTACCGCTGGTCGGCGCTGCTGGAGGCCTGGGAGACGATGGCCGCTGTCGGGATCCGGGCGGCCCTGGCCACCGCGCCCGTCGCCGCGCCGGTCAGCGAAGGGCTCCAGGCAAGCGCGGCCCGAGCGGCGGGGATCACCGGGAGCGACTACCTGACGGCGCTGGAGCTGGTCGCCCGGCTGCGATCGGATGTCGAATCCGCCCTCTCCGACGTCGACCTCGTCCTGTGCCCGACGACGCTGTCGGCGGCCTGGCCCCTCGACGCACCCGGCCCCGTCTTCAGCGACGGCACCGTCCCCGACCCGGGCAACCTCGGCGCGTTCACGCACTGGGTGAACGCTGTCGGCCGGGCCGCGCTGTCGATGCCGGTGGAGCCGTTCGCCGACGGCCGCCCGATCGGTGTGCAACTCGTGGCCATGAAGGGCGGCGAGGATCTTCTGCTGGCGACGGCGGCCCTGCTGCGGTCGCCGGCCGGCGCTGTCGAGCGCCGGTCGGTCATCGAACACGGCTCACCACCCATCGACGAGAGGAATCCGGCGTGAACGTCCTGGTGACCGGCGGTACCGGGACGGTCGGCCTGGCCATCGTGGAAAGGCTCGCGGCCGACGGTGCGGAGGTCACGGTGTACACGGCGACCGAGCCGGCAGGGCCCGCCCTGCAGGCACTGCGGGCGATGCCCGGGCGGATCGACCTGGTGCAGGGCGACGTCCGCGACGGCGAGCGGCTGCGGTCGATCCTCGCGACGCGCGGGATCCATTCCATGATCCACGGCGCGGCGGTCACGCCGGGGATCCTGCGGGAGCGCGACGACCCTGCCTCCGTGGTCGAGGTCAATGTCGTCGGCGCCGTCACGGCGCTCACCGCCTTCGACGACACCTGCGCCGGACGGTTCGTCCACCTCGGGTCGATCGCCGCGTATGGTTCGGCGACCACGACCCGGAGCCTGCTCGTGGAGGAGAGTGGGCAGGAGCGTCCCGGGAACCTCTACGAGATCACCAAGCTCGCCGGCGAGCAGGCGGTGCTGCGGGTCGCGGAACTGCGCGGCCGGGAGGCCGTCAGCCTGCGCCTGGGCGATGTGTTCGGCTGCTGGGAGCACCGCACGGCGGTCCGCGACATGACCAGCGCACCTTTCCAGACGCTGGCCGCCGCGATGGCCGGACGGCCGATCGTCCTGCCGCGTGCCGGAACGAAGGCGTGGGTCTACACGATGGACGTGGCGGAGGCCGTGTTGCGCGCCCTGGAGGCACCCTCACTGCCGCACCGGGTGGCGAACATCAGCTCGCCCTACACCTGGTCCGTCGTCGATTGGTGCGCCCGGCTGGCCGAGCGGTTTCCCGGGATGAGCAGCCGGATCGACCCCGATGCGGCGAACATCACGATGTTCGCCGACAACGCCCCGATGTCATTGGCCCGCGCCGGGCAGTTCGGCTACACCGCGTCCTACGGTCTCGACGAGGCGTTCGAGCACTACCTGGCCTGGGCACAGCGGCACCCTGCGTTCCTGCGCTGAGCCGGACGGCGGCTCCCGACTGCGCCCTCGGCCGTCGCTGGCCATCGACGGGGACCGTCAGCCCTTGTGATCTCGGCGTAGAGCGGTTGGCGGCAGATGGCCGAGAGTCCACGATCGGCGTCGATCGGGGCCCGCTCAGAGCCGGACCAGCAGTTCCGTGCGGGAGCGGACGTTGGCCTTCCGCAGGATGGCGGAGACGTGCTTCTCGACGGTCTTGACGGAGATGCCCAGGCGATGGGCGATCTGCTTGTCGGCCATGCCCTGTTCGAGCAGGGCGCGGACCTCGGCTTCGCGGGTGGTCAGGCGGGAATCGGCCTCGACCGAGGGGAGGCCGCCGAGTTGTTCCAGAACGCCGCCGAGCACCAGCACATCGTCGCGGGCCACCCCGACCACGGCGCGTCCCAGGGCGGTGGCGTCGGCATCGGCGTTGACGAAGCCACGGGCACCGGCGGCCACCCACTCGCGCACCTCCGCCTCGGCGGCTGCCGGACGGTCCGAGATCGCGACGACGCCGACCGACGGGTCGACGGCGGTCACGGCGTTCAGCAGGGCCGGTCCGGTCACGCCGGGCAGGCGCGTGCCGGCCAGCACGACCGCCGGGTGCAGCAGCCGCATCGCCTCGACCGCCTGGTCGAGATCGCCCACCTCGGCGACCACCTGGACGCTCGGCTCGCTCTGGGCGAGCAGTCGCACCAATCCCGCCCGCATCGCCGGCTGGGAATGGACGATCAGCACCCGTAGCCTGGGGCCGGCTTCCGTGCTGGTGCCGCGGTACGGCAGGTCGGCGCGCACCCGCGTCCCCCAGCCGGGAGTGGAATCGATCCGCACCCGTCCGCCCACCTGCCCGGCCCGAGCCACCAGCCCACGCAGCCCGACACCGCGCGGACGCCCCATCTCAGCGTCGACATCGAACCCGGCGCCGTCATCCTCTACGATCACGGCCACCCCGTCCGAGCCGTAGACCAGCCCCAGCCGCACCATGGTCGCCCGGGCGTGCTGGGTGACGTTGGCCAGCGCCTCGCCGACGATCCGGAGCAGCTGGTGCTCGACCTCGGTGGCGATCTCCTGGGGTTCGCCGAATTGCCGGAACACCGGGGTGAGCCCCGAGGTCGCCTGCAGCCATTCCAGATCGAGTTGTAGGCTTTCGGCCAGCGAGCGGCGGCCATGACCGGCCGGACGCAGCCCCCAGACCGCGCGGCGTCCCTCGTTCAGCGTCTCCTCGGCCACCCGCTGGGCGGCGAGCAGAGAGGTCGCCGCGTCTCCACCGCGGCTGAGCTGCTGGTGGGCCTCGCCGAGCTTGAGCATGATCGTGGCCAGGCCACGTCCGACCGAGTCGTGGAGCTCGAGCATGGAGCGTTCCCGCTCGGCGACCACGGCGTCGGCCTTCATCCGGGCGGAGGCCTCCTCATGCAGCCGCGAGTTGGCCATCGCGATGGCCGCGTGGGTGGCGAAACGGGCGAGCAGGTCGGCATCGGCCTGGGTGAAGCGCTGCTCGTCCGTGGCGGCGAAGACCACCAGCGCACCGATCGGAGAGCCGCGGCGCAGGATCGGGGCACCGATCACGGCGCGGCGGTAGCGCGGCTCGTGGGGTGCGATGTGCCCGCGTCCGACCTGGGAGTAGGCGTCGAAGATCACCGGCTTGCCCGCCTTCGCGACGGCTCCGGTGACGCCCTCGTCGAGCGGGAAGACCTGGCCGGTCTGGCAGCCCTCGTCCAGGTCGATCTGCTTGAGGTAGGTGTGCGCGGCCGCGTCGATCAGGCAGAGCGAGCCGCTGCGGCAGCCCAGCAGATCGACCGCGCTGCGCAGGATCCGTTCGAGCAGCGGCTGCAGCCGGAACTCGCCGGCGAGATCTTCCGCGACCGCGGCGAGGGCGTCTGTCCACGCGCGCTGGCGAGGAATCGGCTGCTCGTCGTCCATCTGCCGCCCCCACGCTCGGATCGGACGAGTCTACGCTCGCGCCCCCGCGTTGGCGAGGGATGGTGGTGGTGGGCGGCCTCGACCGAGGTCGCGGCCGCCCGACTCTGCGCTCAATCGTGTTGCGGCAGCAGTTCCGCCAGCGACCCCAGCACACGGGTCGGACGCTCGGGTTCGGGGACGGACGCGATATCCGCGCGCCGGGAGTCGCCGGTCAGGACCAGGGCGGCGTCCATCCCGGCGCGTCGGCCCATCGCGATGTCGGTGTGCAGTCGGTCGCCGACCATGATCGCGTCCGGAGGCGGGACGCCCAGGCCGGCCAGGGCCATCTCGGCCATCAGCTCCGACGGCTTGCCGAAGGTGCGTTCGAGCTTCACCTGGGTGGAGGTCTCGATGGCAGCGACGATGCTGGCCGCGTCCGGCTCGCCGCGTCCGCCGGGGAAGGGACAGAAGCGGTCGGGGTTGGTGGACATCAGCGTGGCGCGCTTGTGGAACCAGAGCGCGTCGAAGGCGATCTGCAGCTTGCGGTAGGCGAAGCCACGGTCGTAGCTGGCCAGCACGATGTCGATCTCGGCAGGGTCCTCGCTGATCGCGATGCCCGCCTCGGTCAGCGCGTCGACCAGCGGCTGCTCGCCGATCGGGAAGACGACGGCGTCCGAACGATGGCGGATCAGCCAGCGGGTGGTCGATACCAGGCTGGTGACCAGTTCATCCGGCCCCACCGGCAGTCCGAGCCGTTCGAGCTTGGCCTGGTACTCGCCCAGTCGCAGCGTCGGATTGTTGGAGACGAAGCGGACGGCGGCGCCCCGCGCCCGGATCCTCTCGACCACCTCGCGGGCACCGGCCAGCAAGCCGTCCCCCAGATAGATGGTTCCGTCCAGGTCGAAAACGTACGCCCCATACCAGCGGGGATCGGCCATCGGGCCTCCTCAGTGTTGGGACGATCGTAGAAGATTCGCCCACCGCGCGTGGCGAGGATGACGACCAGGGATCACGCTCGACACACAGCAGTGCTCGGCGTCATCAGGCGCCCCGCACCGGCAACGAGGTGGATCCGAGCCCGTACGTCCAGCCCGGTCGCGATCGCCAAAAGCCGGTCTCGGACGCGACGGCTGGACCGCGTGGGTGGGCTACGACACCGCGCAGCTGCCGCGGGCGGTGCGATGGATCGCCCGCACCCTCACCGACCGGCGGATTGAGCCCCTGGCGCTCTCCATCGAGGCTCGGCGGGTCGGCCCGCCAGGCGGAGTGGTCACGAATCAGCGTGACACCCGCTTTCCGCCACCGACCATGTCGGCCTTCAGAAGAGACTGCACCTCGGCCTTGGTCACGATCGGCAGGTCGAACATCATCGACTGCTTCAAACGGGTGGCCGCATCGCCGACCAGGACGCCCTTCTCGATGCCCTCCCTGCCGAAGCCGGCGGTCAGCAGGCCGTAGTAGAAGCCGCCGTTCCAGGTGTCCCCGCCGCCCAGGCGGTCCCAGAGGACGATCCGGTTCACCCGCGGCGACCGGAAGAAGTTGCCCTCGGCGTCCGTTGCCGCCGACTCCCACCGGTGCTCCTCGAAGCTGTCGGGGTAGCGGATCGTGACGGCGACGATCTTCGCGTCGAACTTCTGCAGCACCTCGGCAGCGAACGACTTCAGGTCGTCGTCGGAGAACTCCGTGATGTCGCCCCGGACGATCTGATCGGCGGTGTAGCCGCCGCAGCCCATTCCGTACAGTTCCGCCATGTCCTCGATCGTCGTGATCAGGACGTCGACGTGATCGCGGACCAGCGGGGTCATCAACTCGCGGGCCCGATCCGGCGACCAGAGGGTTGACCGGTAGTTGAAGTCCAAGCCGACCATCGCGTCCTGCGGCAGCGCTGCGAGCGCCTCGACGAAGGTCTCGTGGAGGTAGTTGCGGTCATAGCCGCTGTGGCCGGCGAGCCCGAAGGTGATTCCGCTGGTGTGCAGCAGCCGGCAGTCGGCGAGCGCGTTCCCCCAATCCACCTCCCCAGGTCCGAGACGGCTCGCCGTTGAGTACTTGCGCTGGTACCAGCCGACGTTCTTCCGCGGCGTCCGGCCCAGTTCGTAGAGGAACCTTCCGATCGGCTCGGTCTTGCTCGCCCACACCAGGTGCTTGGTGTCGATTCCCTGCTCCCGGGCCACATCGCGGATCATCCAGCCGTAGGGATTGTCCGGCAGCCGGCTGACGAAGGACGACGGCACACCGAAGCGGGACAACAACATCGCCAGGGTGTACTCGCTACCGGCAATGGAGAGGTCCACCTGCCGGGTCCGCTCCAGCCGCTCGTTGTCAGCCGGCGTGTCCCGGATCATTGCCTCCCCCAGCGTGACGAACGCCGGAGCCTTGCCGGCGAACGCGCTGAGGTCGTCCCTGGTGATTGCGTGCAACCCTTGCATTTTCCCTTGGTGTCCTTTCGTGTGGTGATCGAGGTTGCGCCGGTCAGCCCTGCCGGCCGATGGCCACCTGCTCACGGAAGCGGACGGCACGCTCCGTGATCTGCCGCATGTCCTGGTCGTCCAGCAGCGCCTGATTGACCAGTTCGTTGCCGACGCCGACGGCGACGGCGCCCGCGCGTACGAAGTCCGCGGTGTTGTCGAGGGTGACGCCCCCCACCGGGATCATGCGCACCTGGGGTAGTGGCGCCTTCAGCGCCTTGATCAGGCCGGGGCCGCCGACCCCGGCCGGGAAGACCTTCACGTAGTCGGCTCCGGCCTGCCAGCACGACAGGATCTCGGTCGCGGTGAAGGCGCCCGGCATGATCGGGACGGCATAGCGCCGGCAGAGTTCGATCGTGGCGAGGTCGATGCCGGGAGCCACGATGAACTGCGCGCCGGCCAGGATCGCCGCACGCGCACTCTCCGCATCGAGCACCGTGCCGGCTCCGAAGGCGGCTTCCGAACCCAATCGGCCCACGGCCTGCTCGATCACGTCCAGCGATCCCGGGGTGGTCATGGTCACCTCGATCGCCGCGACGCCACCGGCCAGCACCGCCTCGGCCGCGCGCAGCAGTTGATCCGAGCTCGTGGCCCGCATGATCGCCACCACGCCCGAGGCGAGATACCGCCCCGCGAAGTCCTCACTCATTTTCTTCTCCTTGATTGCGGAACTGACGTCTCTGCTCACCCGATGAGGCCGCCGGAAAGGCCCTTGGCCAGCCACTTCCGAGCGAGAATTCCGAAGATCACCGGTGGGAGGATGCCCAGGGTGCTGGCAGCGAACATCGATCCCCACTCGACCTGGAAGGCGCCGAAGTACCCGGGAATGAGAGTCGGGAAGGTGCCGACCGCACGCTGTGTGAGGACGAAGGCGTAGAAGAACTCGTTCCAGGTGAGGATGAAGATCAGCGTCGCCGTGGCGATGATTCCGGTGCCGGCCATCGGGACCGAGATCCGGGAGAACACCCCCCATTCGGAGAGTCCGTCCAGCAGGCCGGCCTCCTCCACTTCCGCAGGGATCTCCAGGAAGAAGCCGTGCATCATCCAGATGCCGAAGGCCAGGTTGTACACCAGGTAGACCGCGATGATCCCGGGGAAGGTGTCGATCAGCTTGAACTGGGCCATCAGCAGGTACATCGGAAGGGCGAAGACCACGGCCGGGCCCATTCTGGTCCCCAGCACCACCAGCAGGAAGTTGTCCTTCCCCTTCCCCTGCAGCCTGGCCAGCGCGTGCCCGCCCATCGCCGACAGGGTGGTGGCCAGCACGGTGGTGATCGTGGCGATGATCAGGCTGTTGAGGATGGACCGCGGAAAGGAACTTGCCAGAACGTCGTTCAGGGCCGTGAAGTCGAGCACGGCGAACCAGTCGATCGGCATCACCCGCCAGTCGACCTTGGGGGTGAGGGCTATGCGCACCATGACCAGCACCGGCACCACCGCGATCAGCGCCGAGACGATCATCAGCAGATACATCCCGGCGCGCGCCGCCTTGCGGAGGACGGCCGAACTGGCCGACTGCTGCTGAACCGAAGAGACGGAGGTGGTCATTCGGAAACCCCCTTGCTGGCCTTGAAGGCGCGGACGACGGCACTACTGATCAGGCTGATGAGCGCCAACATGACGAACCCCATGGCGGCGGCGTAACCCATGTCGAGGTACTGGAATGCCTGGCGCCACAGATAGATGGGCAACGTTTCCGATGACGTGCCTGGGCCGCCATTGGTCATGATGAAGATCTTGTCGAACTCGCGGAAGCTGTCCATGAACCGGATCAGGGTGACCAGGGCCAGCAGCGGACGGATCAGCGGCAGCACGAAATGCCAGAATTCCTGCCAGGCGTTCGCTCCGTCGAGTTTCGCGGCCTCCATCACCTCCGCCGGGATCCCTTCCATCGCCGCCGCCGCGATGATGGCGACGAATGGGGTCCACTGCCAGGAATCCACCAGCGCCACCGTCACCAGGGAGACGAACGGAATCGCGAGGAAGCTGGGTGCGTCGATGCCGATCAGCGAGAACAGCCACTCGATGAAACCGCCGGAGTCGAACAGGAAGCGGAACATCGCGCCGACCACCAATGGCGTGATCACCATCGGGATGATGAGGAAGATCCGGAAGACCCCCGCGCCGCGCAGGCCCCGGTTGAGCAGGACGCCCAGCAGTATCCCCACCGGGATGCTGACAGCCATCGAGACCGCGGAGAACACCAGCGAGTTGCCGGCGGCGCCCCAGAACCGTCCGTCCGTCGCCAAGGTCACGAAGTTCTCGAAGCCGATGAAGGCATTGGTGGTCGGGGACGTCAACGACTCCCGGCGAAGCATCAGATTCAGGATGAACAGCGTCGGAAAGACCAGGATCACGATGAAGACCAACACCGACGGCGCCAGGGCGAGGTAGGTGTACCGCTTGCTCGTTCTCATGCGGGGCCCCCGCGGAGTTGTTCGGGGGAGCGTAGCGGAGGAGAAGAACTTCGTGGGGTGCTCATGCGTCCTCCCGTTTCGAGTTGGTGAGCCAGGCCACTGGGTTGTGCACCGTCAGACGGGTGAACAGCTCCTCGCCGAAGGCTTCGGTCACCTGCCGCCGGAACTCCGTGCCGAGATGGCCGATCCGGCTGAAGGTCTCGCCGGCGATGGCCTGCGGGCCGTCGAACCTCTGCACGCTGTCGTGGCTGAGCAGGATGCGCGCGGCCAGCCCGGCGTCCAGCAACCGTCCGATGATCCGGAGCCAGTGCGCGTCGGCGTGCGCTGCATGGCCGATGCGGTCGAGCCCGACGTAGGCGCCCCGGGCGGCGATCTCGACCGCGTAGTCGTCCGGCTCGGTGTCGGCGCAGACATGGGAGACGAGCACCTTGTCCAGTGCCACCCCGGCGCTGGCGAAGAGTTCGACCTGCTCGACGCCGAGCGACCCGGTGGTGTGGCTGATGATCGGCGATCCGGTACGTTGCTGCGCCAGCGAGGCCGCCTGGAGGGCGAGCCGTTCGCGCGGTCGCATCTCCCCGTGGCTGGTGGCCACCTTGATCGCACCGCAGCCCCGGCCGAGTTCGGCCTCGAAGGCGGCGGCCAACTCGGTGACCGTCATGGCGTTGACCCAGGGCGGTTGCCGGTGGAACTGCTCGCAGAAGGTGCCGGTGCTGGCGACGATGTGGACTCCGCTCCGTTCGCTGACCCGGCGCAGGAAGGCCAGGTCGCGTCCGTAGCCCGGGGGTGTCGCGTCCACGACGAACTCGACGCCGTCGGCCGCCAGTCGCCGCAGCAGCCTTGTCGCGTGGTCCTCCTCCTCGAGGGACGGCGGAGGCGCCGCGCCAGCCATCTGCCGGTAGTCGATGACGAGGTGCTCGTGCGGCAGCACCATTCCCTCACCGGTCGGCGTCACCGGCCCGTTAACCGTGTGGACGGTCACTCTCCCCCTCCTCCGGCGAAGGCGTTGCCGTAGTCGAAGCTCGCGGTCAGGCCGCCGTCGACCACGACGTTGGTCCCGGTCATCGCGCCGGACGCGGTCGCGTCGAGCAGGTGGACGACCGTGGGCGCGATGTCCTCGGGAGTCAGGAGCCGGCCCAGGGGGATCCGGCGGGCGGAGTGCTCCGCGATGCTGTCACCGCCCGGGAGGCTGCCGAAGTGGCGTTCGAGCATCGGCGTCCAGGTCGTGCCCGGGCAGACGCTGTTGACCCGGACCCCGTGAGGTGCCAGCTCGATCGCGAGCGCACGGGTCACCGCGACCGCCGCGCCCTTCGAAGCGACATAGGCAGCCGAGCGGTCCTGCCCGACCACCGCGGCCACTGAGGCGACCACGACAATGCCGGCGCGGCCCGCGATCAGGAGGTCCCACAGCTCGCGGGTGCCGACCAGCACCGAGCGCAGGTTCGTCGCGTACACCCGATCGAGGTCCTCGTCCGAGGTGGCGGTCAGCGGCAAGATCGGAGCGATCCCGGCGTTGTGCACCAACCCGGCGATGCTGCCGTAGCTCTGCTTCAGGTGGCCGGCCAACCGCTGCCAGTCGGCGGTCACCGAGACGTCCAGCCGCTGGAGATCTAACCCCTCGCCCCGGATGCTCGCCAGCGCCTGCGGATCACGGTCGACGACCACGACCCGCCCGGTCTCGGCCAACCGCCTGGCCGTGGCCAGGCCGATGCCGCTGGCCCCTCCCGTCACCACCGTCACTTGCTCCATGAACCCGTCCTTCGCTCCACGTCCACATCCAGGCCGATCCGCTCAAAGAACTGCTGGGGGCCGTCCGGCGTCGTGTCCGGCGCGGTCGGCGCGAGGGTCTCCCGCAGCCCGTTGCCGGTGAGCACACAGACGGCGGTCTCGCTCGCGAGGCCCGACCGCTCCAGGGCCACGATCGCCGCGCTCGAGGACAGTTCGACGTCGATTCCGTCATAGCGGGCCAGTTCGGCCCGGGCAGTGCGCAGGGCCTCCTCCTCGATCGCGTGAACCGACCCGCCCGAATCCCGCACCTGGCCGAGGAAGAAGGTTCCCTCCCCGGCGTAGCCGGTGAGCCGGTCGGCTATCGAAGTGGCGCCCGTCGTCACGTCCGCGGTCCACGGGATCACTTCACTGTGTCCCAGGGCGAATGCGCGTGCGATCGGGGCGCATCCGGCGGCTTGCGCCGCGACCATCGCCGGACGCCGTCCTACGGCCTCGGCGAGCCCGTTGGCGGTGCCAAGGAGAACCGGTCCGACGCTCACGGCCGACGCCACCGCATCGGGTTCGAACCTGGCCCCGGTCTGCGCGGCGAGCTCGTGGCCGATCCCCCGGCAGGCCCACTCGCACCCCGATGCCCCGAAGGTGGAGGCCAGATTGGGCAGCCCGAACTCGGCCGACAGCTGCTTGGCCAGCCGATGGGCATCGGCCGGTCCTTCGCCGGCCAGCATCAGCGCGGCGCCTCGGGCGCCGACCATCCGCAGGATCGTCGCCGGCACCAAGTCCGGGACGATCACCAGCAGCGGCAGTCCCCGCCGTGCGCACTCGGATGCAGCCGCGACCGCCGCGTTTCCCGACGAGGCGACGATCGCGCCAGGGGCACCGGCGTCGATCGCCTCGGCGACGAGCACACGCATCACCCGGTCCTTGAAGGATCCGCTCAGCTGAGTGCCCTCCACCTTCAGCCAGGCGCCACGCAGTCGGGGATTGGCGCTCTGGATCAACGGCGTGGGCGGCAGCTGCAACTCGGTCGCGGGCGTCCAGCGCCGATCGCGCAGGCAGACGCCGCCGCACCGTGCGCAATGGCCGTCCCCCTCCGGTTGCCTGGTGCCGCACTCCTGGCAGGTGGCGATCACCTCGGGCTCTCCTTTCGTAGGGCCAGTCCCGGCAGTTGCGGAGCGACCCAGTGGCCGTCCCAGACACAGCGTTCACCGGCGAGGAAGGAGTACTGCAGCGCCCGCGAAGGCCGGACGGTGTGCTCGTCGCCGGCCTCCAGCCGATCCGGATCTATCACGAGGACGTCCGCTGGGGCGCCCGGCGCCAGCACCCCGACCGGAAGGCCGTAGCGAGCGGCGGTGCGGGAGGTCATGCGCTGGATCAGCTGGCCGGGGAAGAGTTCGAGCAGCCCGTCCTTCGCCCAGCTCAGGAACCTGAAGAAAGTGTTGGCGATCCGCGGATGCGGCGCGCCGGAACCGAAGATCCCGTCCGAGCCGACCATATGCCCGCGGCCCTGGGCGATCGCGCGGACGTTCTCCAGGTGACCCTGGGGGACCAGGACGCACGCTCGTCCAGCCGTCGCCGACAGCACCTCGGTCACCACCTCGCCGCAGGACAGGCCCTGTTCGGCCGCGAGCGCACCCAGCGGCCGCAGTTCCCAGGAGGCGATCCGGGTTCCGGTGAGGCCGGCGATCAGCAGGACGTCCCAGTCGACTGCCACGGTCGGTCCGGGGCCCTCGGCGTCGAGTTGCCGGGCGACCTCGCTGCCGCGCTCGGCCAGGACCGGCGGGATGTCGGCGCCCGGCAACTCCTGGATCCAGGTCGGCAGCAGCGCGGTCAGGAAGGTGCATCCGCTGAGATAGGGATAGCTGTCCCAGGTCGCTTCCGGAGCGGAGGCGGCGAGCATCTCCAGGTAGCCTGCCGCGGTTCCCTCTCGACCCGGTCCGGAGAGGTGGAAGTGGGTCAGGTGAAGATCGAGGCCGGATCTCCTGGTGATCTCGACGGCCTCGGCGATGCCCTCGTCCAGGGCATCGCCGTAGCTGCGCAGGTGCGTGACGTAGGGCGTCCCGGACGGAAGCCCGCCGAACACCTCCGCCAACTCGTCGACGTCCGCTGCGTGGGCGGGCGGGTAACTGAGCCCGGTCGAGATCCCGCAGGCGCCCTGCTCCACGCCCTGGCGGATCAGGGCGTTCATCGCCGCGCGGGCCGAAGGGGTGGCCGGGGCGAGGGAGCGACCCAGCACGGCCGCCCGCACCGTGCCGTGCGGAATCAGGGTCGCCACCCGGGAGTAGGCGGCCTGGTCGACCCAGGCGAGGTAGCCGGCGACATCGGTGAAGTCGGCCTGGGGGAGTTCCCCGGCGATCGGGAAGAGTATCTCCCGGATGGGTTCGGCCGATCGTCGGTTCAGGTAGCTCAGCCCGAGCCCGTCCTGCCCGACCACTTCGGTCGTGACTCCGCCCAGCGCCCTCAGTTCCATGGCCTGGCCCAGCACCGCCGCGGAGTCGGCATGGGAGTGCGCGTCGACGAAGCCGGGGGTCACCCAGCAGCCGTCGGCATCGAGGGAGGTGGCGCCGGTGGCGTCGATCCCCGACCCGATCGCAGCGATCCGGCCGGCGTCGATCAGGACGTCCTCCCGTCGCCCCCGCGGGGAGGAGCCGTCGAGGACGATCCCTCCCCGCAGCAGAAATCGATTCACGTCCGAGATACCTTCGTCAGGACTGGATGTGACCGGCGTCGATCATGATCTTGGTCAGAGCCGCCTGCGCCGAGGCCAATGCCTCGTCGACGCTCTTGCTCCCGGCGATCGCGCTGGAGACCTCGGCTGAGAACGAATCGCCGATCGCAGCGAACTCGGGGTAGAACGGCCAGTGCTCGGCCGTCGTCATCTTCCAACTGCCCTGCAGCGCATCGATGAAGGCCGTCAGGTTGTTCTCTTCCACGTAGGCCTTGAACTCGGGGCTGTCGAGCACATAGAGATTCGGCACATCGGTCCGGTTGAGCTCCAGGGCCTCCTTCATCGTCACCTCCCGGGACATCCGCCACTGCAGGAAGAGCCAGGCCGCCTCCTTGTTCTTGCTGCCGGCGGTGATCGCGAGGCCCTCGTTGTAGAGCCACTGCAGGTTCGCGCCGCTCGGTCCGGTCGGCAGGGTGAAGCCGATCTTCCCAGCGACCTTCGACTGGCCCGGATCCTCGAAGATCGTGCCGAAGCCGGAAGTGTCGAACATCATCGCCGCGGATCCGGAGGAGAACTTCTCGCCGGCCTGGGTGAAGGTCAGCGTCGCTGCGTCCGGTGCGCCGTAGTCCTTCATCAGAGTGACGAAGTCGGTGATACCGGCCTTCATCTCCGCCGAGTCGGCCTGGGGGACGTTCTGGTCGGTGAAGAGCTTCGCGCCGTAGCCGTAGGCCCATCCGAGTTCGGTGCCGAGGGAGGCGAAGGTGGCGGCGCCGCGAGCCGAGAACGGGATCAGGTCAGGCCGCTTCTCCTTGATCACCTTCGCGGCGGCCAGGATCTCGTCCGTCGTTTGGGGAGCAGACAGGCCGAGCTCATCGAACACGTCGGTGCGATAGTAGAACATGCCGCCGATGATGGTGTGGGGCAGGGCGTACAGCTTGCCGTCGATGGTCATCGACTCCAGGGCACCCGACGGGATGTCATCCATGGTCAGCCAATCGTCCTTCTTGTCCGCCACATAGCTGTCCAGCGGTTCCAGCCAGCCGGCTTTGACGAACTCCGGCATGTTCCAGAACGATCCGGAGGTCACGTCGTAGGTGCCGGTTCCGGAGGTGGCGTCCAGCACCAGCTTCTGCCGCGCGGTCGGCTCGTCGTAGACCTCGAGTTCCAGGGTCATGCCCGTTGCCGCCTCGAAGTCGGGAGCGAACTTCTGAATCGCGTCGATCTCGTAGCCCTCCTTGAGCAGGACTCGCAAGGTGGTGCCGGCAAATGCCTTGCGGGCGTCACCGGGCTCGCTCGTCCCACCGGGCTCGGTGCCGCCGGTCGTCTCGCCGGGCGACGGGCTCCCACAACCGGAGAGAACCAGTGCACCTACCACGAAGCCGCCGAGGACTTTCAGCAACCGTCGAGTGTCCATCCAACTATCCTTTCGTTGCATATCATGCAATGGATGTTGCACTTACTATGCTGATAGTTGACTACTCTTGCGGGACTGTCAATGGTTCTGGTCTGGTTTTACCTAGCCGTTACCAAGGACGCATGTCACGATGCACAACCTGCAACGGAGAGGTCTGGCGGGCCCTGCTACCTTCAGAGGCATCGGCGGGGTTCTCCACAATGACGAGACCGACCCGAGGACACTCGGGCAACGCAGAAGGGGGATGAGGACGGATGTCGCAGACGGTAGACCGGGCCCTTTCCATTGTCGAACTGCTCGGAGACGGCGACCGCGGCCTCGCCGAGGTGGCCGCCGAACTGGGCGTGCACAAGTCCACTGCGCTACGGCTGCTGCAGACTCTCGAGGCCAGGGGCTTCGTCCGCCACGACGACCAGCATCGCTACCGGCTGGGCTCCCGGTTGTTCCGGCTGGCCTCGGTCTCGCTCGGCGCCCTCGACATCCGCAGCGTGGCCGCGCCGCGGCTCCGCCGGCTCAGCGACCTCACCCAGCAGACCGCGCACCTGGGTTGCTTCGACGGGGTGGAGGTGTTCTACCTGGACAAGCACGAGGCCTCCGCGGCGGTGCGGATGTACTCACGGATAGGCGCCGCGGCACCGCTGTACTGCACCGGGGTAGCCAAGGCGATCCTGGCCGAGCAGCCCCTGGGCGTGCAGCGCAGCCTCGCCTCGAACATCGATTACGTCCGACACACCGACTACACCATCACCAGCCCCGCCGAGTTTCTGCGTGAACTCGAACTGACCAGGGAACGCGGTTACGCTGTCGACAACCGCGAGCACGAGTTGTACATCCATTGCGTGGCCGTGCCGATCAAGCTCGACGAACAGCCTGTCACCCATGCGCTCTCGGTATCGGCCACCACGATCGGCCTGGCCTGGGAGAAACTGCTGGAGTTCGTCCCGTTGCTGCACGAGACCGCGGCCGCGATCCGGGACGACATCATCTAGCGGGCGCCTGGGATGCCACCTCACGCGCCAGCCGGATCGTCCAGAGTGCATCCTCGAGGGTCACGGCAGGGCGATCGACCTCACCGCGGACGATGCCGGCGAAATGTCGCAACTCGTTCGCAAGGGCACCGACCGGCATGCCGTACAGGAAGCCCTCCAGATCCGAGGATGGGATCTCATCGCCATGCTGGGTACTGAGTCTGAGGCCGCCCGCCGGGAGGATGAGCGTCGCGGTGAGGCCGTCCCCCACCACCTCCAGCCGGGCGTCGATGTACTGCAGGCTGTGCGGAAGCGTCCAGGTGTTCACCACCGAGGCCATCGTGCCGTCGGCGAACTCCAGGTCGACCGAGACCACATCCGGATGTGCCAGCCCCGGCTGCGTCCGCCGCTGACTGGAGCGGACGCTGGTCAGCTCGGCCGGCACCAGCGCGCGGATCAGGTCGAAATCGTGCACCATCGCGGCCAGGGCAGGGTGCTCCTCGCCGTGCAGCGCGATCCGTTCCCGAGGGACCTGGCGGATGGCCCGGATGAACCGGATCGGCCGGCTCGCGAAGTGCTCGCGCAGCGTGGCGAAGTCAGGGGTGAAGCGGCTGATGTGCGCCGGGACGATCCGGCGCTGGACGTCCGGCCCAAGCCCGGCGAGCGCTGCGACGTCCTGCGCCGCGGTCACCACCGGCTTCTCCACCAGGACGAACAGCCCGGCGGCGACCGCGAGGTGGACATCCCGCGCGTGCGCTCCGGGAGGGGTGGCAATGACGGCCGCGTCGAGGGTCTGCTCCGCGAGCAGTTCGGGGAAGGACGCCCGGACGCTGTGCTCGTCGGAGCGGTAGGCCGCCGGCCGCGGCTCGGCAACCCCGGCCAACTCGAATTCGGGCATCGCCTGGATGGCCGCGATGTGCCGCCGTCCGAAGTCTCCGGCGCCGACGACTGCCACTCGGAGCGGTGTTCTCATCTTTTCCCTCCAACCGTAAGGACTGAGCAATGAATGGTGCGTGGGCTTTCGAGCTGGCCTTGATGGGCGCACGGCTGGAGCCTGTCGAGCAGGCCTGGATCAAGGTGCGCGACGGCGTGATCGTCGAGACGGGATGGGGTTCGCCACCCATCGGCGCGAAGCGTCGCCGGATCGGCATGCCCGGTCTGGTCGACGCGCATGTCCATCTCGGCCTCGACGGCGGCAACGACGTCGCCGCGGCCGCCGACCGGATGGACATCGCGGAGCTTCGGCGGTTGGTGGCCCACAATGCCGGCCGGCAGGTCAGCTCCGGTGTGACCACCGTCCGCGATCTGGGAGCACCGCGGGACGTCGTCCTGGCCATGGTCGACGAAGGAACGCTGCCGCCCGGGAAGGCTCCGCACGTGGTTCCGGGGGTCGCCCTCAGTCATCCGAACGGCCACGGTAACTTCCTCGCCCGGCATGCGAGCACCCGGGACGGCTTCCTGCACGCGATCACCGAGATCGCGCAGTCCGGTGGCAGGCTGGTGAAGCTCTTCGCGACGGGAGGGGTGATCACCGCGGGAAGCACGCCCGATGCCGTCCAGATGCCGGCGGACGATCTCGCCGAGGCCACCGGCCTGGCCCATCGTCTCGGCCTCAAGGTGGCGGTGCACGCACACGGCCAGCCGGGGATCGCGAACGCGCTGGCGGCCGGCGTCGACTCGATCGAGCACTTCTCCTATCTCGATGAGCAACTCGTCCCCAAGCTGGGCGGCTGCACCCTGGTGAGCACCCTGGTGGCGACCGAGCGTTTCGTGAACGCCGACGACAGGTCGGCGGCCACGCCGGAGACCCTGGCGAAAATCCTGGCCCACGTCGCCCATGAACGGGAGGGAACCCGGCTCGCCGCCCGGCTGCCCGGGCACATGGCCGTGGGCACGGACGCCGGCACGACCTTCAACCCCCACGGCTGGGGGATGCAGGAGCAGGGCGAACTCCTGACCGCTGCCGGACTGGCGGTCGATGCCGCCCTGATCGCGATGACCGCTCGTGGTGCGGACCTGGTCGATCCGGCGTGCGGCGTCCTCGACGTCGGACGACGAGCGGACTTCCTGTGCCTGGAGGGCAACCCGCTGGACGACCTCGACAGCCTGCGGGCGATCGAAGAGGTCGTCATTGCCGGGGAAGTTGCGCATATGCGTCCTCGTACCCCTGCTCGATCGAGCTGAACTCGCCGGAGACGGTACCGGAGATCACCCGCATCAGCGCGCGACTGGCGTCGACGTAGTCGGGACGACGAGCGACGTGGCTGAGTTCTGCCTGCTGCCAGGAGAGATCCACCGCCGCCAAACAGGGCCCCAAGCGCTCACGCTCGACGAAGTGTCCGAACCAGTCGAGTTCGCGCAGGTCGAGACGGGGGATGTCGATCCGACGGACCTCTTCGACCTCGCGGCGCAGCACCGCTTCCGAATGCCGCCAGTTGACGAACGCCGCGGCAGCCTCGGGGTCGGCGCACCAGGAGGTGATCCCGAGACCCTCGGCGTAGAGGAACTGAGCCGGCTGCGCGTCGACGATCGTCCGGTAGCCGAGCAGCCCGCGCACCGGCGATCCGGGGGCCTCGAAGCTGAAGGCCCAGGCGCTGGTGTCGAACATCAGCGCCGCACGTCCCTGTGTCACCAGACCGCCGACGCCCTCGTAATCGAGCTCGGCGAGGGAGCCGCCCTGTCGCCGCAGGACGGCGACCAGTTCGCCGATCCCCCGCTGCAACTCGTGCACGTTCGCCGGGCCGGAATCGTGCAGGAGCCGGACGCCCGCCGCGTGCGCCCAGCCAGCGTAGGTCTCCAGCGAGGAGAACTGCTGGTTGGCTCGCGCGGCCAAGGACCACCCCTTTTCGCCGAGCACCCGGGCAGCGGCGAGTACCTCGCCGGGAGTCGCCGGTGGATCGATGCCTGCGCCGTCAAGGATGTCCTTCCGATAGGTCAGCATGCCGCCGGTGAAGGTGTGTGGAACCGCGTAGAGGACGCCGCCGCGACTCAGCGCATCGAGCGGAACCCGCGGGAAGGCCAGGCCATCGACGTCGCCCGCCTCCCGGAGCACGTCACGCTCGAGCAGTTCGTCCAGGTACCAGAAGGGGACCGTAACGACGTCCGGCCGCTCGGAGCCGGCGACCAGGAGGTCATGGGCGGTCGATTCCGGGACCACCCGGACGTCCAGCCCGATTCCGGTCGCTTCCTCGAACCCCGCCCGCAACTGGTCGATGATCGCGACCGTGTGGCCGGCCTTGAGCCAGACTTTGAGCCTTGTCATCCCAAAACTCCTGTTGCATTATTCGCAATGCGCTGATCTACATGTGCAATATGCTCCAGTATCGTGCCGTTCGCGGCCGGACGGAAGCAAAAGGAGACACTTCAATGACCCAGACGTCGATCACCACCCCGCTCGCCCCAGTTCCAGTCGCCGCCTATTCCCAGGCGGTGAAGGTCAACGAGACCGTCTATCTCGCCGGTCAGGGTGGATTCGACCCCGCGACGGGCGAACTGGCCGGTGACGACATGGCCGGCCAGACACGCCAGGCCCTGACCAACCTGCGGCACGTGATCGAGGCCGCCGGGGGAAGTCTGGCCGACTTCGTGTCGGTACGGGTGTTCATCACCGACCACGCATTGTTCCCCGAGATGAACGAGGTCTACGGGGAGTTCTTCGCAGCTCCCTATCCGGCGCGCACCACGGTCACCACCGGTCTGGGGCCTGGAATGAAGGTCGAGATCGACGCCATCGCGGTGCTCAGCCTCAACTGACCACAGTCAACCGTTACGGCGAGCCCAGGCCACCCACCGGGGCTCAGTCGTCTCCCTCGCCATCCTTGATGACCGCCGCTACCGGCCAGCCTTGTCAACGGCGGCTCATCCGAGCACACCTCAGGCGCGGCCAGGCGTCATCGGCTCAGCCTCCGGGACGGAAGGCCGATCCCATCGCGGCCAGAGCCCCGTCCGCGATCGGGACGCGGCCGTCGCGGGCTGCCTTGACCAGGGCGGCGTGATCGGCCTCGGTCTGATCGGCGTAGAGCCGGGCGAACCGGGAGAAGGCCTTCGCGGCCTTCTCGCCACCGCCCAGGTAGCCGGCGATCATGGACGCGCCGGAGGTGCGGGCATGGCCCTTCGCGAGCAGGTGGCCGACAATGCCGGCGTAGTCCTTCAGGGCGCTGGCCGTCAGACCGTCCAGCGGGACCGTCCCCTTCATGTTGCGGAATTGGCGGACGTAGTACTGGCGTCCGTCGACCTCCGTCCAGCCCAGCAGCGGGTCGGAGACGGTCTGCAGGGCCTGCTGGTACTCGACCACTCGCTGACCCTGGTGGGCGTGCCAGGCGCTGTCACCGTGGACGTACCTGGCCAGCACCGAGCGCCGGGCCTGCTTGAGCTGCAGGAAAAGCACGTCGTCAGGCGAGCTGCCTTCCAGCAGCGCCACGTAGGCGCGCAGGCCGACCGAACCCACACCGACCACCTTGTGGGCGATGTCAATCAGCGTGTAGCCGGCGACCACGCGGCGCCAGTGCGGCGCGAGGGTGTCGAGGTAGGCGTCCAGCCCCTCGGCGAGCTGGTCGTACTCTTCACCGCGGACGGAGCGGATCAGCGGCAATTCCTCGATCATCCGGCGCTCGCCGCTCTCCTCCGTGGTGAACCGGGGGACGGCGCGGTCGGAGGTGCGCTTGCGGGCGGTCTTGGCGGCCCGCTTGATCTCGTTGCGGAGGTCTTTCTCGGTAGCCGTCTCGTGCAGCCGTTCGACGTCCAGCTGGTTGTAGGAGCGG
This sequence comes from Propionicimonas sp., assembly GCA_049841235.1. Classification (GTDB taxonomy): domain Bacteria; phylum Actinomycetota; class Actinomycetes; order Propionibacteriales; family Propionibacteriaceae; genus Propionicimonas. Next base: position 15,347 of record JASGEM010000022.1, on the reverse strand, counting down.
GCCAGGAGCGGCATCGTGGCCAACTGCGCGACTTCGTCCCGATAGGCGATCACGCAAGCGTGGACCGCCTCGGCGATCGCGTCTTCGCCGTAGCCGTTCTCGCGTCCGGCCACCCAGACCGCGGCGGCGAGCCGGCGCAGATCCCATTCCCAGGCGCCGGGATGGGCCTCGTCGAAGTCGTTGAGGTCGATCACCTGATCGCCCTCGGGCGAGCGGTAGAAGCCGAAGTTGCCCAGGTGGGAGTCGCCGCAGATGACGGGCATGATGCCGGTGATCGGCAGGGCGGCGACGTCGGCGGCCATGACCACCGCGGAGCCGCGGTAGAAGCCGTACGGCGAGGAGACCATCCGTCCGACCCGGATCGGGATGAGCTCTTCGACCCGTCCCTTGTGGGATTCGTTGATCAGATCGATGGGGTCGGGACGGGCCTGAGTCGCGTTCCACACCCCGAGCGCGGAGATCGGCACCCGCTCGCGCAACGCCCGCCCCATTGCGAACCGCTCTTTTCGGGTCGTCCCCCGCTGCCGTACAGATGCGAACGCGCTGCTGTCCGCGCTGGTCAGGACGGTATGGCCGTTGTGCTGCGACATCGGAACTCCTCTCGGCGGAAGGAGCCTAGCGCTCACGGCGAGACCGATGAAGCTCGGCTCAGCGCCAGTGAGCCAACCTGTCGCGCGCGAAGCACCACCCACTCGAACGTTGGCGTCCAGGACATGCAGCGCCGGGCCAATCCAGCGGGCGAGAAGCACAGCAATACCTGCATCGAGGCCAGACGGAGTCCGACAAGGGACCAACCCCGAAGATCCCTGGACGAGCACGATGGTGGGCTCACCCCGCGTGGGCGGGACGGCTCACAGCCATGTCCGCCATTGTGCTCGACGCCGGCTCACCCCGCTGTGCGGGGAGCACGCGGTCGAGATCGGCGCGAGTGAGCTTGATTGCGGCTCACCCCCGCTGTGCGGGGAGCACGATCTCCACATGCAGGCCGACGTCGGCTCACCCCCGCTGTGCGGGGAGCACCCGTCCTGCCGCGAGTGCGGCGCACCTCTGCGCGGCTCACCCCCGCTGTGCGGGGAGCACTTGTTGTTGGTGCCGACGAGCTCGTAGCCGACCTGGCTCACCCCCGCTGTGCGGGGAGCACCGGCAGATCGGATGGCAGTAAGTAGGAAGCGGGCGGCTCACCCCCGCTGTGCGGGGAGCACGGACAGTGCAGCTGTGGCTGGTGGGACGTGAGCGGCTCACCCCGCTGTGCGGGGAGCACCAGTCGAGCAAGACGGGGAAGCCGTACGACTTCGGCTCACCCCCGCTGTGCGGGGAGCACAGGTAGCCGCGCTTCCATTCCACCAGGGAGTACGGCTCACCCCCGCTGTGCGGGGAGCACCTCAACGGCGCGTGCGGCGGCGGCCCGGTGATCGGCTCACCCCCGCTGTGCGGGGAGCACCTGGCGATCAAGGTGGCGCGCATCGTGGCCAGCGGCTCACCCCCGCTGTGCGGGGAGCACCGGCCGGTCGATATCGGCGAGCATGGCGACCGCGGCTCACCCCCGCTGTGCGGGGAGCACCTCTGCACCTACCCCGAGTGCGACAAGCCCCACGGCTCACCCCCGCTGTGCGGGGAGCACTCCGCTTCGGTGATCAGTGGGGACCAGTCGGCCGGCTCACCCCCGCTGTGCGGGGAGCACCACTCGTCGGCCCGGCGGTAGAGCCAGCCGTGCGGCTCACCCCCGCTGTGCGGGGAGTTCGGTTTGGTCGCTCTCATCAAGCGGCTCACCCTCGCAAGTACGAGGAGAAGGGTGGCGCGCTCGGAGGGACTCGAACCCCCAACCTTCTGATCCGTAGTCAGATGCTCTATCCGTTGAGCCACGAGCGCAGGTACCCCTTAAGGGCGTCGTCCAGCTTACTCGACCTCCCGCGGGGGCGTCCAACTGAGGCGTCGAGACCGCTATCCATCACCTGATGAGATCCTGAGAAGGCGGTCAAACGCTGCGTTGGTGAGGCACAATGAAGGTACAGGCGCAGCGAAGCGGACTGAGGAGTGAGTGATTACCATGAGCCTGGCCACAACCGATCTTGATACCGCCCCCGCGGGACTTCCAGAAGAAGTGGTGGCCTGGGTCACCTCTGTTGCCGAACTCACCCAACCGGACGCCGTCCACTTCTGCGACGGCTCCACCGAAGAGCGGGATCTGCTGAACACGCTGATGGTCGCCAACGGCACCTTCATCGAACTCAACCAGACCAGGCGTCCGGGCTGTTACCTGGCCCGCTCCAACCCCGCGGACGTGGCACGGGTCGAAGCTCGCACCTTCATCTGCTCCGAGCATCCCGAGGACGCCGGCCCCACCAACAACTGGGCCGACCCGACCGCCATGCGCGAGACCCTCAGGGAGGCCTTCCGGGGCTCGATGCGCGGTCGCACGATGTATGTCGTCCCGTTCTCCATGGGCCCGCTCGGCGGTCCGATCTCCAAACTCGGCATCGAGATCACCGATAGTCCCTACGTCGTGGCGAACATGCGCATCATGACCCGAATGGGCAGCGCTGCCCTCGACCTGATCAAGGCCGGCGAGTACTGGGTGCCCGCGATCCACTCGGTCGGCTATCCCCTGATCGACGGGGCCGGCGAAGCGCGTCCGGACATACCGTGGCCGTGCAGCGACACCAAGTACATCTGCCATTTCCCCGAGACCCGCGAGATCTGGTCCTACGGCTCGGGTTACGGGGGCAACGCGCTGCTGGGCAAGAAGTGCTACGCGCTGCGGATCGCCTCCGTCCTGGCCCGGGACGAGGGCTGGCTGGCCGAGCACATGCTCGTCCTGCGGATCACCCGCGAATCGGACGGACGCCAGTTCCACCTCACCGCGGCCTTCCCGTCGGCCTGCGGCAAGACCAACCTGGCGATGCTGCGTCCGACCATCCCGGGCTGGAAGGTCGAGACGATCGGCGACGACATCGCGTGGATGCGTCCCGGACCGGACGGAAGGCTGTACGCGATCAACCCCGAGGCAGGCTTCTTCGGGGTCGCCCCCGGCACGTCGGAGACCACCAATCCGACCGCGCTGCACGCCCTCGACCACGACACGATCTTCACCAATGTCGGTCTCACCGACGACGGCGACGTGTGGTGGGAGGACATGACCCCCGAGCCGCCCGCCCACCTGATCGACTGGCAGGGCAACGACTGGACGCCGGGCTGCGGGCGCAAGGCCGCCCACCCCAACAGCCGGTTCACCGTCAACGCGGCCCAGGCCGAATCGATCTCGCCGGATTGGGAGGCCCCCCAGGGCGTTCCGGTCGACGTGATCCTGTTCGGCGGACGACGGGCCCGCAACGTCCCGCTGATCAGCGAATCCTACGACTGGAACCACGGCGTCTTCGTCGGCGCGACCGTCTCCTCCGAGCAGACCGCAGCGGCCGAAGGGACCGTCGGCGCGCTGCGCCGCGACCCCTTCGCCATGTTGCCCTTCTGCGGCTACAACATGGCCGACTACTGGGGTCACTGGCTCCACATGGGCAAGGTCCTCGGCGATAAGGCGCCGCGCATCTTCCAGGTCAACTGGTTCCGCAAGGACGCCGAGGGACGGTTCCTCTGGCCCGGTTTCGGCGACAACTCCCGCGCGATCGAGTGGGCGCTGCGCCGGGTCGCCGGCGAACTGGACGCGGTTGACGCGATCTCCGGAAGGTTGCCCGCCCCCGGCGACCTGAACGTCGACGGACTCGACCTCACCGAGCAGGATCTGGCGCGCCTCTTCGCCCTCGACCCCGACGCCTGGGCCACCGAGGCCGACCTCACCGAGGAGTACTTCGCCCAGTTCGGCGACCGACTGCCCATGGAACTGCAGGGTCAGCTGGTCGCCCTGCGCGAACGGATCGCGGCCGCTCGGGGCTGACTGCCGGCTCGGCCAAGCCTCAGACCGCCACGCCCTTGAAGGCTCTGATCGTCTGCTGGAGTTCCTCGGGCTGCTCGGCCAGCTTCAGGATGGTGCCGCCGACGAACGCGCCATCGGCTCCGGCCCGCGCGACCATCGCGAAGTCCTCCGGCGTGGCGACGCCGACGCCGCAGTAGATCGGACGGTCGATGCCCTGGCGGCGGAGTTCCGCCACGCAATCCGCCAAGGTCGCAAAGGCGGGGTTGATCTGATCCGGGCCCGGCTTGGCCTGGAGATAGACGAAGCCGTTGGACTGCTTCGCGGATTCGATCTCCGCCGGATCCATCTGGAACTGGACGTAGCACGACACCCGGATGCCCTCGGCGATCAGCCGGTTCTTGACCTCGTCGGAGGCCAGCCCCACCAGGATCACGTCACTGAAGTCGTTCTCCCTGCAGAACGCCAGGAACTTCCCGACGCCGATCTCCACCACGGTCTGCTCATAGGCCAGCACCAGCACCTTCTGCTGAGGCGATTCCCGCGCGATCCGGACCATGTTCGCCATGTACGCGTCGTAGTCGTCGCACTCGGCCAGCGACCGCGCCATCCGGGCGGCGATGAACTCGCCCTCCAGGTATGGATCCCTGGCCGGCAGATCGATCTCGATCAGGTCGCAACCGGATTCGGCGTACCAGCGCGCGATCTCCGCGCTGCCTTCCAGGCTCGGGTAGCCGTTCGACAGGTAACAGATGAGCTTCATGCGATCCTCACTCGGTGGTGCCGCGGTAGGCGGCCAGGTACAGGTCGTGGAACTGCTGCGGCGTCGGGATGATCGGGTTGGTCTTGGTGCACCCGTCCGCCTGCGCCATCGCCACCAGTTCGGGCAGCCGGGCGGTGAATTCCGCCTCATCGGGCACCAGTTCCCGCAACGAACCGGGAACCTCGATCCGGACGCACAGCGCCTGCAGGCCGGTGGCGAGGTCGTCCATTCCGAACGCTTCGGCGAGTTCCGCATAGCGCTCGCGGGCGGTCGGGTCGGCGCTGTTGAAGCGGACGACATGCGGCAGGATGACCGCGTTCGCCAGCCCGTGCGCGATCCCGAAGAGGCTGCCCAGCGAGTGGGCGATCGAGTGGACGATGCCCAGCGACACATTGGTGAAGGCCAATCCGGCCACCATGGAGGCGTTCAGCATCCGCTCGCGGGATGCCAGGTCATCACCCTCGGCGAAGGCCTTCGGCAGGTACTCCACGATGTCCTTCGCGGCCGCGATCGCCAGAATGTCACTGACGTAGTTGGCGCGGGTCGAGACATAGGCCTCGATCGCGTGGGTGAGCGCGTCCATGCCGCTGTCCGCGGTCACCCGGGGAGACATGGTGGCGGTGACCACCGGGTCGCAGATCGCGACATCCGGCATCATCTCCATGTCGCCGATGCCGTGCTTGACGCCGGTGACGTCGTCGGTGATCACGATGCTGCGGCTCACTTCGCTCGCGCTGCCGCTGGTGGAGGGGATGCATACCATCCGTGCCTTCCGCCGCAGCGGCGGGATCCTCTTCGGCGGCAGGATGTCGGCCAGTTCGGTGAGTCCGGGGTGCTCGTAGTACACCCACATCGCCTTGGCCGCGTCCATCGCCGAACCACCGCCGAGGGCGATGATCCAGTCCGGCCGGAACTGTTTCATCACCTCGGCACCAGCCAGGACGGAGGCGAACTTCGGGTCGGGTTCGACGCCGTCGAACACCGTCCACTCGATCCCCGCCTCCGCCAGGTAGCCGGCCACGGTGTCCAGCACACCATTGGTTGCGAACCGGCTGCCGCGCATCACGATCACGGCCCGGCTGCCCTGCAGCGTGCGCAGGTGGGCGAGCGTGCCCTGCCCGAACATCAGTTCGCTGCCGGCCAGCTTCATCGGACGCATCATGGTCAGCGCACCTCCCCACGGGCGTCGATCAGCGCCTTGGTCAGGTCGTAGGACACCGGATTGGCGATGTTTCCGCCCTCCTTCAGGCTGCTGCCGACGATCGCGCCGTCGGCGATGCTCAGTTGCTCGGCGATGTTGCCGGTCTTGACCCCGCTGCCGGCGATCACCGGGATGTCGACCACCTTCTTGACCCGCTGGATCATCTCGATCGGCGTCTCCTGCCCGATCCGGGAACCCGTGACGATCAGCGCATCGGCGCCGCAATCCCGCGCCGCCCGCGCCGAATCCTCGATGGTGACCGACGACAGCGCCATGTGGGTGTGCTTGACCTGGATGTCGGCGAACACCCGGACGTTCTCGGCGCCGATCGCCTTGCGGTAGTACATCGCGGCACGCGAGCAGGGCTTGACCGTCCCGACGCCGTAGAAGTCGACCGTGTCGACGAACACCGGGAGCCGGACGAAGTCGCCGCCGATCGCCTGGGCGATCGACAACGACGTCCGGTAGTCGTTCAGGGCCGCGTCGATGCCGACCGGAATCGACACCTGCTGCTTCACCAAGGCGCTCACCACCGCCAGCGCGGTGCTCTGCGGCACGTCGAGCTCGATGCCGAAGGGATCGTCGCCCATGTTCTCCACGATCACCGCGTCCACCCCGGCGCGTTCCAGCGTCTCGGCGTCCGCGACCGCCTGGTCGATGATCCTGGCCATGTCCCCGTCGTACTTCGGGGTGCCCGGCAGCGGCAGGCAGTGCACCATGCCGAAGACCGCCTGGGCGCCCGGCGCGAACGGATTCCTGTTGTTCATGACTCATCCTCTTGTGCGAATCGGTAGATGCCATCGAGTGCCACCTGGCACAGCAGCGCCTCGGCGGCCTTGCGGGTCTCCCCCTCCAGCGCTCCCTTGAGACCTTCGAGCACCGTGGCCAGGGTGACCACGACGCCACGAATCCCCATCAGCCGGGCCAGGGTGAGCACGGTGGCGCTCTCCATGTCCAGTCCCTGCACGCCGAGGGCGCGAAGCTCGTCGAAGCCGCCCTCGATGTCGAGCCCTCGTTCGCGCGAGAGCCGGGAATGCTTCATGTGCGTGTAGAACCCGTCCAGGGTGCAGTTCAGGCCGTTCACGTACTCGCTGCCGGCCGCGGTCACCGCGTCGTTCATGTGCCGCAGCAGCTCGAAGTCGGCCACCGCGGGGTAGCCGGAGGGCACATAGGCGTCGGTGGTGCCCTCCTGGCGGATCGAGGCCACCGGGATCACGAACTTGCCCAGCAGATCGTCCCGCAGCGCCATCACGGTTCCCATCCGCACCGCGACCCGCATCCCGCACTCGTACAGCTCCTCCATGGCGATCGCCGCGGACGGTCCGCCGATACCGGTGGACGAGATGGTGACCGGCACACCCCGGTAACTGCCGGTGTAGGTGTTGTACTCCCGGGCGAAGGCGACGTGCCGCGGCTCGTCCAGCAGCCCGGCCAGGGTTTCCACCCGCCAGGGGTCACCCGACAGGATCACGTAGGGGGCGATGCTGTCGTCGGCCTTCAGATACAGCGTTGTCATCGCGGGGGATCCTCCTGGAAATGGTGGTGATAGCGCTGCCAGAACCGGTCCGGAGTGGGCATCGCGGTGCAGCAGCCGCGCGCCTCGACGACGAAGGAGGCCAGGGTGGCCCCGAGTTGGCCGCACACCTGGCCCGGCTCCCCCTTCAGGTAGCCGTAGAGGAAGCCCGCGACGTAGGCGTCCCCGCAGCCGGTGGTGTCGACCGTCCGCTCTCCGGGGACGAGCGGGACGGAGCTGGAGACGATGGCGGCTCCCTGCCGCTGATGGCAGACGCTGCCGCGCCCACCGCCGGTGACCACGACGATCTCGACCCGCTCGGACCGGAACAGGTCGGTGATCGAACCCAGCCCGAGCAGTTCCTGGACGGTGGCGCTCTCGGCCCCGTTGAGGAAGATCACCGAGCTGTAGGCCAGCACATCGGTCAGGAAGCCGGCCGGGAAGGCGGTCAGGTCGCCCTTCATCCCGAAGGCGACCGGGACGTCCTGTTCCCGGCAGCGCCGCAGGAACTCCCGGTTGTCGGGCTCGGAGCCGACCGTGATCACGCCCAGCCGGGCACCGGTGAACTGGACGGGGTCGAGCGGCTGGAAGTGCCTGGCGTCCATCGCGCCGGGGTAGTAGATGGTGACGTGCTCGCGGCTCTCGTCCTCGACCAGGTAGCAGTTCGAGGTCATCTCCTGCGGGACGACGGTGACGGCCGAGGTGTCCACGTTGCCGTCGAGCAGGAAGCGCTCCAGCCCGATCTCGGCATAGTCCCGGCCGACCCGGATGCACGGCCGGGTGGTCAGGCCGAGCCGGGCCATGCCGTAGGCGATGTTGATCGAGCAGCCGCCGTAGTGGACGGTCGCGTTGTCCTGGTTGCGCACCAGCGAGGTGCGTCCGGGTCGCAGCGGAGCATCCACCTCGATGATCCGGTCCAGGCTCACGTAGCCGCTGATCACGGCGTCGATCGGGGGCATGGTCACTCCGCCGCCAGGAGGGCCGGCAACTCGTCCAGCGAGATCACCGTACCGAGGTACTTGTCGATGTCGGTGAGATGCACCTGGTTGACCACCGGGTCATTGGTCGCGACACAGTCCGAGATCACCACCACGTCGTAGAACAGGTTGTACGCGTCGGTGACGGTCGCCCGGATGCAGCAGTTGGTCTTGGTACCCACCACGATCACCCGCTTGACGTCGTGCTCCCGCAGCACCAGATCGATATCGGTGCCGAAGAAGGCGCTGTAGCGGCGCTTCTGGATGACGTAGTCCTCGGGCAGCACGGTGAGAGCGTCGTCCAGCAATTCACCGCCGGAACCCTCGATGCAGTTGGGACGCATGGTGAGCAGGTTCTTCTCGTACTTGCCGGCCCGGTAGCGGTGCTGCAGGTAGATCACCAGCGCGCCATACTTCCGGCAGACATCCACCGCCTCGACGATGCGCGGCAGGACGACGCGGTTCTCCGGGTAGTACACCAGCCCTTCGGGGTGGGTGAAGTCGCGAACCATGTCGACCACGAGGATGGCCGTCCTAATCATTGCGGAGCCCCCTGACTCTGACGTCCTTGTGCTGCAGGATCGACACCACGGTGAGGATGCCGATGATCATGAAGTAGGGAATGGTGTTGAACAGTCCGGAGATCGGCCCGGCGGAAAGGTTCAGGTTGATCGCCAGCGACTGCGCCAGGCCGAAGACGATCGCGTAGATCGAGGTGAGCCCCGGCCGTCCCCGGCCGCAGAAGATCGCCGCGATCGCGATGAAGCCGATGCCTGCGGTCATGCCGTTGGTGAACAGCGCCATCTTCTCCAGCGCCAGGTTGGCACCGGCCAGAGCGCAGCAGACCGCACCGATCAGCACCGCGAGGTACTTGATCCGGTTGCCGTTGATGCCGACGCTCAGCGCGGCGTCCTCGGCCTCGCCGACCACCCGGACGTAGACGCCGAACCGCGTCCGGTACATCACGACCGTCATCACCGCGATGCCGAGGAAGGCGACATAGGTCAGCGGCGGATGTCCGCTCACCACCGGCCCGAGGAAGGGGATCGACTCGATCAGCGGAAGGTGGATCTTCATGCCGGCGACGTCGACCATGCTGTTGGCGTTCAGGTTCGGCAGATCCATCGCCTTCAGCACGAAGGCGGCGACCGACGCCGCGAGCAGGTTGATCGCCAGGCCGGCGATGATCACATTGCCCCGGCGGGTGACGCCCAGGTAGGAGAAGATCAGCCCGAACACCATCGTGGCCAGCACGCCGACGAGGATGCCCAGCCAGACATTGCCGGTGAACAACACCACCAGCACGCTGACGAAGGCACCGACCAGCATCATGCCTTCGAGCGCGATGTTGAGCACGTTGGCGCTGTGGGCGAAGTTGCCGCCCAGTACGCAGAGGATGATCGGCGCGCTGTAGGAGAGCATGTCGTAGAGGATCTTCTGGGCGTTCATGCCGACACCGCCTTGGCTTCGCGCTTGCCCGCCTTGTCGTTGTCGCCGCGGAACAGCCGGAACGCGTCCGGCGAGCGCCGCAGATAGCGGATGGAGAGCAACAGGATCATCAGGCCCTGGATCACGCTGACGATCTCCTTGGGCACGTCGGAGAAGATGCTGATCGCATCGGCACCGGTCTTCAGGGCGGCGTAGAAGACGGCGGCGATCAGGATGCCGATCGGGCTGTGGCCGCCGAGCAGCGAGATCAGCATGCCGTCCCAGCCCAGGCCCGGGTTGGTGGAGAAGTCGAGGGTGTACTTGAACTTCTCGCTCAGCATGAAGCCGGCCCCGGCCAGGCCGCTGAGCGCGCCGCTGATCAGCATGATGGTCATCACCTTGCGGCGCACGTTCATGCCGGAGGCTTCGGCGAAGTCGGGGTTGATCCCCATCGAGGTGATCTCGTAGCCCAGCTTCGAGCGCTGGAACACCACGTACATCGCGGCGAAGGCCACCAGCGTGACCGGGAAGAACAGGGTCAGGCTGGTGCCGAACAGGCGGGTGAACATGGCGCTGTCGGCGACCGCCGGGGTGGAGACATAGCCGGAGGCCGGATCCCGGAAGACGCTCTGGGAGAGCACCCGGAGGATCTCGATGATGGCGTAGTTGAGCATCAGCGTCACCACCATCTCGTTGACGTGGAAGTACGCCCGCAGGATGGCCGGCACCGCGGCGAACAGCATGCCGGTGACCACGCCGGCCAGCAGGCACAACGGCACGTGGACGATGGACGGCAGCCCCTCGACGCTGAAGCCGAGGATGGCGGCCATGAACGCGCCGCCGAGCAACTGCCCCTCGACGCCCATGTTGAAGATGTTGGCCTTGAAGGTGACGGCGATCGCCAGGCCGGTGAGGATCAGCGGGCTGGCGAAGTGCAGGGTCTTCAGGAAGCCCGCCGGATCGAGCAGCGTGCTGTTGATCATGAACCCGTAGGTGGCCAGCGGATCCTCGCCGAGCAGGGCGATGATCACCGCGCCGATCACGAAGGCGCTCACCACCGGGATCAGCGCGTTCAGGATGTTGACGCCCAGTCCCTTGAGCCGGGGCAGGCGGGAGAGCAGAGCGTTCATCGTCCGGCCTCCGCGGGTTCCACGATCCCGGCCATCAGCAGCCCGATCTCGGTGGTGGTGGCGTTGCCGACATCGGTGACCTCGCCGATCACCGAGCCGCGGTACATCACCGCGATCCGGTCCGAAAGGCTCATGATCTCGGAGAGTTCGCTGGAGATCAGCAGGACGGCCGTACCCTGGTCGCGCAGTTCGAGGATCTGGCGGTGGATGAACTCGATCGAGCCGACATCCACGCCGCGGGTCGGCTGGGCGGCGATCAGCAGGGTCGGCGCCGGATCGAACTCCCGGGCGATGATCACCTTCTGGGCATTGCCGCCGGAGAGCTGGCTGACTGCGCCGGCCGGATCGGCCACCCGGATGTCGTAGCCCTCGATCAGCCGGTCCCGCTTGGCGTCGATCTGGCGGCGGCGCAACAGGCCGTTGCGGCAGACGTCCGGACGTTCGTGGTAGCCGGCGATGACGTTGTCCGAGATCGAGAGATCCCGGCACAGCCCGTGCTGGTAGCGGTCCTCGTGGATGACGCCGACCCCGGCGTCGCGGATCGTCATCGGCCAGGCGTTGGTGAGATCCCGGTCCCCCAGGGTCACGCTGCCGGCGGTGACGGTCATCAGCCCGGTCAGCACCTTCAGCAGTTCGCTCTGGCCGTTGCCCTCCACTCCGGCGATGCCCAGCACCTCGCCCTGCCGGACGGTCAGGTCGATGTCGTCGAGCACCTGCTTGCCCTGCTCGTCGATGGTGGAAAGACCGCGTACCGCGTAGACGATCGGGTGTCCCGAGCAGTCGCGCTCGTGGCGCTCCAGGCTGAGCACGACATCGCGTCCCACCATCAGCTGGGCCAGCTCGCGCTGGTTGGTCCGGGCGGTCTGCAGGCCTGCCACCACCTTGCCGCGTTTGATGATGGTGACGCTGTCGGAGAGCTGCATCACCTCGCTCAACTTGTGGGTGATCACGATGATCGTCTTGCCGAGCGACTGCAGTTCCTTGAGCGTGACGATCAGTGCGTCCACTTCCTGCGGGGTGAGGACGGCGGTGGGCTCGTCCAGGATCAGGATCTCGACGTCGCGGTAGAGCATCTTCATGATCTCCACCCGCTGTTTGAGGCCGATCGAGAGATCGGCCACCCGATCGCCGGCGTGGAGGTCCATGCCGAACCGGTCGATCGTGGCCTGGACGTCCGCGAGCTGCTTGCGCCGGTCGATGAACGGCAACCGTCCCACCTTGCTGTGGATCCGTTCTTCGACACCGAGCACGATGTTCTCCGCCACGGTCAGGCTGGGCACCAGCTTGAAGTGCTGGTGCACCATGCCCAGACCGACGCGGATCGCGTCCGAGGGCGAGGAGAAGTGCTGCTCCTCGCCCCGGATCAGGATCTTCCCGCTGGTCGGGGTGAGCAGGCCGTAGAGCATGTTCATCAGCGTGGACTTGCCCGCACCGTTCTCGCCGACGATCGCCTTGATCTCGCCCTGCTTGACCTGCAGGCCGATGCCGTCGTTGGCGGTGAACTCACCGAACCGCTTGGTGAGTTCCACGGTTTCGACGATCAGCACCCTGCTCACCCCGTCCGCAGCGCTCAGGGAAGCTTGACGTGGGTCAGCGTCGCGTAGTCGAGGGTCTCTCCCACCTGCGCGTTGGTGACCTTGATCGTGCCGTCCTTGACCTTGGCCGTCGTGTCGTCGAGGAAGGCCCGGATCTCGCCCCACTTCGCCTTGGCGGCGTCGTCGGCCTTCAGGGCCGTCTCGATCACGCTGAGATCGGTGATGCCGGTGGCCCCGGAGTCGAGGTCGTAGGAGAGTTCCTTGCCACCCTCGGCGGCCAGGGTGCCGTCCAGCAGCTTCTTGCCCAGTTCCTGAACCGGCACGTTGGTGTTCTTCAGCACGCTGGTCAGAATGTTGCCGGGCTGGCTGTCGTCCTTGTTGGCGTCGACCATGATGGCGAGCTTGCCGACCTCCTTGGCCTTCGCGGCCACGCCGTCACCGACCGAACCGGCCACGCTGAACACCACGTTGGCGCCCTGGTCGAAGTAGGTTCCGGCGGTGGTCGAGCCCTTGGCGGTGTCGACGAAGCCCGCATCGAAGGTGGAGTACATCGTGTAGACGGCGTCCGCGCCGAACTGCTGGGCGGCATAGTCGATGCCCTCGGCGTAGCCGAAGGAGAAGACCTCGATGCCGGCGGACTGGGTGCCGCCGATGAAACCGACCTTGCGGCCGTCGGGGGTCGCGGTGAAGGAGTGGGTGCCGGCGTCGAACAGCACCGCGGAGTTCTCGATCACCTGTACGGCGAGCGCACCGGCGAGGTAGGAGGCCTCGTTGACGTTGAACATGACCGAGATCACGTTGTTGTGGATCGCGGTGCCATCCTCCTTCAGGTTCGGGTTGGCGTTGAAGACCACGAAGGTGGTGTCGGGGAACTGCTCGGCCAGCGGGGCCTCGCCACCGACGCCCTCGATCAGCGCGGTGAAGTCGTATTCCAGCGAGAAGATCAGGTTGAACCCGGCCTGGGCCAGGGTCTTCAGCGTGCCTGGGTAGTCGGTGGTGGCCTCGACCACCTTGTACTCCACACCGGTCTCGCCGGCGAGCTGCTTGAGCCCTTCGACCGCGGTCTGGTTGTAGCCATTGTCGTTCGCGCCTGCGGCGGAGGCCACCAGGGCGATCTTGCCCGCGGCCGGCGCCTGTCCAGTGTTCTCAGGGGCCGGTTCGCCGGCGGGCGGCGTCGCGGGGGAGCAGGCGCTGAGCAGCAGCGTCAGGCTCAGGAGTAGTGCTCCGGCTAACCCGGAGACCTTCTTGGTTATGGACATGGTCCCTTCCTCTTCGTTGGTTCAGGGATCGACACGGGGCGTGCGACTACCTGACTTGGTTGATGTAGAACTTGTGGACGTCGGTGCGATACCAGCAGGTGAATGCCTCGATCACCCGTCGCACCGGATCGCCGGCCGGCGTCGGAACGACGCCGTTCGCCTCGCACTTGAACAGGATCAGCGGAGCGCCGGGCTCCACTTCGAGCTCGGTGGCGGGAACGCCGTCGGCCAGGCATGCCTCGACGGTGCGGCGAGCGTCCTTGATCGACACTCCGTAGTGGGTCTCGATCACGTCGTAGAGAGATTCGGCGGAGAAGTCGTGCTGGTCGAGGCCGGGCATCCATTCCACCGGCAGGTTGCTGATGGTGTAGTTCACCGGGTGCCCGTCGGCGTAGTAGACCCGCTCGAGGACGAAGACCGGGCTGCCTTCGTCGACCTGGAGCCGCGCGGCCTGCCGCTGGTCGGCCGGCACGACCTCGGCACGCAGCACCCGCCGGGTCGCCTTCATGCCCATGCTCTCGATCTCCTGGGTGCAGCTCGCCAGCGAGAAGAGGTCGTGGGAGACCTCGTCGTTGCGGACGAATGTCCCCTTGCCCTGAATCCGGTAGAGCAGGCCGTCGACCACCAGATCGTCGATCGCCTTGCGGATCGTGATGCGGCTCACCCGGTGCATCTCAGCCAGCTCGGCCTCGCTGGGAATGCGGGAGTTCACCCCGTATTCCTGGCTGCGAATCCTCTCCACGATCGATCGCTTCACGGTGGAGTACTTCAGCACCTTGTCGGCCATCGAGGTCACCGCCCGGATCACATGTGCGAGCCAGTCTCGCAACCCTGACCTGTTGACATGTTGTCATGATCAGTTGCTTCAACGTAGTTCTCCACCACACCCGTGTCAAGAGGTTCGACCAAATAGGCGCTGCCCTGCCGCCGTCCCCGCCCGGCTTTGCATCCGGGTGACTGGAGCGTCAGGGCACCGGCATCTCCTTCAGGGCTGCCGGGGCCTGCGCTAACCGGTCACAGCGGCGATCTCCGCGTCACGACGCAGGAAGCCCAGCAGCCCCAGTGCACCAGCCAGCATCGCCGCGGCGATACCGGTGAGCACCCACCACACCGCCGGGTAGCCCCCCGCCTGATCGCGCACCGCACCGAGCAGCAGCGGGCCCAGCGCACCCGCGAGCTGCGACCACAGCATCATCAGCGCGCCGAACCGGATCGTGTCGTTCTCGCCACCGGCACGGGCCGCCACCAGGTAGTTGGCCATGGCGAACGAGCCGCCGTGTCCGAGCGCCATCAGCGTGACCGCCGGCCAGCCACCCGCCACGTCGTGCTGCTGGACCACGCCAATTGCGAAGAGCACGGTTCCGGCCAGGACGGCCAGCGCCGAGATCACCACCCAGAGACCACTGCGCTGCCAGCGCTGGGCGATCAGGGGAAGCCCCACCCCGCTGACCACCTGCAGCGCGGAGAGCAGGCCCAGCATCGTGGCGGCGGTGGACGGGGAGGCGCCCGCCGCCTCCGCACTCGGCGCCACCCAGGCGATCAGCGAGAAGACGGAGATCGTCTGCAGGCAGAGGAAGACCACCAATCCGCGCATCCAGGCCGGGACCGGCTCCCGCCGCGCGGCGGCCCCGGCCGAGGCCGACCGGATGGCGGCGGACGGGGCGCCGCTCCCCCGC
>JASGEM010000021.1:0-2742 GCA_049841235.1 Propionicimonas sp. | reverse complement strand
GATGATGGAGCAGTTCAACATCAACTACGCGCTGTGCCTTCCGGTGGCGGGCGTGCTCTGCTTCGGCGCCGGCTTCCTGTTCGGCCAGCCGGCGCTGAGGCTGTCGGGGGTGTATCTGGCGCTGGCCACGTTCGCGCTCGCGACCGCCATGCCGCAGCTCCTGAAGCTGAATTTCCTCGAGCACTGGACCGGCGGCGTGCAGGGCCTCGTGGTGACGAAGCCGGATGCGCCGTTCGGGCTGCCGATGTCGCAGGACATGTGGCTCTACTACTTCACGCTGGCGGTCTCGATCGCGATCTACGTCTTCTCGGTCAACCTGCTGCGTTCCCGCTCGGGCCGCGCCTTCATGGCGATCCGCGACAACGAGATCGCGGCCTCCGCCATGGGCGTCGACGTCGCGCTCTACAAGACGCTGGCCTTCGGCGTCTCCGCCGGCATCACCGGCATCGCCGGCGGCCTCGGCGCCATCGCGGTGCAATTCGTCGCCCCGGACAGCTACACCATCACGCTCGCGATCTCGCTGTTCCTCGGCATGGTCGTCGGCGGCGTCGGCTGGCTGCCCGGCTCGATCATCGGTTCCGCCTTCATCATCTTCGTGCCGAACATGGCCGAGAGCATCTCGAAGGGGCTCTCCGGCGCCGTGTTCGGCGTGCTCCTGTTCATCGTCATCTACCTCGTGCCGCACGGCGCCAGGCAGATCGCGATCATGGGCCAGCAGCTCGCCGGCAAGCTCAGAAAAAACTGAAACCAATCACAAGGAAGGAGACCAAATTGTTTCTTGGAAGAACTCTGCGAACCGCCACTCTCGTCACGGCGGTCGCGACCCTCGCCTCTACCGCAGCGCTTGCCCAGAAGAAGTACGATACCGGCGCGTCCGACACCGAGATCAAGATCGGCAACATCATGCCGTACAGCGGCCCGGCGTCGGCCTATGGCATCATCGGCAAGACCGAAGAAGCCTACTTCAAGATGATCAACGACAAGGGCGGCATCAACGGCCGCAAGATCAACTTCATCACCTATGACGACGCCTATTCGCCGCCGAAGGCCGTCGAGCAGGTGCGCAAGCTCGTCGAGAGCGACGAGGTGCTGGCCGTCTACAACCCGCTCGGCACGCCCTCGAACACGGCGATCCAGAAATACCTCAACGCCAAGAAGATCCCGCAGCTGTTCGTCGCGACCGGCGCCACCAAGTGGAACGACCCGAAGAACTTCCCGTGGACCATGGGCTGGCAGCCCTCCTACCAGAGCGAAGCGCAGATCTACGCGAAATGGCTGATGAAGGAGAGGCCGGACGCCAAGATCGCGATCCTCTATCAGAACGACGATTTCGGCAAAGACTACCTCAAGGGCACCAAGGACGGTCTCGGCACCAAGGGCGCTTCCATGATCATCATGGAGGAGAGCTACGAGATCTCCGAGCCGTCGATCGACGGTCACATCGTCAAGATCAAGGCCGCCAACCCCGACGTGCTGCTGATCTACACGACGCCGAAATTCGCGGCGCAGACCATCAAGAAGACCGCGGAGCTCAACTGGAAGCCGCTGCAGATCCTCACCAACGTGTCGATCTCGGTCGGCAGCGTGATGAAGCCGGCCGGCTTCGAGGCCTCGCAGAACGTGCTGTCGGCGGCCTATGCCAAGGACTCGACGGACCCGCAGTGGAACAACGACCCCGGCATGAAGAAGTGGAACGAGTTCGTCGACAAGTACCTGCCCGGCGCCGACAAGACCGACACCGGCATGGTCTACGGCTACGGCGCGGCATCGACGCTCGCCAAGGTCCTGGAGATGTGCGGTGACGATCTCACCCGCGCCAACCTCATGAAGCAGGCCGCATCCCTGAAGGACTTCGTGCCGGACACCTTGCTGCCCGGCGTCAAGATCAACACCAGCGCGACCGACTTCGCACCGATTTCTCAGCTGCAGATGCAGCGCTTCAAGGGCGAGAAATGGGAACTGTTCGGCGACATCATCTCCGGCGACGTCGCCTCCGAGTGACACGCTGACGTCATAGTCCAACCCGAGAAGCCCCCGCGAGCGATCGCGGGGGCTTTTTGTTGACGCCGCGCCTCAATCTTGTTCAATGCAGCGCCGATCCAACCGGGGTGGGAGAGCAATGACTGCCTATCGTCTTCTTGCGGCCCTTTCGGCCGCGCTCGCATTGTGCATTGCAGTGAACGGCCCGGCGCAGGCGCAGAAGAAATACGACAGCGGTGCCACCGACACCGAGATCAAGATCGGCAACATCATGCCCTATAGCGGCCCGGCCTCCGCCTACGCCTCGATCGGCAAGACCGAAGAAGCCTATTTCGACAAGGTCAACGCCGAGGGCGGCATCAACGGCCGCAAGATCAAGTTCATCTCCTATGACGATGCCTATTCGCCGCCGAAGACGGTGGAGCAGGCGCGCAAGCTGGTCGAGAGCGACGGCGTGCTGCTGATCTTCGGCTCGCTCGGCACGTCCACCAATGGCGCGATCCGCCCCTACATGAACGAGAAGAAGGTGCCGCAATTGTTCGTGGCGAGCGGCGCCTCGAAATGGAACAACCCCAAGCAATATCCGTGGACCATGGGCTGGCAGCCGAGCTACGCCAGCGAGGCCCGCATCTACGCCAAATACATCGTCAAGGAGAAGCCCGACGCGAAGATCGGCGTGCTCTACCAGAACGACGATTTCGGCAAGGACTTCATCAAGGTCTTCCGCGAGCGGCTGGCCGACAAGGCCGCATCGATCATGGT
>JASGEM010000020.1:0-7469 GCA_049841235.1 Propionicimonas sp. | reverse complement strand
GACTGCTGGGCCGGGCCCCACGGCTGCTGCGGCTGGCCCCACACCGGCTGGCCCGCCGGATGTTGCAGCGGCTGCTGCCCCCACGGTTGCTGCGTCACGCCGCTCAGAGTAAGGGCGGCGGGATCACCTGCGACAGGCTCGCCGGGGGAGTAATTGCTGGGTGCCCCCGGGCAGGATTGCGGCCGGGACATGGGTGCGCCCCGGGCCGGGCACCGTTACGCTGGTGGCCGCCAGCCCGGTGGGGAGGGCACGACCTGTGAGGACGATAGCCGTGACGAAGACTGCCTCCCGTGTGCTGCGGACGATGCTGATCGCGTTGGTGGGTGCGATCGCCTGGATCGCCGGCGGGGGCACCGCCCATGCCGCCGAAACCGTCGACAGCTACCTGGTACAGGCCTCCGTCGAACCGGACGGCGCGCTGCACGTGACGGCGACGATCACCTTCGATGCAGCACCGGCCACCTTCACCCAGGTGATGGACACCGCCACCAGGACGCCCAACAGCCAGGAGTACCGCTTCGCGATCAGCGACGTGACCGCGAAGGCCGGCGCCACCGACCTCGCCGTCACGGTGACCGCGGGAGAGCGGACGACGACTGTCAGCATCGCCACCGACGGCGCGACCGAGCCCATCGTCCTGACCTACACCGTGCGCGGCGCCTCGATGGCGGCCGCCGATGGCAGCACCGTGGTGCAGTGGCCGCTGGTGCAGGGATTGAGCCTGCCGGTCACCCTCTTCGAGGGAACCGTCGCTGCACCGGCGATCTTCAGTTCGATCGACTGCGCCGCCGGCGATCCGGCCGCACCGGGCGCCTGCACCTTCTTCAGCGGCGGCACCCACGACAATCCCGCGCCGGTGTTCCATCACGAGGGACTGCCCGCCGGTCACTTCGTCGAGGCGATCATGCGGTTCCCCGGTGGGATGATCGCGGTCAACGAGGATCTCCGGACGCTGTGGACCGCCGAGCGGGCGTTCTCCGTCGGCCCGGCCGAACTGCTCAGCGCGCTCGCCCTGCTGGTTCTGGGTGGAGTAGGCCTGTGGTTCGCCCACCGCAAGGTCGGACGTGACGCCGCGGGGACGGTCGCGCCGACCCGGATCGCCGAGTTCCACCCGATCGCCGCCGGCCAGAGCGAGTTCCGGGTGCTGGACGCCGTGCGTCCGGGTCAGGTCGGCACGGTGCTGGACGAGCATGTCGACCCGGTCGACATCACCGCCACGGTGCTGGATCTGGCGGTCCGCGGCCACCTGCGGATCCACGAGTTGGAGCGGGCTTCGGCCCATGCCGCGACCGACTGGTCGTTCGAGCGTCTGGACGGCGATGCCTCGCTGGCCCCCTACGAGCGGACGCTGCTGGACGCGGTGGCGCCGGCCGGCGGTTCGGTGACCGTCTCCAGCCTGCCGTCCGCGGTCGTCCCGGTGATCCCCCAGGTGCAGTCCGAGCTGTACGACGACGTGGTCTCCCGCGGCTGGTTCGCCCGGCGTCCGGACACCACCCGCAACACCTGGACGCGGCTGGGCTGGATCGCCCTCGCCGCGGCCCTGCTGGTGACCATCCTGCTGGCCGCGTTCACGACCTTCGGCCTGGTGGGCGTGGCGCTGGTGCTGATCGCTCTCGGCCTGGTGTTCGTCGCGGCCGAGATGCCCTCGCGGACCACCGCCGGGGCCGGCGTGCTGAGCGGCCTCCAGGCGCTCAGCAGCACGCTGCTCACCCAGCCCACCGACCAGCTGCCCAAGGGCCGCGAGCAGGAGCAACTGGCGCTGATCCTGCCCTACGCGGTGGTTCTGGGCGGTGCCGACCGCTGGCTGCAGGCGATCGCGGACACCGACGCCGACGAGACCGCCGACGGCGAGGACCTCTCCTGGTACCACGCGGGCTCCGACTGGCACCTGCGCGATCTGCCGGACGCCGTGCGCAACTTCGTGACTACCATGCAGGGAACGCTCTTCTCCCGCTGATCACGTCCGTCGGCCCGGGCCGACTGCGATGCCGTGGCGGACCACCGATGTTGTTGCGATGGCGGTGCTGCCGCATCCGGATCACCGCCAGACCCGAAATCGTCGCAGCCAGGTGCCAATTCAGCCTGGGAACGACAACAGCGGGGGTCGCTTCAGGCCGGGATTCTGGTACCCCGACAACAGCGGGGTCCGGCATGTCGGGACCCGGACCGGCGGGACCGTCCCGGGGCCCCAGGCGGCTCAACCCACCGGCAGCCCAATAGCGACGGTGGGTCGGTGCTCTGCTACGGAAGCATTGACTATCGCCGGTCGAGCTTGTCGAGACCAGGGGAAACCTGCCGATGGCAACGGTTTCGACAAGCTCAACCATCGTTGCAGCGCGTTGATCAGTGGATCCCTACAGCTCCAGACCCGGGTAGAGCGGGTGGGCATCCAGCAACTCAGCGGCGGCGGCCTTGGTGCGGTCGGCGGTGCCATCGGCCAGCAGGTACTTGGCCTTGCCGGGGGCCCCGGCGGCGGTGGGAGCGGGGGTGGTGGCGGTCAGCACGCCGGCGATGAGCTCGGCGACCCGATCGAACTCCGCAGCGCCGAAGCCGCGGGAGGTCAGCGCGGGCGTCCCGACGCGGACGCCGGAGGTGTACCAGGCGCCGTTCGGATCGGCCGGCACCGAGTTGCGGTTGGTGACGATGCCGGATTCCAGCAGGGCCGACTCGGCCTGCCGTCCGGTGAGCCCGAAGCCACTGACGTCCATCAGCACGATGTGGTTGTCGGTGCCGTCGGTGACCAGCTTCACGCCGCGCTTCATCAGACCATCGGCCAGGGTCTTGGCGTTGTCGGCGACCGCCTGGGCGTAGGTCTGGAAGGCGGGCTGGCGGGCCTCGGCGAAGGCGATCGCCTTGGCGGCCATCACGTGGCTGAGCGGACCGCCGAGCACCATCGGGCAGCCGCGGTCGACGGCGGAGGCATACTCCGGAGTGGCCAGCACGAAACCGCCACGCGGGCCGCGCAGCGACTTGTGGGTGGTGGAGGCCACGACATGGGCGTAGGGGATCGGATCCTCCTCGCCGGTGAACACCTTGCCGGCCACCAGACCGGCGAAGTGCGCCATGTCGACGAACAGGGTGGCGCCCACCTCGTCCGCGATCTCGCGCATCTTCGCGAAGTTGATCCGGCGCGGATAGGCGGAGTAGCCGGCCACGATGATCAGCGGCTGGAACTCGCGGGCGTCCGATCGCAGCTTGTCGTAGTCGATCAGGCCGGTCTCGGGGTTGGTGCCGTAGGCGTGCTGGCGGAACATCTTGCCCGAGATGTTGTGCCGGAAGCCATGGGTGAGGTGGCCACCGGCATCCAGGCTCATGCCCATCACCCGCTGGGTGTTGAAGGTGGCGCGGAGCGCCTCCCAGTCGGATTCGGAGAGGTCGTTGACGGTCTTGGCGCCGAGCCGCTCCAGGGTGGGGGACTCCACCCGATGGGAGAGGATCGCCCAGTAGGCGACCAGGTTGGCGTCGATCCCGGAGTGCGGCTGGACGTAGGCGTACTCGGCTCCGAAGAGTTCACGGGCGTGCTCGGCGGCGACGGCCTCGACGGTGTCGACGTTCTGGCAGCCGGCGTAGAAGCGATGCCCGACGGTGCCCTCGGCGTACTTGTCGGAGAGCCAGGTGCCCATGGTCATCAGCACCGGCAGCGAGGCGTAGTTCTCGCTGGCGATCAGCTTCAGCGAACCTCGCTGGTCGCTCAACTCGGCCCGGGTCGCCTCGGCGATCCGGGGCTCGATCGACTCGATCACTCCCAGGGCCTGGGAGTAGATCGACGAAGCCCGAGCGGCGACCCGAGTTTGGTCGGTGTCGACCGAGGGCAAGGAAGACGCCTCGCTGTGCGAGGCAGCGATGCTGGTGGCCGTGGTGGCGAGGTCACTCACTCTGCTGGCTCCTTCTGCAGTTCTGACCGGGCCAATCTACCGGCTGCACGCGATGCCGGACGTGCCTGCTCGCCGCCCGGCGGGCCGGGTGCGCCTAGGGTGGTGGCACAACCCCCGACCAGGCGAGGACCGATGACCGAGCAGAACCCCAGCCAGCCGAACTCCCAGACGCCGACAGCTGGCGGCACCAGACCCGTGACGCCACCCTACGGCTATCCGGCGCCCTACTACCCGCCGGTTCCGCCGTATCCGGCGACCGCGGCCAGCCAGCCGGCGAAGGGCGGGTTCGGACGAGGCTTCGGGATCGGCTCCGGAGTGGGCATCGGGCTGGGCGCGACGCTGGCTATCGGCATGCTCGTCAGTTCGCTGCTGTTCGGGCTGCTGGCCGGCAGCGCCGGCTCGGTGCAGACGGCTCCGGGAGTCCAGACGGTGTGGGGTGCGCCGAACGCCAGCAAGACCGTCCACGCCTTCTCGGTCACCGGACCGATCCTCGCCGGCACCTCCGACGGTTCGACGCTCTCCGGTGGCACCTACGGCTACGAACTGGCCGCGGCGATCGACTCCATCGGGGACGAGACGGACGGGCTGATGCTGCTGTTGAACACCCCTGGCGGCAGCATCAACGGCTCCAAGGCGATCGCCGACGCGGTCACCCGCTACCAGGAACGTTCGGGCAAGAAGGTGGTTGCCTTCGTGCAGGGCATGTCGGCCTCCGGCGGTATGTACGCGATGGCCGGCGCGGACGAGATCATCGCCGACCACGGCTCGCTGATCGGGAGCATCGGCGTGATCTTCGGCCCGCTCAGCCGGTTCAGGGACGTCACCGCCATCACTGGCACCATCCTGGAGCCCGGCGTGGTGACCACCGGCGGCATCACCCAGGAGTACTTGACGATGGGCCGCGGCAAGGACTTCGGCAACCCCTTCCGGGACATGACCGAAGAGGAACGCCAGGTGTTCACCGGCGCGATCCAGAACATGTACGACGACTTCACCGGATGGGTGGCCGAGGCGCGCGGGCTGGAGAGGTCGTTCATCGTCGACACGCTCGGTGCGCACATCTTCGACCCCAAGACCGCCATCGAACACGGCCTGATCGACGTCGAGCTCGGGGTGATGGACGCCTACCCGCACGCCGTCGAGACGATGGGACTGAACCCGGACGAGACCCGGATCGTCACCGACGCGCCGCCCACCCTGATCGACCAGCTGCTCGGCATGGAGGCCCGGGTCCGCGGCCACGCGCTGCCCGAATCCGTCGAGCTGGGTCAGCGGGCGTCCGCCACCATCTGCGGCGGGAGTCCTTCGGTGCTGGTCTATCACGGGGATCTCGCCTCGGTCTGCACCGCAGGGCGCTGACCGGTCGCCATGACGCGACAGTGAGTCGTCCGGGACTCGCTGGACTGAGACGGTTCAACCGTTAGGCTGGCGACGAATCCGTCAGGCTGCGGGAGGGACTGTGGTGAAGCGCCGGGCATCGGTGAGCATGAAGGATGTGGCGGCGCTGGCCGGCGTCTCCGTCGGCACGGTGTCGAACGTCCTGAACTCACCGCAGTTGGTGGCCGATCCCACGCGGCAGCGGGTCAACGCCGCGATCGAGAAGCTGGGCTGGGTGCGCAACGAGTCCGCTCGGCAGCTGCGCGCCGGGCGGAGCCGCTCGATCGGCATGGTCGTGATGGACATCGCCAATCCCTTCTTCGCCGACGTGGTGCGGGGTGCGGAGGACGTCCTCTACGACCATGGCTACTCGGTGCACGTCGGCAACAGCGATCAGCGGCCGGATCGCGAGGCGACCCTGCTCGACCACTTCCAGCAGCAGCGGGTGCGCGGGGCGCTCGTCGCGCCGGTGGGAGGCAGCGTCCTGCAAGCCGACCAGCTGCGGCAGCGCGGCATTCCGGTGGTCCTGGTCGATCGCGCGGCGGGCGCGACCAACTTCTGCTCGGTCGGGATGGACGACATCGAGGGTGGACGGCTGGCGGTCGCGCACCTGCTGGCGCAGGGACACCGCCAACTCGCCATCGTCGGCGGCCGGGGTGAGCTGACTCAGGTGCGGGACCGGCGTCGCGGCGCCGAACTTGCCCTGCAGGCGGTGCCCGACGCCTCGTTGCTGGTGGTGTCGACCGATCTACTCGATGTCGCGTGGGGCAACCGAGCTGCCGGCGAGTTGCTGATGCTGGAGGACGGCGAACGCCCCACAGCCGTCTTCGCCCTCAACGATCTGCTGGCGATCGGCCTGCTGCAGGGCTTCGCTCTCGCCGGGCTCCGGGTGCCCGAGGAGATGGCGATCGTCGGCTACGACGACATCGCCTTCGCTGCGGCGGCGGCCGTCCCACTGTCGTCCGTCCGGCAGCCGCGTGCCCAGCTGGGGGCGCGGGCCGCCGAACTGCTCTTCGCGGAGATCCAAGCCGCCGACGACGACCTGCCGCATGAGCATCGGGGAGTGCAGATGACGCCGGAACTCGTCGTGCGGCAATCCTCTGCTTATCAAATCGTGACCTGATTCCAGCTTGACAACCGGCATTCCCGCTCCTACGTTTGGAACGTAGATGGAACGTTTCAATCCAGCGGCGAGGAGGGCGCGGATGGCGATCGAGAACCGGTCACCGATGCTTGAACTGCGTGGCGTGTCAAAGCGATTCGGCGCCGTGATTGCGCTCCGAGACGGCGAGCTGACCCTGCACCCCGGATCCATCCATGCCGTGGTCGGCGAGAACGGCGCCGGCAAATCCACGCTGGTGAAGATCATGGCTGGGCTCTACGCCCGCGACACCGGCGAGTTCAAGCTCGAAGGCCAGCCGGTCGAGTTCCGCAGCACCGCTGAGTCGAAGGCGGCCGGAATCGCGGTGATCTACCAGGAGCCCACCCTCTTCCCCGATCTCTCGGTCACCGAGAACATCTTCATGGGACGCCAGCCGGTGGCCCGCTTCGGCATGATCGACCGGGCCGCCATGCGCGCCGAGGTGGTCGAGTTGATGACTCGGCTGGGTGTCGCGATCGACCCTGACCGCCTGACCCAGGGCCTGTCCATCGCCGACCAGCAGATCATCGAGATCGCCAAGGCCATCTCGCTGGACGCCAAGGTGCTGATCATGGACGAGCCGACCGCGGCGCTCTCCGGCGTCGAGGTCGACCGGCTGTTCGCGGTCGCCCGCAGCCTGCGCGACGAGGGACGTGCGCTGATGTTCATCTCGCACCGCTTCGACGAGGTGTTCTCGCTCTGCGACACCATCACCGTGATGCGGGACGGCAGCTACGTCGACACCGTCACCACCGAGCGGACCAGCGTCCCGGAGATCGTCCGGATGATGGTGGGACGCGATGTCAACGAACTGTTCCCCAAGCTCGAGGCGCCGATCGGCGACGTCGTGCTGCAAGTGCGCGGGCTGACCTTCCCCGGCCGGTTCGCCGACATCAGCTTCGACGTCCGCGCCGGCGAGATCGTCGCGTTGGCCGGACTGGTCGGCGCGGGCCGCTCCGAGGTCGCCCGGGCGGTCTTCGGCGTCGACCCGTACACGGCCGGTGAGGTTCACCTGAAGGGCGCGCCGCTGCCGGCGGGCAGCCCGGCGGCAGCGATGCGGGCCGGCATCGGCTTCG